>NZ_QKZF01000002.1:0-675256 GCF_003253915.1 Burkholderia sp. 28_3
GACCAGGACGTTGATAGGTCAGGTGTGTAAGCGCAGTAATGCGTTCAGCTAACTGATACTAATTGCCCGTAAGGCTTGATCCTATAACAAGTCTGCCTTGTAGATCGGCGCCGTGCGAAAGCACCGGTCGCGATCCAAAGCGACATGTTGAATTCTCGTGTGTGATACACACAACCTAATTACTGCTTCTTCCCAGATTGGTTCTGTTGGCCACGCCAGCAGAACAACCCCCTTTGCCTGATGACCATAGCGAGTCGGTCCCACCCCTTCCCATCCCGAACAGGACCGTGAAACGACTCTACGCCGATGATAGTGCGGATTCCCGTGTGAAAGTAGGTAATCGTCAGGCTCCCTAAGCCAGAAACCCCCGCTCGAAAGGCGGGGGTTTTTGCATTGGTGCGCCAGAAAAGCGTGCGGCGTAACGGTGCCAAGGCTACGTCCACGGCCTCCCGCCCGCCGAAACCTGCCACTTCCACCCAGTCTTCCATCAGATCGTCCAAAAACGCTGTGAAATGAACGCGTTATTCGGCGTGGTCCACGTAAAATTTGCGTACCCCCATCTCAGCATTCAAAACGATGAACGCCGCCACCCAGGTAGCCCGGGCCGTTTGCCCGCATGATTGTCCGGACACGTGTGCAATGCGCGTGACCGTCGAGAACGGCAAGGTAATCAAGGTCACGGGCGATCCCGACCATCCGCCGACACAGGGTGTCTTGTGTACGAAAGTCAGCCGATACGCGGATCGCGTTCATCATCCCGATCGCCTCACTGTCCCGCTCAGGCGTATCGGCGCAAAAGGGGAAGGGCGCTTCGTGCCGATCAGTTGGGACGAGGCGTTCGACGAGATCGGGCGTCGCCTCGGTGAGATCGCCGCGCGCGCGCCGGAAGCGATCGTGCCGTACAGCTATGCGGGAACGATGGGACTCGTACAAGGCGAGGGCATTGCCCAGCGCTTCTTTCACAAGCTCGGTGCGTCGCGGCTCGAGCGTGCGATCTGCGCGGCGGCCGGTGCCGCGGGGCTGCGATACACGTATGGCGGCAGTGTCGGCATGCACCTCGAGCACTTCGAGGAAAGCGAACTGATTCTGATATGGGGCGCGAATCCGATCGCATCGAGTCTGCACTTCTGGACCCGCGCGCAGGAAGCGAAGCGCCGTGGTGCGCGTCTTGTCGCGATCGACCCGTATCGTTCGCTGACCGCGGAGAAGTGCCATCAGCACATCGCCCTGAAGCCCGGTACCGATGGCGCGTTTGCGCTCGGCATGATGCATGTGCTGATTACCGAAAACCTGCTCGATCACGACTACATCGCCGACCATACGCTCGGCTTCGACGAACTGAAGGCGCGCGCCCTGACCTATCCGCCGGAACGTGTCGCGCAGATCTGCGGCATCGACGCGTCGGAGCTGGTCGATCTTGCCCGTCGCTACGGCGCCACCCGCAAGGCATCGATCCGCCTCAACTACGGCATGCAACGCGTTCGCGGCGGCGGCAATGCCGTGCGCGCGATTGCCAGCCTGCCGGCGTTGACGGGGGCGTGGCGCGATCGGGCGGGCGGCTTGCTGCTCTCGTCGTCGGAGTCCGCGCCGGTCAACCAGGCCGCGCTGCTACGTCCGGACCTGATGCCGGGTTGGCCGAACAAGTTGCCGCGCATCATCAACATGAACGCGATCGGCGACGCGCTGCTGCATCCGGGCGATGCGACGTTCGGGCCGAAAGTCGAAGCGCTGATCGTGTACAACTCGAATCCGGTGGCGGTCGCGCCCGATTCGTCGAAGGTCGCCGCGGGCTTCGCGCGCGACGATTTGTTCACGGTCGTTCTCGAGCACTTCAAGACAGATACGGTCGATTTCGCCGACATTGTATTGCCGGCAACCACGCAGCTCGAACATCTGGATATCCATAAGTCGTACGGCCATACCTATGTGATGGCGAATCTGCCGGTGATTCCACCGGTGGGAGACGCGCGGCCGAACACGGAGATCTTTCGCGGGATCGCGCGCAGCATGGGACTCGACGAGCCCGCGCTCTATCACAGCGACGAAGCGGTCGCGCGCGCAGCGCTTCGCTGGGACGATCCGGTGCTCGACAGCGACTGGGACACGCTGAAGCAGGCCGGCTGGCTGAAACTCAAACTGCCGGAGGCGCCGTTCGCGAATGGCGGTTTCCGCACGCCATCGGGAAAGTGCGAGTTCTACAGCCCGCGGCTCGAGCAGATGGGCATGGACCCCGTTCCCGACTATCTGCCGCCGTTCGAATCAGTCGAAGCCGCGCCCGAACTCGCCGCACGCTATCCGCTGGCGATGATTTCGCCGCCGGCCCGTCACTTCCTGAACAGCACGTTCGTGAACGTCGACAGCCTGCGTTCGACGGAAGGCGAGCCGCACCTCGACATGCACCCGTCCGACGCCAGCGCGCGCGGCATCGCGGAGGGCGACGTCGTCCGTATCTTCAACGATCGCGGCTCGATGCAGGCGCTTGCGCGTATTACCGATCGGGCGCGCGCCGGGCTGGTCGTCGGATTGTCGATCTGGTGGAAGAAGTTGTCGCCGGACGGCAGGAACGCGAACGAAGTGACGAGCCAGGCACTGACCGATCTGGGCAATTCGGCGACGTTTTACGATTGTCTTGTGGAAGTTGAGCGCATTTGATCGAATATCGCCGTATGATCAGACGAAATTGATATGGAAGTTCGAAGTGGACATCTAACCCTGTTGTCTCGGGGCGGGGGAGCCGTTACGATGCGTTTTAGCACGACCATTCGAAAATCTGTGAGGAGACGCGCGGCATGGACAAAATTTGGCTGAAATCGTACCCACCCGGCGTTCCAGCCGAAATTGACTCCTCTGCTTATCCGTCCGTCCCGGACCTGCTCGACGAGAGCTTCCGGCAGTATCGCGACCGTACCGCGTTCGTCTGCATGGGCAAGGGCATCACGTATGGCGAACTGGACAAGCTGTCGCGCCAGTTCGGCGCGTGGCTGCAATCCCGCGGCCTGGCGCGCGGGGCGCGCGTCGCGATCATGATGCCGAACGTGCTGCAGTACCCGGTGACGATCGCCGCGGTGCTGCGCGCCGGCTACACCGTCGTCAACGTCAACCCGCTCTATACGCCGCGCGAGCTCGAGCATCAGCTGAAGGACAGCGGTGCGGAGGCGATCGTCATCCTGGAGAATTTCGCGTCGACACTGCAGGCCGTCATCGCCAATACGGCCGTCAAGCACGTGGTCGTCGCATCGATGGGCGACCTGCTGGGCATCAAGGGATGGCTCGTCAATTACGTCGTGCGCAACGTGAAGAAGATGGTGCCCGCGTGGCAGTTGCCGTCGTTCACGCGCTTCAAGGCCGCGCTGTCGGAGGGCGCGCGACAGGCGTTCAAGCCGCAGAAGATCGGTCCCGACGACGTCGCGTTCCTGCAGTACACGGGCGGTACGACCGGCGTCGCGAAGGGGGCGACGCTGCTGCACCGGAACATCGTGTCGAACGTGCTGCAGGCCGGCGCGTGGCACCACCCGGCTCACGAGAAGTATCCGGAGGTGGAACAGTTCGTGACGGTTGTCGCGCTGCCGCTGTATCACGTGTTCGCGCTGACCGTCTGCGGTTTCCTGACGATGCGCACGGGCGGCATGGGCATCCTGATCCCGAATCCGCGCGACATCGCCGGCATGATCAAGGAGTTGAAGGGTTACCGGATCTCGACGATTCCTGCGGTCAACACGCTGTACAACGCGCTGCTGAACCATCCGGAATTCGGTCAGCTCGACCTGTCGAAGCTCGTGATCGCCAACGGCGGCGGCATGGCGATCCAGGAGGGCGTCGCGAGGCGCTGGTATGAAAAGACCGGGACCGCGATCATCGAAGGATACGGGCTGTCCGAAACGTCGCCGGTGGCAACCTGCAACCCCGTGACGGCGACCGAATACAGTGGGACGATCGGCCTGCCGCTGCCGTCGACCGAAGTCGCGATCCGCGACGATGCAGGCAACGACGTCGCGCTCGGCGAGCCCGGCGAGATCTGCATCCGCGGGCCGCAGGTGATGGCCGGCTACTGGAACCGGCCGGACGAGACCGCGAAGGTCATGTTCGCGGACGGCTTCTTCAAGACGGGCGACGTCGGCGTGATGGATGCGCGCGGCTACGTGAAGATCGTCGATCGCAAGAAGGACATGATTCTCGTGTCTGGCTTCAACGTGTATCCGAACGAAGTCGAGGACGTGGTAGCGTCGCATCCGGGCGTGTTCGAGGTCGCGGCGGTCGGCGTGCCGGACGAGCATTCCGGCGAAGCCGTGAAGCTGTTCATCGTGAAAAAGGATCCGGCGCTGACCGACAAGGACATCCTCGCCTACTGCAAGGAGCGGCTCACCGGGTACAAGCGGCCGAAGCTGGTCGAGTTCCGCACGGAGCTGCCGAAGACGAACGTCGGCAAGATCCTGCGGCGCGAACTGCGTGACGGACGCGCGTAACGCACGCAACGAGACGGTTGAACGAAAAAGCCCGGCCCATGCCGGGCTTTTTGTTTGCGGCTGCGGGTGGATGGCCGGGGGCACGTGTTTCGTGCGGGAGCCGGCGGCAGTTCTTGCATTTCGACCTGACGGCTGGCGTCGGCACGCTGCGACGCACGTTTGCATGTCGACCCACCGACCTGCTGACCCGCCGCCCGAAAAAGAAAAAGGCGCCCGAAGGCGCCTTCAAGATGCTGCGGCTTGTCAGACAAGCTGATTAGAACTTGTGACGGATGCCGACGCGTGCTGCGACCTGGTTGCTGGTGCTCGAACCTGCGAGACCGTTGATCGCTGCCGTTGCCTTCAGGACGTTGCCGTTCGAATCGAGCACGTTGCCCGATGCGTGCTGGTACACGCCGATCGCGTAGACGTCGGTGCGCTTCGACAGGAAGTAGTCGACGCCCAGCGAGCCCTGGTGGTACTTGGCTGCCGAGTTGCCGTCGATCTTGCTGCCTTGCGTGTAGTCGTACGCCGCGCCGAGGATCAACGCCGGGGTCAACTGGTACTTGAAGTTGATTTCGCCGTTGTTGAACGTCGCGGTCTGGTTCACGAACGGGCCTGCCGAGAAGCCCTTGAACTTCGTGTTCGAGTACGTCGCGCCGATCGTCGCTGCGCCGAACGTGTACGCGCCGCCTGCGCCGATGACCTGGTACGTGTTCGCGTTGTTCGCGTACGCGCCGTAGATCGGCGACGAGACCGACGACGACGTCGAACCGTTGTTGAACATGCCGCCAAACTGGTTCGGCGTGCGTGCGTTCAAGTAACCGACGCCGAGGACCAGCGGGCCGTTGTTGTAGCCTGCGCCGAGCGACCAGACCTGGTTCTTCGCGAACTGACCTGCCTGGCCGCCGAAGCTGTACAGGCCGCCGAACGTGAAGCCGCCGTAGCTCTGGCTCGTGAACTTGACCGCGTTGTTCACGCGATACGCGTTGTTGAAGTTGTCGAGGTCGCCCGGGTGAGCGGCGATGTAGCCGCCCCACTGGTCGCCTGCCTCGAGCGGGCCGACGAAGTCGACGACGGAGTCGTACTGACGACCCAGCGTGACCGTACCGTACTGGCTCGACAGGCCGACGTAAGCCTGACGGCCGAACATCAGGCCGCCCTGACCGAGCTTGCCGCTGTTCACGTCGAAACCGTTTTCGAGAGTGAAGATCGCCTTCAGGCCGCCACCGAGGTCTTCGGTGCCGCGCAGACCGAAGCGGCTGCCTTGCATCACGCCGCTGGCCATGCTGTACAGGTGCTTGCCGCCTGCGTTGTTGTTGAAGAGCAGGCCTTCATCGATGATGCCGTAAAGCGTCACGCTGCTTTGCGCATGGGCAGCGCCAGCGAACGCGCCCAGCGCGACGAGCGCGAGAAGCGACTTTTTCATTAACGGATCTCCAAGAATCACTGAATTTTTTTGGCGGGGCGGATAGTTATGTTCTGTTGACGGGCCCCATCAACTTCGCAAGAAGTCGCACGTAATGTAGCAAAGCCGATTTTTGCCACAAAGCGAAATGCTGCAGCTCAACGCCGCCATGTTTCCTTTATGCAACAATGGTTAAAATCACGGGTTAACCGCAATTTCCGCTGAATAATCAAGTCGGTTACGCAGCGGACTCGTGCCCTT
This sequence comes from Burkholderia sp. 28_3, assembly GCF_003253915.1. Taxonomy (NCBI): domain Bacteria; kingdom Pseudomonadati; phylum Pseudomonadota; class Betaproteobacteria; order Burkholderiales; family Burkholderiaceae; genus Burkholderia; species Burkholderia sp. 28_3. Next base: position 6,112 of record NZ_QKZF01000002.1, read on the forward strand.
GCCGCGTGCAGCGGCACCTGCAGCCAGGAGAACAGGATGGTGTTGGATGAACTGATCAGCGAATTCGATCGCGGCCTGCGATCGCTGACCGGCATTAGCCGGATGAGCCGGCCGGTGCCCGCGCCGGCCGATGCGCCGGACGCCGAGCTGACGCCCGCCGAGCGCACGCACGCGGCCGGCCTGATGCGCGTGAATCACGTCGGCGAGGTCTGCGCGCAGGCGCTCTACCAGGCGCAGAAGCTCACCGCGCGCACGGCGTCGGCGAAGGCGATGTTCGAGGAGGCCGCGCGCGAGGAGGAGGATCACCTCGCGTGGACCGCGCACCGCCTGAAGGAGCTCGACTCGCGCCCGAGCCTGCTCAACCCGCTGTGGTATGCCGGCGCGCTCGCGATCGGCGTGGCGGCTGGCGCGCTCGGCGACAAGGTCAGCCTCGGCTTCATGGCCGAGACGGAGCGGCAGGTCGAGAGCCATCTCGAAGGCCACATGTCCGAGCTGCCGGCGACCGACACCGCGTCGCGCGCGATCGTCGACCAGATGCGGATCGACGAGGTGAAGCACGGCAAGGCCGCGACCGACGCCGGCGGCATCGAGCTGCCGCTGCCCGCGCGGATGCTGATGCGCGCCGCGTCGAAAGTCATGACGAGCACTGCGTACTATCTCTGAGATTGGCGCCGGGGTGGCGTGGGACGCCGCCCCGGTTCACCGCCCCCGATACCGCCCGCTCACTCCTCGTTTTCCCGCCCCCGAAAGCCCCGTCCGCACGCCCGTCTGGGCCGTCTTTCTCACGTATCACCTTCACAAGTTGCACTAGCTCATTCATTTATAACGGTTTTTGGAATGAGGGGTCGCATGAGCATGTGCGCGTAAGTCCTTGTTCTAACTAACAAAATTCGTCAAAAAAGCGGGCCGCTCCCTTGACCGTGCCACACCCTTCCTCTAAAGTGGGAGACAGTGTGAGAAAGTGTATTTTTGTGTGATTTAGCAGGCTATTCCGGCTAAATTCTCAGCATTGAGCGGGTGCTTCGGTGCCCTGAACGGGAGAGCGGAAAGTGTTCCAAGGGGCGTCGGCGCTGACGCTCGATGCGAAAGGGCGGATGTCGGTGCCGGCTCGCTATCGCGAAGCGCTGCAAGGACAGGCAGAAGGACGGGTGACTGTGACCAAGCACCCGGACGGCTGCCTGTTGCTGTTTCCGCGCCCCGAATGGGAAGTGTTCCGCGCCAAGATCGCCGCGTTGCCGATGGACGCGCACTGGTGGCGGCGAATTTTTCTCGGCAATGCGATGGACGTCGATCTCGACAGCGCGGGCCGGATTCTCGTATCGCCCGAGCTGCGCATGGCAGCCGGACTGGAAAAGGAAGTCATGTTGTTGGGAATGGGTAGTCACTTCGAGCTGTGGGATTCGCAGACCTACAACGCGAAGGAGCAGGCAGCGATGGCGCAGGGCATGCCCGACGCGCTGAAGAATTTCACGTTCTGATTGCGGTGACGGAGACGCCCGCGATGGGAAATGAATTGCGGCATCGGACGGTGCTGTTGGATGAGGCGGTCGAGTCGCTCGTGACGCGGCCGGACGGCGTGTACGTCGACGGCACGTTCGGGCGCGGCGGCCATAGCCGCGCGGTGCTCGCGCGGCTGGCGCCGGCCGCGCGGCTGATCGCGTTCGACAAGGATCCGAGGGCGATCGAGACGGCGCAGGGCATCGAGGATGCGCGCTTCTCGATCGTGCATGACAGCTTTGCTTCGATGCGCGACGCGCTTGCGGCGCGCGGCGTCGAGAAGGTGTCGGGGGTGTTGCTGGACCTGGGCGTGTCCTCGCCGCAGGTGGACGATCCGGCGCGCGGCTTCAGTTTCCGCGCCGATGGTCCGCTGGACATGCGAATGGATCCGACGCGCGGCGAGTCGGCGGCCGAATGGCTCGCGCGGGCTTCGGTGCAGGAATTGACGGAGGTGATACGGGATTATGGGGAAGAACGGTTTGCTTTTCAGATTGCAAAGGCGCTTGTTGCTCGCCGGGCAGAGTCCGACCGTCTTGGGCCTCTCGACACCACGGGCGAGCTTGCCCAAATCGTGGGTCACGTCGTCAAAACCCGTGAGAAGGGCAAGGATCCGGCAACCCGCACCTTTCAGGCTATACGGATTCACGTCAATCAAGAGCTTGCGGACCTGCAAGTCGTACTAGACGCGGCATTGTCGTTGCTGGAGCAAGGGGGGCGGCTGGTGGTCATCAGCTTTCATTCACTCGAGGACCGGATCGTCAAACGATTCATGCAGGCGCACGCGAGTGCGCCTGCGGTCGATCGTCGCCTGCCGATCCGCGCCGTCGACCTCCCGAGCCCGCCGCTCAAGATCATCAGCCGCCAGTTTCCGAGCGAAGCGGAAGTCGCCGCGAATCCGCGCGCCCGCTCGGCCGTGATGCGCATTGCGGAGCGCGTCACGCCATGAGCCGCCTCAATATCTTCCTGCTGATCATCGTGATGGGTTGCGCGCTGTCGGTCGTCAACTCGACGAACCAGCAACGCCAGATCTTCATCCAGCTGCAGCGCGCGCAGTCGCAGGAGCGCCAGCTCCAGCAGGACTATGCGCAGCTCCAATATCAGCAGAGCGCGCTGTCGAAGACGTCGCGCATCGAGCAGCTCGCGAACGATTCGCTGAAAATGCAGCCGATCTCGACCGGCCGCACGCAATACCTGACGCTGCCGCCGGGCGCCGCGAAGGCGATCGACGCGCCGATCCCGGCGTCGGCCGACACGGCCGGCAAGGGCAAGGGGGGCGCGCGATGAAGCCGTCCCAGAAGCGCCAGAACGTGAAGTTCTCGTCGAGCCCCGTGCTGGGCGTGCATCTGCCGATGTGGCGCTCGAAGCTCGTCGTGTTCATGCTGTTCATGGCGTTCGTCGCGCTGGCCGCCCGGGCGTTCTGGATCCAGGGTCCCGGCAACGCGTTCTATCAGAAGCAGGGCGAAAGCCGCTACCAGCGCACGATCGAACTGCCCGCGACGCGCGGCAAGATCCTCGATCGTAACGGGCTCGTGCTCGCGACGAGCCTGCCCGTGCGCGCGATCTGGGCGATTCCCGATGCGGTGCCGGACGACCTCGACGCCGACAAGATCAACCAGCTCGGCAAGCTCCTCGGCATGACGTCGAAGGAACTGCGCGTGAAGCTGTCGGAAGACAAGGGTTTCGTCTACGTGAAGCGCCAGGTGCCGATCGACGTCGCCGACAAGGTCGCCGCGCTCGACATCCCCGGCATCTATCAGCGCAACGAATACAAGCGCTTCTACCCGGAAGGCGAGATCACCGCTCACCTGATCGGCTTCACGAACGTCGAGGACGAAGGGCAGGAAGGCGTCGAACTGGGTGACCAGAAGATGCTGTCCGGCACGTCGGGCATGCGCCGCGTGATCAAGGACCGGATGGGGCACATCATCGAGGATGTCGCCGAGCAGATTCCGCCGCACAACGGCACCGACGTCGACCTGTCGATCGACAGCAAGATCCAGTACATCGCGTACGCGAACCTGAAGGCCGCCGTCGAGAAGTTCAAGGCGAAGGCCGGCGCGGCGATGGTCGTCGACGTGCGTACCGGCGAAGTGCTCGCGCTCGTCAACTACCCGACGTACAACCCGAACGACCGCTCGCGCATGACCGGCGAGCAGTTGCGCAACCGGATCATGACCGACGTGTTCGAGCCGGGCTCGATCATGAAGCCGTTTACGGTATCGCTCGCGCTCGACCTGCACCGCGTGACGCCGAACACGCTCGTCGAGACGGGCAACGGGCATTTCGTGCTCGACGGCGCGCCGATCACCGACGACGCGGGTTTCGGTACGCTGACGGTCGGCGGCGTGATCCAGAAGTCGAGCAACATCGGCGCGACGAAGATCGCGATGACGATGCGGCCCGAGGAAATGTGGAATATGTATACGAGCATCGGCCTCGGCCAGGCGCCGAAGGTCGGGTTCCCCGGCGCGGTGGCCGGCCGCCTGCGTCCGTGGAAGAGCTGGCGCCGCATCGAGCAGGCGACGATGTCGTACGGCTACGGCCTGTCGGTGTCGCTGTTCCAGCTCGCCCGGGCGTACACGGCGATCGCGCACGACGGCGAGCTGATGCCCGTGACCATTTTCAAGACCGACCCCAATCAGCCGATCGCCGGCACGCAGGTGTTCAACCCCACCACCGCGCGGGAAGTGCGCGCGATGCTCGAGACGGTGGTCGCGCCGGGCGGCACGTCGCCGGATGCGGCCGTGCCGGGCTATCGCGTCGGCGGCAAGAGCGGTACCGCGTACAAGCACGAAGGTCACGGCTATACGCGCAAGTACCGCGCGTCGTTCGTCGGAATGGCGCCGATGCCGAATCCGCGCGTCGTGATCGCGGTGTCGGTGGACGAGCCGACGGCCGGCAGCCACTTCGGCGGCCAGGTGTCCGGCCCCGTATTCTCCGCGATCGCCGGCGACACGATGCGTGCGCTGAACGTGCCGCCGAACATGCCGATCAAGCAGCTCGTCGTGTCCGACGATTCGCCGGAATCGCCTGCCGCCAAGGGCCCGCAAAAGCTGGCCGCGGGTAGCGGCGCAAAGCATATGATCGTGTCCAGCACGACGCGTAATTCACCAGGAGTAGTTCGATGAGCGCCGCCCGCAGTTCCCATCCGGCGCATCAGCAGATCGCAGCCGCGCTCGCGTGGCTGCGTCAGCATGTGGCCCCCGCGGCGCAACTGCATGCCGACACGCGCAGCCTCCAGGCTGGCGACGTGTTCGTCGCGTATGCGGTCGACGGGGCGGATAACCGCGCTTTCATGGCCGACGCCGTCGCGCGCGGTGCGGCCGCCGTGCTGTATCAGCCGGACGGGCTGACCGATGCGCCGGCCGTCCCCGTCGCCCTCGCGGTGCCGGCGCTCGACCAGCTCGCGGGCGAGATCGCCAGCGGCTGGTACGGCGATCCGAGCGACAGCCTGCTCGCGGTCGGTGTCACGGGCACGAACGGCAAGACGTCGTGCACGCAGTGGATCGCCACCGCGCTGACGGCGCTGCATCAGCCGTGCGCGGTGATCGGCACGCTCGGCACCGGGATGCCCGGCCAGCTCGTGCCGACCGGCTTCACGACCCCCGACGCGCCGCAACTGCAGCGCAGCCTCGCGCAATTGCGTGCGGCGGGCGCGCAGGCCGTGGCGATGGAAGTGTCGTCGCATGCGCTGCACCAGGGTCGCGTGAACGGGACGGCGTTCGACATCGCGGTGTTTACGAACCTCACGCAGGATCACCTCGACTATCACGGCACGTTCGACGCGTACGAGGCCGCGAAGGCGAAGCTGTTCGCGTGGCGCGGTCTGCGCGCGGCGGTGATCAACCGCGACGATGCGGCTGGCCGCCGCCTGCTCGAGAAGCTGGCCGGCCGCGTGCGCACGATCGCGTACGGGATCGGCGACGCACCGGCGCCCGACGCCGATCGCGAACTGGTCGCGCTCGACGTGCGCGCCACCGCGACGGGTACCGCCTTCCGCCTGCGTTCGTCGTGGGGCGACGCGGACGTCGAGGTCGGCACGCTCGGCACGTTCAACGTCAGCAATCTGCTCGCCGTGCTCGGCTCGCTGCTCGCGGCCGACGTGCCGTTCGACGCGGCCCTCGCCGAGATCGAGCGGCTCGAGTCGGTCAACGGCCGGATGCAGCGGCTCGGCGGCCGGCTGCAGAACGACGAACCGCTCGTCGTGATCGATTACGCACATACGCCCGACGCGCTCGACAAGACGCTCGACGCGCTGCGCCCGATCGCCGCGGCGCGCGGCGGCCGGCTCGTCTGCATGTTCGGCTGCGGCGGCGATCGCGATGCGACGAAGCGCCCGCTGATGGGCGCGATCGCGGAGCGGCTCGCCGACGAAGTCGTCGTCACGAGCGACAACCCGCGCAGCGAAGATCCGCAGCACATCATCGACCAGGTCATCGCGGGCATGACCGCGCCCGAGCGCGCACGCCGTATCGAGGATCGCGCGAGCGCGATCCTGCAGGCGGTGCGCGGCGCCGCACGCGAGGATGTCGTCGTGCTGGCCGGCAAGGGCCACGAGGCTACGCAGGAAATCATGGGCAAGAAGCGCACCTTCTCCGACCAGGATCACGCGCGGCTCGCGCTTGCAGCGCGCGCCACGCACGGCAAGGGAGGCGCCGAATGACGATGCTCAGTCTCGGCGAAGCCGCCCGCCTGATTCCCGGCGCCACCGTCCACGGCGACGCGGGCGTCACGTTCGACCGCGTGTCGACCGATAGCCGCACGGTCGGCCCGGGCGACCTGTTCGTCGCGCTGAAGGGCGAGCGCTTCGACGCGCACGACTTCCTCGGCGACGTCGCCGCGCGCGGGGCCGCTGCGGCGCTCGTCGCGCACGCGCCGGCGGGCGTCGCGATGCCGATGATCGCTGGCGGCGAAACGCGTGCCGCGCTCGGCGCGCTCGCGCACGGCTGGCGGATGCGATTCCCGCTGCCGGTCGTCGCGGTGACGGGCAGCAACGGCAAGACGACCGTCAAGGAAATGATCGCGTCGATCTTCGCGGCGGCGGTCGGTGCCGACGCGCGGCTCGCGACGGCCGGCAACCTGAACAACGATGTCGGCCTGCCGCTGACGCTGCTGCGCCTGTCGGCCGCGCATCGTCTCGCGGTGATCGAGATCGGCATGAACCATCCGGGCGAAACCGAAGTCCTCGCGCGCCTCACCGCGCCGACGGTCGCGCTCGTCAACAACGCACAGCGCGAGCACCAGGAATTCATGGCGACGGTCGAAGCCGTTGCGCTCGAACACGCGGCCGTGATCCACGCGCTGCCGCCGGACGGCGTCGCGGTGTTCCCGGCCGACGACGCGTACGCGGGCATCTGGCGCGTCGCGGCAACCGGCAACCGGATCCTCGATTTCGCGCTGCACGACGCCGAACGGCAGAACGACGCACAGATCGTCGGTCGCATGCACGGCGGCGAACTCGCGATCGACACGCCGGCCGGCGCCGTCACGGTGCGGCTGCGTGCGCTCGGCGAGCACAACGCGCGTAACGCGCTGGCCGCGACGGCCGCGGCGCTCGGCGCCGGCGTCGCGCTGTCGGCGATCCGGCAGGGTCTCGAAGCGTTCGAACCGGTCAAGGGCCGGCTGCAGGTGACGCCCGCGAGCGTCGGCAGCCTCGCGGGCGCGACGGTCGTCGACGATACGTACAACGCGAACCCCGATTCGATGCGTGCGGCGATCGACGTGCTCGCCGCGCATCCGGTGCCGCGTGTGCTGGTGATCGGCGACATGGGCGAAGTCGGCGACGAAGGGCCGGCATTCCACCGCGAGATCGGCGCGTACGCGCGCGAACGCGGGATCGACGCGTTGTTCGCGCTCGGCGACGCGTCGCGCGACGCGTGCACGGCCTACGGCGACACCGCGCGCCATTTCGACGACGTCGGCGCGCTCGTGTCGGCGCTGCTCGCGGCCGGTTACGGCGCGCAGGCGACGGTGCTCGTGAAGGGCTCGCGGTACATGAAGATGGAGCGCGTGGTCGACGCGCTGACGAACCAACCCGCGGCGGGCACCGTGCCCGCCGCACACTGAGTAGAAGGAAGGAAGCATGCTGCTGGCGCTGGCGCAATGGCTGCAAGGAGACGCAAGCTTTTTGCGCTTGTTCACGTACCTCACGTTCCGTGCGGTGATGGCCACCATCACCGCGCTGGGGATCGGGCTCGTGTGCGGACCGTGGGTGATCCGCAAGCTGACGCAAATGAAGGTCGGGCAGGCCGTGCGCAAGGACGGCCCGCAGACCCACCTCGTCAAGTCCGGCACGCCGACGATGGGTGGCGTGCTGATCCTGATCGGCATCGCGGTCGCGACGCTGCTGTGGGGCGACCTGACGAACCGTTTCATCTGGATCGTGATGCTCGTGACGTTCGGTTTCGGCGTGATCGGCTGGGTCGACGATTACCGCAAGGTCGTCCACAAGGATCCGCGCGGGATGTCGTCGCGCGAGAAGTATTTCTGGCAATCGGTGATCGGGCTGTTCGCGGCCGTCTATCTCGCGTTCAGCGTGTCCGAGGCGAACAACGTGCGCGTGTTCGACCTGTTCATGGCGTGGGTGCGCAGCGGCCTGTCGATGGGGCTGCCGGCGCGCGCCGACCTGATGCTGCCGTTCCTGAAGTCGATCAGCTATCCGCTCGGCGTGTGGGGCTTCATCGTGCTGACCTACTTCGTGATCGTCGGCGCGAGCAACGCGGTGAATCTGACCGACGGGCTCGACGGCCTCGTGATCATGCCGGTCGTGCTCGTGGGCGCGTCGCTCGGTGTGTTCGCGTACGTGATGGGCAGCGCGGTCTATTCAAAATACCTGCTGTTCCCGCACATCCCGGGCGCGGGCGAACTGCTGATCTTCTGTTCCGCGATGGGCGGGGCCGGGCTCGCGTTCCTCTGGTACAACACGCACCCCGCGCAGGTATTCATGGGCGACGTCGGCGCGCTGGCGCTCGGCGGCGCGCTCGGCACGGTCGCGGTGATCGTGCGCCAGGAAATCGTGCTGTTCATCATGGGCGGCATCTTCGTCGCGGAAACGCTGTCGGTGATGCTGCAGGTGTCGTGGTTCAAGTACACGAAGAAGCGTTACGGCGAAGGGCGGCGCCTGCTGAAGATGGCGCCGCTGCATCACCATTTCGAATTGTCCGGCTGGAAGGAAACGCAGGTGGTCGTGCGTTTCTGGATCATCACGCTGATGCTGTGCCTGTTCGGTCTGACCACCCTCAAGCTGCGGTAAAGGAAAGGTAACAAGGATGTCTGGCGAGATGTTTGGAGATCGGCAACGGCCGATGGTGCTCGTACTGGGGCTCGGGGAATCGGGTCTCGCGATCGCGCGATGGTGCGCGAGGCACGGGTGCCGGCTGCGTATTGCCGATACCCGCGAGGCGCCGCCGCACCTTGCCGCGCTGCAGGCCGAAGGCATCGATGCGGAATTCGTCGGTGGGGCGTTCACGCCCGCGCTGCTCGATGGCGGTGTCGAGATCGTCGGGCTGAGCCCCGGCCTGTCGCCGCTCGAACCGGCGCTCGCCGCGCTGCTCGCCGCCGCGCACGAGCGCGGTGTCGCGGTATGGGGCGAGCTGGAATTCTTCGCGCAGGCGCTGCGCGCGCTCGGCACGAGCGGCTACCAGCCGAAGGTGCTCGCGATTACCGGCACCAACGGCAAGACCACGACGACGAGCCTCACGGGCCTGCTGTGCCAGCGTTCGGGCAAGAAGGTCGCCGTCGCGGGCAACATCAGCCCGGCGATGCTCGACCGGCTCGCGAGCGCGATCGACGACACCGCGCTGCCCGACGTATGGGTGCTCGAACTGTCGAGCTTCCAGCTCGAGACGGCACGCACGTTCGCGCCCGATGCGGCCGCGATCCTCAACATCACGCAGGACCACCTCGACTGGCACGGCAGCTTCGACGCGTACGCGCAGGCGAAGGGCCGGATCTTCGGCGCGACGACGACGCGCGTGCTGAACCGCGACGACGCGGCCGTGATGAAGTTCGCGCCCGCCGCCGGCGCGGCCGACGCGCCGCGCACGGTCACGTTCGGTCTGAACGAACCGACGCAGGACGGCGACTACGGCCTGTCGCGCGACAACGGCATCGCGTGGCTGGTGGAAGCCGTCGATCGCGACGCGCCGGATGAAGCGACGACGACCCGCCGGCGCAAGCGCGACGCCGCGCATACGCCGGACATCGCGCAAAAGCGCCTGATGCCGGCCGACGCGCTGCGCATCCGCGGGTTGCACAACGCGGCGAACGCGCTGGCCGCGTTCGCGCTCGCACGCGCGATCGACCTGCCGGCAGCGCCGCTGCTGCACGCGCTGCGCGAATACCGCGGCGAAGCGCATCGCGTCGAAGTGATCGCGACGATCGACGACGTGGACTACGTCGACGACAGCAAGGGCACGAACGTCGGCGCGACGGTGGCCGCGCTCGACGGGCTCGCGCAGAAGATCGTGCTGATCGCGGGCGGCGACGGCAAGGGGCAGGATTTCGCACCGCTGGTCGCGCCGGTCGCGCGCTGGTGCCGCGCGGTGATGCTGATCGGCCGCGACGCGCCGGCGATCCGCGACACGCTCGCCGAAACCGGCGTGCCGCTCGTGGACCACGCGACGCTCGAAGGCGCGGTGCACGCGGCGGCCGACCTGGCCGAGCCGGGCGATGCGGTGCTGTTGTCGCCTGCATGCGCGAGCCTCGACATGTTCAGGAACTACGCCCATCGCGCGGAAGTGTTCCGCGCGGCGGTCGACGAAATCGCCATCGACAAAGGAGCGACGCCATGAGCTGGTCCGATCGCCTCGTCTCCCGTTTCAACGACCGGCGCGACACCGGCGGCAATGCCGCGGGCGGCCGCGTCGCGTCGGCCACGCGCGCCGCGACGGGCGGCCTCGCGAGCGTCGTCAACGGCGTGCGCCCGAGCCGTTCGCGGATGCTCGATTTCGACTATTCGCTGTTGTGGGTCGCGATCGCGCTGCTGGGGCTCGGCGTCGTGATGGTGTATTCGGCGTCGATCGCGATGCCCGATTCGCCGAAATACGCGTCGTATCACGACTACGCGTTCCTGATGCGCCACTGCGTGTCGCTCACCGTCGCGTTCATCGCGGCGGTGCTCGCGTTCCGCGTGCCGGTGTCGACCTGGGACAAGTACGCGCCGCATCTTTTCCTGATCGCACTGGTCGGCCTCGTGATCGTGCTGATCCCGCACGTCGGCAAGGGCGTGAACGGTGCGCGCCGCTGGATTCCGCTCGGCATCACCAACATGCAGCCGTCGGAAATCATGAAGCTCGCGGTGACGATCTACGCGGCGAACTACACGGTGCGCAAGCAGGAATACATGCAGAGCTTCGCGAAGGGCTTCCTGCCGATGGCGTTCGCGGTCGGCCTGGTCGGCGCGCTGCTGCTGCTCGAGCCCGACATGGGCGCGTTCATGGTGGTCGCCGCGATCGCGATGGGCGTGCTGTTCCTCGGCGGCGTGAACGGCAAGCTGTTCGGCGGCCTCGTCGCGACGGCGGTCGGCACGTTCACGATGCTCGTGTGGCTGTCGCCGTGGCGTCGCGAGCGGATCTTCGCGTATCTCGATCCGTGGGACGAGCGCTACGCGCAGGGCAAGGCCTACCAGCTCACGCACTCGCTGATCGCGTTCGGCCGCGGCGAGTGGTTCGGCGTCGGCCTCGGCGGCAGCGTCGAGAAGCTGAATTACCTGCCGGAAGCGCATACCGACTTCATCCTCGCGGTGATCGGCGAGGAGCTCGGCTTCGTCGGCGTGCTGGTCGTGATCCTGCTGTTCTACTGGATCGTGCGCCGCGCGTTCGAGATCGGCCGCCAGGCGCTCGCGCTCGATCGCACGTTCGCGGGCCTGATGGCGAAGGGCATCGGCATCTGGTTCGGCGCGCAGACGTTCATCAACATGGGCGTGAATCTCGGCTTGCTGCCGACCAAGGGCCTGACGCTGCCGCTCGTGAGCTACGGCGGCTCCGGCATCCTGCTGAACTGCGTCGCGCTCGCGGTGTTGCTGCGGGTCGACTACGAGAACCGGGTGCTGATGCGCGGAGGGAAGGTATGACCGCGTCGCAACGCACGCTGATGGTGATGGCAGGCGGCACCGGGGGCCACGTGTTCCCGGGGCTCGCGGTCGCGCACCGGATGGAAGCGGCGGGCTGGCGCGTCGTATGGCTTGGCAATCCGGCCGGGATGGAAGCGACGCTCGTGCCGAAGCACGGTATTCCGATGGAGTACGTGCGGTTCGGCGGGCTGCGCGGCAAGGGCCTGAAGACCAAGCTGACGCTGCCGGTCAACCTGCTGCGCGCATGCTGGCAGAGCCTCGGCGCGCTGCGCCGCGTGCGGCCCGACGTCGTGCTCGGGATGGGCGGCTACATCACGTTTCCGGCGGGCGTGATGACCGCGCTGTCGGGGCGTCCGCTCGTGCTGCATGAACAGAATTCGATCGCGGGCCTCACGAACAAGGTGCTCGCGAAACTCGCGAAGCGCGTGCTCGTCGCGTTCCCCGGCGCGCTGCCGCACGCGGAATGGACGGGTAACCCGATTCGCGCGGAACTCGCGCACACGGAACCGCCCCAGGCACGCTATGCGTCGCGCGGCGGCCCGCTGAACGTGCTGGTCGTCGGCGGCAGCCTCGGGGCGGCCGCGCTGAACGAAGTCGTGCCGCGCGCGCTGGCGCTGCTGGCGCCGGGCGAGCGTCCGCGCGTCGTGCACCAGGCCGGCGTGAAGCACATCGAGGCACTGAAGGCGAATTACGAAGCGGCCGGTTTCGCGGCCGGCGAGGACGTGCGGCTCGTGCCGTTCATCGACGACATGGCGGCCGCGTATGCGGCGGCGGATCTGGTGATCTGCCGGTCGGGCGCGATGACGGTGTCGGAGATCGCGGCGGTGGGCGTGGCGGCGCTGTTCGTGCCGTTCCCGCATGCGGTCGATGATCATCAGACGACCAACGCCGCGTTTCTCGCCGATGCGGGCGCGGCCGTGCTGGTGCAACAACGCGACCTGTCGGCGGAACTGCTCGCCGACTGGCTGCGCGGCCAGTCGCGGGCCTCGCTCGCGGACATGGCGGAACGTTCGCGCTCGCTCGCGAAGCCCGAGGCCACCGACGAAGTCGCGCGCGTCTGCGCGAAGGCGGCCGGCGCGAACCTGGAACAACTGCAATGAAACACATCGTCAAACACATTCATTTCGTCGGGATCGGCGGCGCGGGGATGAGCGGCATCGCCGAAGTGCTGGTCAACCTCGGCTACGCGGTCAGCGGCTCGGACCTGTCGCGCAATGCGGTGACCGACCGGCTCGAGGCGCTGGGCGCGCGGATCGCGATCGGTCACGACGCGGCGAACATCGAGGGCGCGAACGCGGTCGTCGTGTCGACGGCCGTGCGCTCCGACAACCCGGAAGTGCTGGCCGCGCGCGCGAAGCGCGTGCCGATCGTGCAGCGCGCGGTGATGCTGGCGGAGCTGATGCGCCTGAAGCAGGGGATCGCGATCGCCGGCACGCACGGCAAGACCACGACGACGAGCCTCGTCGCGAGCGTGCTCGCGGCGGGCGGGCTGGACCCGACCTTCGTGATCGGCGGCCGGCTGATCAGCGCCGGCGCGAACGCGCGGCTCGGCACGGGCGACTTCATCGTCGCCGAGGCCGACGAGTCGGATGCGTCGTTCCTGAACCTGTATCCGGTGATCGAAGTCATCACGAACATCGACGCGGACCACATGGACACCTATGGCCACGATTTCGCGCGGCTCAAGCAGGCGTTCATCGAATTCACGCAGCGCCTGCCGTTCTACGGCAGCGCGGTGGTGTGCGTCGACGATCCGAACGTGCGGCAGATCATCCCGTTCATCTCGAAGCCGGTCGTGCGCTACGGCCTGTCGCCGGACGCGCAGGTGCGCGCGGAAGACATCGACGCGCGCGACGGCCGGATGCATTTCACGGTGATCCGCGAAGGGCGCGCGCCGCTCGCGGTGGTGCTGAACATGCCGGGCCTGCACAACGTGCAGAACGCGCTCGCGGCGATCGCGATCGCGACCGATCTCGGCGTGTCGGACGACGCGATCCAGCTGGCGCTGGCGGAGTTCAACGGCGTCGGCCGGCGCTTCCAGCGTTACGGCGAAGTGGCGAGCGCGGACGGCGGCCAGTACACGCTGATCGACGACTACGGTCATCACCCGGTCGAGATGGCAGCGACGATCGCGGCCGCGCGCGGCGCGTTCCCGGGCCGCCGCCTCGTGCTGGCGTTCCAGCCGCACCGCTATACGCGCACGCGCGACTGCTTCGACGATTTCGTCAACGTGCTGTCGACCGTCGATGCGCTGGTGCTGACCGAAGTCTATGCGGCCGGCGAGGCCGCGATCCCGACGGCCAGCGGCGACGCATTGTCGCGCGCGCTGCGCGCGGCGGGCAAGGTTGACCCGGTGTTCGTCGCGACGGTCGACGACGTGCCGGACGCTTTGGCGAAAGTCGCGCAGAACGGCGACGTGGTGATCACGATGGGAGCGGGTTCGATCGGCGGCGTGCCGGCGAAGCTCACGCAACACATTCAACAGAAGGCATGACATGAGCGGGATCGATCCGAAACGTTTCGGCAAGGTGGCAGTGTTGTTCGGCGGGGAATCCGCCGAGCGCGAGGTGTCGCTCACCTCGGGCCGCCTCGTGCTGCAGGGCCTGCGTGACGCGGGCGTCGACGCGCATCCGTTCGACCCGGCCGAGCGGCCGCTGTCGGCGCTGAAGGACGAAGGCTTCGTGCGCGCGTTCAACGCGCTGCACGGCGGCTACGGCGAGAACGGCCAGATCCAGGGCGCGCTCGATTTCTACGGGATTCGCTACACGGGCAGCGGCGTGCTGGGCTCGGCGCTCGGCCTCGACAAGTTCCGCACGAAACTCGTGTGGCAGCAGACGGGCGTGCCGACGCCGCCGTTCGAGACGGTGATGCGCGGCGACGACCTGGCCGCGCGCGCGACCGACATCGTCGCGAAGCTCGGTCTGCCGCTGTTCGTGAAGCCGGCGAGCGAGGGCTCGAGCGTCGCGGTGCTGAAGGTGAAGACGGCCGACGCGCTGCCGGCCGCGCTCGAGGAAGCCGCGACGCACGACAAGATCGTGATCGTCGAGAAGAGCATCGAAGGCGGCGGCGAATACACCGCGTGCATCGCCGGCGATCTCGACCTGCCGCTGATCAAGATCGTGCCGGCGGGCGAGTTCTACGACTACCACGCGAAGTACGTCGCCGACGATACGCAGTACCTGATCCCGTGCGGCCTGCCGGCGCAACAGGAAGCGGAACTGAAGCGCATCGCGCGCCGCGCGTTCGACGTGCTCGGCTGCACCGACTGGGGCCGCGCGGATTTCATGCTCGACGCGGCCGGCAATGCGTATTTCCTGGAAGTGAACACGGCCCCCGGGATGACCGACCACTCGCTGCCGCCGAAGGCCGCGCGCGCGGTCGGCATCAGCTATTCGGAGCTGGTCGTGAAGGTGCTGTCGCTCACGCTCAACGACTGACGCAGGAACGGAACGACGTATGTGGAACAACGTTCGCCAACTCAACCTTGCCGCCAGCGCGCTGTACGCGCTGCTGCTGCTCGTGTTGGCGGCGGCCGGCTGCTACTGGCTGATCCAGCGCCCGACGTTCGCGCTGCGGGAAATCCGGATCGACGGCGATACCGAGCACATCAACTCGCCGACGGTGCGCGCGGGCGTGGTCGGCCGGCTGAAGGGCAATTTCTTCACGGTCGATCTCGATACGGCGCGCGCGGCGTTCGAGCAGATGCCGTGGGTGCGTCACGCGAGCGTGCGCCGGGTGTGGCCGAATGCGCTGGCTGTCACGCTCGAGGAGTACAAACCGCTCGGGACCTGGGGCAGCGATCAGCTGGTGAGCGTCGACGGCGAGCTGTTCACCGCGAACCAGGGCGAGCTGGAGCAGGAACTGCCGGCGTTCGACGGCCCGGAAGGCAGCGCGAAGGAAGTCGTCACGCGGTATCGCGACTTCGGGAAATGGTTTGCGCCGCTGAAGGCGGCGCCGGAAGAAGTGACGCTGTCGGCGCGGTACGCGTGGACGGTGAAGCTGTCGAACGGCATGCAGGTGGAGCTGGGCAAGGAACGCAACAGCGACACGCTGCATGACCGGAGCCAGCGCCTGGTCGCCGCGTGGCCGGCCGTCACGGAGCGTTGGGGCAACGACATCGAGTACGCGGACCTGCGTTATCCGAACGGATTCGCGATTCGCGCGGCAGGCATGCGGTTCCTGACCGATACCGACAAGCGCAAGAAGTAACGAGAGATCACACGCAAGAGCACTTTATGAGCAAAGACTACAAGGATCTGCTGGTTTCCCTCGACATCGGCACGTCGAAGGTGGTGGCCATCGTCGCCGAGCTGAAGGGCGAGGGTCACTACGAGGTGATCGGTCTCGGCCAGAGCGAGTCGAAGGGTCTGAAGAAAGGTGTGGTGGTCAACATCGAGGCCACCGTGCAGTCGATCCAGCGCGCGCTCGAGGAAGCCGAGCTGATGGCCGACTGCAAGATCACCAACGTGTTTACGGGGATCGCGGGCAGCCACATCCGCAGCTTCAACTCGAGCGGGATGGTCGCGATCAAGGACAAGGAAGTCACGCAGACGGACGTCGCGCGCGTGATCGAGACCGCGAAGGCGATCAACATCCCGACCGACCAGCAGGTGCTGCACATCCTCACGCAGGAATTCATCATCGACGGCCAGGAAGACGTGCGCGAGCCGATCGGGATGAGCGGCATCCGGCTGGAAGTGAAGGTGCACATCGTGACGGGCGCGGTGAGCGCCGCGCAGAACATCGTCAAGTGCGTGCGCCGCTGCGGGCTGGAAGTGAACGACCTGATCCTGCAGCCGCTCGCGTCGTCGCTGGCGGTGCTGACGGAAGACGAGAAGGATCTCGGCGTGGTGCTGGTCGACATCGGCGGCGGCACGACCGACATCGCGATCTTCGCCGAAGGCGCGATCCGCCACACGGCGGTGATCCCGATCGCCGGCGACCAGATCACGAGCGACATCGCGATGGCGCTGCGCACGCCGACGCCGGACGCGGAAGACATCAAGGTCGGCTACGGGATCGCGAAGCAGGCGCTCGCCGATCCGGACGAAATGGTCGAAGTGCCGGGCCTCGGCGAACGCGGCCCGCGCACGCTGTCGCGCCAGGCGCTCGCGGCGGTGATCGAGCCGCGCGTCGAGGAACTGTTCTCGCTCGTGCAGCAGGTCGTGCGCGAGTCGGGTTACGAAGAACTCCTGAGCTCCGGCGTGGTCATTACCGGCGGCGCGTCGATGATGCCGGGCATGGTCGAGCTCGGTGAAGACATTTTCCTGAAACCGGTGCGCATCGGCGCGCCGGAATATGCAGGCGGCCTGTCCGACGTCGTGCGCAATCCGCGCTACTCGACGGCGATGGGGCTGCTCGTCGAAGGCAGTGCGCAGCGCATGCGCGGCCGCAAGGTCGCCGTGCAGTCCGGCAACGCGGGGCAGGTGTTCTCGCGGATGAAGGAATGGTTCCTGAGCAACTTCTGACAAACCGAATCGAAATTCGCGCTGGTGCCGGCGGCTGGCGCGCGACAGGGGGTTGCCCGATCTCCTGCCGAATAACGGCCGAGTAGCAGTCATTCTCTTGACGGAGGCAACAATGGAATTCGAAATGCTGGAAACCGAGACCAACGGCACCATCATCAAGGTGGTCGGCGTTGGCGGCGCTGGCGGCAATGCCGTCCAGCACATGATCAACCGCGGCGTGCAGGGCGTCGACTTCATCGTGATGAACACGGACGCCCAGGCGCTGTCGCGTTCGCGCGCATCGTCGGTGATCCAGCTCGGCAACACGGGTCTGGGCGCCGGTGCGAAGCCGGAAATGGGTCGTGCGGCGGCGGAAGAAGCGCGTGAGCGCATCGCCGACGCACTGCGCGGCGCGCACATGGTGTTCATCACGGCCGGCATGGGCGGTGGCACGGGTACGGGCGCGGCGCCGGTGGTCGCGCAGATCGCGAAGGAGATGGGCATTCTGACGGTCGGTGTCGTCAGCAAGCCGTTCGAGTTCGAAGGCGGCAAGCGCATGCGCGTCGCCGAAGCAGGCTCGCAGCAACTGGAGGATCACGTCGACTCGCTGATCGTCGTGCTGAACGACAAGCTGTTCGACGTGATGGGCGACGACGCCGAGATGGACAAGTGCTTCCAGTGCGCGGACGACGTGTTGAACAACGCGGTGGCAGGCATCGCGGAAATCATCAACGTCGACGGCCTCGTGAACGTCGACTTCGAAGACGTGAAGACGGTGATGGGCGAGCAGGGCAAGGCGATGATGGGCACGGCGACGGTCGCCGGCGTCGATCGCGCGCGCCTCGCGGCGGAACAGGCCGTGGCGAGCCCGCTGCTCGAAGGCGTCGATCTGTCGGGCGCGCGCGGCGTGCTGGTCAACATCACGTCGAGCCGTTCGCTGCGTCTGTCGGAAACGCGCGAAGTGATGAACACGATCAAGAGCTACGCGGCGGAAGATGCGACGGTGATCTTCGGTGCGGTGTACGACGACGCGATGGGCGATGCACTGCGCGTGACGGTCGTGGCGACGGGTCTGGGCCGTGCGGCGAAGAAGCAGCAGTCGGCACCGATGACGCTGCTGCGCACGGGTACGGACAACCAGCCGGTCAGCGCGGTGTCGCACGGCTACGCGCCGGCGCAGCACGTCAGCACGGCCGACTACGGCGCGCTCGATACGCCGGCGGTGTGGCGCAATTCGCGCGAAACCGCGGCATCGCACGTGCAGGCGCTGCAGGAGAAGGGTGTCGACACGTACGACATCCCGGCTTTCCTGCGCAAGCAGGCTGACTGACGCAAACACAGGCGAAGCCGCGGCGCAGTCGTTGAGATCGCCGCGGTATCGCCGGCGTGACGGATGCTACGGACCCAGACAGGCCGCGTCGGATGCGACGCCGGGCCGGGAAAGGTGCCCTCTTCGCTCGAGCGAAGCGGGATGGGCCGGGCTGTCCGCAACACGCTGAAAAACCGTATCGCTATGAGGGACCAGCCATGATTCAAGTGGGCGACGCGCTGCCCGACGCGCAATTGTTCGAGTTCATCGACGACGCGCGCGAAGGGTGTACGCTGGGGCCGAACGCCTGCAGCGTGCGCGACCAGGTGGCGAGAAAGCGGGTGGTGATCTTCGGATTGCCGGGCGCTTTCACGCCGACCTGCTCGGCGCAGCATGTGCCGGGCTACGTCGAACACGCCGAGCAATTGCGCGCGGCGGGGATCGACGAGATCTGGTGCGTGTCCGTCAACGACGCATTCGT
Source organism: Burkholderia sp. 28_3 (assembly GCF_003253915.1). Taxonomy (NCBI): domain Bacteria; kingdom Pseudomonadati; phylum Pseudomonadota; class Betaproteobacteria; order Burkholderiales; family Burkholderiaceae; genus Burkholderia; species Burkholderia sp. 28_3. Next base: position 24,918 of record NZ_QKZF01000002.1, read on the forward strand.
GATGGGCGCATGGGGACGTGATCTGCACACCGCGGGCAAGGTGCGCATGATGGCGGACGGCAGCGCGGCTTTCACTCATGCGCTGGGGCTGACGCAGGATTTGTCCGCGCGTGGCATGGGAATTCGTTCCCTGCGCTACGCGATGGTGATTGACGGCGGTGTGGTCAAGACGCTGGCCGTCGAGGCGCCGGGCAAATTCGAAGTGAGCGATGCGGCGAGTGTTCTCGCGACGTTGACGTCCTGATCGTGCGGTGCGCCGTTGCCTTCCGGCAACGCTGCTCACCGGCCTCAGGGCAGTTGTAACACGGGCTGATGACCGGAAACGCCTCCGTTCCGGGCATCGGCCCGTCCCGTATCGGCACGGGTAAACTGTCGAAACAGATTGATACGCAGTTTCAGACAGCGTTGAATAGGGAATTACGCTATAATCCCGCCTATCGAATATAACTCCTGATTGATATCTTCAATCAAGACGAAGAAGACCATGTTGAAGCAGCGCACCATCAAATCCATCGTGAAGACCGTGGGTATCGGTGTCCACTCGGGCCGCAAGATCGAGTTGACGCTCCGTCCCGCCGCGCCCGGCACGGGCATCGTCTTTTCACGCGTCGACCTGCCCACGCCGGTCGACATTCCCGCATCGGCGATGTCGATCGGCGACACGCGGCTCGCGTCGGTGTTGCAGAAGGATGGCGTGCGCGTGTCGACGGTCGAGCACCTGATGTCCGCGTGTGCGGGTCTCGGCATCGACAACCTGTATGTCGATGTGACGGCCGAGGAAATCCCGATCATGGACGGCAGCGCCGCCACGTTCGTGTTCCTGATCCAGTCCGCCGGCATCGAGGAACAGAACGCGCCGAAGCGTTTCATCAAGGTGAAGAAGCCGGTCGAAATCCGTGACGGCGACAAGTTCGCGCGGCTCGATCCGTATTTCGGCTTCAAGCTGAAGTTCTCGATCGACTTCCGTCACCCGGCCGTCGACAAGACGGGCCAGGAACTCGAGGTCGATTTCGCGACCACGTCGTACGTGCGCGAGATCGCGCGTGCGCGCACGTTCGGTTTCGCGCACGAAGCCGAGATGCTGCGCGAGATCGGCCTGGCGCGCGGCGGCAGCATGGACAACGCGATCGTGCTCGACGAGTACCGGATCCTGAACAACGACGGGCTGCGCTACGACGACGAGTTCGTGAAGCACAAGATGCTCGACGCGATCGGCGATCTGTACGTGATCGGCCATCCGCTGCTGGCGTCGTACACCGCGTACAAGTCGGGCCACGGCCTGAACAACGCGTTGCTGCGCGAACTGCTCGCGCACGAAGACGCGTACGAGATTGTGACGTTCGACGATCCGCAGGCTGCACCGAAGGGGTTCGCGTTCGACGCGCAGACGGCCTTCGCGTGACCGGCGTTCAGCGCAAGCGATAAAAAAAGCGACCCTCGGGTCGCTTTTTTGTTGGCTGGCGGCCGCCGATGACCGGTGCGGTCAACGCGGCTTCGCGCCGTGTCGTGCCGCCATCCGCGCGAGCGCGGCCTGCAGCGGCGACGGTTCGAGGTGGTCGGCGAGGTCGCGCAGCGCGGCGGCGCCGGCCGAGGTCATCCGAGCCTGCTTCACGTGCGGCGGCTCCGGCGCGTCTTTCGGCCGCACGCGCACGCGCAGCGTCGTCACGGGCCAGCCGCGCTTCTGGAGGTCGCCGAGCAGCCGCACCTCGACCTGTCGCAGCCGTGCTGCCAGCGCATTGTGCGCGGCAAAGAGGGTCAGGGTGCCGTCCTTGATGAAGCCCGGTTCGACGTGATTCGCCAGATAATCGGGCAGGCAAGCGCCCAGGTCGCGCTGCAGCGACGCGATCTGCTCGACACCGGCGCGCAGCGCCGCGAATGCGTCGGTACGACCGAGCACTTCGGACACGGGTTGCGGACGATAGGCGACGAGCGGGCCGAAACGCTTGGAAAATCGGTTCATCGAGGCTTTCTTCGAGCGCGCACGCGCGCGGACGTTGCAGCCGATTGTACCCGTGCCGGCCCGCGCACGGGCGGCTTTCGCCCCTGTCCGCCCGGCCCCGGCGCGCCATGCCCGTGCGGCCGGGACGCAGGCGCACGCGTCCCCGCGTGCTAAAATTCGATGTTTGAGTCCACTAATTCGCTAAGCCGCCGAGGCTCGGGCGCCGGGGCGCGCAACACGCGCCGGGCGCCGGTGCTGCGACGCAGGATCCGATCCGATGACAACCGGTTTTCTCCAGAAAATTTTTGGCAGCCGCAACCAGCGGCTCGTCAAGCAATACCAAAAGACCGTCGCGACGATCAATGCGCTCGAAACGCAGATCGAGAAGCTGACGGACGACCAGTTGCGCGGCAAGACGGACGAATTCCGCCAGCGGGTCGCGGCCGGCGAGTCGCTCGACAAGCTGCTGCCCGAGGCCTTCGCTGTGTGTCGCGAGGCGAGCCGTCGCGTGCTGAAGATGCGGCACTTCGACGTGCAGATGATCGGCGGCATGGTGCTCCACTACGGCAAGATCGCGGAAATGCGCACCGGCGAGGGCAAGACGCTCGTCGCGACGCTGCCCGTGTACCTGAACGCGCTGGCCGGCCGCGGTGTGCACGTCGTGACCGTCAACGACTACCTCGCGCAGCGCGACGCCGAATGGATGGCGCGCCTCTACAACTTCCTCGGTCTGTCGGTCGGCATCAACCTGTCCGGCATGGAGCACGACCAGAAGCAGCAGGCCTACGCGGCGGACATCACGTACGGCACGAACAACGAATTCGGCTTCGACTACCTGCGCGACAACATGGTCTACGAGACCGACGCGCGCGTGCAGCGGGCCCTGAACTTCGCGGTCGTCGACGAAGTGGACTCGATCCTGATCGACGAAGCGCGTACGCCGCTGATCATTTCGGGCCAGGCCGAGGATCACACCGAGCTGTACGTGCGGATGAACGCACTGCCGCCGCTGCTCGAGCGCCAGATCGGCGAAGAGAAGGCCGACGGCACGGGCGTCGAGAAGCCGGGCGACTACACGCTCGACGAGAAGGCGCGCCAGGTGTTCCTGACGGAATCGGGCCACGAGAAGGCCGAGCGCCTGCTTGCCGAATGGGGCCTGATCGGCGAGGGCGAAAGCCTGTACGCGCCGCAGAACATCACGCTGATGCACCACGTGTACGCGGCGCTGCGCGCCCATACGCTGTTCCACAAGGATCAGCACTACGTCGTGCAGAACGGCGAAGTGGTCATCGTCGACGAATTCACGGGCCGCCTGATGGCCGGCCGCCGCTGGTCCGACGGGCTGCACCAGGCCGTCGAGGCGAAGGAACACGTGAAGATCCAGAGCGAGAACCAGACGCTCGCGTCGATCACGTTCCAGAACTACTTCCGGATGTACGCGAAGCTGGCCGGCATGACCGGCACCGCGGACACCGAAGCGTACGAATTCAACGAGATCTACGGTCTCGAGACGGTCGTGATCCCGACCAACCGCCCGCCGAAGCGGATCGACAAGCAGGACCAGATCTACAAGACGGCCAAGGAGCGCTACGATGCGGTGATCCGCGACATCCGCGACTGCTACGAGCGCGGCCAGCCGGTGCTGGTCGGCACGACGTCGATCGAGAACTCCGAACTGCTGTCGCACCTGCTGAAGCAGGCCGGGCTGCCGCACGAAGTGCTGAACGCGAAGCAGCACGAGCGTGAAGCGGCGATCGTCGCGGAAGCTGGCCGTCCGAAGCGCATCACGATCGCGACCAACATGGCCGGCCGCGGTACCGACATCGTGCTCGGCGGCAATGCGGAGAAGCAGGCGGCGTTCATCGAGGCCGACGATTCGATCCCGGCCGACGAAAAGGCGCGCCGCATCCAGAAGCTGCACGACGAGTGGGAAACGCTGCACGAGGAGGTGAAGGCCGCGGGCGGCCTGCACATCATCGGCACCGAGCGCCACGAATCGCGCCGGATCGACAACCAGCTGCGCGGCCGTGCAGGCCGTCAGGGCGATCCGGGCTCGTCGCGCTTCTACCTGTCGCTCGACGATCCGCTGCTGCGCATCTTCGCGGGCGATCGCGTGCGCTCGATCATGGATCGCCTGAAGATGCCGGAAGGCGAGGCGATCGAAGCCGGCATCGTCACGCGGTCGATCGAATCGGCGCAGCGCAAGGTCGAAGCGCGCAACTTCGACATCCGCAAGCAGCTGCTCGAATACGACGACGTGTCGAACGACCAGCGCAAGGTGATCTACCAGCAGCGCAACGAGCTGCTCGAAGCACACGACATCACCGAGACGATCACCGCGATGCGTCACGGCGTGATCACCGAAGTCGTCCGCCAGTTCGTGCCGGAAGGCAGCATCGAAGAGCAGTGGGACGTGCCCGAGCTCGAGGAAGCGCTGCGCAACGACTGGCAGCTCGATCTCGCGATCCAGGAAATGGTGAACGAGTCGTCGTCGATCACGGCCGAGGAGATCCTCGACGCGGTGACGACGGCCGCCGACGAGCAGTACGAGGCGAAGGTCGCGATGGTCGGTCGCGAATCGTTCAGCGCGTTCGAGCGCTCGGTGATGCTGCAGACGGTCGACCGCCTGTGGCGCGAGCACCTCGCGGCGCTCGACCACTTGCGCCAGGGCATTCACCTGCGCGGCTATGCGCAGAAGAACCCGAAGCAGGAGTACAAGCGCGAGGCGTTCGAACTGTTCGCCGCGATGCTTGACGCGATCAAGCAGGAAGTCACGCGCATCGTGATGAACGTGCAGATCCAGTCGCCGGAGCAGCTCGAGGAGGCGGCCGAGCAGATCGAGGAGCGCGGCGGTCATCTCGAGAACGTCGAATACCAGCACGCCGACTACGCGGACGCCGGCGCCCCGGTGGCGAACGTCACGACTGCTGCTGCGGCGGCCACGGCGACGGCCGACATGGTCGGCAGCGCGATGACGCACGGCGGCCCCGGCGGCGAAATGCCGAAGGTCGGCCGCAACGACCCGTGCCCGTGCGGCAGCGGCAAGAAGTACAAGCAATGTCACGGGAAGCTGTCATGATCGGCGGCGGCGCGCGTCACGCGTGCCGCGTCGTTCGCAGCTTCGAGTCAGTGATGTGAGTTGTGGCGGCCCGCGCGTGCGGCCGCCGGTTCTTCCAATCGATGCCGGCGCGTGCCGGCATTTTCCATCCGGCAGGTGTGCCCCATGGCAGTCAATTTTCCGTCGATCGATCCCGCCCAACTGCATCCCGTCGCCGGCGTCACGCTCGGCTGGGCGGAGGCGAACATCCGCAAGCCGAATCGCAAGGACTTGCTGGTCATTTCCGTCGACGAAGGCGCGACGGTCGCGGGCGTGTTCACCGAAAACCGTTTCTGCGCAGCGCCGGTCACCGTCTGCCGCGAGCATCTGGCGAAGGTGCGTGCGGGCGGCGCGGGCATCCGCGCGCTGGTCGTGAATACCGGCAATGCGAACGCGGGCACCGGCGAGCCGGGCCTCGTGAACGCCCGTGAAACGTGCACGGAACTCGCACGCCTCGCGGGCATCGAGCCGGCGCAAGTGCTGCCGTTCTCGACCGGCGTGATCCTCGAGCCGCTGCCGATCGACCGCCTGAAGGCCGGTCTGCCGGCCGCGCTCGCGAATCGCAAGGCCGCGAACTGGTTCGACGCCGCGCAGGCGATCATGACGACCGACACGCTGCCGAAGGCGACGTCGCGCCAGGTGACGATCGACGGTCACACGGTCACGCTGACGGGCATCAGCAAGGGCGCGGGCATGATCAAGCCGAACATGGCGACGATGCTCGGCTTCCTCGCGTTCGATGCGAACGTCGCGCAGCCGGTGCTCGACACGCTCGTGAAGGAAGTCGCCGACCGCTCGTTCAACTGCATCACGATCGACGGCGACACGTCGACGAACGACTCGTTCATCCTGATCGCATCGGGCAAGAGCACGCTGCCGGCCATCACGTCGACCGATTCGCCGGCCTATGCGGCGCTGCGCGACGCGGTGACGGAAGTCGCGCAGGTGCTGTCGCAACTGATCGTGCGCGACGGCGAAGGCGCGACGAAGTTCATGACGGTGCAGGTCGAAGGCGGCAAGAGCGTCGCCGAATGCCGCCAGATCGCGTACGCGATCGGCCATTCGCCGCTCGTGAAGACGGCCTTCTACGCATCCGACCCCAACCTCGGCCGGATTCTCGCGGCGATCGGCTATGCGGGCGTCGCGGATCTCGACGTCGGCAAGATCGACCTCTATCTCGACGACGTGCTCGTCGCGAAGGCAGGCGGCCGCAATCCGGCCTACCAGGAAGAGGACGGCCAGCGCGTGATGAAGCAGAGCGAGATCACGATCCGCGTGCTGCTCGGGCGCGGCGACGCGCAGGCCACCGTCTGGACGTGCGACCTGTCGCACGATTACGTGAGCATCAACGCGGATTACCGCTCCTGATCGGGAGCGCTCGAACGACATGGACAAGCTTGAACAGTTTCTGACGCGCGCGGAAGCGCTGCTCGGCCGTCTCGAAGGGATGCTGCCGCCCGCACCGGCGGCCATCGACTGGAACGCGGCGCATGCGTTCCGCTGGCGCAAGCGCCAGGGGCGCGGTTACCTGCAGCCGGTACCGGCCGTGTCATCGATCACGCTCGGCGACCTGCACAACATCGACCGCCAGAAGGCGCTGATCGACCAGAACACGCGGCAGTTCGTGCAGCGCAAGCCGGCCAACAACGTGCTGCTGACCGGCGCGCGCGGTACCGGCAAGTCGTCGCTGATCAAGGCGTGCCTGAATGCGTACGCGAACGACGGGCTGCGCCTGATCGAAGTCGACAAGGACGACCTGCACGATCTCGGCGACATCGTCGACCTGATCTCGCAGCGTCCGGAGCGGTTCATCGTGTTTTGCGACGACCTGTCGTTCGAGGACGGCGAATCGGGCTACAAGGCGCTGAAGGTCGCGCTGGACGGGTCGATCGCCGCGCAGTCGGACAACGTGCTGATCTACGCGACGTCGAACCGTCGCCACCTGCTGCCCGAGTACATGAGCGACAACGAGTCGTACAAGCATCTTCCTGACGGCGAGATTCACCCCGGCGAAGTCGTCGAGGAGAAGATCTCGCTGTCGGAGCGCTTCGGCCTGTGGGTCAGCTTCTATCCGTTCAAGCAGGACGACTACCTCGACATCGTCGCGCACTGGCTGCGCCACTTCGGCTGCCCGGAGACGGAGATCGACACGGCACGCGGCGACGCCCTCGTGTGGGCGCTCGAGCGCGGCTCGCGCTCGGGCCGCGTCGCGTGGCAGTTCGCGCGGGACTGGTCGGGCCGCAAGGAGCAGGCATGAGCGCGGATCTGGCACAGGGCGCCGTGCGGGCGCCGGACGGCCGCAAGGTGACGGAAGTCGCGGTCGGCGTGATGGTGCAGCCGGACGGTCGGTATCTGCTCGCGCAACGCCTGCAGGGCAAACCGTATGAAGGTTACTGGGAGTTTCCGGGCGGCAAGCTGGAGGCCGGCGAAAGCGTCGAGGATGCGCTGGCGCGCGAGCTGCACGAGGAACTCGGCATCGAGGTCACGGCCAGCCACCGCTGGCACACGCTCGAGCACGATTATCCGCACGCGTACGTGCGGCTCTATTTCTGCAAGGTGACGGGCTGGACGGGCGAGCCGCACAGCAAGGAAGGGCAGGCGTTCGTATGGCAGCAACTGCCGGTCGAGGTCGCGCCGCTGTTGCCGGCGGCGCTGCCGGTGCTCGAACTGCTCGAGAAGGAAGCGGCGTCGCAATGACGCCGCGGCGGCCCGCCGGAAACGCGGGCCATATCGGCGGACGGCGGCGCCGCGCGCCGCTCAGCTGTCGCGGCGGTTGTCCGTGCCGTCCTCTTCCGACGACGGGCCCTCGTCGGAGGCGCCGCCGATCCGATACTTTTCCGCGGCCCATGCGCCAAGGTCGAGCTGCTTGCAGCGGGCCGAACAGAAGGGACGGAACTTGTTTTCAGGCGTCCAGCGCACTTCTGCGCCGCACGACGGACATTTCACAACGGTAGTCATACGAAAGCGTTGAACCGGCACGCGGCCGTTACAGATTACACAGGGTCAGATGGAACGGCACGTCGATGTCCACCGCACGCGGCCGCACGTCGCCGTCCTGCATGGTGAACCGTACCCACAGCATGTATTTGTTTGCGCTCGCTTCGGGAATGACGCGCAGCTCCGGCGCTACCCGCACCTGCATCAGTTGATAGGTGCGGCCGGACAGCATCTGCTGGTAGCTGCCCTGCATCGCCATGACCTTCGACGCCTGGCCTGATTCGCGCGCAAGCCGCAGCACGATCGCCGCGGCGTCGCGCAACGGCAGCATCGGCAGGACCCACTTCGCGATGTCCTGGCGCCGCTGCTCGGCGGGCCATTGCTGCCACGCGTAGTACGACGGCAGGTCGAACTTGCATGTCCCGCCCGGAATCACCGCGCGGCTGCGGATGCTGGCGAGCCACTCGTTGTCGACGAGGTGCTGGCCGGTCTTGCCCTGCATCTGCGCAAGATTCGCGAGCGTTTGCTCGATTTCACCGAGCACGGCTTCGAGCGCGTTCTGCTCGATGCCCGGATTGCCGCGAAAGGGGGCGAGCGTCTGGCGCTGACGTTCGAGCTCCTTCATCAGATCCGATTTCAGGTCCGCGCGGCCCGTTACCTCGGCGATTTCGAACAGCGTCGTCAGCGCGACGTGGTGTTCACGCGGGTCCTCCTGAGCCAAAAAGAACGCGAAGCGCTCGAACAGATCTTCGAGACGCAACAGCGTGCGAATTCGCTCGTTGAACGGATACTCGTAAAGAATCAAGCGCGCTCGCCTCTTGGGTAGGGATTGAAACAATGAAGGACATTCTAATGCCCCCTCTCTACCCTAGCAACGCGCCAATTTCGTACACCATCACGATTGCGCGCGATGCTCAGTGCGCGGCGGCCGCGAACGCGACATAGCGTTGGTGCAGTGCATCGACCTGCGCGGCGAGCGCGTCGGGCGTGACCGCGTCGTTGACGATCACGTCGTCGGCCGCCGCGAGGCGGGCCTCGCGCGTCGCCTGTCGCGCGATGATCGCTTCGACCTGTTCGCGCGTGAAGCCGTTGCGCCGCATCACGCGTGCGATCTGCGTTTCGACCGGACAGTCGACGACCAGCACGCGATCGCTGCGCGCCTTCCACGTGCCCGATTCGACGAGCAGCGGCACGACGAACATCACGTACGGGCCCCGAGCCTCGCGCGCCTCGCGATCGGTCTCCGCACGGATCAGCGGATGCGTGATCGCTTCGAGGCGCCGGCGCGCGTCGTCGTCGCTGAAGATCAGTGTGCGCATCTTCGCGCGATCGAGCGAGCCGTCGGCGGCCACGAAGCCGCGACCGAAAGCGTGCTCGATAGCCGGCATCGCGAGACCGCCCGGCGCGGTGATGCGATGGGCAATCAGGTCGGTATCGACGAGTGATGCGCCACGGGCGCCGAACAGGTCGGCAACGGTCGTCTTGCCGCTGCCGATGCCGCCCGTGAGTCCTACTGAAAACATGTCAGCCTCCGAGCGCCGCATAGAAAGGGGTGCCGAAAAACAGCGTGGCGACGCCGCCGGCTGCGAGGAACGGGCCGAACGGAATCGGCTCCTCGAAGCGCATGCGGCCGCGCCAGGTCGCGACGAGCCCGACGACCGCGCCGGTCACCGCCGCGAACAGTACGACCTGCGGCAGTGCGGCCCAGCCCATCCATGCGCCGAGCGCGGCAAGCAGCTTCAGGTCGCCGAAACCGATGCCCTCGATGCCGCGCAGCCATTTGAATAGCCAGTAGATCGACCACAGGAACAGGTAGCCGGCCATCGCGCCGATCACGGCCGAGCGCAGCGAAGCGAACGTGCCGCCGAGGTTCAGCACGAGCCCGGCCCACAGCAGCGGCAGCGTCATCGAATCGGGCAGGTAGCCGGTCCGGATATCGATCGCGCTCATCGCGAGCAGCGCCGCGCACAGCGCGAACGCGGCAAGCGCGGCGACGGTCGGGCCGAACGCCGCGAGCGAGCCGGCCGCGAGCCCTGCGCACGCGAGCTCGACGAGCGGATAGCGGATGCCGATCGCATGGCCGCAGCGCCGGCAGCGTCCGCGCAGCATCAGATAGCTGACGACCGGGATGTTCTCCCATGCGCGCAACACGTGGCCGCAATGCGGGCAAGCGCTGCGCGGGCGCCACAGATCGTAGCGCGGCGGATAACCATCATCGGGCGGGGTGCTTGCGGCGCCCGTCGCTTCGGCGATCTCGGCCTGCCACGCGCGCTGCATCATCACGGGCAACCGGTGCACGACCACGTTCAGGAAGCTGCCGATGCAAAGGCCGATGACGACCGCGAACGCATACTGCAGCGCGGGCGGCAGCATCGCCAGCGCGAGCAGCGTGCTCTCGGGCGAATCGGAAACGGCGGACAGGGGCGCTGGCGTCATGAGGCTCAAGGATCGGACTAAAAGGCGACAGAATCGGTTGCGATGCTACACCACGTTGCCGAGCTGAAGGATCGGCAGGTACATCGCGATCACGAGGCCGCCGACGAGCGCGCCAAGGACGATCACGATCAACGGTTCGCCGAGCGCCGCGAGCGCATCGAGACGCGCGTCGAGCTGGCGTTCGCACAATGCGGCGATGTCGCCGAGCATCGAGTCGAGCGCACCGGTTTCCTCGGCGACGGCGATCGGTTGCACGACGTCGTCCGGAAAGCAGCCGGCCGAATGCATCGCATCGGCCAGACGGACGCCGCGCAACACGCGTGCGGCGATGTGCGCGGTGGCGTGCGCGAACACCGGGTGGCCGGCCGTGCGCTCGAGCGTGGCGAACGCATCGGCGAGCGGCACGCCGGCGCCGAGCAGGGTCGCCAGCGAGCGGCACCAGCGTGCGGCCGCGAACCGTTCCAGCGCGCTGCCCGCGAGCGGCGCGCGCAGCAGGCGCCGCGCGAGCGCATGACGCAGCGCGGCCGAGCGCCGCAGCGCATGCTGCGCGGCCAGCGCTATGGCGGTCGCACCGGCCAGCAGCACACCGCCCCAGGCCGACAGTGCCGAGGACAGCGCGAGTAGTGCGCGGGTCGGCGCGGGCAGGGCGGCGCCGAAACCGTCGAAGATCTGCCGGAAGGTCGGCACGACCCACACCATCAAGGCTGCCGAGATCGCGAGCGCGAACAGGATGACGGCGGCCGGATACGCGAGTGCGGCGCGCAGCTTGCGCCATTGCGCATCGGCGCGCTCGCGATGTTCCGCGATCCGGGTCAGCACGATGCCGAGCGACCCGGACGCCTCGCCGACCTCGATCAACTGGCGATACAGCGTGCCGAACTGCGATGGATAGCGTGCGAGCGCATCGGCAAAGCGCCGGCCGCCGACGATTTCACGGGCGAGTCCCGCGGCGATGCGCGGCACGCCGTCGCGCGTGCGGGTGCGGGCGAGCATCTCGAGCGACGGCGCAAGCGGCAGGCCGGCCTGCAGCAGACTTGCGAGCTGGCGCGTGAAGCGCGTGATGTCGCGTGCGGCCGCCGCGGGCGGACGGGCCGGCCCGCGGCCGTCGAGCGACAGTACCGCGATGCCGTCGCGTGCGAGCGTGGCGCGCGCGGCCGCGGCGTCGAGGGCGACGACGATCCCGCGGCGCGGCGAGCCGTCGCGATGGCGGCCGCGCCATGCAAAGCGGGTTTCGAGCGGTGGCGTGCGCATACTTATGCTCATGCCGCAGGTGTGGCCGCGACGGCTTCCGCGATGCTCGTCGTGCCGTCCAGGACGCGGGCGAATGCCGCGTCGCGCAGGCTGCGAACCCCCTCGGCCGCCACGCACTGCGCGAGTTCGCCGACGCTCGCCCGCGCGACGATGCGCTCCGCCAGCGCGGGCGATACCGGCATCGTCTGATGCAGGCCGATGCGGCCGCGATAGCCGATGCCGTGACAGGCGGAACAGCCGCGCGCGACGAACGGCCGCCATCCGGCTGCCAGCGCCGCCGGGTCACAGCCGGCTTCCCGCAGCGCACGCACCGATGCGTCCGAATGCACGCGGCAGGCGACGCACAGGCGCCGGACGAGACGCTGCGCGGTGACGAGATGCAGCGCGGCCGCGAGGTTGTACGGCGCGACGCCGATATCGAGCAGCCGCGCGACGGCGGCCGGCGCGTCGTTCGTGTGCAGCGTCGACAGCACGAGGTGGCCGGTTTGCGCAGCCTTGATCGCGACATCGGCCGTCTCCGCATCGCGAATCTCGCCGACCATGATCACGTCCGGATCCTGCCGCAACAGCGCCCGCAGCGCGGTCGCGAACGTGAGCCCCGCCTTGTCGGCGACCCCGACCTGGTTGATCCCGTCGAGCTGGATCTCGGCGGGATCCTCGACCGTGCAGACGTTGTGTGCGTAGCGATCGAGCATCTGCAGCGCGCAGTAGAGCGACAGCGTCTTGCCGCTGCCGGTCGGGCCCGTGACGAGCACGAGGCCGTGCGGCGCGCGGATCGCGGCCTCCATCGCGGCGGCCTGCCGCGCGTCGAAGCCGAGGTTGGCAAGCGAGAGATCGGGCGGCAGTGTTTCGAGCCGCCGCAGCACGAGTTTTTCGCCGAACAGCGTGGGCAGCGAACTGACGCGGTAGTCGCCGCGCGTGCCGCCGTCGATCGCGATGCGCAGCCGGCCGTCCTGCGGAAGCCGCCGCTCGGCGATGTCCATGCGCGAGAGCACCTTGATCCGCGTGACGAGCGCATCGCGCAGGTGTAGCGGCGGGCGCGCATGTTCGTGCAGCACGCCGTCGATGCGAAGACGGATGCGCCAGCCGGCTTCGAATGGCTCGACGTGGATGTCCGACGCGTCGCGCACGCGCGCCGCATGCAGCGTGTCCGTCAGCAGCCGTACGGCGGGAGCATCGTCGAGCTGGGCCGCATCGAGTGCGTGGGGCGCGGTGGGCGGCGCACCGGCGTGCGCGGGCGACGACTGCGGGTGCAGCGGCGCCCCGGAGGAAGGGAAATGCATGTGAGCCGGCACGCGGGCCGCCTGTTGACCGTGATGCGCAGATGATCGCGCGTCGCGGGCGGCGCCGGCAGTCGGCCGTTCGGCTAGGGCCGCCGCAAGCCGTTATTAGCGCGAACAGGCCCTAGCGCGCGGCGGTGCGTCCGGTGCGCGCGCCGCGCGGCTTGAACAGCTTGACGGTGCGCACTGCCTGATCGTCGCTGCGCATCACTTCGAGCATCACGTCGCCGATTTTCAGGCACACGTCGTCTTCCGGAATTTCCTCGAGGATCTCGAGTACCAGCCCGTTCAGCGTCTTCGGCCCGTCGGTCGGCAGTTTCAGGTGCAGCCAGCGGTTCAGTTCGCGCAGCGGCATGCTGGCCGAGACGATGCATTCGCCGTTCTCGTCCCAGCCGCCCGCGCGTTCGCTGCGCGGCATCGACGTCGTGAATTCGCCGATCAGTTCCTCGATGATGTCCTCGGGCGTGACGAGCCCTTCGAGTTCGCCGTATTCGTTGACGACGAGCGCGGTGCGATGCCGGGTTTCCTGGAAGAACTGGAGCTGCTGGACCACCGGCGTGCCCGACGGCACGTAGTACGGTTCGGTGAGCAGCGAGCGCAGCGTCTCGCGGTCGAAATCCTGGTTGTGCAGCGCGGTGAGCGTCTTGCGCACGTGCAGCACGCCGAGCACCTTGTCGATGTCGCCTTCGTAGACCACCAGCCGGTTGTGATAGCAGGTTTCGAGCTGATGGAGGATGTCGTCGAGCGGCGCGTAGAAGTTGAGCGACTCGATCTGGCGACGCGGCACCATCACGTCGTCGACCGTGATGTTCTCGAGGTCGAACAGATTGAGCAGGATGCTGCGGTGCTTGGTCGGCATGAAACTGCTCGATTCGAGCACGATGGCCCGCAGCTCGTCGGCCGACATCCGCTGGTCGCGGCCCTTCTTCGTGTTGATGCGCAGCACCCACAGCACGCCGTTCGCGAGCGCATTGACGAACCAGACGACCGGCTTGAACACGCGCATCAGCGGGGCGATCACGAGGCTCGCGGGCAGTGCGATGCGCTCGGGGAACGTCGCGCCGACGATCTTCGGCGCGATTTCCGCGAACACGATGATCAGGAACGCGACGACGCCGGTCGCAATCGACAGCGCGAGATTGTTGCGGCCGAACGTATGGAGCGCGAGCGACGTCGTGAGGACGGGGATGATCGTGTTGAACAGGTTGTTGCCGATCAGGATCACGCTGAGCAGCAAGTCAGTGCGCGTGAGCAGCCCCTGCGTGGTTTTCGCGCCGAGTGCGCCCTGGCCGGCGAGATGCTTCAGCCGATGGCGATTGAGCGCCATCATCGCGGTCTCGGAAATGGAAAAGAAGCTGGAACAGAGGAGAAGCAGGAAGACGGCGCCGATTTGCGCCCATAAGGGAATTTGGTCCACGCGTTGGAAAGGGCAGTGAAGGACAGGGATGGGGGAAATATAGCAGAGGCCGGCGACCGCGATGTGTCGCGCGCGACACGAGGGGCTCGCGGCGGCCGGACGAAAAAAAACCGTGCACACGGTGCACGGTTTTTTTAAATCTGGTCGGGGTGAGAGGATTCGAACCTCCGGCCTCTACGTCCCGAACGTAGCGCTCTACCAGGCTAAGCTACACCCCGATTTTTGCTCTTCGGACTTCGCTGTCTTCGTGAAGATCGCTGCGTCGTCTCAAGCAAGAACGTAACTATAACGATGTTTTTTCTAAAAGGGAATACTTTGATGAAGAAATTTTTCGGGACAAGGCGCCGCGTCCCGTTCGCGGCGTGTTCATGACTGCCGCGACGTCGAGTACGAGCACAACCCGAGCAGGCTTTCCTTGTAGATCGAATCGGGGAACGCGGCAATCGCCGCTGCCGCGGCCTGCGCTTCCTGGCGTGCGCATTCGAGCGTGTGATCGAGCGCGCCCGAGCGCGTGATCGCTTCGAAAATCGTGTCGAAGCGATCGGTGCCGCCCTGTTCGATCGCCTCGCGTGCGAGCGCCGACTGTTCGGGCGTGCCGCGCTCGATCAGATAGATGAGCGGCAGCGTCGGCTTGCCTTCGCGCAGGTCGTCGCCGGCATTCTTGCCCATTGCCTCGGCGGTGCCCGCATAGTCGAGCCAGTCGTCCATGATCTGGAACGCGGTGCCGATCCGGCGGCCGTATTCGGCGGCGGCGGCCTCGGTCGGCGCATCGGCGCCCGCGAGCACCGCGCCCAGGCGCGCCGACGCCTCGAACAGCTTGGCCGTCTTGTAGCGGATCACCTGCATGTAGCGCGTTTCGTCGACGTCCGCGTCGTGCATGTTCAGGAGCTGCAGCACCTCGCCTTCCGAAATGATCGTCGTCGCTTCGGACAGGATCTCCATCACGCGCATCTTGCCGACGCCGACCATCATCTCGAACGAGCGCGAGTAGAGGTAATCGCCTACCAGCACGCTCGCCGCGTTGCCGAACAGCGCATTGGCGGTCTGGCGGCCGCGGCGCAGCTCGGATTCGTCGACGACGTCGTCATGCAGCAGCGTGGCCGTGTGGATGAACTCGACGACGGCGGCCAGCACGTGCCGCTGGTGCGACGTTTCGCCGAGCGCGCCGGCGACGAGCAGCAGCAACGCCGGACGCAGCCGCTTGCCGCCCGCGCCGATGATGTACTCGGCGATCTGGTTGATCAGCAGCACGTCGGACGCGAGGCTTTGCCGGATAACGCGATTCACCTGCTCCATGTCGCTGGTGATCGGGGCGAGCAGGTGGGCGGCGCTGAGGGTGGGGGAGGCGGTGGACGACGACATGATGATGGAATTGGGTGATGCGGCGGATTATAAGTCGAATCCGCGATATGCCGGTCTGTCAGACGTACCGGCAGCGCGATTTTGGCCGTCTGGCCGAGGCCCGCGCGCGGTAATCGTCGATCGGTTTTGACTTCGGTGCTAACCCCATGTATAATCACGTGTTTTCCGCGCGTGGTGTGCGGAAAAATTGGATCCAGAGTGAGGTTCTCAATGTACGCGGTCATAAAAACCGGCGGCAAGCAGTACAAGGTTGCCGTTGGCGAAAAACTCAAAGTAGAACAGATACCGGCTGACATTGACGCTGAAATCACGCTCGACCAGGTTCTCGCAGTGGGCGAAGGCGAATCGATTAAGTTCGGTACGCCGCTGGTCAGTGGGGCTTCCGTCAAGGCCACCGTTGTGTCGCACGGTCGTCATGCCAAGGTCACCATCTTCAAGATGCGTCGCCGGAAGCACTACCAAAAGCACGGCGGCCACCGCCAGAACTACACTGAGCTGCGCATCGACGCGATCAACGCGTAAGCGCCTCGGTAAAGGAGCAATCAGATGGCACACAAAAAGGCAGGCGGCTCTTCCCGGAACGGCCGCGACTCCGAGTCGAAACGTCTCGGCGTGAAAGTGTACGGCGGCCAGGCAATCAATGCCGGCGGCATCATCGTGCGTCAGCGCGGTACGCGCATGCACGCTGGCGAGAACGTCGGCATGGGCAAGGATCACACCCTGTTCGCGCTGGTCGACGGTCACGTCAAGTTCGCGACGAAGGGCGCGGACAAGAAGCATCTGGTCATCGTCGTCCCGGCGGCTGCCTAAGTCAGGCACCCACGGGCTTCGTAGCCGAAAGGCCCCGCAGTCTTCGCGGGGCCTTTTTTATTGGGTCGCCGCCTGCAAATGCGGGCCGGCGACCCTCGCGCGACCGGCGTACGATCGGCCGAACGGCAGATTGTTCAAGCGTGCCGGCGCGCGGCACAATAGCGGAAATACTGGGCGGAGTGACGAATGAAGTTCATTGACGAAGCACGAATCGAAGTCATCGCCGGCGACGGAGGCGATGGCAGCGCGTCGATGCGCCGCGAGAAATTCGTCCCGTTCGGCGGGCCGGACGGTGGCGACGGCGGCCGCGGCGGTAGCGTTTACGCGATCGCCGACCGCAACATCAACACGCTGATCGACTACCGTTACGCGAAGAAGCACCTCGCGCGCAACGGCGAAAACGGTCGCGGCTCGGATTGCTACGGCAAGGGCGGCGACGATGTCACGCTGCGCATGCCGGTCGGCACCATCATCAGCGACATGGACACGGGCGAGCTGATTGCCGACCTGACCGAGCACGACCAGCGGGTGATGCTCGCGCAGGGCGGCGCCGGCGGCCTCGGCAACCTGCATTTCAAGTCGAGCACGAACCGCGCGCCGCGCCAGAAGACGGACGGCAAGCCGGGCGAGCGGCGCATGCTGAAGCTCGAGCTGAAGGTGCTCGCCGACGTCGGCCTGCTCGGCATGCCGAACGCGGGCAAGTCGACCTTCATCTCGTCGGTGTCGAACGCGAAGCCGAAGATCGCCGACTACCCGTTCACGACGCTCGCGCCGAATCTCGGTGTGGTGCGGGTCGGTCCGAGCAAGAGCTTCGTGATCGCCGATATCCCGGGGCTGATCGAAGGCGCGGCCGAAGGCGCGGGCCTCGGGCATCAATTCCTGCGCCACCTGCAGCGTACCGGCGTGCTGCTGCATCTGGTCGATCTCGCGCCGTTCGACGAAAGCGTCGATCCGGTCGCGGAAGCGACGGCGATCGTCGGCGAGCTGCGCAAGTACGACGAGGCGCTCTACGAGAAGCCGCGCTGGCTCGTGCTCAACAAGCTGGACATGGTGCCGGAAGACGAGCGCGAGGCGCGCGTCGCGGATTTCCTCGACCGCTTCGGCTGGGACGGCCCCGTGTTCGAGATCTCGGCGCTGACGGGCCAGGGCTGCGAAGCGCTGTGCTACGCGATCTACGACTACCTTTCCGAGCATTCGGACGCGCATCGCGCGGCGGAGGCGGAGGATCTCGCGGCCGACGTGCGTTTCCGCGATGCGCCGCCGGCGAAGGGCGGTGCGACGCCGGGCGACGACGCCTGAGCGTTCGCCAACGCGCCGGGCGTGCCGCCCGGCGTTGGCGTTCAATCGCGCCCGGCCGGGCAGGCATCAGATACAGGAGACAGTGCAGGATGCGTTCGATCATCGCGGATTCGAAGCGATTGGTGGTGAAGGTGGGCTCCAGCCTCGTGACCAACGACGGCAAGGGGCTCGATCATGCTGCAATCGGCCGCTGGGCGGCCCAGATCGCTGCGCTGCGTGCGCAGGGCAAGGAAGTCGTGCTCGTCAGTTCGGGCGCGATTGCCGAAGGTATGCAGCGGCTCGGCTGGAGCAAGCGGCCGCGGGAAATCGACGAGCTGCAGGCCGCCGCCGCGGTCGGCCAGATGGGGCTCGCGCAAGTCTACGAAAGCCGCTTCACCGAGCACGGCATCCGCACTGCGCAGATCCTGCTCACGCATGCCGATCTGGCGGACCGCGAGCGCTACCTGAATGCGCGTTCGACGCTGCTCACGCTGCTGCGGCTCGGCGTCGTGCCGATCATCAACGAAAACGACACGGTCGTCACCGACGAAATCAAGTTCGGCGACAACGACACGCTCGGCGCGCTCGTCGCGAACCTGATCGAAGGCGACGCGCTGATCATCCTCACCGACCAGTCGGGGCTGTTTACGGCCGATCCGCGCAAGGACCCGAATGCGACGCTCGTCGGCGAGGCCAATGCGGGCGCCCCCGAGCTCGAGGCGATGGCAGGCGGCGCGGGTTCGAGTCTCGGTCGCGGCGGGATGCTGACGAAGATCCTCGCGGCGAAGCGTGCGGCGCACAGCGGCGCGAATACCGTGATCGCGAGCGGCCGGGAGGCCGACGTGCTCGTGCGTCTGGCGGCCGGCGAGGCGATCGGCACGCAACTGATCGCACGGACCGCGCGGATGGCGGCACGCAAGCAATGGATGGCCGACCATCTGCAGGTCCGCGGCCACGTCGTGATCGACGCGGGCGCGGTCGAGAAGCTGACGGCCGGCGGCAAGAGCCTGCTGCCGATCGGCGTGATCGACGTGCAGGGCGCATTCGCGCGCGGCGAAGTCATCGCATGTGTCGGCCCGGACGGGCGCGAGGTGGCGCGCGGGCTCACGAACTACAGCAGTGCGGAAACGAAGCTGATTCACCGCAAGCCGAGCGGCGAGATCGAGACCGTGCTCGGCTACATGCTGGAGCCCGAACTGATTCATCGCGACAACCTCGTGCTGGTGTGATCGCCGGCCGGGTGCCGTCGTTCAAATGAAAAAGCCCGCGCAATGCGGGCTTTTTCGTGCGGCGGGACGATGCGGGCGGCCCGCATCGCGTACCGTCAGCGCAACTGCGTCATCGCGGTGCGGTGGAACCGGATGTTTTCGAGGATCTGCCGGGTCGAGCCCTGCGGCATCTTGTTCGCGCAGAAGTAGTCCTGGTAGAGCGCGGAGTGGTAGGCGTTCAGCTCGCCGTTCTCGATGCGCCGCCAGTCGTTCTCGACCGTGCGATCCCAGCCGTTGTGGTCGGCGTTCAGGCCCGCGTACTGGCGCCATTCGTAGGTGTCGCAGCGGATGCCTTCGTAGTTCACGTTGCGGGCACCGGCCGGGCTCGTGATGACGACTGCGTAGCGCACGACGCCGTCGGTGCCGACGTCGAGCGACTTCGCATCGACGAAGAACTTGAGCGGCGTGTTCTGCGACACGTTGAACGGCAGCAGATCGCCCGTTTGCGGCAGCGGCGGCAGCGTGTCGACGGTATTTTCCTTCCAGCTTCCCTGACGGTCGAGCAGGTACACGAACTCGCTGTCATCCTTGTTGGACGGCGCTTTCGAGTTCGCGCAGCCGGCCAGGGCGGCCAGCGCGGCGATCGATGCGAGCGCGAGAGCAATCGCTTTCAATATGCATTCCTCGTAAAAAAAGGGCGCGACACAAGGTCGCGCCCGGTCATGCAGTCCGACTCGTCATTTGCCGACGATCACGCGGGGCGGCATCTCGTCGAGCGTGCTCGCCTCCACTTCGATCTCCGAACAGACTACCGATGCGTCGACAATCGTCAGCGTCTGGGCCTGTGCGCCGATGACGCGCGGATAGCGCGACACACGCGGCCCGCGCGGCTTCTCGGCTCGCTGCGCCGGGCGGCGCAGGAAGCGCGACAGTTCCGTCAGCGCCAACTGATAGACATCCCGCTTGAACTCGATCACCGCATCGAGCGGCACCCAGTACTCGTTCCAGCGCCACGCATCGAACTCCGGGTGGTCGGTCGCGCGCAAGCAAATGTCGCAATCGCGTCCAACCATCCGCAGCAGGAACCAGATCTGCTTCTGGCCGCGGTAATGACCGCGTACTTCGCGTTTGATGAACTTGTCAGGCACCTCGTAACGCAACCAGTCGCGAGTGCGGCCGATTATCTTGACGTGTTCCGGATGCAGGCCCGTTTCCTCGTGCAGTTCCCGGTACATCGCCTGCATGGGGGTCTCGCCGTACTTGATCCCACCTTGAGGAAACTGCCAGGAATGCTCGCGGAGCCGCTTGCCCCAAAACACCTCGTTGCGCGCGTTCAAGAGGATGATGCCGACGTTCGGGCGAAAGCCTTCACGATCCAGCATACAACCACCTTCGAATCCTTTAAAATTGCTTTGATTATAAACAGATAACGGGCGCTGCGCACCGTGACGGAGCGAATCCGCGCGGGGTACGCCGGCTGAATTGTCCCTGATTAGTCTGCTACGTCGTCTGCGCCATCGTCGTCCCTCGTTGTTCGCCGCGCGCAGCTTTTTCACCTTGAAACTTTTTCGGGCGCCCCGCCTGGGGGCGCCGTTTTTGGAACCGTCCGCATGAAAGCTTCCCGTTTCTTTATCGGCACCCTGAAAGAGGCACCCGCCGACGCAGAGATCGTCAGCCACAAGCTGATGGTCCGCGCCGGCATGATCCGTCGCGTCGCCGGCGGCATCTACAACTACCTGCCGGTCGGCCTGCGTTCGATTCGCAAGGTCGAGGCGATCGTGCGCGAGGAAATGAACCGGGCGGGCGCCATCGAGCTGCTGATGCCGGCCGTGCAACCGGCCGAGCTGTGGCAGGAGTCGGGTCGCTGGGAGCAGTACGGCCCCGAGCTGCTGCGCTTCAAGGACCGCAAGGACAACGATTTCGTGATCGGGCCGACGCACGAGGAAGTCGTCACCGACATCGCGCGCAACCAGATCAAGAGCTACCGGCAGATGCCGGTGAACTTCTACCAGATCCAGACGAAGTTCCGCGACGAGATCCGTCCGCGCTTCGGCGTGATGCGCGGCCGCGAATTCATCATGAAGGACGCGTATTCGTTCGACAAGGATGCGGCCGGCCTGAACGAGTCGTACCGCAAGATGTACGACGCGTACGTGCGCATCTTCTCGCGCCTCGGCCTCGAGTTTCGCGCGGTCGCGGCCGACAGCGGCTCGATCGGCGGCAACTTCTCGCACGAGTTCCACGTGATCGCCGACACCGGCGAGGACGCGATCGCGTACTGCCCGACGTCCGAGTTCGCGGCGAACGTCGAGGCGGCCGAAGCGCTGCCGCTGATTGCCGAGCGCGCGGCGCCCGCCGAAGCGATGGAAAAGGTCGCGACGCCCGGCAAGGCGAAGTGCGAGGCCGTCGCCGAACTGCTGTCGATCCCGCTCGAGCGCACGATCAAGTCGATCGTGCTCGCGACCGACAACGAAGGCGCCGAGCCGACCATCTGGCTCGTGATGCTGCGCGGCGACCACGACCTGAACGAGATCAAGGTGTCGAAGCTGCCGGGCCTGAAGAACCACCGCTTCGCGACCGAACAGGAAATCGTCGAGTGGTTCGGCACGCCGCCGGGCTATCTCGGCCCGGTCGGCACGAAGAAGCCGGTGAAGGTGATCGCCGACCGCACGGTCGCGAACATGAGCGACTTCGTCGTCGGTGCGAACGAGGTCGACTATCACATCGCCGGCGTGAACTGGGGCCGCGACCTGCCGGAGCCGGACGTCGCCGACGTGCGCAACGTGAAGAAGGGCGATCCGTCGCCGGACGGCAAGGGCGTGATCGACATCTGCCGCGGCATCGAAGTCGGCCACGTGTTCCAGCTCGGCACCAAGTACTCGGAAGCGATGGGCGCGACGTTCCTCGACGAGTCGGGCAAGCCGCAGCCGATGCTGATGGGCTGCTACGGCGTCGGCATCACGCGTATTCTCGGCGCGGCGATCGAACAGAACTTCGACGACCGCGGCATCATCTGGCCGGAGTCGATCGCGCCGTTCGAGGTCGTGCTGTGCCCGATGGGCTATGACCGCAGCGACCTGGTGCGCGAGACGGCCGACAAGCTGTACGCGGAACTCGTCGCGGCCGGCATCGACGTGATCCTCGACGATCGCGGCGAGCGCCCGGGCGTGATGTTCGCCGACTGGGAACTGATCGGTGTGCCGCATCGTCTGGTGATCGGCGAGCGCGGCCTGAAGGAAGGCAAGATCGAGTACCAGGGCCGCCGCGATGCCGAAGCGACGCTGCTGCCGGCCGACACGGCCGCGGCGACGGTCGCCGAGAAGATCCGCGCCGCGCTCGCGCACTAAGCGCGGCGACCGGGGGACACGATGGAATACACGTTCCTGTCGGCCACCGTGCTCCTCGTGCTGATCACGGATCCGCTCGGCAACATCCCGCTGTTCATTTCGGCGATGCGGGATGTGCCGCGCGAGCGGCGCGTGAAGCTGATCCTGCGTGAAGTGGGGATCGCGTTCGTGATCCTGCTGTTCTTCATGGTGGTCGGCGACCGCTTCCTGCGGATGATGAGCCTCACCGACCTGTCGCTGCGGCTCGGCGGCGGGATCGTGCTGTTCCTGATCGCGCTGCGGATGATCTTCCCGCATCCGGACGGCGCGCTCGGCAGCGATCCGCGCGCGGGCGGCGAGCCGTTCATCGTGCCGCTCGCGATTCCGGCGCTGGCCGGGCCGTCCGCGCTCGCGACGGTGATGCTGCTGACGTCGCAGGCGCCGGGCAAGATGTTCGAGTGGGTCGGCGCGCTGACGGTCACGATGATCGTCTGCGCGATCACGCTGGTGCTGGCCGAAAGGATTCAGGCGTGGCTCGGCGAACGGACCGTCGCGGCGTTCGAGCGGCTGATGGGCCTCGTGCTCGTCGCGATCTCGGTCGAGATGCTGCTGGCGGGCATTCGCGCGTTCGTGCACCAGTTGCAGCCGTAGCGCGGGCGGGCGGTCGACGAAAAAAAGCGGCGCGCCGGGAAACCGGCGCGCCGCTTTCTGTTTATATGGCGGGCAGGGCGGCGATCAGACGTTCGCGGTCAGCGCGCGGATCGTCGGCAGGTTGCGCCAGTAGCCCTTCGCGTCCATCCCGCAGCCGAACACGTAGCGGTCCGGCACCGAGAAGCCGCAGAAGTCCGGGTGCAGCGGTTTCGCCTTCGCGAGCGTCTTCTCGCACAGCACGGCCGACATGAAACGCTGCGCGCCCATGTCGAGGATGCGGTCGCGGATCGCGGCCATCGTCTCGCCTTCGTCGAGGATGTCGTCGAGTACGAGCACGATGCGGTCCTTCACCGATTCGCGCGGCGCGACGCGCCAGTGCATCTCCGGGCTGCCCTGCGTCGTGTTGCGGTAGCGGGTCAGGTGGATGTAGTCGAATTCGAGCGGGAAATCGAGATGCGGCAGCAGCATCCCGGTAAACACCGCGGCGCCGCCCATCACCGAGAGAACGAGCGGGAACGCGTCGCCGATCTCGGCGCGGATCGCGTCGGCCATCTTCGAGATCGACGCGTTGACGGCGTCGGCCGAGACGATCTCTTCGGAGTGGTCGAAAATGTGGAGGGCTTCTTCGCGGTTCATGTGTTCTGGCGGGCAGTCGGTATACAAATAAGAATGAAGCAGAACGGCAGGCGCGCGCTACGGCAAAAACCCGCGCGCCGGCCGACGGGCGAAATCAGCGCATGCCGGGCATCATGCCCTTCAGGCCGCGCATCATCTTCTGCATGTTGCCGCCCTTCAGCTTCTTCATCATCGTACGCATCTGGTCGTACTGGTTCAGCATCCGGTTGACTTCCTGCACCGGCACGCCCGCGCCGGCTGCAATGCGGCGCTTGCGCGTCGCCTTGATGATCTCGGGTTTCGCGCGCTCGGCGGGCGTCATCGAGCTGATGATCCCTTCCATCCGGCGGATCGACTTCTCGGCCTGGCCCATGTCGGCGCCGGCCGCCGCCTGCTGGAACTGCGCGGGGAGCTTATCCATCAGCGACGACAGGCCGCCCATGTTCTTCATCTGCGAGATCTGCGCGCGGAAATCGTTCAGGTCGAAATCGCCGCCTTTCTTGACCTTGTCGGCGAGCTTCTGCGCGGCCTGGACATCGACGCCGCGCTGCGCCTCCTCGACGAGCGCGAGGATGTCGCCCATGCCGAGGATCCGGTTCGCCATCCGGTCGGGGTGGAACACCTCGAGGCCGTCGAGCTTCTCGGCGACGCCGACGAACTTGATCGGCTTGCCCGTGACGTGACGCACCGACAGCGCGGCGCCGCCGCGCGAGTCGCCGTCGAGCTTGGTCAGCACGACGCCGGTGAGCGGCAGCGTGTCGTTGAACGCCTTCGCGGTGTTGACCGCGTCCTGGCCGAGCATCGCGTCGACGACGAACAGCGTTTCGGCCGGCTTCAGCGTGCCGTGCAGCGCGGCGATTTCCTGCATCATCGCCTCGTCGATGCCGAGGCGGCCGGCCGTGTCGACGAGCAGCACGTCATGGTAGTGGCGCTTCGCCCAGTCGACGGCGGCGAGCGCGATGTCGACGGGCTTCTGGTCCGGCGTGGACGGGAAGAAGTCGGCGCCGACCTGCTCGGTCACCGTTTTCAGCTGCATGATCGCAGCCGGGCGATACACGTCGCACGACACGGTCAGCACCTTCTTCTTGTACTTCTCGCGCAGCAGCTTCGCGAGCTTGCCGACGGTCGTGGTCTTGCCCGCGCCCTGCAGGCCGGCCATCAGGATCACGGCGGGTGGCGTGACCGCGAGGTTCAGCTCGGCGGCCTTGCCTTCGTAGTCGCCGCCGATCACGGCGGTCAGTTCCTTCTGGACCACGCCGACGAGCGCCTGGCCCGGCGACAGGCTGCTGATCACTTCTTCGCCGAGCGCCTTTTCCTTGACCTTGGCGATGAATTCGCGAACGACCGGCAGCGACACGTCGGCTTCCAGCAGCGCGAGACGCACCTCGCGGAGCATCTCCTGCGTGTTCGCCTCGGTGAGCCGGGCCTCGCCGCGCAGCGTCTTGACGACGCGCGCCATCCGTTGAGTGAGATTGTCGAGCATGGGGAGCGATGGACAGTGGGGCCCGAAGGCGCGGCGGAACCGAACAAAGGGAGCCGTCGCGGGAAGGGGGCCTAGTGTAAACTTCGAACATGGATATTGTACTGTATGCCCTCACCGCATTCCTGTACGGCGGCCTCGCCGTCGCAGGCTGGCGCTCGCACCGCCAGGGCGCGACGCCGCTCGTCGCGAGCGTGCCGGCCGTGCCGGTTCCGGCGTCCGCCGCGTCCGGGATGAGCGGGGCCGGCCGCGCGCTGCTGTTCGCCGCGCTGGTCGCGCACGGCGTGCTGCTCCACATGACGATCTTTCCGAACGACGCGATGGTGTTCGGCTTCGCGTTCGCGCTGTCGGCGATGTTCTGGCTCGGCGCCGGCATCTACTGGATCGAGAGCTTCTTCTTCCCGCTCGACAGCCTGCGCCTGCTGGTGCTGCCGCTCGCGTGCGGCGCGTCGCTGCTGCCGCTCGTGTTCGGCGGCGTGCGGGTGCTTCCTTATGCCGCAGCGCCGCTGTTCAAGCTGCATTTCCTGATCGCGAACATCGCCTACGGGCTGTTCGCGATCGCCGCGCTGCACGCGATCCTGATGCTGATGGTCGAGCGCCGCCTGCAGTCGCTGAGAAGCGGTGGGCGCGACGGCTCGACGGGCTGGATCGCGAGCTGGCTCGAAACGCTGCCGCCGCTGCTCACGCTCGAGAAGCTGCTGTTCCGCCTGATCGGCGCCGGCTTCGTGCTGCTGACGCTGACACTCGCGTCGGGCATCCTGTTCAGCGAGCAGGTCGACGCGCGCATGTTGCGGCTCGACCACAAGACGGTGTTCGCGATCCTGTCGTGGCTGATGTTCGGCGGCCTGCTGGTTGCCCGCAAGACGTCGGGCTGGCGCGGCCGCGGCGCCGCGCGCTGGGTGCTCGTGTCGTTCGCCGCGCTGCTGCTCGCGTATGTCGGCAGCCGGTTCGTTTTCGAGGTGCTGCTGCACCGCTCCGTGGTTTGACCGCAGGTTTCCGATGCGACAGATTCTTCTCCTGATCCTTCTCTTCTTCGCGGGTTCGTGGCTCGCGCGCAAGCTGCGCCACGCGCAGGAACAGGCGCAGGCGCGCGCCGGCCGCGGCGCCGGTTACGACGGTGCGCCCGGTGCTGGCGCCGGCGCCGCGCGCCCGAACGGCGACGCGCGGTCGCTGCCGGAACCGATGGTGCGCTGCGCCGAATGCGGCGTGCATGCGCCGAAGGGCGACGCCGTGGCCGCGAGCGGCGAATACTTCTGCAGCGTCGAGCATGCGCAGCGCCACGCCGCGCGCGTGAACGGCCGCGACGCGCGATGAGCGACGCGCCGGCGTTGTCGGTCGACGCGAACGGCTGGGTGCGCGAGGCGCGCCATGCGCCGTCGCCGAACTTCGAGATGCGGCCCGCGGGTGCGGTGCCGACGCTCGTGGTCGTCCACAACATCAGCCTGCCGCCCGGCGAATTCGGCGGCGACGCGATCGAGGCGCTGTTCCTGAATCGCCTCGACTGCGATGCGCACCCCTATTACCAGAGCCACCTGCGCGGCGTGCGCGTGTCCGCCCATTTCCTGATCCGCCGCGGCGGCGAGCTCGTGCAGTTCGTGTCGTGCGACGAGCGCGCGTGGCACGCGGGCTCGTCCGAGTTCTTCGGCCGCACGCGCTGCAACGACTTCTCGATCGGCATCGAGCTCGAAGGCGCGGACGACGTGCCGTTCGACGATGCGCAATACGCGGTGCTCGCCGCGCTCTCCCGCGCGCTCGCCGCGCGCTACCCGGTCGACGCGTTCGCCGGGCATTCGGACGTCGCACCGGGCCGCAAGACCGACCCGGGCCCGCATTTCGATTGGCAACGCTTCGCGAGCGATGCCGGTTTTTCCGCCGAATACTTTCCTTTCCGTCAGCACTGATCGCGGGGTTTTTTGAGCGGAGAAAGTTTTTTCTCCGACCAATGCCTTGCCGTGTCTGCGCGTGAGCGATGTCAAGACCTCTATCGCAAATTATCCGTTTGGACGTCCTCCGAATGTCCACTATACTTGGTGCCAGTTGAGCAGTTCTGTACTAGATATAGTGTGTGTCGCAGGGGAAAACCCGAGCGGCACCGGCCGGCGGCCACGCTGGCGGACAGGGTTCTCAGGGCGGCGCGTCAGGCCGGGCGGTCCGGGCGTCGCGATCAGCGCAGCGAACATCGACGGGGCAGGGTATACATGACGAAGCACACGACCGGTTTGGTTGTCGCGCATCGACCGAACCGGCTTCCCCGGCGCATCGCTCGCCTCTTACCGCTCGCGCACCGCATTGCGCAGCGTTCGTTTTAATCCGCGGTTCTCTCCGCACCATCCAACACCAGGAGCTTTGCACATGCAAACCACCGACAACGCGACGTCCCAGTACGAGAGCGCCTCGAGCCGTCCGCTCGGCGGGACCGAACAGGGCGCGAAGGCGCTCGCGCCGCAGGCCACGTTCGCCGACTACAAGGTGATCCGCCGCAATGGCAGCGTGGTGTCGTTCGAACCCTCGAAGATCGCGATCGCGGTGACCAAGGCTTTCCTGGCCGTCAATGGCGGGCAGGGCGCGGCATCGGCGCGCGTACGCGAGCAGGTCGAACAACTGACGCACAACGTCGTTCGCGCGCTCGTGCGCAGCCGCCCGAACGGCGGTACGTTCCATATCGAAGACATCCAGGACCAGGTCGAACTCGCGCTGATGCGCGGCGGCGAGCACAACGTCGCGCGTGCGTACGTGCTGTATCGCGAGAAGCGTCACCTCGAGCGCCAGCATGCGGGCGAGGAAGCGGCGGCCGCGGGCGGCGAGTCGACCACCGGCATCAACGTCGTCGACAACGGCGTCACGCGCCCGCTCGACCTGAACGCGCTGCGCGCGCTGATCGTGTCGGCGTGCGACGGCCTCGGCGCTGCGGTTAACCCTGACCCGATCGTCGCGGAGACGGTGAAGAACCTGTACGACGGCGTGCCGATGAGCCAGGTCTACGACTCGGCGATCCTCGCGGCGCGCACGATGATCGAAAAGGATCCGGCATACAGCCAGGTCACGGCCCGCATCCTGCTGCACACGATCCGCCGCGAGATCCTCGGCGAGGAAGTCGTGCAGGCCGAGATGTCGACCCGCTACGCCGAATACTTCCCGCAGTTCCTGAAGCGCGGCGTCGACGCCGGCCTGCTCGACGACAAGCTGCTGCAGTTCGACCTGAAGCGCCTCGGCGAAGCCCTCGACGCGAACCGCGACCTGCAGTTCGGCTACCTCGGCCTGCAGACGCTGTACGACCGCTACTTCCTGCACGTCGACGGCACCCGCATCGAAATGCCGCAGGCATTCTTCATGCGCGTCGCGATGGGCCTGTCGCTGAACGAGATCGACCGCGAAACGCGCGCGATCGAGTTCTACAACGTGCTGTCGAGCTTCGACTTCATGAGCTCGACGCCGACGCTGTTCAACTCGGGCACGCACCGCTCGCAGCTGTCGTCGTGCTACCTGACGACGGTCGCGGACGATCTCGACGGCATCTATGAAGCGCTGAAGGAGAACGCGCTGCTGTCGAAGTTCGCGGGCGGTCTCGGCAACGACTGGACGCGCGTGCGCGCACTCGGCTCGCATATCAAGGGCACGAACGGCAAGTCGCAAGGCGTGGTCCCGTTCCTGAAGGTCGTGAACGACACGGCCGTCGCGGTGAACCAGGGCGGCAAGCGCAAGGGCGCGGTCTGCGCGTACCTGGAATCGTGGCACCTCGACATCGAGGAGTTCCTGGAGCTGCGCAAGAACACCGGTGACGACCGTCGCCGTACGCACGACATGAACACGGCGAACTGGATTCCCGACCTGTTCATGAAGCGCGTGATGGAAGGCGCCGACTGGACGCTGTTCTCGCCGTCGACCTGCCCGGACCTGCACGACAAGTTCGGCGCCGATTTCGAGAAGGCTTACACGGCTTACGAAGACAAGGTCGCGCGCGGCGAGATCAAGCTGTTCAAGAAGATCCCGGCGCAGCAGCTCTGGCGCAAGATGCTCGGCATGCTGTTCGAGACGGGCCACCCGTGGATCACGTTCAAGGATCCGTGCAACGTGCGCTCGCCGCAGCAGCACGTCGGCGTCGTCCACTCGTCGAACCTGTGCACGGAAATCACGCTGAACACGAGCGACACCGAAATCGCGGTGTGCAACCTCGGCTCGGTGAACCTCGTCGCCCACCTGGTGAAGCAGGCCGACGGCAGCTACGCGCTCGACCACGGCAAGCTGAAGCGCACGATCAGCGTCGCGATGCGCATGCTCGACAACGTGATCGACATCAACTACTACGCGGTGCCGAAGGCGCGTAACTCGAACCTGAAGCACCGCCCGGTCGGCATGGGCATCATGGGCTTCCAGGACTGCCTGCACCTGCTGCGCACGCCGTACGCGTCGGAAGCGGCGGTCGAGTTCGCGGACCGTTCGATGGAAGCCGTCTGCTACTACGCGTACTACGCGTCGACCGAGCTGGCCGAAGAGCGCGGCCGCTACTCGAGCTACCGCGGTTCGCTGTGGGATCGCGGCATCCTCCCGCAGGACACGCTGAAGCTGCTGACGGAAGCGCGCGGCGGCTACGTCGAGGTCGACACGTCGGAATCGCTCGACTGGACGACGCTGCGTTCGCGGATCGCCGCGCACGGCATGCGCAACTCGAACTGCGTCGCGATCGCGCCGACGGCGACGATCTCGAACATCATCGGCGTGTCGGCCTGTATCGAGCCGACCTTCCAGAACCTGTACGTGAAGTCGAACCTGTCGGGCGAATTCACGGTGGTGAACGAGTATCTCGTCCGCGACCTGAAGGAACGCGGCCTGTGGGACGAGGTGATGGTCGCCGACCTGAAGTACTTCGACGGCATGCTGTCGCGCATCGACCGCATCCCGGCCGACCTGCGCGCGATCTACGCGACCGCGTTCGAGGTCGACCCGACGTGGCTGGTCGAAGCGGCGTCGCGTCGCCAGAAGTGGATCGACCAGGCGCAGTCGCTGAACATCTACATGGGCGGCGCGTCGGGCAAGAAGCTCGACGAGGTCTACAAGCTCGCATGGCTGCGCGGCCTGAAGACGACCTACTACCTCCGCACGATGGCGGCGACGCACGTCGAGAAGTCGACGGTCGCACACGGCGCGCTGAACGCAGTGCCGACGGGCGGTGCAGGCAGCGGCGGCTCGGGCAGCGGCGGCGCGCAAGGCGCGGCGGGCGGTTTCGGTGCGGCAGGCGGCGATGCATCGTCGGGCGCGATCAACGCGGCGCCGGCACTCGCGCCGGTCGAAGCGGACGGTCCGGTGTGCACGATGCGTCCGGGCGATCCCGGCTTCGACGAATGCGAAGCGTGCCAGTAACGCAGTGCGCCTGACCTGAGAAGCAGGCCTGCGCGGCGCACACGACGACCGATCGAGGTTGCAGTGTGCGCCGCTCTCAACTAAAAAAATGATAAGGAATCTGTAACGCGACACCTGCGTTGCAGGCAGTGACAAGCGATCGAAACAGCCCCGACGGCGTCGCGTTTCGATCAGCGTTCGATGCGTCGAGCGCACCTCGCGATACAAGCGCGACTCACATCGCGCGCTGCATGAACGACGATGCGTTGCTCAAAGTGTTGTATCGAGGTCGCAACGCGAATCGAAAAAAGGATTTTTCGTGAGCGAACCCTTTTATCGCTCAGGAAAAGATGGTACAAACCGTTCTAAATTGATGGTGAGAATTTATGCTCAACTGGGATGACGAGAAGACTGCCGTAACCCCCGCGAGCGGAGCGCAGCAAAACGCGATGCGCACCTCCGCCGGGATGGCTGTCGGAATGCAGGCTGCAACGCCTGCCGCCCATCAGGTCCGTGACATTTTCGAAGGCGATCTTGCGGTGCCGCCGCAAGCATCGGCTGTTCCCGCCGGCGGTACGGAAGCGCGGGTCAATGTCGCCGACAAGCGCATCATCAACGGCCAGACTGACGTCAATCAGCTGGTGCCGTTCAAGTACAAGTGGGCGTGGGAAAAGTATCTGGCCGGTTGCGCGAACCACTGGATGCCGCAGGAAATCAACATGTCCCGCGACATCGCACTGTGGAAGGACCCGAACGGTCTGACCGAGGACGAGCGCCGCATCGTGAAGCGCAACCTCGGCTTCTTCGTGACGGCCGACTCGCTCGCCGCGAACAACATCGTGCTCGGCACGTACCGCCACATCACGGCGCCCGAGTGCCGGCAGTTCCTGCTGCGCCAGGCGTTCGAGGAAGCGATTCACACGCACGCGTACCAATACATCGTCGAATCGCTCGGCCTCGACGAAGGCGAGATCTTCAACGCGTATCACGAGGTCACGTCGATCCGCGCGAAGGACGAATTCCTGATCCCGTTCATTCATACGCTGACGGACCCGGCCTTCAAGACCGGCACGCTCGAGGCGGATCAGAAGCTGCTGAAGTCGCTGATCGTGTTCGCCTGCATCATGGAAGGCCTGTTCTTCTATGTCGGGTTTACGCAGATCCTCGCACTCGGCCGCCAGAACAAGATGACGGGTGCTGCAGAGCAATATCAGTACATCCTGCGCGACGAGTCGATGCACTGCAACTTCGGCATCGACCTGATCAACCAGATCAAGCTCGAGAACCCGCATCTCTGGACCGCGGAATTCCGCGCCGAGATCCGCGAGCTGTTCAAGCAGGCTGTCGAACTCGAATACCGCTACGCCGAAGACACGATGCCGCGCGGCGTGCTGGGTTTGAACGCGTCGATGTTCAAGAGCTATCTGCGCTTCATCAGCAACCGCCGTTGCCAGCAGATCGGCCTCGATCCGCTGTTCCCGAACGAGGAAAACCCGTTCCCGTGGATGAGCGAGATGATCGACCTGAAGAAGGAACGCAACTTCTTCGAGACGCGTGTGATCGAGTATCAGACGGGGGGCGCGCTGTCCTGGGAATAACCCGCAGCAGCGAACCCGTTACATGATGGAGCAGCCGGTGGCCTCTCGGCCCCGGCCCAAGGTTTAGGAGCAAGAACGCCTGATGCAAAGCATGCCCGGTGCCTTAACGGCCCAACGATACGACAGGCACTTTGCGAACCCTTCAGTGGGATGGGCAAACTTCCCTCCGGAAAAAGCGGACGGCCATGTGGCGGTCCGCTTGATCAAGCGATTAGGGGTAGCGGCGCGAGGTGCGCCGGCTACCGACTTGATTTGGCGCGCGAGGCCGGGTGGCCACGCGCGCCATACCGTATTCATTAGCGTAAGCGCGCGGTATCTGCGTACGCCGATGAATAGCCCGCTTCGAAGCGCACGTCCTGAACAGCGTCCGCGGGAAGCGGGTTTTGACGAAGGGTGTAGTTTGAACTGACTCTCATCTGAACCTGAAGGAGAACAACATGGCTACTGCCAAGAAGAAACCGGCTGCTAAGAAAGTTGCTGCCAAGAAGACCGTTGCGAAGAAGGCTGCTGCTCCGGCGAAGAAGGCCGCAGTGAAGAAGGTTGCTGCGAAGAAGGTCGCGGTGAAGAAGGTTGCCGCGAAGAAGGCAGCACCGGCGAAGAAGGCCGCTGCGAAGAAGGTCGCAGCCAAGAAGGTCGCAACGAAGAAGGTTGCAGCCAAGAAGGTCGCCGCGAAGAAGGCAGCACCGGCGAAGAAGGCCGCTGCGAAGAAGGTTGCAGCCAAGAAAGTCGCAGTGAAGAAGGTTGCTGCGAAGAAGGCCGCACCGGCGAAGAAGGCTGCTGCGAAGAAGGCCGCACCGGCGAAGAAGGCTGCTGCGAAGAAGGCCGCGCCGGCGAAGAAGGCTGCAGCGAAGAAGGCCGCGCCTGCGAAGAAGGCTGCAGCGAAGAAGGCTGCGCCCGCCAAGAAGGCTGCCCCTGCGAAGAAGGCTGCCGCACCGGCGAAGAAGGCTGCTGCTCCGAAGAAGGCCGTCGTGAAGAAGGCTGCACCGGCAACGACCGCGTCGACCGCATCGGTTGCGCCGGCATCGGGCGTGAAGACCGCGCTCAACCCGGCAGCGGCATGGCCGTTCCCGACCGGCAGCCGTCCGTAATCGCGGCTGAGCAGCATCACCCGGGCACTCACGTGGTGTCCGTGGGTTGAGTAGCGCTACTCAATCAATCCCGCCATCTGCTCAGGTGGCGGGATTTTTTTCGTCCGTATGAATCATCGATCGGCTGGCCGACGCGTGCGTGGACGAAGGCGCGCGGACGAAAAAAAACGCATGTGCGGCTTCGCACATGCGTTCGACCGCGGCTTGCGCCGCGTGCTGAGGATGCCGGTTAGTGCGTGACGCGCGTGACGCCACCGCTCGACAGCAGGCGCACGCGCTCGCCGGCGCGGAACGCTTCGCCGCTTGCCGCCTGCGTGATCGAGCGCAGATCGCCGTTGTCGAGCCGCACGGTGATTTCGACACCGTTCGCGGTGCTGAGGTTTTCGCCGACTGCGTTACCCGCGACCGCACCGACGAGGCCGCCGGCGATCGCCGTCAGGATCGAGCCTTTGCCGCCGCCGATCGCGCTGCCCGCGACCGCGCCGAGGGCGCCGCCGCCGAGCGTGCCGATCGCGCTGCCGCCGCCGTCGGACTGGATGCGCACCGCGCGGACGCTTTCGACCGTGCCCATGCGGACCGTCTGTTCGCGCTGCGCCTGGCCGACGCTATAGACATCCGCCGAGCCGGGTGCCGTGAAGCAGCCGGCGAGGGTCAGCGTGGCCGTCAGCATGGCCGCGAGCGTGAGGGTTTTTTTCGTCAACATCTTTGCTCTCCCACAATATTCATTTGAGACTGTAACCGAATGCAGTCTCGAAGCGTGCGTCGATTTCGGCGCGCGTCAGTACGTAAGTCTGGGGCCCTTGATGGGCGATCTTGAGCGAGCCCATCAGGCTCGCGAGGCGGCCGGTGGTTGCCCAGTCGAGGCCGTGCTCGATGCCGTACAGCAAGCCGCCCCGGAAGGCGTCGCCGCAACCGGTCGGATCGGCGATGCGCTCGGCCGGTACGACCGGAATCTGCTCCGCGCCCTGCTTGTGGCGGATGGTCGCGCCGTGCTCGCCGCGCGTGATGACGAGGGCGTCGACCCGGCTGGCGATTTCATCTTCGGACCATCCCGTCTTGTCGCTCACCAGCTTGGCCTCGTAGTCGTTGACCGCTACGTAGGTCGCAAGTTCAATGCTGCGGCGCAGCGTCGCACCGTCGAACAGCGGCAGACCCTGGCCCGGATCGAACACGAACGGCACCCCGGCCTTGGCGAGCTCTTCCACGTGCTGGACCATCCCGTCGAAGCCGTCCGGGCCGACGATCGCGAGCTTGATGTCCGGCGCGTCGCCCGCATGGTTCAGGTGCGACTGCATCATCGCGCCCGGGTGGAACGCCGCGATCTGGTTGTTGTCGAGATCGGTCGTGATCATCGCCTGCGCGGTGTACGTATCGGGCAGCACGCGAACGTGGTCGCGGCGCAGGCCGAGCTGGTCGAGCCGGTCGAGATACGGCTGTGCATCCAGCGCGCCCATCGTGCCCATGATGCGCGCATCGCCGCCGAGCAGGTGCAGCGCGTATCCGATGTTGCCCGCGCAGCCGCCGAATTCGCGGCGCATCGTCGGCACGAGGAAGCTCAGGTTGATGAGGTG
This sequence comes from Burkholderia sp. 28_3, assembly GCF_003253915.1. Taxonomy (NCBI): domain Bacteria; kingdom Pseudomonadati; phylum Pseudomonadota; class Betaproteobacteria; order Burkholderiales; family Burkholderiaceae; genus Burkholderia; species Burkholderia sp. 28_3. Next base: position 59,599 of record NZ_QKZF01000002.1, read on the forward strand.
CACCTGGTCGGGCAGGATGTGCTCGCGGAACCGCCCTTCGAAGGTCATGATGGAGTCGTAGGCGATCGAGCCGCAAATCAGCGTAGCCAAGGTGTGCGTTCCTGTAGAAATGAGGGGCCCTGCGCGACAACGCCGCGCGAAGGGCGCGGCGCGGCAGGGGAAAGCGGAAGAAAGCTTACTTCAGTGCGGCGAGCGCTGCATCGTAGTTCGGCTCGTCCTTGATTTCGCCGACGAGTTCCGCGTGGATCACCTTGTCCTGCGCGTCGAGCACGACCACCGCGCGTGCGGTCAGGCCGTTCAGCGGGCCGCTCGTCACGTCGACGCCGTACGCGTTCGCGAACGCGCGGCCGGTGCGGAACGTCGATGCCGTCACGACGTTCGCGAGGCCTTCGGTCGTGCAGAAGCGCGTGGCGGCGAACGGCAGGTCGGCGGACACGACGATCACCACGGTGTTGTCGAGCGACGACGCGGCTTCGTTGAACTTGCGGGTCGACGTCGCGCAGGTCGGCGTGTCGAGGCTCGGCACGATGTTCAGCACCTTGCGCTTGCCGGCGAAGCTGGCGAGCGACAGGTCGGCGAGGTCCTTGCCGACCAGCTTGAAATCGGCGGCTTGCGCGCCGACGGCCGGGAACGTGCCGGCGAGATCGATCGGGTTGCCACCCAGCGTAACTTTGCTCATGTTCGTGCTCCGAAATAGCGCGCCGCTCGGGCGCGCGGGTTGAGACGGGCGCGCAAGCGCGCCGCGGCGCGTCACGGATAGAAGATCTGGACGCGGAAATTCGAGGCGGGCGTGCCGTTCGTTTCGAGGCGGACGACCATCGTCTGCGTCGTGCCGGGCGGCAGCCCGGCGTCGATCGGCGTGCCCGGGCGCACGTAGTCGCGCGGCGCGAGCACGCGGCGCACGGTGACGTGATTGGTATCGTCGAGCAGCGTGAGTTCGAGCGACGGGTACGCGAGCGCGACGCGGTAGCGGTTCGTCAGCGGCACTTTCAGTTCGAGCTCGCGCGGGCCGTCGAGCTGGCGCAGGTCGGTCGCGTCGAGCCGCAGGCCGTCGATCGCGCGCGGCGGCGTGACCGTGCAGCCGAGCGGCGCGCAGGCCTGCCGGAACCAGCCTTGCGTGACGGGCCAGTAGATCATCAGCGTTTCGCGCTGCCACCACGCCAGTTGCACGGCGAGCAGCCCGACCAGCGCGGCCGCGATGAGGCCGCCGACAAAGCCGCCGAGCATCCCGCGTCGCTGCGGCGCGCGGGTCTCGCGCGTGACGGCGAAGTGTGGACGATCGTCATCGGCCAGTGCGGCGGGGAACGGGACGGCCGGTTGGACGGCCGGTTGGGCGGCCGGCCGGGCTGCCGGTTCATCGGCCGCTGCCGCGGTCGGGCTGGTGTCGTGCCGGGTGAAGGTATCGGGTTCCGATGCGGTTTCGGCTTCGCTGACGGCCGGTGCGGGCGTGAACGCAAAACGCGGTTCGCGCGGCGCGTGTTCGTCGTCCGGCGCGGCGAAACGCGCGTGACCGACAGGTTCGGCGGGTTCAGCCGCGGTGTCCGCTTCTGACGGAGGACGAGCGACGAAGCGGGGCTCGCGCGGATCGCGCTCGACGGGCGCGGGCGCAGCCGCTTCGGGTTCATGCGGTTCGTGCCGCGTGTGCGGCGAATGCGGTTCGGCCGGTTGCTCGACGGCAGTCGACGAATCCAGCTCGGCCGGCGAGGACGCGAACGGTGCGGGCGTACCCGACAGATGAACGACGCCGGCTTCCGTGGACGGGAGCGCGACCGGTATCAGCGGCTCGGTGCGCACGGTCTCGACGCTGTGCTGCAGCGACGGATCGACGCCGGCGTCGAGCCATGGCGCCCACATGTCCCAGCCTTCCGGCTTGTAGTCGGTGCCGGTCGGCAGGCCGGAAGGCGGTGCGTCGGCGGCGAACAGCCGGGCCGGCACGGCCTGCGGCTGCGCCTCGCTGTCGCTCGGCGCGGCAGCCGGTTCGGTCAACGCCGGCTCGGGCTGCTGCGCGTACTCGGGAACGAGCGATTCGGAGGCGTTGAAGACTTCGTGGCAATGCCCGCAGCGCACGAGCCCCTGATGCAGCGCGAGCTGTTCCTGCTGCAGCCGGAAGACGGTTTCGCAATGAGGGCAGCGCGTCGCAAGAAGCATGTCGAGCCGGGCGGCCTGCTGGCCAGAGTGAAGGACAGCGCTATTCTAATGGCTTTCGCGGCGGGTTCCGGCAAGGCATACCCAGCCTTCGTGTTCGCGCCAGACCGAGATGTCGACGTAGCGCGCATAAACGGCCGCGACTTCGTCCGCCTGGCGCGCGAGCACGCCCGACAGCGCGATGCGCCCGCCCGGCTTGACCTTCGATGCGAGCATCGATGCCATCAGCTTCAGCGGGTTCGACAGGATGTTCGCGACGACGATGTCGAATTCGCCGTCCGGGCATGCATCGGGCAGCCCGTACGTGACCTCCGCACGGTTGCGTTCGCTGTTCTGGCGCGCCGATTCGACCGCCTGCGGATCGATGTCGATGCCGATCACGGGGTTCGCCCCGCATTTCTTCGCGAGGATCGCGAGAATGCCCGAGCCGCAGCCGTAGTCGAGCACCGACTGGCCGGGCTTCACCGACTGCTCGAGCCACTCCATGCACAGACGGGTGGTGGGGTGGCTGCCGGTGCCGAATGCGAGACCGGGATCGAGTTCGAGGACGAGCGCATCGGGGTCGGGCGCATCGTGCCACGACGGCACGACCCAGATCCGTTCGCCGATCGGGATCGGCTCGAACTGCGACTGCGTGAGCCGCACCCAGTCCTGCTCCTCGACTTCGCGCACGACGAACTGCGGCGTTTCGGCGAGGCCGATCTCGTTCGCGGCCGCCGCGAGCAGCACGGCTGGCTCATGGTCGGCCGACAGCAGCGCGACCACGCGCGAGTGCTGCCACGCGGTGCGATCGGGCACCAGGCCCGGCTCGCCGAAGAGCGGCTGTTCGTCGGGCGTGTCGGCGTCGGCGTCTTCGACGGACACCGACAGCGCGCCGAGATCGAGCAGCGCGTCGGACAGGGCCTCCGCATGCTCGCGGGCCAGTTCGACGACGAGTTCGCGATAACTCATGCTTACGCTTCTTCCGGTGCGACCTGCTGCTTCTGCGCGAGCCGGTTTTCGAGGTAATGGATGCTGGTGCCGCCTTCGACGAACTTCGAGTCGATCATCAGCTCGCGGTGCAGCGGGATGTTGGTCTGAATGCCTTCGACGACCATTTCCGACAGCGCGATGCGCATCCGGCGGATCGCCTGTTCGCGCGTCGCGCCGTAGGTGATCAGCTTGCCGATCATCGAATCATAGTTCGGCGGCACGAAATAGCCATTGTAGGCGTGCGAATCGACGCGCACGCCCGGGCCGCCCGGCGTATGCCACGACGTGATCCGGCCCGGCGACGGCGTGAACTTGAACGGATCTTCGGCGTTGATCCGGCATTCGATCGCGTGTCCGCGGAACTGGATGTCGCGCTGGCGCAGCGTGAGCTTCTCGCCGGCCGCGATGCGGATCTGTTCCTGCACGATGTCGACGCCCGTGATCAGCTCCGATACCGGGTGCTCGACCTGCACGCGCGTGTTCATCTCGATGAAGTAGAACTCGCCGTTTTCGTACAGGAATTCGAACGTGCCCGCACCGAGGTAGCCCATCTTCTTGCACGCGTCCGCGCAGCGGTCGCCGATACGGTCGATCAGGCGGCGCGGAATGCCCGGCGCCGGCGCTTCCTCGATCACCTTCTGGTGGCGGCGCTGCATCGAGCAGTCGCGCTCGCCGAGCCAGATCGCGTTCTTGTACGCGTCCGACAGCACCTGGATCTCGATGTGGCGCGGGTTCTCGAGGAACTTCTCCATGTACACCTGCGGGTTGCCGAACGCACGGCCGGCTTCCTCGCGGGTCATGTTGACCGCGTTGACGAGCGCGGCTTCGGTGTGCACGACGCGCATCCCGCGCCCGCCGCCGCCGCCGGCCGCCTTGATGATGACCGGATAGCCGATCGTGCGCGCAATCTTGACGATCTCCTTCGGATCGTCCGGCAACGCGCCTTCCGAACCCGGCACGCACGGCACGCCGGTCTTGATCATCGTCTGCTTCGCGGTGACCTTGTCACCCATCATGCGGATCGTTTCCGGGCGCGGGCCGATGAACGTGAAGCCCGACTGCTCGACGCGCTCCGCGAAATCGGCGTTCTCCGACAGGAAGCCGTAGCCGGGGTGGATCGCCTCGGCATCGGTGACTTCCGCGGCGCTGATCAGCGCCGGCATGTTCAGGTAGCTCAGGTTCGACGGGGCCGGGCCGATACAGACGGCTTCGTCCGCGAGGCGCACGTACTTGGCTTCCTTGTCGGCTTCCGAGTAGACGACCACCGTCTTGACGCCGAGTTCGCGGCACGCGCGCTGGATGCGCAGCGCGATTTCACCGCGGTTGGCAATGAGGATTTTTTCAAACATAGCGAGTATTCGTCTCTTCGAGGGGCGCGCGAACGGCGCCTGGCGAGCATCGGCGGCGCGCGGCCGGCAGGGCCGCGCGGCGGGCTTAGCCGATCACGAAAAGCGGCTGGCCGTATTCGACGGCCTGGCCGTTCTCGACGAGGATTTCCTTGATCACGCCGGCCTTGTCCGACTCGATCTCGTTGAGCAGCTTCATCGCTTCGATGATGCAGATCGTCTGGCCTTCCTTGACCGTGTCGCCGGCCTGCACGAACGGGTCGGCGCCCGGCGACGGCGCGCGATAGAACGTGCCGACCATCGGCGACGTCACGACGTGGCCCTGCGGAGCGGCCGGTGCGGCGGCGGCGCCGGCGGCCGGCGCGGCAGCGCCTTCGGTCGGCAGCGCGACCGACGGAGCGGGCGCGCTGACTTGCGGGGCATACCCAGCCGTCGGCTGCACGTAGACCGGCGGCGCGTTCTTGACGATACGCACCTTGCCTTCGCCTTCCGTCACTTCCAGCTCGGAGATGCCGGATTCGGAAACGAGGTCGATCAGAGTTTTCAGCTTACGAAGATCCATCGGGAATTCCCCTTTCAATACGTGAAAGCGCCGGTTAGGGGCCGGCGCTGAATCTAGATCGCGAAATCAGCCGCGCGACGTGCCTTGCAGCTTGTCCAGCGCGTACTCGAGCGCGTACAGATAACCTTTCCAGCCGAGCCCGCAGATCACGCCTTCGGCCTGGTCGGAAAAGTAGGAGTGGTGCCTGAACGCTTCGCGGCGATGCACGTTCGACAGGTGAACCTCGACGAACGGGATGCCAACGCCGGCGATCGCGTCCCGGATCGCAACGCTCGTGTGCGTATACGCGGCCGGATTGATCAGGATGAAATCGGTCTGTTCCTCCCGCGCGGCCTGGATGCGGTCGACCAGCGCGCCTTCATGGTTGCTCTGGAACGACGACAGTTCGGCGCCGGCTTCCCGGGCGCGCGCGGCAAGCGCCTGATCGATCTGCGCGAGCGTGACGCGGCCGTACACCTCCGGTTCCCGGGTGCCGAGAAGGTTCAGGTTGGGGCCGTGCAACACCAGCAATCGTGTCATGGTCGCTTCTATTTCTGCGGAATTGCGCGAACTTTAGCGCTATTTAGAGAAATTTGTCTAGTTTTGCCGAACGGCCAGACGCGTCGGACCTGCAAGAATTACCGGTGCGAACGCAAAGTATCGGCGAATTCCCGCGAAATTGCGGCGATCGACCTGCAAATCGCCGGCAACGCGCGGGCCGCTGTCCGGGCCGATTACAGCGCGTCGAGTGTCTTTTTCAGCTCGGCCGGCTGGATTTGTCCTAATTTTGTCTCGCGGATCTTGCCGGTTTCGTCGATGACGACGGTAAACGGCAGCGCGCCGGCGGTATTCCCGAAATTACGGGCCAGATCGGCGCCCGCGTAGCCGCTGACGAACACCGGATAGTCGACCTTCACCTTCTGCAGGAAGTTCTTCACGTTCTGCTCGGAATCGACGCCGATCCCGACGAAACGGATGCCTTTCTGCTTGTACTGGTGCGACAGCGCGACCAGCTCGGGCATCTCCTCGACGCACGGGCCGCACCACGACGCCCAGAAATTGACGACGACCTTCTGGCCCTTGAAGGCGGTCAGCGTCGCCGGCTTGCCGTCGACGCCGGTGAGCGACGACGCCCACAGCTGCTCGACCGGATTGCCGTGGGTGGTCGGCGCGGCGACGGCGACACCGTCGTCGGCCGTGCCGCGGAACCAGTGACCGGCGGCGACTCCGCCGGCGACGGCGGCGGCCGCGACCACCGCGAGCGCCAACATGCGTTTCATCATCATCGTTGAATCATTCCGGTTCGGAAGGGGCCTGGCCTGCCGCGACGAGCGCGCGCAGCGCGGCGGCGTCCGCGCGGGCGACGCGGCCGCGCGCGTCGGCCTTCACCGCGCCGCGCAGGTCGTCGCTCGCATACAGCGCGAGATGGATGCCGATCGCATCCACGTCGCGCCGCGGGCGCCACAGGAAACTGAGCGTCTCGACGTCGCCGCGGCCCGCGAAATGCCGCGTCTCGGATACGTCGTACTGGACGTTCTGGTTCAGCAGGTAGATCGCGACGTCCTTCGGGTTGTCGGTGAATGCCTGCAAATGGATATCCGAATGCGCGTTCGCGGTGCCGTTCAGCACGGCGCCCGTCACATAAGGATGGAACTCGGCGAGCCGGCGCATCCAGTCGAGCGCGATCTCGCGCAGGCGGCGCAGTTCGTCCGGCTGCGTGTCGCTCTGGAACAGCGCGAGGTACTCGCGCAATTCTTCCTCGATCTGGTCGTTATCCGGCAGCCATTCGCCGGCAACGCGCGAATCGCCCAGCAACTGGCGCGCGGCCTTGCGTTTCGCGCCGGCGTAGTCCAGGCCGTCCTCCGCGATCAGGCGGGCGGCGGACTGGGCGATTTCCTCGCGGACGCGCCGCGGATCGACAAGAGGTTTGCGAGACATGATCCGGCAATCATACTCGATCGTCGCGGCGCCCGAGCACGGGTGCGGCGGCCCGCCGCCCGAGGGCGCCGGCGCCGTTCGCGGGCATCGTTCGGGTCGCCGGGCATCGCAGGCCGTCAGTTACAATAGTGTCCTTTGTGTCGCGGCAAAGTCGTGGGCCGGGCGCCGGCCGCACGGCCCGTCCGGCGCGACGCACACGCATCCTTTCCGAATCGACGGCGCCCGGCGGCGCGAAAGCATTCATCTATGCACATCCATATTCTTGGCATCTGCGGCACCTTCATGGGCGGTCTCGCCGTACTCGCACGCGAGGCGGGCCACACGGTGACGGGTTGCGACGCGGGCGTCTATCCGCCGATGAGCACGCAGCTCGAGGCGCAGGGCATCACGCTGATCGAGGGCTACGGCGCCGAGCAGATCGACCTGAAACCGGACCTGTTCGTGATCGGCAACGTCGTCACGCGCGGCAACCCGCTGATGGAGGCGATCCTCGATCGCGGCCTGCCGTACGTGTCGGGCCCGCAGTGGCTCGGCGAGCACGTGCTGGCCGGCAAATGGGTGCTCGCGGTCGCGGGCACGCACGGCAAGACGACCACGTCGTCGATGCTCGCGTGGCTGCTGGAGGACGCCGGGCTCAACCCGGGCTTCCTGATCGGCGGCGTGCCGCTGAACTTCGGCGTGTCCGCGCGGCTCACCGATTCGAGCTTCTTCGTGATCGAGGCCGACGAGTACGACACGGCATTCTTCGACAAGCGCTCGAAGTTCGTCCACTACCGGCCGCGTACCGCGGTACTGAACAACCTCGAATTCGATCACGCCGACATCTTCCCCGATCTCGCCGCGATCGAGACGCAATTCCATCATCTGGTACGCACCGTGCCCGGGGTCGGCCGGATCGTCACGAACGGCCGCTCGGATGCGCTCGAGCGCGTGCTGGCGCGCGGCTGCTGGAGCGAGGTCGAGCGTTTCGGCGTCGACGGCGGCTGGCAAGCGCTGCCGGCCGAGGACGGCGTGCCGGTCGACGAGCGCTTCGCGGTGTATTCGCACGCCGAGCGCGTCGGCGAAGTCGCGTGGCAGGTGCAGGGCGACCACAACCGGATGAACGCGCTCGCGGCGATCGCCGCCGCGCGCCACGTCGGCGTGCCGCCCGCGCAGGCGGCCGTTTCGCTCGCATCGTTCCGCAACGTGAAGCGCCGCATGGAAGTGCGCGGCAGCGTCGACGGCGTGACCGTCTATGACGATTTCGCGCACCATCCGACCGCGATCGACACCACGATCGCCGGCCTTCGTGCGCGCATCGGCCGCCAGAATGCCCGCATCCTCGCCGTGCTCGAGCCGCGCTCGAACACGATGAAGCTCGGCGTGATGAAGTCGCAATTGCCGGCGAGCCTCGCCGATGCCGATCTCGTGTTCGGCTACGGCGCGCCGACCGGGCGCGACGCGCTCGGCTGGAATCTCGCCGAAGCGCTTGCGCCGCTCGGCGACCGCGCGCGCGCATTCGACGATCTGCATCTGCTGGTGAAGGCGGTGGTCGAGGCCGCGCGTCCGGGCGACCACGTGCTCGTCATGAGCAACGGCGGCTTCGGCGGCGTGCACCAGAAGCTGCTCGATGCGCTCGGGAGCCGCACGTGATCCTGTATCTGCACGGCTTCCGGTCGTCGCCGGAATCGCAGAAGTCGCGGCTGCTCGCCGCGCGCATGGCCGAACTCGGCCGCACCGGCGAGTGGCGGTGCCCGTCGCTGTCGGTGTCGCCGCTCGAGGCGATCGCCGTCGCGGAAGCCGAGGTCGCGGGTGCCCGCGACGTCACCGTGATCGGCAGCTCGCTCGGCGGTTATTACGCGACATGGCTCGCCGAAAAGCACGGCTGGAAGGCCGTGCTGCTGAATCCGGCGATCGTGCCGCAGCGCGATCTCGAGCAGCATCTGGGCGAACAGCCGCTGTGGCACGGCGGCGGCACGATCGTCGTCGAGCGCCGGCATCTGCACGAACTCGACGCGCTGCGCGTGCCGGCGATCACGCGCGCCGACCGCTACTATTTGTTCGCGGCGACCGGCGACGAAGTGCTCGATTACCGCGAGATGCTGGCCCATTACCCGGGCGCGAAAACCCGCGTGATCGACGGCAGCGATCACGGGATCAGCGAATTTGCCGACTATGTCGACGACGTTCTCGCGTTTTGCGACGGAAAGACGTCTTAACCGGCCGCGTGCCGATCGAATCCCCATCATCATGCGGCGCCGCCGACGCGGCGCCCGGCAGTCTGAACGAGAGTACTGAGTGAACGTTTTCTTCGAGGAATCGGGCAGTTTCAAGGCGGGCAGCGTGCTGTCGCGCCAGGGCGACGCATTTCAGGTCGAGTTGCCCGGCGGGCGGCGTGCGAAGGTGCGCGCGAAAGACGTGCTGATCGAATTTGACAAGCCGGCCGCGGGCGAACTGATGCAGGAGGCCGACACGGCCGCGCAGCAGATCGATCTGGACTTCCTGTGGGAATGCGCGCCGGCCGACGAGTTCGCGTACACGGCGCTGGCCGCCGAGTACTTCGGCGCGACGTACGGCCCGGTCGAGCGCGCGGCGCTGGTGCTGCGGCTGCACGGCTCGCCCGTCTACTTCCGTCGCAAGGGGCGCGGCCAGTACCAGCGCGCGCCGGAAGAGCAGCTCAAGATGGCGCTCGCGTCGCTCGAGCGCAAGCGCCAGCAGGCGCTGGTGCAGGCGCAGTATGAAGAGGAGCTGAAGGCCGGCAAGCTGCCGGAAGCGTTCGCGGGCAAGGTGCTCGGGCTGCTCACGCGGCCGGACAAGAATTCGATCGAATACAAGGCGATGGAAGCGGCGGCCGGCGCGCGCGGCGTGTCGCCGGCGCGGCTGATGCTCGACTGCGGTGGCATCGAGTCGCCGCGTGCGCTGCACGAAGCGCGCTTTCTCGCGGAATTCTTCCCGCACGGCACGGGCTTTCCGCCCGTCACGGTCGGCCCGCTGCCGGACGATCTGCCGCGCGCGGACGTCGAGGCGTTCTCGATCGACGACATCACGACCACCGAAATCGACGACGCGTTCTCGGTCGAGCACCTGGCCGACGGCCGCGTGCGGATCGGCGTGCACATCGCGGCGCCGGCGCTCGGCATCGTGCGCGGCGACGCGGTCGACGCGATCGCGCGCGCGCGCCTGTCGACCGTCTACATGCCGGGCGACAAGATCACGATGCTGCCGGACGACGTCGTCGACGTGTTCACGCTGAAAGAGGGCGATTACCGCCCGGCGCTGTCGCTGTACATCATCGTCAACCGCGACACGCAGGACATCGTCGCAAGCGAGACGCGCGCCGAGCTCGTGTTCGTGAAGAGCAACCTGCGCCACAACACGCTCGACGAGCTCGTCAACGAAGAGACGCTCGCGGCCGGCACCGGCGACTACCCGCACAAGGACGACATCGCCGTGCTGTGGCCGCTCGCGCAGGCGCTGTTCGAGAAGCGCCAGGTCGCGCGCGCGGGCTACGGCCTGAAGCGCGAGGTGCAGCGCAACACCGACTACAACTTCTACGTCGAAGGCGAGCACGTGACGATCACGCCGCGCCGCCGCGGCTCGCCGCTGGACCTGATCGTGTCGGAGCTCGCGATCCTCGCGAACTCGACCTGGGGCGCGTTCCTGCACGACCACACGGTGCCGGGCATCTACCGCTCGCAGCGCGGCTTCGGCGCGCCGGGCCCGAAGCGCACGCGGATGCAGACGACGGCCGCGCCGCACGAAGGCCTCGGCGTCGCGCAGTACGCGTGGAGCACGTCGCCGCTGCGCCGCTACGTCGACCTCGTGAACCAGTGGCAACTGCTCGCGTGCGTGCAGCACGGCGTCACCGCGAAGCTCGCCGCGCCGTTCAAGCCGAAGGACGCCGATCTCTACGCGGTCGTGCAGGGCTTCGACGATACGTATACGGCCTACGCCGACTACCAGCGCCGGATGGAGTACTTCTGGTGCCTGCGCTGGCTCGCGCAGGAACAGAAGAAGCAGGTGGTCGCGAGCGTCGTGAAGGGCGATCTCGTGCGCCTCGAGGAAATCCCGCTGCTGCTGCACGTGCCGGGGCTCGGCGTGCATGCGCGCGGCACGCGCGTGCTGCTCGACGTGATGTCGCTCGACGAGCTGACGATCGAGGCGTCGGTGCGCCTCTTGAACGTGCTCGACGCGCCGACCGTGACGAGCGGCGACGCGGCCGACGAAGAGGACGACGCCGAAGGCGGCGACGACACGCTGGTCGACGCGGAAGACGCGTCGGCGGAAACCGAGGCCGAAGCGCTGGCCGAGGCAGACGGCGCGGCGGCCGACGGCGGCGAAGCCGCGAGCGGCAACGACGGCGAAGAGGGGCGCGCATCATGAGCGCAGCTGCGTCGACGAGCGGCGCCGACCGCTATGTCGTGTTCGGCAACCCGGTGGCGCACAGCAAGTCGCCGTTCATCCACGCGCAATTCGCCGCGCAGACCGGCGAGCCGATCGAATACACGCACCGGCTCGCGCCGATCGACGGGTTCGAGGCAGCCGTGCGCGCGTTCGTCGCCGAAGGCGGGCGCGGCGCGAACGTGACGGTGCCGTTCAAGCTGGACGCGCATGGGCTCGCCGACACGCTGTCGGCGCGCGCGGCGGCGGCAGGCGCGGTGAACACGCTGCGCGTCGACGCCGACGGCCGCCTCCACGGCGACAACACCGACGGCGTCGGCCTCGTGCGCGACATCGAGGCGAATCTCGGCGTGTCGCTCGCCGGCGCGCGCATCCTGCTGCTTGGCGCGGGCGGCGCCGCGCGCGGCGTCGTGCTGCCGCTGCTCGATCGCGCGCCGCTGTCGATCGGAATCGTGAACCGCACCGCGAGCAAGGCCGAAGCGCTCGTCGGCCAGTTCATGCAGGCCGCGCACGACGCGGGCTGCACGCTCGCGGGCGGTGGCCCCGGCGTCGTGCGGGCCGAGCCGTACGACGTGGTGATCAATGCGACGGCCGGCAGCCTCGACGCCGCGCTGCCGGAATGCGACCCCGCGGCGTTCGGTGCCGGCACGCTCGCGTACGACATGATGTACGGCGCGCAGCCGACCGTGTTCATGCAGCACGCGGCGTCGCTCGGTGCGCGCACGGCCGACGGCCTCGGGATGCTGGTCGAGCAGGCGGCCGAATCGTTCTTCATCTGGCGCGGCGTGCGGCCGGACGGCGCGCCGGTGCTGGCCGCGCTGCGCCAGGCGCTCGCGGCGAGCTGAACGGAGCGCGGCACGTGGTGGCGGTGAGCGGCACGCAGCGCACGCGGACGGTGAGCCTCGCTCGCTGGGCCGTCTACGCGGGATCGGTGTTCGCGGGCGCGTGGCTCGCGACGCAATTGTTCTATCTCGCGCAGATCGCGCTGTGGTCGTTCGTGAATCCGGGCTCGACCGCCTTCATGCGCACCGACGCGTGGTGGCTGTCGCGCGACACGCCGCCCGCGCAGATCCGGCACCAATGGGTGCCGTACGACCAGATCTCGCGCAACCTGAAGCGGGCGCTGATCGCGTCCGAAGATTCGACCTTCGCGACCAACAACGGCTACGACGTCGACGCGATCCTGCAGGCGTGGGAGAAGAACAAGGCGCGCGGCAGGATCGTCGCGGGCGGCTCGACGATCACGCAGCAGCTCGCACGCAACCTGTTCCTGTCGCGCGAGAAGAGCTACATCCGCAAGGGCCAGGAGCTGATCATCACGTGGATGCTCGAAACGGTGCTCGACAAGGAGCGCATCTTCGAGATCTACCTGAATTCGGTCGAATGGGGGCGCGGCGTGTACGGCGCCGAAGCGGCAGCGCGCTATTACTACAAGATTCCCGCGAGCCGGCTCGGCGCGTGGCAGTCCGCGCGTCTCGCGGTGATGCTGCCGAAGCCGCGCTGGTTCGATGCGCATCGCGGCTCGGCCTATCAGGCGCAGCGCGCGGCGGTCATCGCGCGCCGGATGGGCGCGGCCGAACTGCCGCAATCGGAGTGAGCGGCGCGCCCGCGCTGCTGCGTTGTCCATTCCGTCGTCGACGCGCGATTGGTGCGCTGCAGCGCATCCGTGTCGCCGCCATTTCGGGCCACATCCTTTAGACGAATCCGTCTATTTCGCTTTACTGAGCAATACCGATAAGTGCGCGATTTTGTTGACCGACATCGCACGAAATCCGTGCTTTTTTAGCCGCCGCGGGTAAACGCGAAAGTCGCTGAAAGCGCCGTGAAATGCAACGTTTCGCGAATCGAAGCATTCCTGAAAGGTGTGCGCTGCACCGCTTGCGCGCCAAATATTTCAAAATTTTTCAAAGCTGACGGGCTCGCGTATATTGGCCAGCGCCTCGGCTTATCGGCCGCAATCGAGGCGGGGGGTGGCTTATCTGGCCGCTCGACACAAAAAACATCCGAGAGAAGGAACGCAACGATGCCAGCGAGCAAAGCGAAGCTGTTGTTGGGGGTGATGTGTTCTTCGCTGATTCTGACGGCCTGCAACGACGACGTGACGTCGTCGTCTGCCGCGAGCGTCGCGAATTCAGCCGATCCCGCCGGTCAGGTCGACCGCGCGTACAACGATCCGAACAGTTATTCGTCGAGTGCGAACGCGTCGCTCGACGCGTCCGCCGCGGTCGAGAAGGCCGCCGTCACGCACCATCAGATCACGCTGAACGGCAAGACGATCCGGTACACGGCCACCGCCGGCCACCTCGTCGCCCGCAATCCGCAGACGGGCGCGCCCGAAGCATCGTTCTTCTACGTCGCCTACACGGCCGACAACCAGCCCGCGGCGAAGCGGCCCGTCACGTTCCTGTACAACGGCGGCCCCGGCTCGGCGTCGGTGTGGCTGCATCTTGGCTCGTTCGGCCCGCGCCGGATCCAGACCGGCGACCCGAACGCGAACACGTCGACGTTCCCGTTCGTCGACAACCAGGAAACCCTGCTCGACACGACCGACCTCGTGTTCGTCGATGCGATCGGCACCGGCTTCTCGGAAGCGGTCGCACCGAACACGAACCAGACGTTCTGGGGTGTCGACCAGGACGCCGGCGCGTTCCGCGATTTCGTGACGCGCTACCTGAGCGTGAACCAGCGCAGCGCTTCGCCGAAGTACCTGTTCGGCGAGTCGTACGGCACGCCGCGCACCGACGTGCTCGCGAACCAGCTCGAGACGGCCGGCGTGAAGCTCGACGGCATCGTGCTGCAGTCGTCGATCCTGAACTACAACACGAACTGCGACATGGCGAGCGACTATGTCGGCAACTCGAACAGGGGCGCGAGCCCGGTGAGCTGCGCGGGCTTCGTGCCGTCGTACGGCACGGTCGGCGCGTACTACCAGCTCGACAATCCGAACCCGTCGAACCTGCCGCAGTATGCGGACCAGATGCGCCTGCTGACGGCCGGCAGCTACGCGCCGGCCGTGAACGCGTACCTCGCGAGCCACACGCCGCCGCCGCCGAATCTCGTCACGACGATGGCGAATTCGACCGGCGTGAAGCAGGCGTTGTGGAGTGCCGACTTCAACGTGGTCCCGACCTTCTTCGACAACAGCTTCCAGCTGTCGCTGATTCCGGGCACGCTGATCGGCCGCTACGACGCACGCGTGAACGTGCCCGTGTCGAGCCCGCTCGCGGCCGACGGCGATCCGTCCAGCTTGTTCATCACGAAGCCGTTCACCGACACGATCGGCAGCTACCTGCCGAACGAGCTGAAGTACACCGCGCAGTCGGCCTACTCGGTGAGCAGCAATGCGATCAACACGTGGGACTGGACGCACGACGGCCTCGCGATGCCCGACACGATTCCCGATCTGGCCGCGGCGCTGACGCTGAATCCGCAGTTGAAGGTGCTGTCGCTGAACGGGTATCACGACATCGCGACGCCGTTCTACCAGACCGAGCTCGACCTCGCGCGGCTCGGCACGCAACCGAACCTGACGATCAAGGACTATCAGGGCGGGCACATGGTCTATCTCGACGATACGTCGCGTCCGCAGGAGAAAGCCGATCTCGTGACCTTCTACGGCGCGGCCGCGCACTGATGCGATGCGTGAGGCCGGCGACAGGCGCCCCGGGTGGGCGCTGCTCGCCGGCCGTCGACGACCTCATTCCAGACTGGAGCCTGACATGAAGAATCGTTTCATCGTCGTTGCCGCGGCGCTCGCATGCGCCGGCGCCGCAACATCCCTCTCCGCGTTCGCGCAGGCGAGCGACGCCGCCGCACCGGCGCGCGCGCGCCAGGCGCAGCTCGGCGACCCGTACGTGCCGCCGGCCGCGCGCCATGCGACCGCCGGCACGCAGACGACCGGCGCCGCGCTGCACGCGCAGGTGGTGCGCAAGCTCGCGCGGCAGTTCAGCGCGGCCGACACGCAGAACACGGGGTCGATCACCGAGGCGCAGGCGCGCGCGGCCGGCCTCGGCTATGTCGCGAACCATTTCCGGCAGATGGATGCCGCCGGTAGCGGCCGCGTGTCGTTCGCGGACGTACAGCGCTACATGCAAGCGCGCAGCAGCACGAGCCAGCAGTAAGCGCGGCACGCGGAGAACAAACGGGGGCGGAACCTGCGGAACGGCGGGTTCCGCCCCCGTGCGCATGGCGCGGCCGGGATACCGGGCTCACCGTGGATTTAGTCGGAATTCTCATTATCTGGGCAACGCATTCAAATATTGGAGACGAATGCGTGCGCTCCTACAATCCGAAGCACATCGACAGCTTCGGACCCACGCATCGCGCGGCGCCCGTCGCACACGGAGACACCTTCCATGAAGTTCGCCGGGCGCTTTACTCGGTGCATCGACCGCCGCCACGCCGCCGCATCGGACGCAGTTCCGGCGCCGCGCGGGCGGCTTCACCGATTCCGTTGAAGAAGCCCCGCCCCATGACCAAGATGCCAGACTCCCTTGCCCTCGACGCCCGGCGCGCGATGCCGGACGATGCGTCGCTGACCGACAGCATCGGCGCGACCAGCACGCCGCTCGACCTCGCCGCGCAGCAGGCCGGCACGCAGACGCTGCTGCGCGGCCTCGCGATCCTCGAGGCGATCGCCAACGGCGCGCGCGACATGCGCGCGATCGGCGCCGCGCTCGGCACGACGCGCAGCACGACGCACCGGCTCGTCAGCAGCCTCGTGCAGGCGCGCTATCTGCGCCAGGTGCAGGGCGGCTACCTGCTCGGCCCGAAGCTGATCGAGCTCGGTACGATCGCGCTCGAGCAGATGCCGCTCACCGCGGTGGCGCGGCCGCATCTCGAGGCGCTCGCGGAAGCGACGCTCGACACGATCCATCTCGGCGTGCGCGACGGCGACGACGTGTTGTACATCGACAAGATTCCCGGCACGCGCGGCCTCGAGATGCGCTCGCGCGTCGGCCACCGGATGCCGCTCGCGTCGACGGGTATCGGCAAGGCGATGATGCTCGACCTCGATCCGGACCTGTGGCGCTCGCTGTTCGAGGCCGCGCGGCGCGCGCTGGCCGGCGTCAACTTCAAGCCCGACAACCGGCCCGAGACGAGCGCGTTCCTGCAGCGCATGGCCCATTACGCGGCCGGCGGCTATACGTTCGATCTCGAGGAAAACGAGGCGTCGATCCGCTGCGTGGCCGCGCCGATCCGCGACGCGTCGGGCGCGATCGTCGCGGCGGTGTCGGTCGCGAGCACGATTCCGTACATGCCGCACGACCGCATGGACGAACTGATTCCGCTCGTGCAGCGCGAAGCGCGAGCCATTTCCGCGGAACTGGGCTGGAGCCCGCCGCAGGGTACCCGCAGGATCAAACGATGACGACTTCGACCCGGCCCGCTCCGGATGCCAGTTCCGCTTCCCCGTCGCTGATCGCGCTCGACTGGGGCACCACGTCGCTGCGCGCGTATCTGTACGACGCGCACGGCGTGCCGATCGACACGCGCAGCCGGGCGGCCGGCGTGATGCACGTGCCGGGCGGCGGCGCGCGCGCGTTCGACGCGGTGTTCGAGGAAGCGTGCGGCGACTGGCTCGACCGTACGCCCGGCCTGCCGGTGCTCGCCGCCGGGATGGTCGGCAGCGCGCAGGGCTGGCGCGAAGCGCCGTACGTCGCGGTGCCGGCCGGCGCCGACGCGCTCGTCGCGGGGCTCATCACCGTGACGACGTCGCGCGGCGCGACGGTCTCGATCGTGCCGGGCGTGATCGCGACGGGCGAATTGCCCGACGTGATGCGCGGCGAAGAAACGCAGATCGTCGGCGCGCTCGCGAGCGATCCCACGCTTGGCGCCGATCGTTCAGGGGTACTGATCGGCTTGCCGGGCACGCATGCGAAATGGGCGTGGGTGAAGGACGGGCTGATCGAACGCTTCCAGACCTTCATGACCGGCGAGCTGTTCGCGGTGCTGCGCGATCACACGATCCTCGGCCGCACGATGCGCCCGGGTGCGTCGCCCGACCGCGACGCGTTCGTGCGCGGCGTATCGGTCGCACGCGGCGCGCAGCACACGGGGCTGCTCGCGACGATTTTCAGCACGCGCACGCTGGGGCTGACCGACCGGCTCGCGCCCGATGCGCAGGGCGACTACCTGTCGGGCCTGCTGATCGGTCATGAGCTCAATGCGCTCGACGCGATGCTCGCGGAGCGCGGCATCGCGCTCGCCGATCAGCCGCTGCTGCTGATCGGCGACGACGGCTTGTGTTCGCGTTACGTCGATGCGCTCCAGGTATTCGGCCATGCGCATGCGCGCGTGGCCGCGCATGCGACCGAGCTGGGCCTGTGGCGGATCGCGTCGCGTGCCGGGCTCGTGCGCGCGGACGGCGAGCCCGTCTGCGCGGATCAATGAACTGCTTGCAGAGGAACTTTCGATGTCGTCCGACCTGACACTGCCCGCGCCATACACGCC
Source organism: Burkholderia sp. 28_3 (assembly GCF_003253915.1). Classification (NCBI taxonomy): domain Bacteria; kingdom Pseudomonadati; phylum Pseudomonadota; class Betaproteobacteria; order Burkholderiales; family Burkholderiaceae; genus Burkholderia; species Burkholderia sp. 28_3. The sequence continues at coordinate 77,374 of NZ_QKZF01000002.1, forward strand.
CCACGCCGCGCTGATGCGCGCGTTCGATGCGTGTCCGCTGATCGCGATCATGCGCGGCATCACGCCCGCCGAAGCGGCCGACCACGGCCGCGCGCTCTACGAAGCCGGCTTCCGGATCGTCGAGGTGCCGCTGAACTCGCCGGAGCCGTTCGACAGCATCGCGGAGCTGCGCCGCGCGTTGCCCGACGACATGATCGTTGGCGCGGGCACCGTGCTGCGCGCCGAGTACGTGGACCGCGTGCAGGATGCGGGCGGCGCGCTGATCGTGATGCCGCACAGCGACGCAGCCGTGATCCGCCGCGCGCGCGAGCGCGGGCTGGCGAGCGCGCCGGGCGTCGCGACGCCGACCGAAGCGTTCGCGGCGCTGACGAACGGCGCCGACGTGCTGAAGATGTTCCCGGCCGAACAGCTCGGCGTGAGCGTCGTGAAGGCCTGGCGCGCGGTGATCGACCGCGCGGTGCCGCTGATTCCGGTCGGCGGGATCGCGCCGGACAACATGCGGCCGTTCCTCGACGCCGGCGCGAACGGCTTCGGGCTTGGCTCGGCGCTGTATCGCCCGGGCCAGTCGGCCGACGCGACCGCGGCGAACGCGCGCGCGTTCCAGGTCGGCTTGCGCGCGGCGCGCGGCGGAGCCGCATGATGGGCCGCCTCGCGGGCAAGGTCGCGATGGTGACGGGCGCGGGCCGCGGCATCGGCGCCGCGATCGCGCGCGCGTTCGTGCGCGAAGGCGCGGCCGTCGCGCTCGTCGATCTCGACTTCCCGCAGGCGCAGCACACGGCCACCGCGATCGCGCACGCATGCGACGGCGCGCGCGTGCTGCCGCTGCAGGCGGACGTCGCGCGGCAGCAGGCGGTGCGCGAGGCGCTCGCGCAGGCCGAAGCGGCATTCGGCCCGCTCGACGTGCTCGTGAACAACGCGGGCATCAACGTGTTCGCCGATCCGTTGACGATGACCGACGACGACTGGCGGCGCTGCTTCGCGGTCGATCTCGACGGCGTGTGGCACGGCTGCCGCGCGGCGCTGGAGGGCATGGTCGAGCGCGGTCGCGGCAGCATCGTGAACATCGCATCGACGCATGCGTTCAGGATCATCCCGGGCTGCTTCCCGTATCCGGTCGCGAAACACGGCGTGCTCGGCCTGACGCGTGCGCTCGGCATCGAATACGCGGCGCGCAACGTGCGCGTGAACGCGATCGCGCCGGGCTACATCGAGACGCAACTGACGCGCGACTGGTGGGACGCGCAGCCCGATCCGGCCGCCGCGCGCGCGGAGACGCTCGCGCTGCAGCCGATGAAGCGGATCGGCCGCCCGGAGGAGGTCGCGATGACGGCCGTGTTCCTGGCGTCCGACGAGGCGCCGTTCATCAACGCCGCGTGCATCACCGTCGACGGCGGGCGCGCGGCGCTGTATCACGACTGACGCAACTGACGTAACGATTCGAAAGACCGCACGTGCGACGGCCGCGCGCACGCTGCGTCGAAACCAACAAGCGGCTGCATCCTGTTCGATGAAAACAAGGAGACACTGGAGATGAAACGCAGAACGTTCGTAACGCTGGCCGCTGCGGCCGCGGTGGTGATGGGCAGCCCGGTCGCGCACGCGGCCGACCCGGTCAAGATCGGCTTCCTGGTGAAGCAGCCTGAGGAGCCGTGGTTCCAGGACGAATGGAAATTCGCCGAGATCGCCGCGAAGCAGAAGGGCTTCACGCTCGTGAAGATCGGCGCGCCGTCCGGCGAGAAGGTGATGAGCGCGATCGACAACCTGTCCGCGCAGAAGGCGCAGGGCTTCATCATCTGCACGCCCGACGTGAAGCTCGGGCCGGGCATCGTCGCGAAGGCGAAGTCGCACAACCTGAAGATGATGACGGTCGACGACCGCCTCGTCGACGGCGCGGGCAAGCCGATCGAGTCGGTGCCGCACATGGGGATTTCCGCGTACAACATCGGCAAGCAGGTCGGCGACGGCATCGCGGCCGAGATCAAGAAGCGCGGCTGGGACATGAAGGACGTCGGCGCGATCGACATCACCTACGAGCAGTTGCCGACCGCGCACGACCGCACGAGCGGCGCGACCGACGCGCTGGTCGCCGCCGGCTTCCCGAAGGCGAACGTGATCGCGGCACCGCAGGCGAAGACCGACACCGAGAACGCGTTCAACGCGGCGAACATCGCACTCACCAAGAACCCGCAGTTCAAGCACTGGGTCGCGTACGGCCTGAACGACGAGGCCGTGCTCGGCGCGGTGCGCGCGGCCGAAGGGCGCGGCTTCAAGGCCGACAACATGATCGGCATCGGCATCGGCGGTTCCGATTCGGCATTGAACGAGTTCAAGAAGCCGCAGCCGACCGGCTTCTACGGCACCGTGATCATCAGCCCGAAGCGCCACGGCGAGGAAACCTCGGACCTGATGTACGCGTGGATCACGCAGGGCAAGGCACCGCCGCCGCTGACGCTGACGACGGGCATGCTCGCGACGCGCGACAACGTGGCGAAGGTGCGCGAGGAGATGGGGCTCGCGTCGAAGTAAGCGGCCCGCCGGCTGCCGCGGCGATGCGGCGGCCGGCGGTCGATCGATTCTGAAGTGGAGAGACGACGTGTCAGCGGCACTGCGTTTTGACAATATCGGCAAGGTGTTTCCTGGCGTGCGCGCACTCGATGGCATTTCGTTCGACGTGCATGCGGGCGAGGTGCATGGCCTGATGGGCGAGAACGGCGCGGGCAAGTCGACGCTGCTGAAGATTCTCGGCGGCGAATATCAGCCCGATGCGGGCAGCGTGCTGGTCGACGGCCAGCCCGTGCAGTTCGCGAATGCGGCCGCGTCGATCGCGGCCGGCATCGCGGTGATTCACCAGGAATTGCAGTACGTGCCCGACCTAACGGTCGCGGAAAACCTGCTGCTCGGCCGCCTGCCGAACGCGTTCGGCTGGGTGAGGAAACGCGAGGCGAAGCGTTACGTGCGCGAGCGGCTCGCCGAGATGGGCGTCGATCTCGATCCCGATGCGCGGCTCGGGCGGCTGTCGATCGCGCAGCGGCAGATGGTCGAGATCTGCAAGGCGCTGATGCGCAACGCGCGCGTGATCGCGCTCGACGAACCGACGAGCTCGCTGTCGCATCGCGAGACGGAAGTGCTGTTCAAGCTGGTCGACGACCTGCGTGCGCAGGGCCGCGCGCTGATCTACATCTCGCACCGGATGGACGAGATCTACCGGCTGTGCGATGCGTGCACGATCTTTCGCGACGGCCGCAAGATCGCGTCGCACGAAGCGCTGGCCGAAGTGCCGCGCGAGCGGCTCGTCGCCGAGATGGTCGGGCGCGAGATCGCGGACATCTACCATTACGCGCCGCGCGCGCTCGGCGACGTGCGGTTTTCCGCCGAAGGCATCGACGGGCCGGCATTGCGCGAACCGGCGAGCTTCTCGGTGCGCGCGGGCGAGATCGTCGGCTTCTTCGGGCTCGTCGGCGCGGGTCGCAGCGAGCTGATGCGGCTCGTGTACGGCGCGGACCGCCGGCGCGCGGGCGTGCTGACGCTCGACGGCGCGCGCATCGACGTGAAGCGCACGGGCGACGCGATCCGCCACGGCATCGTGCTGTGCCCCGAGGACCGCAAGGAAGAAGGGATCATCGCGATCGCGTCGGTCGCGGAGAACATCAACATCAGCTGCCGCCGCCATTCGCTGCGCGCGGGTCTGTTCATCAACGGCAAGGCCGAGAGCGAAACGGCCGACCGCTTCATCCAGCGGCTGAAGATCAAGACGCCGAACCGGCGCCAGAAGATCCGCTTCCTGTCGGGCGGCAACCAGCAGAAGGCGATCCTGTCGCGCTGGCTCGCGGAGCCCGACCTGAAGGTCGTGATCCTCGACGAGCCGACGCGCGGCATCGACGTCGGCGCGAAGCACGAGATCTACGACGTGATCTACCGGCTCGCGGAGCGCGGCTGCGCGATCGTGATGGTGTCGTCGGAACTGCCGGAAGTGCTCGGCGTGTCCGACCGCATCGTCGTGATGCGCGAAGGCCGGATCGCCGGCGAGCTGCCGCGCGCGCAGGCGAACGAGCACGCGGTGCTGAACCTCGCGCTGCCGCAGACCAGCGCGGCCGAGGCGGCCTGACGCGGCATACGACATTCGAATCGAACACGCGCGGCGCGGGCCGCGCGATGCAGGAGCAGGAGACACATCATGCAAGTCAACGAAAACCTGGCCAGCGCCGCCGTGAAGCCGTCGGCCGACGCGCTGGTTCCGCAGCAGAGCGACCGCCAGAAGTGGTGGCAGCATCTGACCGAATACAGCCTGATCGCGATCTTCGCGGTGATGTTCATCACGATGTCGCTGACCGTCGATCACTTCTTCTCGATCGACAACATGCTCGGCCTCGCGCTGTCGATCTCGCAGATCGGCATGGTCGCGTGCACGATGATGTTCTGTCTCGCGTCGCGCGACTTCGACCTGTCGATCGGCTCGACCGTCGCGTTCTCGGGCGTGCTGTGCGCGATGGTGCTGAACGCGACCGACAACACGTTCGTCGCGATCGTCGCGGCGGTCGCGGCCGGCGCCGCGATCGGCTTCGTGAACGGCGCGGTGATCGCGTACCTGCGCATCAACGCGCTGATCACGACGCTCGCGACGATGGAGATCGTGCGCGGGCTCGGCTTCATCGTGTCGAAGGGGCAGGCGGTCGGCGTGTCGTCGGATACCTTCATCGCGCTCGGCGGGATGTCGATGTTCGGCGTGTCGCTGCCGATCTGGGTCACGCTGCTGTGCTTCATCGGCTTCGGCGTGCTGCTGAACCAGACCGTGTACGGCCGCAACACGCTCGCGATCGGCGGCAATCCGGAAGCGTCGCGGCTCGCGGGGATCAACGTCGAACGCACGCGCGTGTACATCTTCCTGATCCAGGGCGCGGTCACAGCCCTCGCGGGCGTGATTCTCGCGTCGCGCATCACGTCGGGCCAGCCGAACGCCGCGCAGGGCTTCGAGCTGAACGTGATCTCCGCGTGCGTGCTCGGCGGCGTGTCGCTGATGGGCGGCCGCGCGACGATCTCGGGCGTCGTGATCGGCGTGCTGATCATGGGCACCGTCGAGAACGTGATGAACCTGCTGAACATCGACGCGTTCTACCAGTACCTCGTGCGTGGCGCGATCCTGCTCGCGGCCGTGCTGCTCGACCAGCTGAAGAACCGCGGCGTACGCGACTGACCGACCTGTTTCCACGGAGACGACCCGCATGACCATCGATACTTCCGCGCCGGACTCGCACGCCGCGAGCGACGCGCGCTTCGCGCGCTACCCGAGCCTCGAGGATCGCGCGGTGCTGATCACGGGCGGCGCGACCGGCATCGGCGCGTCGTTCGTCGAGCACTTCGCCGAACAGGGCGCGCGCGTCGCGTTCGTCGACCTCGACGCGGCGGCCGGCGCCGCGCTGGCCGAACGCCTCGCGCACGTGCGCCATGCGCCGCTGTTCCTGCCGTGCGACCTGACCGACATCGATGCGCTGCGCGGGGCGATCGACGCGATCCGCGCGCGCATCGGCGCGATCGCGGTGCTCGTGAACAACGCGGCGAACGACACGCGCCACGCGATCGGCGACGTGACGCCCGCGTCGTTCGACGCGGGCATCGCGGTGAACCTGCGTCACCAGTTCTTCGCCGCGCAGGCGGTGATCGACGACATGAAGCGGCAGGGCGGCGGCGCGATCATCAATCTCGGCTCGATCAGCTGGATGCTGAAGAACGGCGGCTATCCCGTCTACGTGATGGCGAAGGCGGCCGTGCAGGGCCTGACGCGCGGCCTCGCGCGCGATCTCGGCCCGTTCGGCATCCGCGTGAATTCGCTGGTGCCGGGCTGGGTGATGACCGACAAGCAGCGCCGGCTGTGGCTCGACGACGCCGGCCGCGCGGCGATCAAGGCCGGCCAGTGCATCGACGCCGAACTATTGCCGGCCGACCTCGCCCGGATGGCGCTGTTTCTCGCGGCCGACGACAGCCGGATGATCACCGCGCAGGACGTGATCGTCGACGGCGGCTGGGCCTGACCGTTCGCACCGACCTGCATCGTTTCTTCGACGAAGGAAAGGAGCTCACCATGACCGCCACGTCCTCGCGCGCATCGTCGTCCACCAGCCAGTCGCGCCGCGCGCGCCTGGCCGCCGCCGCCCAGCCGGTCAGCCCCGGCCCGCAGACGGCCGTGTTCGCGCAGGGCGTCGGCGCCGCGCATGCGGCGGCCGTCACGCTGTCGAACGCGTCGCTGCGGCTCGACGTGCTGCCGCACCTCGGCGGCGGCATCGCGCGCTTCGACTGGCGCGGCGAGAACGGCGCGCTGGTGCCGGTGTTCCGCCGTTGCGAGCACCCGGAGACGGCGACCGACCCGAACGAGCTCGCATGCTATCCGCTGCTGCCGTATTCGAACCGGATCGGCGACGGGCGCTTCGAATGCGACGGGCGCAAGGTCGCGGTGCCGCGCAACCGTCGCGACGAGCCGCTGCCGATCCACGGCGACGGCTGGCTCGCGCCGTGGCAGGTCGACGATGCGACCGACACGTCGCTGCAACTGTCGCTCGACCGGACGGCCGGCGCGCCGTATGCATTCCGCGCGATCCAGTCGTTCGAGCTCGACGACGCGACGCTGTCGATCGCGCTGACGATCGAGAACGCGGGACGCGCGCGGCTGCCGTTCGGGCTCGGCGTGCATCCGTTCCTGGTGCGCGATGCGGCGACCGAGCTGGCCGCGGCGGCGGGCGGCCTGTGGCTGTCGGGCGCCGATTTCCTGCCGGTGCGGCACGTCAGCGTGCCGCCGGCCTGGCAGTTCGGCGTCGCGTATCCGCTGCCGGCCACGCTCGTCAATCACGCGTTCACCGGCTGGGGCGGCCACGCGACGGTGAGCTGGCCGCGCCGGCGGCTGTCGCTGACCGTCGCGGCCGACGCCGACGCATACGTGCTCTACACGCCGCCGGGCGAGGATTTCTTCTGCTTCGAGCCGGTCGATCATCCGATCAATGCGGTGAACCTGCCGGGCGGCGCGGCCGCGCACGGGATGACGCTGCTCGCGCCCGGCGAGCGGCTCACGCGGCGTTTCGCGTTCACCGTCGAGCGCGCCGATGCGCGCAGCAATGCCGCGACACACGAGGGGCGCCGGCGACGCGGGTAAAATACGCGGTCTACCAACGGTTTGCCGCGAGTACCCGCCATGTCTTCCCCGCTTACTTTCATCGAATCGCTGCGCGCCGCGTGGCAACGCACGAATTCGCTGCTGTGCGTCGGCCTCGACCCCGAGCCGTCGCGCTTTCCCGTGCAGTTCGACGGCCAGCCCGACGCGATCTTCGAATTCTGCCGGCAGATCGTCGATGCGACCGCGCCGTACGCGAGCGCGTTCAAGCCGCAGATCGCCTACTTCGCCGCGCATCGCGCGGAAGACCAGCTCGAACGTCTGATCGCGCACATCCATCTGCAGCATCCGGGCCTGCCCGTGATCCTCGACGCGAAGCGCGGCGACATCGGCAGCACGGCCGAGCAGTATGCACGCGAGGCGTTCGAGCGCTATCGCGCGGACGCCGTCACCGTGAATCCGTACATGGGCTACGACTCGGTCGAGCCGTACTTCGAGCATGAAGGCAAGGGCGTGATCGTGCTGTGCCGCACGTCGAACCCGGGCGGCTCGGACCTGCAGTTCCTCGACACGAACGGCCGGCCGCTGTACCAGGTGGTCGCCGACCTCGCGGCGAACAAATGGAACGCGAAGAACGGCCAGCTCGGCCTCGTGGTCGGCGCGACGTTCCCGAAGGAGATCGAGATCGTGCGCGGGATCGTCGGCGACATGCCGCTCCTGATTCCCGGCATCGGCGCGCAGGGCGGCGACGTGCAGGCGACCGTCAACGCAGGCCGCACGGCGGACGGCACCGGGATGATGATCAACTCGTCGCGCGCGATCCTGTACGCGAGCAAGGGCGAGGATTTCGCCGAAGCCGCGGCGCTCGCCGCGCAGAAGACGCGCGACACGATCAACGCGCATCGCTGATCGGCCGCACCGGTGGTCCGGGCCGGCGCCAGCGCCCGCCCGGGCAGCCGGCGCCGGCGTGCTCCCGCGCGCGAGCCCGCCGCTTCCCTCCCGTTTTTCCGCTCCTCTGCCGGCCCGGCGCGCGCTGGCGCACGCGGACAACTTCCCGTCGCTTCCGCACCGCATCCCCGCGCACCAATCGCGCGATGCTGCGGCTTGTCATCGATCCGTCACGAAAACGTCAAGAAAGGGAGCGACGCCATGCCCAAGCTGTCCCGCCGTCTTCTGAGCGCGTTCGCCGCGTCGCTGTGCATGACGTTCGCCCATGCGGCGGATCTGTCGCACTGGCCGGCCGACAGCGCGAAGGCGCTGAACGCGATGATCGCCGCGCACGCGAACCGCGGCGACTACGCGGTGTTCGACGCCGACAACACGACCTACCGCTACGACCTCGAGGAATCGCTGCTGCCGTACCTCGAAAATCGCGGCGTGCTGACGCGCGACGCGCTCGACCCGTCGCTGAAGCTGATCCCGTTCAAGGATTCCGCCGACTACAAGGAGTCGCTGACGAGCTACTACTACCGGCTGTGCGAGATCGACGATCTGGTCTGCTATCCGTGGATCGCGCAGGCGTTCGCCGGCCAGTCGCTCGCCGACCTGAAGCGCCACGTCGACGCGATGCTCGCCGACGGCAAGCCGATCCCGATCCGCTACTGGCAGGGTGACAAGGTGGTCGACGGCACGGTCAATCCGCCGCGCTTCTTCCGCGGGATGCAGGAGCTGTACAACGCGCTGCGCGAGAACGGCATCGAGGTCTACGTGATGACGGCCGCGCACGAGGAGCTCGCGCGGCTCGTGCTGGCCGACCCGAAGTACGGCTACAACGTGAAGCCGCAGAACGTGATCGGCGTGACGACGCTGCTGCGCAATCCGGCGACCGGCGCGCTGACGACGTCGCGGCTGCAGATCAAGGCCGGCAAGTACGACGAGGCCGCGAACCGCGCGCTGGTGATCACGCCGTTCCTGATGAACCCGATGACGTGGTACGAAGGCAAGCTCGGTTCGATCGTCGGCTGGATCGACCAGTGGAAGAAGCCGGTGCTCGTCGCGGGCGACACGCCGACGTCCGACGGCTACATGCTGCTGAACGCGACCGACGTCGCGCGCGGCGGCGTGCGCGTGTGGGTCAACAAGAAGGACAAGCAGATGGTGCAGATCCGCGCGTGGTCGGACGAATCGGCCGCGAAGCAGAAGTCGCTCGGCCTGCCGGTGACGGCGGACAAGAACTGGATCGTCGTGAAGCCCGACGCGATTCAATAACCGAACAGGGGCGCGGCACGCGCCCGGGCCGGTCAGCCTTCGCGCTCGTCGAGCAGCTTCAGCAGCCCGCGCAGTGCATGCGCGGCTGCCTGCGTGCGGATCTGTTCGCGATCGCCCTTGAACACGAGCGTCTCGACATCGGTATGCAGCCGGTTGCTCCAGCCGAACGACACGGTGCCGACCGGCTTCTTCTCGCTGCCGCCGGCCGGGCCCGCGATGCCGGTGACGGACAGCGCGACCTGCGCGCGGCTGTTGCGCAGCGCGCCTTCGGCCATCGCGCGCGCGACGGGCTCGCTGACCGCGCCGTGCTTGTCGATCAGGTCGGCGGGCACGCCGATCATCTCGATCTTGGCCTGGTTCGAATAGGTGACGAAGCCGCGCTCGAACCACTGGCTGCTGCCGGAAATGTCGGTGATCGCCGTGGCGATCATCCCGCCGGTGCAGGATTCGGCGGTGGCGAGCGTGAGGTGCTCATCACGCAGCTTGTTGCCTGCGCGGATCGCAAGCTGATGGACGACGGAATCGGTTGGCATGCGCGTCGGGAAACGGGAGTCGGGAAATCGGTCAGCCGCCGACGGAGCGCCACAGCGCGATCACGAGCAGCGTCATGAACGCGGCGACCAGGTCGTCGACCATGATGCCGAGCCCGCCTTTCAGGCGGCGGTCGAAGTAGCGGATCGGCGGCGGCTTGAGCATGTCGAAGAAGCGGAACGCGACGAACGCCCACAGCTGACCGACGAAGGTCGCGGGCGTGACGAACAGCATCACGAGCCAGATCGCGACGATCTCGTCCCAGACGACGGCGCCCGGATCGGCCACGCCGGCCTTTCTCGCGGTGAAACCGGTGACCCACGCGCCGGCCACGAAGCCGACGGCGATCAGCGCCCACCATTCGGGCACCGTCAGGTAGCGGTTGAGCACGACGAACGTGAGCCAGCCGAACAGCGAGCCGAACGTGCCGGGCATGATCGGCGCGAGGCCGCTGCCGAAGCCGAGCGACACGAGATGCGCGGGGTGCGACAGCATGAAGCGGGCCGTCACGCGGGTCGGCGCGGGTGGCGCGGCGCCGGGCTCGGCCGCGGCGGGCGCGGGCGTCGGATCAGTCTGCATGGAAGTGGTCGAAGCCGTGCAACGTGAGAGCGAGGGGCGCGCCGGCGGCGTCGCGCCACGCGATGGCGGGGTGCGCCGACGGCGCGGACAACGCGCGTATTGTACCGATTCGCGTGACCGGCACGCCGGCCGTGGCGCCCGCCGCTTCGACCGCCGCGCGGGCTGCCACCGGCGCGGTGAAGCACAGTTCGTAGTCGTCGCCGCCCGCCAGCGTGCAGCGGCGCTGCACGTCGGCCGGCAGCGTCGCGAGCGCGGCCGAGCGCGGCACCGCGTCGGCGTCGATCTCGGCGCGTACGTTCGAGCGCGTCAGGATGTGCTGGAGATCGCCGGCCAAGCCGTCCGACAGGTCGAGCGCCGCGTGCGCGACGCCCGCGAGCGCGAGGCCGAGCGCGACGCGCGGTTCGGGCCGCTCGAGCGCGCGCCGGAACGTGGCGGCTTCGTCCGCGCCGGCCGTCCACTCGCCGCGGGCGACGCCGAGGCCCGCGCGCGCGTCGCCGAGCGTGCCGGATACCCACACGTCGTCGCCGTCGCGCGCGGCATCGCGCCGCAGCGCCGCGTCCGGCGCGACTTCGCCGAACACGGTCACGCACAGGTTCAGTGGCCCGCTCGTCGTGTCGCCGCCGATCAGCTCGCAGCCGTATCGCTCGGCCAGCGCGAACAGCCCGTTGCTGAAGGCCTCGAGCCACGCCGCATCGGCGCGCGGCAGCGCGCATGCGAGCGTGAACGCGCGCGGCTCAGCGCCCATCGCGGCGAGATCCGACAGGTTGACCGCGAGCGTCTTGTGACCGAGCGCGTCGGGCGCGACGTCGGGGAAGAAATGTCGGCCTTCCACCAGCATGTCCGTCGAAATGGCCAGCAATTTCCCGGATCGGGGCGCAATCAGTGCGCAATCGTCGCCGATGCCGAGCGTCGACGCGCGCGCGCCCTGCGCGGCGCGGCGCGTGAAGAAGCGTTCGATCAGCGAAAACTCGGAGAGGGCGGCTGGCACGGCGGGCGATCCGAAACGGTGAAAGGAACGGCATTGTACGAGGCGAGTGGCGGCGCTCCTGCACTATCCAGTACATTTTTGTCGCGGCTGTTGCACCCGAATCGCCGGTCTGGCGGCCGATGATTGGCGCTACAATGCCGTCGAACAGTTATTCTAATCCGCCCGTCACGAGACACATGTCCACCCAAGCCTCCTCCAAAGCCAAGCTGCGCGAAGCCGCGCTCGACTATCACGAATTTCCGACCCCCGGCAAAATCGCGATCGCCCCGACCAAGCAGATGATCAACCAGCGCGACCTCGCGCTCGCGTATTCGCCGGGCGTGGCGTACGCGTGCGAGGAGATCGTCGAGAATCCGCTCAACGCGGCGCGTTTCACCGCGCGCAGCAACCTGGTCGGCGTCGTGACGAACGGCACGGCGGTGCTCGGTCTCGGCAACATCGGCCCGCTCGCGTCGAAGCCGGTGATGGAAGGCAAGGCCGTGCTGTTCAAGAAGTTCGCGGGCATCGACGTGTTCGACATCGAGCTGAACGAGTCGGACCCGCACAAACTCGTCGACGTGATCGCCGCGCTGGAGCCGACCTTCGGCGGGATCAACCTCGAAGACATCAAGGCGCCGGACTGCTTCATCGTCGAGCGCGAAGCGCGCAAGCGGATGAAGATCCCGGTGTTCCACGACGACCAGCACGGCACCGCGATCGTCGTGGCCGCGGCCGTCACGAACGGCCTGAAGGTCGTCGGCAAGGACATCAAGAAGGTCAAGCTGGTGGCGTCCGGTGCGGGCGCTGCCGCGCTCGCGTGTCTCGACCTGCTGGTCGACATCGGGCTGCCGCTCGAGAACATCACGGTGACCGACCTGGCCGGCGTGGTCTACAAGGGGCGCGCCGAGCTGATGGATCCGGACAAGGAGCGTTTCGCGCGCGAGACCGACGCGCGCACGCTGGCCGAGGTGATCGACGGCGCGGACATCTTCCTCGGGCTATCGGCCGCCGGCGTGCTGAAGCAGGAGATGGTGAAGGGCATGGCCGAGCGCCCGCTGATCCTCGCGCTCGCGAACCCGACGCCGGAAATCCTGCCGGAGCTCGCGCTCGAAGTGCGCCCGGACGCCGTGCTGGCCACCGGCCGCACCGATTACCCGAACCAGGTCAACAACGTCCTGTGCTTCCCGTTCATCTTCCGCGGCGCGCTCGACGTCGGCGCGACGACGATCACGCGTGAAATGGAGATCGCGGCCGTCAACGCGATCGCCGAGCTCGCGCAGCACGAGCAGAGCGACATCGTCGCGACCGCATACGGTATCCAGGATCTGTCGTTCGGGCCCGAATACCTGATTCCGAAGCCGTTCGATCCGCGCCTGATCGTGAAGATCGCGCCGGCCGTCGCACAGGCCGCGATGGACGGCGGCGTCGCGACCCGCCCGATCGAGGACATGGAGGCGTACCGCGTCCACCTGCAGCAGTTCGTGTATCACAGCGGCACGACGATGAAGCCGATCTTCCAGATCGCGCGCGCCGCGCCGGAAGAGAAGAAGCGCGTGGTGTTCGCGGAAGGCGAAGAAGAGCGCGTGTTGCGTGCCGTTCAGATCATCGTCGACGAAAAGCTCGCGAAGCCGATCCTGATCGGCCGCCCGTCGGTGATCGAGCACCGTATCCAGCGCTACGGCCTGCGCCTCACGCCCGGCACCGATTTCACGGTCGTCAACACCGAGCACGACGAGCGTTACCGCGACTTCTGGCAGACGTACCACAAGATGATGGCGCGCAAGGGCATCAGCGAGCAGCTCGCGCGCGTCGAAATGCGCCGCCGCACGACGCTGATCGGCTCGATGCTGGTGAAGAAGGGCGAAGCGGACGGGATGATCTGCGGCACGATCAGCACCACGCACCGCCACCTGCACTTCATCGACCAGGTGATCGGCAAGCGTCCGGGCTGCAGCGTGTACGCGGCGATGAACGGCCTCGTGCTGCCGGGCCGCCAGATTTTCCTCGTGGATACGCACGTGAACGTCGATCCGACCCCGGAAGAACTGGCCGAGATCACGATCATGGCCGCGGAAGAAGTGCGCCGGTTCGGCATCGAGCCGAAGGTCGCGCTGTTGTCGCACTCGAATTTCGGCACGAGCAACGCACCGTCGGCGAAGAAGATGCGCGATACGCTCGCGATCCTGCAGGAAACCGCACCGGAACTGAAGGTCGACGGCGAGATGCACGGCGACGTCGCGCTCGACGCGGCGCTGCGCAAGGAGATCCTGCCGGAATCGACGCTGGAAGGCGACGCGAACCTGCTGATCCTGCCGAACATCGACGCCGCCAACATCGCGTACAACCTGCTGAAGACGGCCGCCGGCAACAACATCGCGATCGGGCCGATCCTGCTGGGCGCCGCGCAGCCGGTGCACGTGCTGACCGAATCGGCGACCGTTCGTCGCATCGTCAACATGGCGGCGCTGCTGGTCGCCGACGTGAACGCCGCGCGCTGAGCCAGAACGAACGCGCCACCCGGTCGAACCGGCGTGGCGCGCCCGGGAAAATTGTAAACAAAAGCAAAAAGAGGCGTGCCCGCAACGGGCACGCCGCCGGGCAGGGCGCACACGCGCTTCCCGCAAAGCAACAGCAGCATCTCTCCACTCCAGGCAGCGAGCGAGGCAAGGAGGCAGTTCTTGCCCACCGAGAGGTGCCGCACGCATTCTATCTTATGTAAGATAAATGTAGTGCGATTTCGGTAAAAAATGCGGAATTCGCGGCATCGCGAGGCTTTCGATTCCCAAACGGACATTGATTCGCGCGGCCAATAACGCTACGCTAACGCCTTTGTTGGTCGTCAACTACTTGATTTAACAGCGGGAACCCTGGTTCATGGCACGCAAGTGGCTCCGCAACGGCGCGCTCGCGTCCGTCTTCGCGATGTTCGCGATGGGTATCGTCGGCACGCCGACGGGCAGTCTGGTTTCCGCCGCTTACGCACGGGAGGCCGTTCCGGCCGACGTGGCTGCCAGCGGGCTCGATACGATCCCGACTGCCAGTCTTCCGCGCGAGGCCGTGACCACGCTAAGCCTGATCGCCGCCGGCGGCCCCTATCCGTACGAGAAAGACGGCGTCGTATTCGGCAATCGCGAGCGGATCCTGCCGAAGGCGAAGCGCGGCTACTACCATGAGTACACGGTGCCGACGCCGCGTGCGCGCAATCGCGGCGCGCGCCGGATCGTCTGTGGCGGTCCGTTGCGCCGGATCGACAACTGTTATTACACGGGCGACCACTACAACAGTTTTAAACGTATTGTTGAATGACTTCGGGACGAATGGCATGAGCGACTCCATCTACGCGCACGATACGGCGGCGGCGGAACTGTTCGCGGCCGGCGACGGCAATCTGTTTCAGCGTGTGATTCAGCTGCACGCGGCGGCGCAGGCCGGCGGCACGCCGGAGCAACAGGAAGCCGAGCCCGGGCTTTCATCGAACGAGGAGCCTATGAGCCTTTTCACGACCGTGCGACCCAATCTCGTGCAGTCGATCCGCGCGTTCCGCGTGCAGGATCTCGCCGACGAAGCCGGTCGGCTCGGCCAGCATTTCCTGTACGCGTATTGCGGCGCCGCGCAGTCGAAGCAGGAAGTGATGGAAACGATCGCGACCTCGTTCCTGTTTCCGAAGCATTTCGGGAAGAACTATGACGCGCTGTACGACTGCCTGACCGACCTCGTTGCGAAGGCCGGCGCGCAGCCCGGCTTCGTGATCGTCCTCGAAGGGCTGCCGATCGCGCAGAAATTCGACAAGGAAGGGCGCGAAACGCTGCTCGACGTGTTTCGCGAGGCGGCCGAATTCTGGGCCGAGCGCAAGGTCGCGTTCCGCGTGTTCTACTCGTTCGCGTAAGCGCGCAAATCGGCGGTACGCAGCGTCATCGCAGCTTCCGATCGTATTTGCCGCCAGCACCGGAATCAGGTCCGCAACTTCTCGAAAACCCGCCTTTGTGCGGGTTTTTTGCTTTGGGGACCCAATCTGCGGGCACGCGTGGCACCCACGGACGTGCTCGACATCGTCGCAGCCGCGCCTGCGATAAGCAGATCAAGGCAATAGGACAACGCAGATTTTGCCGGTCTGTCGCTTCCATCCGACGAGTCGCGGAAATCCGCTCGAGCAGCGAAATACAATTTTCAGCCGTTCACTCGTCCGATGAAATTCATGAAACGAATTGCAGGGGTTCTTATGATCGCGATGGCGGTGACGCCGGCAACAGGGTTCGCGGAAGCTGCGCACATTTGCTGGATTACCCAGGTAAGCCGCGTCGACGAAGGGGTGAAGGTCGATTTTTCGGGTAATTTACGTGTTCTTTCCATCCGTCGAGCCGACACGTCCGAGCCGGACTCGGGCGTGTCGGCTCGACGGGAGAGCCGATCAGCCGGATCCATGCAAGAGCGCTCGCTAGTGCTGGCAATGGGCGACACGGCGGCCGGCACCATGTCCATTCCGGAAGATTATTGCCAGTACAAGGCGGAAGTGCACGATGGGCAGGTGGGTGTCACGGCGCGCTCGATAATGCGCTTGCACGGATTGCCTCCTACCACGACAACCGAATTTATCGCCGCGGAATGAACCCGAGGCGATCTACGTGTTGAAGTAGCGCCGGATCGAATCGCTTGCGGTTGCCGATCACCACCCGCCCCAGCGCGCCGCCAACGCCGCGAGCACGGCCGCGCCGGCCGTCTCGGTACGCAGCACGCGCGGCCCGAGCGACAGCGCGGTGAACCCGCGTGCGCGGGCTGCATTTTCCTCGTCGGGCGACAGCCCGCCTTCGGGTCCGATCAGCAGCGTGACGGCGGCCGCGGGCGGCGCGTCGGGCAGCGACGCGAACGGGATGCTCGCGCGCGGCGACAGCAGCAGCCGCAGTTCGCCGTCGGCCGGCGCGGCCGGCAGCGCGTCGAGCCATGCACTGAAGCCGATGACCGGCGCGACGTCGGGCACGCGGTTGCGGCCGCATTGCTCGCACGACGCGCGCACGACGCCGCGCCAGTGCGCGACGCGCTTGTCCGCGCGTTCGCCGGACAGCTTCACGACGCCACGCGCGGTCGACAGCGGCACGACCGCTGCGACGCCGAGCTCGACGGCCTTCTCGATCACCCAGTCCATCTTGTCGCCGCCGGCGATCCCCTGCGCGAGCGTCACGCGATAGGGCGGCTCGGCCTCGGCGGGCTCGAACGAATCGACCTGCACGAGCGCGCTGCGCTTGTCGACCTCGACGAGCCGCGCGCGGTACTGGCCGCCCGTGCCGTCGAACAGCGCGAGCACATCGCCGGGCTGCAGGCGCAGCACTTGCACGTGGCGCGCGACGTCGGCCGGCAACGCGAGCGTGGCGTCGGCGCGCAGCGCGGCGTCGACGAAAAAGCGCGGCACGGCCGCGGTGGTGGTGGCTTCGGTCATGCGTGTGGCGGTTTCGGTCATGCGTCGAGACGGCACCCGAGCGCCCAGCGGTAGCCGTCGAGATCCTCGATCTGCGCGAACCGGTCGCCCCAGAACTGATCCTGCGGCGCGCTCAGCGATTTCGCGCCCGCGTCGAGCGCGCGCTGCCAGGTGGCGTCGACGTCGTCGACATACAGATAGAACGATTGCGGCGCGGTGGCGTTCGCGTGCTTCGGCGTGAGCGCGGGCGAGCCGAACGCGCCTTCGGGCGCGAACATCACGATCAGCTGGCCGCGATAGGCCATCTCGACGTGCATGATCGCGCCGTCCTCGTCGTGCACGTCGCGCACCGTGAAGCCGAATGCGGCCTGGAAGAACTCGATGGCCGCGCGCGCGTTGCGCACGGCCAGGTAGGGCGTCAACCAAGGCACGTTGGCCGGACGTGGATCGGTCATGAAAATCTCCTGTTGCACAGTGTCGGCGCTTCTCGCGCCTGCGCCGGTCTCATGCTGGAACAACGGAACGTTGCGGCCGTCCGGATGTTCAGCGGCGAACGCCCAGTGTATCGCGCAGCGCGCGCGGCAGGGCAAAGAGGGACGCATGCAGTCGCGCATCGTAGTAGCGCAGGCCGTGGACGCGGCGGGCCGCGAGCCGTTCGTCGACATCGTGCGCGAACAGCGCGGCCGCATCGAGCGTGTCGCTCGCGATCGCCATCAGCCACTGCGAGCCGTACAGCGGCACGTGCGCGGACAGCGGATCGACGACCGCGAAGCTCGCGCGCAGGTCGTCGAGCAGCGCCGCGATGCGTGCGGCGTGGAACACCGGCGAGCCGAGATGCATCGAGATCGCGCCGCAGCGCGTGAGGATCCGCTTGAGCCGCGCGTAGAACGCGCGCGTATAGAGGCCGGCTGCCGGCGAATCGGGCGGCGTGAGGTCGAACACGACGAGATCGAAATGTTCGATCGTCGCCTCGACGAAATGCGCGGCGTCGCCGATCACGACCTCGACGCGCGGGTCGTCGAGCGCACCCTGGTGCACGTCGTCGAGATAGCGGCGCGCCATCCCGACCACCTCGTCGTCGAGTTCGGCGATCACGATCCGTTCGATGCACGCGTGCTTGAGCAACTGACGCGCCGCGCCGCCGTCGCCGCCGCCGAGCACGAGCGCCTTCTTCGGCGACGGATGCGCGAGCGCGGCCGGGTGCGTCATGCACTCGTGATACACGTACTCGTCGCCGACCGACGTCATCGGCCGGCCGTCCAGCGTGAACAGCCGGCCGAGCTGCGGGGTTTCCCAGACTTCGATCTGCTGGTGCGGGGACGCGACGTGCGCGAGCCGCCGCGCATTCGGGAAGCCGTAGGTGGCGTCGGGCGTAGGGTGAAAGAGAAGGGTGGTGCTCACGGGCGGGCCGCTGGGGCGGGCAGTTCCGACGCCTGAATTATAGGAGGCGGGCGGTTTGGTGGAAAACCGTGCCGGAACACGATGCGCCGACAAGGGAAATGTCAGCCCATCTGTTAAAATGACGAGCTTTGCAGCCCCGTCCGTTGGCTCCGTCCGCTTCGCGTCCGTCAGGCGCCGCACCGCGCGCCGGGAACGATTGACGCTCGAGCTTCCGGATGCCGCCGTGCCCCCGTTTCCTCGACTCGTTCTCCGGACTCGACATGACGACTTCGTCTCCCGCCTCCACCACCCTGATGGCCAACGCGATCCGTGCGCTCGCGATGGACGCCGTCCAGCAAGCGAACTCCGGCCACCCCGGCATGCCGATGGGCATGGCCGAAATCGGCGTCGCGCTGTGGTCGCGCCATCTGAAGCACAACCCGACGAACCCGCACTGGGCCGACCGCGACCGTTTCGTGCTGTCGAACGGCCATGGCTCGATGCTGCTGTACTCGCTGCTGCACCTGACCGGCTACGACCTGCCGATCGAGGAGCTGAAGAATTTCCGCCAGCTGCACTCGAAGACGCCGGGCCACCCGGAATACGGGATCACGCCGGGCGTCGAGACGACCACCGGCCCGCTCGGCCAGGGTCTCGCGAACGCGGTCGGCATGGCGCTCGGCGAAGCGCTGATGGCCGACGAGTTCAACCGTGACGGCGCGAAGATCGTCGATCACCACACGTACGTGTTCCTCGGCGACGGCTGCCTGATGGAAGGTATCTCGCACGAGGCCTGCTCGCTCGCGGGCACGCTGAAGCTGAACAAGCTGATCGCGCTGTACGACGACAACGGCATCTCGATCGACGGCGACGTCGTCAACTGGTTCCACGACGACACGCCGAAGCGCTTCGAAGCGTACGGCTGGAACGTGATCCCGAACGTGAACGGCCACGACGTCGATGCGGTCGACGCGGCCATCGCGAAGGCGAAGCTGTCGGACAAGCCGACGCTGATCTGCTGCAAGACGGTGATCGGCAAGGGCGCGGCCACGAAGGCCGGCGGCCACGACGTGCACGGCGCGGCGCTCGGCGCGGAAGAAATCGCGAAGACGCGCGAAGCGCTCGGCTGGAAGTGGGAGCCGTTCGTGATTCCGCAGGAAGTCTATGCGGCCTGGGACGCGAAGGAAGCCGGCAAGCGCGCCGAGTCCGAATGGGACGCGACGTTCGCCGCTTATCGCGCGAAGTTCCCGGCGGAAGCCGCCGAATTCGAGCGCCGGATGGCGAACAAGCTGCCGGCCGACTGGGCCGAGAAGGCGGCAGCGATCATCGCCGGCGCGAACGAGCGCGCCGAGACGGTCGCGACCCGCAAGGCGTCGCAGCAGGCGATCGAAGGGCTGGCCGCCGCGCTGCCCGAACTGCTCGGCGGCTCGGCCGACCTGACCGGCTCGAACCTGACCAACTGGAAGGCGTCGAAGGCGGTGCGCGCGAATCCGGAAGGCGCGGGCGTGCTGCTCGGCAACCACATCAACTACGGCGTGCGCGAATTCGGCATGAGCGCCGCGATCAACGGCCTCGCGCTGCATGGCGGCCACAAGCCGTTCGGCGGCACGTTCCTGACGTTCTCCGACTACAGCCGCAACGCGCTGCGCGTGGCCGCGCTGATGAAGGTGCCGTCGATCTTCGTGTTCACGCACGATTCGATCGGCCTCGGCGAAGACGGCCCGACGCACCAGTCGATCGAGCACGTGTCGAGCCTGCGCCTGATTCCGAACCACGACGTCTGGCGTCCGGCCGACACGGTCGAGACGGCCGTCGCCTGGACTCACGCGGTCGCCGCGGATCGTCCGTCGAGCCTGATCTTCAGCCGCCAGAACCTCGCGTTCAACCCGCGTACCGATGCGCAGATCGCCAACATCGAGAAGGGCGGCTACGTGCTGAAGGACTGGGACGAAGAAATCGTCGCGCGCAAGATCATCCTGATCGCGACGGGCTCGGAAGTCGAACTCGCGATGAAGGCCGTCGAGCCGCTCGCGCAGCAGGGCATCGCGGCCCGCGTCGTGTCGATGCCGTCGACCAACGTGTTCGACCGCCAGGACGCCGAGTACCGCGAACGCGTGCTGCCGCACGGCGTGCGCCGCGTCGCGATCGAAGCGGGCGTGACGAGCTTCTGGCACAAGTACGTCGGCCTCGAAGGCGGCGTCGTCGGGATCGACACGTTCGGCGAATCGGCGCCGGCCGGCGTGCTGTTCAAGTACTTCGGCTTCACCGTCGAGCACGTCGTCGAGACCGCGAAGGCCGTGCTGGCCTAAAAGCATACGCGGCGCGCGCCACCCCTCGCGCGCGTCGCACCGTGAAGCTGCACGAAACGAATTTTTTCAGCCATCAGGAGATAGACCATGACGATTCGCGTCGCAATCAACGGCTACGGCCGTATCGGCCGCAACACGCTGCGCGCGTTCTATGAAAACGGCAAGAAGCACGATCTCGAGATCGTCGCGATCAACGACCTGGGCGATGCGAAGACCAACGCGCACCTGACCCAGTACGACACCGCGCACGGCAAGTTCCCGGGCGAAGTGTCGGTCGACGGCGACTACCTCGTCGTGAACGGCGACAAGATCCGCGTGCTCGCGAACCGCAACCCGGCCGAACTGCCGTGGGGCGAGCTGGGCGTCGACGTCGTGATGGAATGCACGGGCTTCTTCACGACGAAGGAAAAGGCGAGCGCGCACCTGAAGGGCGGTGCGAAGAAGGTGATCATCTCGGCGCCGGGCGGCAAGGACGTCGACGCGACGATCGTCTACGGCGTGAACCACGACGTGCTGAAGGCCGAGCACACGGTCATCTCGAACGCATCGTGCACGACGAACTGCCTCGCGCCGCTCGTCAAGCCGCTGAACGACAAGATCGGCCTCGAAACCGGCCTGATGACGACGATCCACGCGTACACGAACGACCAGGTGCTGACGGACGTCTATCACGAAGACCTGCGCCGCGCGCGTTCGGCCACGCACAGCCAGATCCCGACGAAGACGGGCGCGGCATCGGCCGTCGGCCTCGTGCTGCCGGAACTGAACGGCAAGCTCGACGGTTACGCGATCCGCGTCCCGACGATCAACGTGTCGATCGTCGACCTGTCGTTCATCGCGAAGCGCGACACGACGGTCGAGGAAGTCAACGCGATCATGAAGGAAGCATCGGAAGGCGCGCTGAAGGGCATCCTCGGCTACAACGACGCACCGCTGGTGTCGATCGACTTCAACCACAACCCGGCTTCGTCGACGTTCGACGCGACGCTGACCAAGGTGTCGGGCCGCCTCGTGAAGGTGTCGAGCTGGTACGACAACGAGTGGGGTTTCTCGAACCGCATGCTGGATACGGCTGTCGCGTTCGCGAACGCGAAGTAATCCCGCACGTCGCGCGGCCGCCGCAACGCGGCCGGCGTGGCGAACGAGCCCGGCCCGGGGTTTCCCGGCCGGGTTTTTTATTGCCCGGCGTTCGCCGTCACGTGCTCGATCGCATCGACGAACGCGCGCTTCAGCGGGCTGTCGAGATCGGTCCACGCGAGGCCGATGCCGCTGCGATGCCCGGCCAGGTCGAGCGGCCACGCGAGCACGTTCGGCGGCAGCGCGCTGGCCGCTTCCGCCGGGATCAGCCCGATCCCCATTCCCGCCGCGACGAGCGCGAGCATCGTCGTGAATTCGCCGAACTCCTGCGCAATGTCGAGCGTCGTGCCCGCACGGCTCAGCGCGAGCAGCATGTCGTCGTGAAAGCCGGGCGCGTAGCGGCGCGCGAGCACGAACACGGGCTGGCCGCGCAGTGCGGCTGCCGAAACCGTGTGGTGCGCGGCGAGCGGATGGTCGAGCGGCAGCGCGACGACGAACCCTTCCTCGAGCACCACGCGCGTGTCGATGCCCGCATACGCGGCCGGCAGCCGGATCATCCCGAAGTCGATCCGGCGGTCGCGCAGCGCGGCGACCTGGTCGGGCGTCGGCATGTCCTTCAGTTCGAGCGCGATCAGCGGGTAGCGCTCGCGCATCGTGCGCAGCACGGCCGGCAGCAGCGCCGGCAACACCGACGATACGAACGCGATCCGCAGCGTGCCGATTTCGCCGCGGCTCGACAGCCGCGCGATCTGTTCCGCGCGCGCGGCCTGCTGCAGCGTCGCCCGCGCTTCCGGCAGGAACACGCGCCCGGTGTCGCTCAACTCGACCTTGTGCCGGTCGCGCTCGAACAGGCGCGCGCCGAGTTCCGCCTCGAGCGCCTTGATCTGCATGCTCAGCGCGGGCTGCACGATGAACAGGCGTTGCGCGGCGCGCCCGAAATGCAGCTCTTCCGCGAGCGTGACGAAGGCGCGCAATTGCTTGAGTTCCATGGGTGGCGGGGACGACGCGACGGTAATCAGTTTTCATGATAACCGGATCAAAAAAGACCATTGGCGCGGGCCGGGCCGGCGGCCGAAGATATCGTGAACATGAGACCGGGCGCGACGGGCGGCCGGCTCGACTGGCACGAGGAGACATCCATGACCCATGCGCTTGACCGGTTCCGCCTCGACGGCCGCCGCGCGCTGATTACCGGTTCCGGCCGCGGGATCGGACTGACGCTCGCCCGCGGGCTCGCGGAAGCCGGCGCGGCGATCGTCATCAACGATCGCAATGAAGAGAAGGCCGCGACGCTCGCGCGCCGGTTTCGCGACGAAGGCTTCGCGGCCGACCATGCGGTGTTCGACGTGGCCGAGCACGCGCAGGTCCGTGCGGCGATCGACGAGTTCGAGGCGCGCGTCGGCGCGATCGACATCCTCGTGAACAACGCGGGCATCCAGCGCCGCGCGCCGCTCGACGCTTTCGACCCGGACGACTGGCATGCGCTGATGCGCGTGAATCTCGACGGCGTGTTCAACGTCGCGCAGGCCGTCGCGCGGCACATGATCGCGCGTGGCCACGGCAAGATCATCAACATCTGCTCGGTGCAGAGCGAACTCGCCCGGCCCACGATCGCACCGTATGCGGCGACCAAGGGCGCGGTGCGGATGCTGACCAAAGGGATGTGCGCCGAC
Organism: Burkholderia sp. 28_3; assembly: GCF_003253915.1. Taxonomy (NCBI): domain Bacteria; kingdom Pseudomonadati; phylum Pseudomonadota; class Betaproteobacteria; order Burkholderiales; family Burkholderiaceae; genus Burkholderia; species Burkholderia sp. 28_3. The sequence continues at coordinate 100,604 of NZ_QKZF01000002.1, forward strand.
TGGGCGCGTCACGGCATCCAGGCGAACGGCCTCGCGCCCGGCTATTTCGAAACCGAACTGAATCGCGCGCTGGTCGACGACGCGGCGTTTTCTGACTGGCTGTGCAAGCGTACGCCCGCCGGCCGCTGGGGGCAGGTCGACGAGCTGTGCGGCGCGGCGATCTTCCTCGCGTCGGCCGCGTCCGATTTCGTGAACGGCCAGACGCTGTTCGTCGACGGCGGGCTGACCAGTGCCGTCTAACCAGGAGCGCGTCATGCGGTTGCGTTGCATGTGTGTGGTGATCCACGGGCCGAACGACCTGCGGGTCGAGGAGCAGGACGCGGGCGAGATCGGCCCGGGCCAGGTGCGTGTCGACGTCGCGATGGGCGGCATCTGCGGCTCGGACCTGCATTACTTCCGGCATGGCGGCTTCGGCGCGATCCGGTTGCAGCAGCCGATGGTGCTCGGCCACGAGGTCGCGGGCACGGTCGCGGCAGTGGCGCCGGACGTGACGTCGGTGAAGGTCGGCGATCGCGTCGCGGTCAATCCGAGCCGGCCGTGCGGTGTGTGCCGCTACTGTCTCGAAGGGCTGCCGAACCAGTGTCTCGACATGCGCTTCTACGGCAGCGCGATGCGGATGCCGCACGTGCAGGGCGCGTTTCGCAACGCGCTCGTGTGCGACGCGGTGCAGTGCGTGAAGGTCGCCGATCACGTGCCGCTGTCGCTCGCGGCGCTCGCCGAGCCGTTCGCGGTCGGGCTGCATGCGGTGTCGCGGGCAGGCCCGCTGATCGGCAAGCGTGTGCTCGTATCGGGGTGCGGGCCGATCGGCGTGCTGGCGGTCGCGGCGGCGCGCGTGCACGGCGCGGCGGAGATCGTCGCGACCGACGTCGTCGACGCGCCGCTGGAAATCGCGAGCGCGCTCGGCGCGGACCGCACGATCAATGCGGCGGCCGATGCCGGCTGGGTCGAACGCTACAGCGCCGGCAAGGGTACGTTCGACGTGATGATCGAGTGCTCGGGCAATGCGCGCGCGCTGCGCGACGGGCTGGACGTGATGCGCCCGCGCGGCATCGTCGTGCAGCTCGGGCTCGGCGGTGACGTGAGCCTGCCGCAGAACGTCGTGGTCGCGAAGGAGCTGTCGATCTGCGGCTCGTTCCGCTTCCACGCGGAATTTGCGCTGGCGGTGCAGTTGATCAACGCGGGGCGCGTCGACCTGCGGCCGGCCGTCACGCGCGTGTTCCCGATGCGCGACGCGAACCTCGCATTCGAACTGGCAGGCGACCGCCAGCGGGCGATGAAGGTGCTGATCGATTTCGCGAACGAGGCCGCGTGACGGTGCGGCGCTGGCGCGTCGAGACGGCAGTGACGCCCCTGGCAAAAAGGCACGCCCGCGATGCGCGGCGCGTGCCTTTTTCGTCGTGCGGCGCAAACGAATTGCTGGATTGCCGCTCTACCGCCTCATTGCGTGACCTGCCGCGAACCGACGCGTTGCGACGCGAGCCACAGCGCGATCAGCACACCCGATAGCGCGGCACCCGCGATACATACGCCGCGCCAGCCGTCGAGGCCGTACGCGACGCTCGCCGCGAACGAGCCGAGCGCGCCGCCGATGAAGTAGCTCGTCAGGTAGATCGTCGTCACGCGGCTGCGCGCATGGCCGGCCAGCGCATAGATCACGCTCTGGTTCGAGATGTGCATGCCCTGCACGCCGACGTCGAGCAGCAGGATGCCGGCGATCAGCGCCGCGAGCGAATGCGCGCCGGTCGCGATCAGCGCGAACGCGCCGAGCACGGCCGCCGCGAACAGGCCGGTGGCGGCATTGCCGTGGCCGCGATCGACCAGCCGGCCGGCCGACGTCGCCGCGAGCGCACCGACTGCGCCGACGATGCCGAACAGGCCGATCTGACCTTCGGAATAGCTGTACGGCGGCTGGCTCAGCAGGAACGTGAGACCCGTCCACAGCAAGCTGAAGCACGCGAACACGAGCGCGCCGTAGGTCGAGCGCAGCGCGATCAGCGGCTGCGCGCGCACCAGCGCGACGAGCGACTTCATCAGCGCCGCATAGTCGAGCCGCGCGTCGCGCCGATCCTTCGGCAGCTTCACGGCGAGCACTGCGGTCAGCGCGAGCACCAGCACCGCGGCGGTGCCGTACACCGCGCGCCAGCCGAACCCGTCGGCGATCGCGCCGGCCGCGACGCGCGCGAGCAGGATGCCGAGCAGGAGCCCGCTCATCACGGTGCCGACCGCGCGGCCGCGCGAGCGCGCATCGGCGAGCGACGCCGCGAACGGCACGAGCAGCTGCGTCGAACAGGTGACGAAGCCGACCGCGACGTTCGCGACGACGAACATCGTGAAGTTGGTGCTGAACGTGACCGCGACCAGCGCGACGACGTTCAGCATCAGCAACCGCACGATCAGCGTATGGCGATTGACCGCATCGCCGAGCGGCACGATCAGCAGCAGGCTGGCCGCATAGCCGAGCTGCGTCAGCGTGACGAGATAGCCGAGCTCGGTCGGCGCGCGCCCGAAGCTGTGCGCGATCGCGGCGAGCAGCGGCTGCGCGTAGTAGATGTTGCCGATGACGATGCCGCACGCGCACGCGAACAGCAGCGTCATGCCGCGGGTGAGGGGAGGGTGGTTGTCGTGATGCGGTTCCATGATCGCGAAAAACGGCGGCGCCGGCCGGCGGCACGGGGCCGTCGGCTGCGCGGGGTGACGGAAATCGGGGCCCGCGTCGACGGATCGGCGGTGAGCCGATGCGCGCCGGGCGGATCGCGGCCGGGCCCGGATCGGGCGGGCGGCGGATCGTCGTGCGGCGGGCGGTGGCAGGGCAGGCCCGGGCGTGCCGCTCCGGTGCGCCGGCAGCGGCGGTGCGCGGAAGCGGATGTGCGTATGATGCGGGAATCGACCCATAGCGTCCAAGACTGGATCGTTATGGTCTCTATTGGCAAAACCAATACGTTGGCCGCGATGCTTCTCCGCCACATCCGCTATTTCCTGGCCGTCGCCGAGCAGCGCAGTTTCACGCGCGCGGCCGACGCGCTGCACGTGTCGCAGCCGACGCTGTCGCAGCAGGTCCGCCAGCTCGAGGAAACGCTCGGCGTGCAGCTGTTCGACCGCTCGGGCCGCACGGTGCGGCTCACCGAATTCGGCGAGGTCTATGCGCGCCATGCGCGCGCGGCGCTGCACGAGCTCGATACCGGGCAGCGCGCGCTGCACGATGTCGCGGATCTCGGCCGCGGTTCGCTGCGGCTCGCGATGATGCCGACATTCGCGGCCTACCTGAGCGGCTCGCTGATCGACGCGTTCCATGCCGACCATCCGAACGTCGCGCTGACGATCGACGCGATGCCGCAGGAACGCATCGAGGCGCTGCTCGCCGACGACCGGCTCGACGCCGGTTTCGCGTTCATGCCGCCGCGCGCGCCGGACATCGACGCGCTGCCGCTGTGGGACGAGCCGCTCGCGCTGGTGACGGGCCGCACGCATCGGCTCGCGCGCCATCGTCGCGCGCTCACGCCGGCCGAACTCGGCGGCGAGCCGCTGGTGCTGCTGAGCCGTGCGTTCGCGACGCGCGAGCGGATCGACCGGTATTTCGTCGAGCACGACGCGCGACCGTTGATCGCGATCGAGACGAATACGGTCAGCGCGGTGCTGGCGCTCGTGCGGCGCGGCCGGCTCGCGACGGTGCTGCCCGACGCGGTCGCGCGCGAGAGCGGCGACCTGTGCGCGCTGGAGATCGATCCGCCGCTGCCGACGCGCACGGCCGCGCTGCTCACGCGCAAGGGCGCGTACCGCAGCGTCGCGGCCCGCGCGCTCATCGAGCGCGTGCGCGCGTATCGCGATCGGTCGGAACGGTGACCGGACCGGCCGGGCGGCGGCGCGGGAGGATTACGCGCCGGGCGTCGGGAAGAAGATGCCCGCGCGCTGCGCGGCGTTCGCGATGTGCGTTTCGATCGCGGTGCCGGCGGCCGCCGCATCGCGCGCGATCAGCGCGTCGACGATCGCGCGGTGCTCGTGCCACGTCGACAGCAGCAGCTCGCGCCGGTAGAACGGCATGCGCTGGCTTTCCTTCATGATGTCCGCGCTGCTGCGCAGGATGGACTCGATCGCCGCGTTGCCGGCCAGATGGATGATCCGCATGTGGAAGTCGAAATCGAGCCGCGACGCCTCGTCGAGCGCGCTTTCGGTCAGCGCGACGTGCAGGTCGGCGAGGTTGTCCTCGAACCACGCGATGTCGGCATCGCTGACCACGTGCGCGGCCATTCGCGCGGCGAACCCTTCGAGCGCATAGCGCATCTGGTAGGTATCGGGCGGCGACGACTGCTCGGCGAATTGCCACGGATGCGCGGCCGACGCCTGCGCGCTTTCGACGTACACGCCCTTGCCCGCGCGGATGCGCAGCATCCCGAGCGCCTCGAGCGTCGACAGCGCCTCGCGCAGCGACGCGCGGCTGATCTCCAGCTCCTCGGAGAGCTGGCGCTGGGCCGGCAGCAGGCTGCCGACCGGATACACGCCTGCCTCGATCCGGTCGCGGATCGTCGCGATGGCGGCGTCGGTCACGGTATGCGGAACATTTTTCATGATGTGAACGATGGCCGGTCTGACCGGGATTGTAATCCGCACGCGGGCGGTGCACGACGGCCCTACGGGAAAGCCACGATCCGCCCCTTTCCGATGCGCCGGCGGGGCGTGCACAGGGGCGGGAAATCCCTATTTTGTCCGTCCTTGACGCCACTATATCGGCTTCCTACTATCCACCATAACACCACTGGTCTTACCAGTATGAACAGACGAAACTGCAACCGTTGGATCGGGAGAGCGCCGTGTCGAAATTCCTCAATTCGCTGTTTGGCCGGGTAGTCGTCGCATTGATCCTGGGGGTCGCGCTAGGCGCGTTCTTCCCGCATTTCGCCGAGTCGCTGCGACCGCTCGGCGACGGCTTCCTGAAGCTCATCAAGATGGTCATCGGCCCGATCGTGTTCTGCGTCGTGGTCAGCGGGATGGCCAATGCGGGCGACCTGAAGAAGGTCGGCCGGGTCGGCCTGAAAGCCGTCGTCTACTTCGAGGTGATGACGACGCTCGCGCTCGGCATCGGGCTCGTGCTCGCGTGGCTCACGCGCCCGGGCGTCGGGATGAACATCGACCTGCGCTCGCTCGACGCGGCGTCGCTGTCGACGTACGCGAAGAACGCCGAAAGCCTGAAGGACACGGCCGGCTACCTGATGAAGATCATTCCCGAGACCGCGATCGACGCGTTCGCGAAGGGCGACATCCTGCAGATCCTCGTGTTCGCGGTGCTGTTCGGCTCCGCGCTGTCGCTGCTCGGCGACAAGGCGCAACGCGTCAATTCGCTGATCGAGGAACTGTCGCACGTGTTCTTCCGGATCATCGGCTTCATCATCAAGCTCGCGCCGCTCGGCGTGCTCGGCGCGATCGCGTTCACGACCGGCAAGTACGGCGTCGCGTCGCTCAAGCAGCTCGGCTACCTGGTCGCGGTGTTCTACCTGAGCTGCTTCGTGTTCGTCACGGTCGTGCTCGGTGCGGTGATGCGGCTCGCGGGCTTCTCGGTGTTCAAGCTGATCCGCTACCTGCGCGAGGAACTGTCGATCGTGCTCGGCACGGCGTCGTCGGACGCGGTGCTGCCGCAGGTGATGAGCAAGCTCGAATACATGGGCATCAAGGATTCGACCGTCGGCCTCGTGATCCCGACCGGCTATTCGTTCAACCTCGACGGCTTCTCGATCTACCTGACGCTCGCCGTGCTGTTCATCGCACAGGCCACCAACACGCCGCTGTCCACGCACGACCTGATCGTCGTGCTGCTCGTGTCGCTCGTCACGTCGAAGGGCGCGCACGGCATCCCCGGCTCGGCGATCGTGATCCTCGCGGCGACGCTGTCGGCGATTCCCGCGATTCCGGTGCTCGGCCTCGTGCTGATCCTGCCGGTCGACTGGTTCGTCGGCATCGCCCGCGCGCTGACCAACCTGATCGGCAACTGCGTCGCGACGGTCGTCGTCGCGGTGTGGGAGAACGACATCGACCGCGCCCGCGCGAAACGCGTGCTGAACCGCGAGCTGCGCTACGTGGCCGACGCGCCGGGCAGCGCCGCACCGGTCGCCGGCGACCAGGCCCACGCGCTCTGAACGCGACTCCCGCGCGGCGCCCCTGGCCGCCCCGCGCGACCGAACTTCATGCGACCGGTGCGATGACGTGCCGGCGCTTCTCAACATGATGGAGACGACATGGCAGCCCCCATTCTCGATCCGAACGCGCCGGCTTTCACGCGGCGCTACATGAACCTCGCCGACCCGCGCCTCGGGGCGCAGGCGCTGTTCGCCAGCGACGAATTCTTCGCGCCGAAGGAGCGCATGCTGAATCCGGAGCCGGCCGTGTTCATTCCCGGCAAGTACGACGACCACGGCAAGTGGATGGACGGCTGGGAAACGCGCCGCAAGCGCACGACCGGCCACGACTTTTGCGTGGTGCGTCTGGCGCGGCCGGGCGTGATTGTCGGCGTCGATCTCGATACGAGCCACTTCACCGGCAACTTCCCGCCGGCCGCGTCGATCGAGGCCTGCGCGGTGGACGGCGACACGCCGCCCGACGACGCCGAGTGGCGCACCATCGTCCCCGCGACGACGCTGCAGGGCAACTCGCATCACTACGTGAGCGTCGACGATGCGCGGCCGGTCACGCACCTGCGCGTGAACCTGTATCCGGACGGCGGGCTCGCGCGGCTGCGCGTGTACGGCCAGCCGCAGCGCGACTGGCGTCACGTGCCGGCCGGCGAGCTGGTCGATCTCGCGGCGATCGAGAACGGCGGTTATCTGGTGGCCGCGAACAACCAGCACTTCGGCCCGGCCTCGCAGATGCTGATGCCGGGGCGCGGCGTGAACATGGGCGACGGCTGGGAAACGCGGCGCCGCCGCGAGCCCGGCAACGACTGGGCGATCGTCGCGCTCGCGCGGCCGGGCATCATCCGGCGCGTCGAGGTCGACACGGCGTTCTTCAAGGGCAATTTCCCCGATCGCTGCTCGCTGCAGGCCGCGCACGTCACGGGCGGCACCGACGATTCGCTCGTCACGCAGGCGATGTTCTGGGCCGAACTGCTCGGCGAGCAGAAGCTGCAGATGGATCACGTGCACACGTTCGACCAGCTCGCGGCGCTAGGCCCCGTCACGCACGTGCGGTTCAACATCTTCCCGGACGGCGGCGTGTCGCGCCTGCGTCTGTGGGGCGAGCCGGCTTGAAGGAGGGCAGCGGCATGAGCGGAACCCCGATCCTGCGCGTCGAGCGCCTGACCCGCGAAGCGTTCGCGCCGTTCGGCGACGTGATCGCGCTCGAAGGCGCGCGGCATTTCCCGATCAACGGCGGCACGACCGAGCGCTTTCACGATCTCGCGACGATCGACGTCTGCGCGGACGGCGGCCGGCCGCTCGTCAGCGTGTTTCGCGCGCAGCCGCGCGCGGTGCCGGTCGCGATCACGCTGATGGAGCGTCATCCTCACGGCAGCCAGGCGTTCATCCCGCTCGCGGCGGTGTCGCGCTACGCGATCGTCGTCGCGCCGGCCGGCGAATTCCGGCCCGACGCGATGCGCGCGTTCCTGGCCGAGGGCTGGCAGGGCGTCAATTATGCGAAGGGCGTCTGGCACCATCCGCTGCTCGCGCTCGACGCGGTCAGCGATTTCGTGATCGTCGATCGCGGCGGGCCGCAGCCGAATTGCGACGAGATCCCGCTGGAATGCGCGTGGGCGCTCGAGTTCGAGCCGGCCTGCGCGGGCGCCGAAGGGCTTTCGTAAGCCTTCCGGGCGCGCGGCACCATTCCCCGAAAAAGCGGACGGCCCGGGCGGCGAGATGCCGGCCGGGCCGTCTTGCGTGCGCGGGTGGCGCGCTTCAGTGCTTGCGGTGCGGGCAGTTCTCGGTCGTGCACGAACCGTACATCGCGAGCGAGTGCTCCTGGAGCCGGAAGCCGCGTTCCTTCGCGATCGCCTGCTGGCGGCTCTCGATCTCGGCGTCGAAGAATTCCTCGACGCGGCCGCAATCGAGGCACACGAGGTGGTCGTGGTGCGAACCTTCGTTCAGCTCGAACACCGCCTTGCCGGATTCGAAGTTGCTGCGCGACAGCAGGCCGGCCTGCTCGAACTGCGTGAGCACGCGATAGACGGTGGCGAGCCCGATGTCGAGCTGCTCGTTGAGCAGGTTGCGGTAGACGTCTTCGGCCGTCAGGTGGCGCACGGGGCTCTGCTGGAAGATCTCGAGAATCTTGAGGCGCGGTAGGGTGGCCTTTAGCCCGATATTCTTGAGATCCGTCGGATTGGTCATGGCTAGGCATCCCTAGAGTACAATGCAGGGCTTCAATGTTACCGGCTTTTCGCCGTTCCAGATATACGCGCGGCCTGCACGCGGGCCAGCACGGTGAAGGAAATGATCCCAGAATCGCTTTCGCACTTTCAGAGGAGTCGCATGCGGAGTGCCATCATCGCTGCCGCCGCCGTTGTCGCGCTGGCGGGTTGTTCGTCGTACGACAGCGTGACGCAGCGCATTGCGCAGAGCATCACGCCGTATCGGATCACCGTCGTGCAGGGCAACTTCGTGTCGCAGGAGAAAGCCGCACAGTTGCAGGCCGGCATGACGCGCGAGCAGGTCCGCGCGCTGCTCGGGACGCCGCTGCTGGCGGACATGTTCCACGCGGATCGCTGGGATTATCTCTTCTACTTCAAGCGCGGCTCGACGTCGATCGTCCAGCAGCGCGACCTCGTGGTCAACTTCTCGGGCGATCGCGTCACGAGCTGGACCGGCGCCGACAACCTGCCGTCCGAGCTCGACCTGCTGGCCGACATCGACGGCGACCGCGGCGGCAAGAAGGCGAAGGCCGCTGCCGCGGCGAAGAAGGCTTCCGAAGCCGCGGCCGCCGCGAGCGCCGCGCAGGCTGCCGCTGCGGCGAGCCCGGCCACCGTGCCGGCATCCGGCGCGGCGGTCGACCAGGATGCGAACGCCCAGGCGGCGCGCGCGGCGAACCGCGCGACCAACCAGGTGTCGGGCCAGGGTTCGGGTTCGCGCCGGTTCACGCCGGCCGCGCAGGCCTCGGGCGGCGCGCCGGTGCCGGGCGGCCAGCCGCCGGGCGCCGCGCCGGCGATCCAGCCGCAGTTCCAGTTCCACCGTCCGCCGCCGCCGAACGTGTCGAACGAGGCGTCGCCGCCCGTCGGCCCGCAAGGCTCGGACAACCTGCAGAACCAGCCGCTCACCGCACCGGCGCAGTAAGCGGCCGGCGTGCGGAAACGGGGCGGCATGCGCCGCCCGCCTTTAGACCTGTCGTGTAGAAAGCCATGAAGATTGCGATTGCCGGCGCATCGGGCCGAATGGGCCGGATGCTGATCGAAGCCGTTCTCAACGATGCCGACGCGCAGCTCGTCGGCGCGCTCGACCGCGCCGGTTCGCCGTTCCTCGGCCAGGACGCCGGTGCGTTCCTCGGCAAGGACACCGGGATCAAGCTGACCGACGATCTCGACGCCGTGTTCGCGCAGGCCGAGTACCTGATCGATTTCACGCGTCCGGAAGGCACGATGGCCCATATTGCGGCCGCGCTGCGCCACGACGTGAAGCTCGTGATCGGCACGACCGGCTTCACCGCCGAGCAGAAGGCCGAGCTGCAAGCCGCGGCGGGCAAGATCGGCATCGTGTTCGCGGCGAACATGAGCGTCGGCGTGAACGTCACGCTGAAGTTGCTCGAATTCGCGGCGAAGCATTTCTCGCACGGCTACGACATCGAGATCATCGAAGCGCATCACCGCCACAAGGTCGACGCGCCGTCGGGCACCGCGCTGATGATGGGCGAAGCCGTCGCCGGCGCGCTCGGCCGCTCGCTCGACGACTGCGCGGTGTACGGCCGCCACGGCGTGACGGGCGAGCGCGATCCGTCGTCGATCGGCTTTGCCGCGGTGCGCGGCGGCGACATCGTCGGCGATCACACCGTGCTGTTCGCCGGGATCGGCGAGCGCATCGAGATCACGCACAAGTCGTCGAGCCGCGTGTCGTACGCGCAGGGCGCGTTGCGTGCGGTCCGCTTCCTGTCGGCGCGCGGCGCCGGCCTGTTCGACATGCAGGACGTGCTCGGCCTGCGCTGACACCGCGAGGAAACTCCGATGGCGATTCCCACCGGCGTTGTCCACTACCTCGAAAGCGGCGATGCGATCACGCACGCCGTCTCCTATGTGCTGCTGGCGATGTCCGTCGCCAGCTGGTGCTTCCTCTTCATGAAAGCCTGGCTGCTGGTCCGCGCGAAGCGGCAGGGGCCGCGCGCGCTCGCCGCGTTCTGGCGCGCGCCGTCGCTCGACGCGGGCATCGCCGCGCTGGCCGGCGCCGATCGCGAGCGCGTGTTCGTGCCGCTCGCCGAAGCCGCGCGCGATGCGGCCGACGACCACGACCCGGCCGCGCTGGCCGCGCGTGTCGAGCGCAGCGAACGCGTGCTGCGCGCGTTGCGTCACGCGATGCTGCGCTCGCAGCGGCGTCTCGAATTCGGCCAGGTGCTGCTCGCGTCGATCGGCAGCACCGCGCCGTTCGTCGGGCTGCTCGGCACCGTGTGGGGCATCTATCACGCGCTCGGCAGCATCGCCGCGAGCGGGCAGGCGCAGATCGAGAACGTCGCGGGGCCGGTCGGCGAGGCGCTGATCATGACCGCGTTCGGGCTGGTCGTCGCGATTCCCGCAGTGCTCGCGTACAACATCCTCGGCCGGCTCGTCCGGCAGCTCGCCGAGGAACTCGACGGCTTCGCGCGCGATCTGCACGTCTTCGTGTGCGCGCAGGGCGCCTGACGCGACGGTTCCGGAGGAACGACCATGGCATTCGGCGGGCTCGAGCACCACAAGACGTCCGCGCCGATGGCGGAAATCAACATGACGCCGCTGATCGACGTGATGCTCGTGCTGCTCGTCATCTTCATCATCACCGCGCCGCTGATGACGCACGCGATCCGGCTCGACCTGCCGAAGGTCGCGGCGAGTGTCGCGCGCGACACGCCGCAATCCGTCACCCTGTCGATCGACGACGCGGGCAAGCTCTACTGGGACGACGCGCCCGTGGCGCTCGACGCGCTGCCGGCGCGGTTCAAGGCCGCTGCCGCGGGCGCCGCGCCGCCCGAGCTGCGGCTGCGCGCGTCGCGCGCGACGCGCTACGACGTGATCGCGCAGGTGATGGGCGCCGCGCAGGCTGCAGGCCTCACGCGGATCGGCTTCGTGACCGACGTGCCGCCGGCTGGGAGCGCGGCCGCGCCGGCCGCCGCCGGCGCGAAACCCTGATACGCCTGATACGCCGTCGCTGCGGGCCCCGGCGCGCGCTCCCCGGTTTGGAAAAATTCATTCCGGGGGCCGGCGCAAGCCCGTTATTGGCGTGAACGGGCCCTGGCCCGCGCGACCGGCCGTGCGGGCCCGCACGGGCGGTATAATCGACGTTTTTCCCGGCGCGGAACCGGTCAGCCCGTTCCCGCGCCGGGCACGCACGATTTTCGATCCAATCCTGCGCGCGAGCCGTCGCGCCGCTTAAAGCCTAGCCCGAACCACACCATGCACGAGAGATACGTACCCGCCGACGTCGAAGCCGCCGCCCAGGGCGACTGGCGCGCAGCCGATGCCTACAAGACGAAGGAAGATTCGCAGAAGCCGAAGTTCTACTGCGTATCGATGCTGCCGTACCCGTCCGGCAAGCTGCACATGGGTCACGTGCGCAACTACACGATCAACGACGTGATGTACCGCTATCTGCGGATGAACGGCTACAACACGCTGATGCCGATGGGCTGGGATGCGTTCGGGATGCCGGCCGAGAACGCCGCGATGGCGAACGGCGTGCCGCCCGCGAAGTGGACCTACGACAACATCGCTTACATGAAGGGCCAGATGCAGTCGATGGGTCTCGCGATCGACTGGTCGCGCGAAATCGCGACGTGCAAGCCCGACTACTATAAGTGGAACCAGTGGCTGTTCCTGAAGATGCTCGAGAAGGGCATCGCGTACAAGAAGACGGGCACCGTGAACTGGGACCCGGTCGACCAGACCGTGCTCGCGAACGAGCAGGTGATCGACGGCCGCGGCTGGCGCTCGGGCGCGCTCGTCGAGAAGCGCGAGATCCCGATGTACTACCTGCGCATCACGCAGTACGCGGATGAGCTGCTGAACGATCTCGACGGCCTCGGCTGGCCCGAGCGCGTGAAGATCATGCAGCAGAACTGGATCGGCAAGAGCTTCGGCGTGAACTTCGGCTTCCCGTACGAACTCGACGGCGAGCAGAAGCTGCTGCGCGTGTTCACGACGCGCGCCGACACGATCATGGGCGTCACGTTCTGCGCCATCGCGGCCGAGCACCCGCTCGCCACGCGCCTCGCGCAGGACAAGCCGGAACTGCTCGCGTTCATCGAGGAATGCAAGCGCGGCGGCGTTGCCGAAGCCGACGTCGCGACGATGGAGAAGAAGGGCGTCGCGACCGGCTTCTCGGTCAAGCACCCGCTGACCGGCGAGCCGGTCGAGGTGTGGATCGGCAACTACGTGCTGATGAGCTATGGCGAAGGCGCGGTGATGGGCGTGCCGGGCCACGACGAGCGCGATTTCGCGTTCGCGAAGAAATACGACCTGCCGATCAAGCAGGTGATCGCGAGCGAAGGGCAGACGTACTCGCTCGACGCATGGCAGGAGTGGTACGGCGACAAGGAAACCGCGGTCTGCGTGAACAGCGGCAAGTACGACGGCCTGCGCTACGCGGAAGCGGTCGACGCGGTCGCGGCCGACCTGAACGCCGGCGGCTTCGGCGACAAGCAGGTCACGTGGCGCCTGCGCGACTGGGGCGTGTCGCGCCAGCGCTACTGGGGCACGCCGATCCCGATCATCCACTGCCCGTCGTGCGGCGACGTGCCGGTGCCGGAGCAGGATCTGCCGGTCGTGCTGCCGGAAGACCTCGTGCCGGACGGCACGGGCAACCCGCTCGCGAAGTCGGAAGCGTTCCTGAACTGCACGTGCCCGAAGTGTGGCGCGGCCGCGAAGCGCGAAACCGACACGATGGACACCTTCGTCGATTCGTCGTGGTACTTCTCGCGCTACACGGCGCCGGACGCCGAGACCATGGTCGACGCGCGCACCGATTACTGGATGCCGATGGACCAGTACATCGGCGGCATCGAGCACGCGATCCTGCACCTGCTGTATTCGCGTTTCTGGACCAAGGTGATGCGCGACCTCGGCCTCGTGAAGTTCGGCGAGCCGGCGAAGAACCTGCTCACGCAGGGGATGGTGCTGAACGAGACGTACTACCGCGAGGACGCGGCAGGCAAGAAGACCTGGTACAACCCGCTCGACGTGACGGTCACGCACGACGACAAGGGGCGCCCGGTCGGTGCGACGCTGAACGCGGACGGCCAGCCGGTCGTGCTCGGCGGCATCGAGAAGATGTCGAAGTCGAAGAACAACGGCGTCGATCCGCAACTGCTGATCGACCAGTACGGCGCCGATACCGCGCGCCTGTTCACGATGTTCGCGGCACCGCCCGAGCAGCAGCTCGAGTGGTCGGGCGCGGGCGTCGAAGGCGCGAGCCGCTTCCTGCGCCGTGTGTGGAGCTTCGGCTACGGCAACCGCGAAGCGCTCGCCGCGCGCGCCGGGTTCGACGCAGCGACGCTCGGCGACGCCGACAAGGCGCTGCGCCGCGAGATCTACAGCGTGCTGAAGCAGGCCGATTTCGACTACCAGCGCCTGCAGTACAACACGGTCGTGTCGGCCGCGATGAAGATGCTGAACGCAATCGACGGCGCGAAGGGCGCGACGCCCGCCGTGCTGCGCGAGACGTACGGCGTGCTGCTGCGCGTGCTGTACCCGGTCGTGCCGCACGTCACGTTCGAGCTGTGGAAGGCGCTCGGCTACGCGGACGAATTCGGCCCGCTGCTCGATGCGCCGTGGCCGAAGGTCGACGAGGCTGCGCTCGAGCAGGCCGAGATCGAACTCGTGCTGCAGGTGAACGGCAAGGTGCGCGGTGCGCTGAAGGTCGCGAAGGATGCGAGCCGCGACGCGATCGAAGCGGCGGCGGTCGCCGACGAGGCATTCGCGAAGTTCAGCGACGGCAAGCCGGCGAAGAAGATCGTCGTCGTGCCGGGCCGCCTTGTGAACATCGTCGTCTGACGGCCGCCGGCCGTCGGACGTACCCAGAAGGAGCGAAGGTGATCCGCAGATCGTTTTTGATGCTCGTCGGCAGCGCGGTCGCGCTGTCGGCATGCGGCTTCCAGTTGCGCGGCCAGCAGGACTACGCGTTCAAGCACCTGTTCGTGGCCGGTGCGCCGGCGCCTGTCGAGGCGCGGCTCACGCGCCTCGTCCAGGCCGGCAGCGACACGAAGATCGTCAAGTCGGCGGACGACGCCGACGCCGTGCTGCGCATGTGGGAGTCGCGTGGCCAGAACACGCTGACGCTCAACAAGTACGGCTCCGCGCAGGAATACGCGCTGTTCTACACGCTGAACTACACGCTGACGAGCAAGGACGGCACCGTGCTGATCCCGCCGAGCGCGATCGCGCTGAACCGCGCGATGACGTACAGCGACCAGTACACGAACGCGAAGGCGCAGGAAGCCGACATCCTGTACGGCGACATGCAGAACGACGCGGTCGACCAGCTGATGCGGCGCCTCGCGATCGTCCACTCGCTGACGCCGGCGCCGGAGGACGTGGTGCCGGGCGTGGCGCCGCGCGCGCCGCTGCCGCCGCCGCCGCTCTGATCGCGGGCGCACGCAGCGATGCAATTGCGACTTGATGCGCTGGAGCCGCACCTCGCGAAGGGGTTGGCCGGGCTCTATACCGTCTACGGCGACGAGCCGCTGCTCGCGCAGGAAGCGTGCGACCGCATTCGTGCGGCCGCACGCGCGGCCGGCTTCACCGAGCGGTCGGTGCATACGGTCGAGCGCGGCTTCGACTGGAGCGTGCTGCTCGGCGCGACCCAGGCGATGTCGCTGTTCGGCGAGCGCCAGCTGATCGAACTGCGCATTCCGTCGGGCAAGCCCGGCAAGGAAGGCGCCGACGCGCTGAAGACGCTCGCGGCCACGCCCAACCCCGACGCGCTGATGCTCGTCACGTTGCCGCGCCTCGACGCGGCCACGCAGAAATCCGCATGGTTTACCGCGCTGCAGAACGGCGGCGTCGCGCTGAAGATCGATCCGGTCGACCGTGCGCAACTGCCGAACTGGATCGGCCAGCGACTCGCGATGCAGGGCCAGCGCGCCGCGCCCGGCGAGGACGGGCGGCGCGCGCTGCAGTTCATCGCGGAGCGCGTCGAGGGCAACCTGCTCGCCGCGCACCAGGAAATCCAGAAGCTCGGGCTGCTGTATCCGCAGGGCGCGCTGTCGTTCGAGCAGGTGCACGACGCGGTGCTGAACGTCGCGCGCTACGACGTGTTCAAGCTGAACGAAGCGATGCTCGCCGGCGACGCCGCGCGGCTCGCGCGGATGATCGACGGGCTGAAAGGCGAGGGCGAGGCGATCGTGCTCGTGATGTGGGCCGTCGTCGAGGAGTTGCGCACGCTGCTGCGGATCAAGCGCGGCACGACGGCCGGCAAGCCGCTCGCGACGCTGCTGCGCGAGAACCGTGTGTGGGGGCCGCGCGAGCGGCTGATCGCGCCCGCGCTGAACCGCGTGTCGGAGGCGGTGCTCGAAAAGGCGCTCGCGTTCGCCGCGAAGCTCGATCGGCAGGTCAAGGGGCTGACGGCCGTCACGCCGGGCCGCCGCACGCAGGACGAACCGCCGCCCGATCCGTGGGACGGGCTGTTCCAGCTCGCGATGACGGTCGCGGGCGCCCGCGGCGAGCGACCGCCGACCGCGGGTCGCGTGCGACGCTAAGTCCCGTTCGTGCCTTCAGCGCGCGCTGCGCAACCCGCTTACAATGCTTCGATAGCTGGCGCGGCATATCGGCCGCTGCCCTGCACGGACGGTTGTCCCGCGAATCGTCACTCCCGGACGGCCGTCCCGGGTGGCCGTCCCCGGGTGGCCGTCCCCCGCTTCCCCACGAATTCATGCCGCTCCGCGCGGCTCGCTTCTCGAGTCACACGATGGATATCGATCAGTACATGACCGACCTGGGCCGCCGCGCCCGGCACGCTTCCCGCGCGATGGCGCGCGCCAGCACGGCCGCGAAGAACGCGGCCCTCGACGCCGTGGCCCGCGCGATCGAGCGCGACGCGCAGGCGCTGAAGGAGGCGAACGCACGCGACGTCGCCCGTGCCCGTGAAAAGGGGCTCGATGCGGCGTTCGTCGACCGCCTGACGCTGTCGGACAAGGCGCTGAAGACGATGGTCGAAGGGCTGCGCCAGGTTGCGTCGCTCGCCGATCCGATCGGTGAGATCGGTAACCTCAAGTTCCGCCCGAGCGGGATCCAGGTCGGCCAGATGCGCGTGCCGCTCGGCGTGATCGGCATCATTTACGAGTCGCGCCCGAACGTGACGATCGACGCGGCCGCGCTGTGCCTGAAGTCCGGCAACGCGACGATCCTGCGCGGCGGCTCCGAAGCGCTCGAATCGAATGCGGCGCTCGCGAAGCTGATCGGCGAAGGGCTCGAGGCGGCAGGCCTCCCGCAGGACGCGGTGCAGGTCGTCGCGACGGCCGATCGCGCGGCGGTCGGCAAGCTGATCACGATGACCGAATACGTCGACGTGATCGTGCCGCGCGGCGGCAAGAGCCTGATCGAACGGCTGATCAACGAGGCGCGCGTGCCGATGATCAAGCACCTCGATGGCATCTGCCACGTGTACGTCGACGATCGCGCCGATCTCGACAAGGCGCTGGCCGTCTGCGACAACGCGAAGACGCACCGCTACGGCACCTGCAACACGATGGAGACGCTGCTCGTGTCGAGCGGCATCGCCGCGAAGCTGCTGCCGCCGCTCGGCAAGCTGTATCGCGACAAGCAGGTCGAACTGCGCGTCGATGCGGCCGCGCGCGCGGTGCTCGCCGATGCGGGCGTCGGCCCGCTCGTCGACGCGACGGAAGAAGACTGGCACACCGAATATCTGGCGCCGGTGCTCGCGATCAAGGTCGTCGACGGCCTCGACGCCGCGATCGAGCACATCAACCATTACGGCTCGCATCACACGGACGCGATCGTCACCGAGGATCACGACCGTGCGATGCGTTTCCTGCGCGAAGTCGATTCGGCGAGCGTGATGGTCAACGCGTCGACGCGCTTCGCGGACGGTTTCGAATTCGGCCTCGGCGCGGAAATCGGCATCTCGAACGACAAGCTGCACGCACGCGGCCCGGTCGGCCTGGAAGGGCTCACGTCGCTGAAGTACGTGGTGCTCGGGCACGGCGAAGGCCGTCAGTAAGTCAACAGCGAGGCGCACAACCGATGGCAATGCTCTGGGTCAAGACGTTCCATGTCGTTCTGATCGCCGCGTGGTTCGCGGGGCTGTTCTACCTGCCGCGCATCTACGTGAACCTGGCCATGGAGACCGATCCGGCCGCGGTGCGGCGCCTGCTGCTGATGGCGCGCAAGCTGTTCCGTTTCATGACGATGATCGCGGTGCCGGCGCTCGCGTGCGGGCTGTGGTTGTGGCTCGTGATCGGCATCGGCCAGGGGCAGGGCTGGATCCACGCGAAGGTGACCGTGGTGCTGCTGCTGATCGTCTACCACGCGTATTGCGGGCACCTGCTGCGGGTGTTCGAGCGCGGCGAGAACCGCCGCACCGACAAGTGGTATCGCGTGTTCAACGAGCTGCCGGTGCTCGGCATGCTCGCGGCGGTCGCGCTGGTGGTGATCAAGCCGTTCTGAGCGGCGCGGCCGGCGGCGGCGCGGCCGGCGGTACGTCACCGCCGAATCGTGCGCAACGGCGCCCCTCGGGGCGCCGTTGTTCGTTTACGCGCGGCGTCGTCGCGACCGCTACTCCTTCGTCGGGTCGTCGATCCGGCGCCGCGTGATCGCTTCCTTCGCGCGGCCGACGCGCTCCATCAGCGCCGGCCCGCGCGACAGCGCGACGCCGACCGCGAGGATGTCGCCGATCGCGAGATGCGACATCCGCGACGTCATCGGCGAGAACACGTCGGTTTCCTCGGCGACGTTCGACGCGAGGCTGACCGTCGCGAGCTTCGCGAGCGGCGAATGGCTTTGCGTGATCGCGACGACTTTCGCGCCGCACGCGAGCGCGGAGCGCGCGGCGTCGACGATGTCGCGCGTGCGGCCGGTGTTCGAGATCGCGACGACGACGTCGTGCGGCCCGAGCAGCGCCGACGACATCGAGAACGTGTGCGGATCCGAGTACGCGACGCTCGGCACGCCGAGCCGGAAGAACTTGTGCTGGATGTCCTGCGCGGCGATGCCCGAGCCGCCGGCGCCATAGAACTCGATCCGCGACGCGTTCGACAGCAGCGCGATCGCGTCGGCGACGCTGCCCGCCGACAGGCTGTTGCGCACCTCGATCAGCGCGCCGATCGTGCGGTCGAACACCTTGCCGATGATGCCCGGCGCGGGTTCGTCGGGCTCGACGTCGCGGTACACCGACGACACGCCTGGCGCGACGCTCTGCGCGAGCCGGATCTTGAATTCGCGAAAGCCGCTGCAGCCGAGCGCCTGGCAGAAGCGCGCGATCGTCGGCTGGCTGACGCCGGCGCGGGTCGACAACTCGGTCATCGCGAGGTCGAGCACTTCGCGCGGCGCGGCGAGGATGTAGTCGGCGAGCTTGCGCTCGGACGGGCGCAGCTCGGGGCGGATCGCTTCAATGCGGGGCAGCATGGGACGGCACGTGGAAATCGGGTTCGGATGCGGGAGTGTATCGCAATCGAATTGTAGAAAATCTACATAAAAATACTAGCGATATTGCAGGAGTTTCGACGCGAGTCGAGTAAGGTGGGTTAGGGTTTTCACTGATTAAAGCCTTGCTGGTGGCGGGAATAACGGTTGCGAGGGCGCGAAACCACATTGCGTGCTTGTAGTTTTTCTACTAGACTGCCTTCGTTCGATCGACGAAGCTCGACCGTCCCCACGATTCCAACCGCCGGTGTCGGCCGGCATACAGGAGCGCCCAGCATGACGTCGCTGCACCCCACTCTGGCGAAGGTCACCGAACGCGTGATCGCCCGCAGCCAATCGACCCGTTCCGCCTATCTGCAGCGCATCGACGGCGCGCAAGGCAAGTTCCCGGCACGCGGCGCGCTGTCGTGCGCGAATCTCGCGCACGGCTTCGCGGGCCTCGAGGGTAACGACAAGTTCGCGATCAAGGCGATCCGCGAGCCGAACATCGGCATCGTGTCCTCGTACAACGAGATGCTGTCCGCGCATGCGCCGTACAAGGACTTCCCCGACATCATCAAGGCGGCCGCGCGCGAGAACGGCGGGGTCGCGCAGTTCGCGGGCGGCGTGCCGGCGATGTGCGACGGCGTCACGCAGGGCAACCCGGGGATGGAGCTGTCGCTGTTTTCGCGCGAGGCGATCGCGATGGGCACGGCGATCGCGCTCACGCACAACATGTTCGATGCGGCGCTCTGCCTCGGCATCTGCGACAAGATCGTGCCGGGCCTCCTGATCGGCGCGCTGCAGTTCGGCCACCTGCCGACGATCTTCGTGCCGGCCGGCCCGATGACGAGCGGCCTGTCGAACGACGACAAGGCGAAGATCCGCCAGCAGTTCGCGACCGGCCAGGTCGGCCGCGACGCGCTGCTCGAAGCCGAATCGGCCGCGTATCACGGCCACGGCACCTGCACGTTCTACGGCACCGCGAACAGCAACCAGATGCTGATGGAGCTGATGGGGCTGCACCTGCCGGGCTCGGCCTTCGTTCACCCGCACACGCCGCTGCGCACCGCGCTGACGGCCGAGGCCGCGCGCCGCGTACTCGACCTGACCGTCGAGCGCGGCCACTACACGCCGATCGGCCATGTGATCGACGAAAAGGCGATCGTCAACGGGATCGTCGCGCTGCTCGCGACGGGCGGCTCGACCAATCACACGCTGCACCTCGTCGCGATCGCGCGCGCGGCCGGCATCCTGATCGACTGGAACGACTTCGACGAGCTGTCGGCGGTCGTGCCGCTGCTCGCGAAGATCTACCCGAACGGCAAGGCCGACGTGAACCATTTCCACGCGGCGGGTGGTGTCGCGTTCCTGGTACGCAACCTGCTCGAAGGCGGGCTGCTGCACGAGGACGTGACGACGGTCGCCGGCAAGGGGCTGGCGCACTACACGAAGGAGCCGAAGCTGATCGACGGCAAGCTGACGTGGGTCGACGGCGCGGCCGAGAGCCACGACACGAAGGTGCTGCGCGGCATTCGCGAGCCGTTCCAGCCGGACGGCGGCCTGCGCCTGATGCAGGGCCGGCTCGGTCGCGGCGTGATCAAGATCTCGGCGGTCGCGCCCGAGCACCGCAAGGTGACGGCGCCCGCGATCGTGTTCGACTCGCAGGAAGCCGTGCAGGAAGCGTTCGATCGCGGCGAGCTGAAGCGCGATTTCGTCGCGGTGGTGCGCTTCCAGGGCGCGCGCGCCAACGGCATGCCCGAGCTGCACCGTTTGACGCCGCTGCTCGGCGTGCTGCAGGATCAGGGCTTCCACGTCGCGCTGGTCACCGACGGCCGCATGTCGGGTGCGTCGGGCAAGGTGCCGGCCGTGATCCACGTGTCGCCGGAGGCGCTGCTGGCCGGCCCGATCGGCAAGGTGAAGACGGGCGACGTGCTCGTGATCGACGCGGAAGCCGGCGTGCTCGACATCGAGGTCGACGACGCCGAGTGGCACGCGCGCCCGGTCGCGCAGCCGCGCCACCAGGCCGAGAACGAAGTCGGTTTCGGGCGCGAACTGTTCGGCGTGTTCCGCGCGGCCGCGGCGCCGGCCGAGCAGGGCGCATCGGTTTTCGGGACGCTGGTCGGCGAAACCGCCGTCAGCGTCGCCGCATGAATTTCAAGGAGCCAATTCAATGAAGACGATTGCTGAAATCGTGAAGCTGGGCCCGGTCATTCCGGTGCTCGCATTCGACTCGGTCGAGCAGGGCGAAAACGTGTCGCGTGCATTGCACGCGGGCGGCGTGAAGGTGCTCGAGATCACGCTGCGCACGCCGGCCGGGCTGGAAGCGATCCAGCGCGCGAGCCAGCTCGCGGACGACATCGTCGTCGGCGTCGGCACGATCACGAAGCCCGAGCACTGCGCGCAGGCGAAGCGCGCGGGCGCCACGTTCGGCGTGTCGCCGGGCCTGACGAAGGAGCTGCACCTCGCGTCGCTCGACGCGGGCCTGCCGCTGCTGCCGGGCGTGATGACGCCGAGCGACATCATCCAGGCGCTCGAATTCGGCTACGACATCGTGAAGTTCTTCCCCGCGCAGCAGGCGGGCGGCGTGCCGATGCTGCAGGCGTTCCACGGTCCGTTCCCGGCGCTGAAGTTCTGCCCGACGGGCGGCATCACGGTCGATACCGCGCCGAACTTCCTGAAACTGCCGAACGTCGTGTGCGTCGGCGGCTCGTGGCTCACGCCGAAGGCCGCGCTCGCCGCGCAGGACTGGGCCGAAGTCACGCGCCTCGCGCAAGCGGCGAGCCAGCTGCCCCGTTAATACTTGTATGAAATGAAGAATCAGCCCTCGGAAAGCGAGCGTTAGTGCTTGTTTTACCGAGGGTTTTTGCTGATGGAACCGGTTCTATCCGCGGATCGCAAAGATAAGTAAAATTCAGCGTCCTGACGGGGTGGGTACCCCCCGTGTTTCGGAGACCTGCATAGCCGGGCATACTCGCAACGACTCGCCCGGTTCGAACAATTCTAGGAGGAGTGCCACATGGGGGCCGTCCAAGGCAGCATGCTGCTCGTATTCACGCTGATCGCGATTGCCGCGCTGATCCTGATGATCGCGCGCTACAAGATCTACCCGTTCCTGGTGCTGATCATCGTCTCGCTCGGCCTCGGTCTCGTCGTCGGCATGCCGATGGACAAGATCGTCAAGTCGTTCGAAACGGGCACCGGCGGCACGCTCGGCCACATTGCGATCGTCGTCGGCCTCGGCACGATGCTCGGCAAGATGATGGCCGAATCGGGCGGCGCCGAACGGATCGCGACCACGCTGATCGACTGGTTCGGTGAAAAGAACATCCACTGGGCGATGATGTTCGTCGCGATCATCGTCGGCCTGCCGGTGTTCTTCGAAGTCGGCTTCGTGCTGCTGATCCCGATCGCGTTCAACGTCGCGAAGCGCACCGGCAAGTCGCTGCTCGTCGTCGGCCTGCCGATGGTGGCCGGCCTGTCGGTCGTGCACGGGCTGATCCCGCCGCACCCGGCCGCGCTGCTGGCCGTCCAGCAATACGGCGCCGATATCGGCAAGACGATCGCCTTCGGTCTCGTCGTCGGCGTGCCGACCGCGATCATCGCGGGCCCGCTGTTCGCGCTGACGATCTCGAAGTTCGTGAAGCTGCCGGAAAACAACCCGCTCGCGTCGCAATTCGTCGATTCGAACGCGGATGGCCGCAAGCGCGAACTGCCGAGCTTCGGCATCACGCTGTTCACGATCCTGCTGCCCGTCGTGCTGATGCTCGTCGGCAGCTGGGCCGACCTGGTGTTCGCACCGAAGTCGCTGCCGAACAACCTGCTGCGCTTTGCCGGCAACTCGGACGTCGCGCTGCTGATCGCCGTGCTCGTGAGCTTCTTCACGTTCGGCAAGCTGCAGGGCTTCAACCGCGACCAGATCCAGAAGTTCTGCGGCGAGTGCCTGGCGCCGATCGCCGGGATCACGCTGATCGTCGGCGCGGGCGGCGGCTTCGGCGGTGTCCTGCGCGACAGCGGGATCTCGCAGCAGATCGTCGAGACCGCCAAGCATGCACACCTGTCGCCGCTGCTGCTCGGCTGGTTCGTCGCGGCGCTGATGCGTCTCGCGACGGGTTCGGCGACGGTCGCGATGACGACGGCCTGCGGTATCGTCGCACCGATCGCGGCGGCGTCGGGCGCGTCGGTCAGCCCGGAGCTGCTGGTGCTCGCGACGGGCTCGGGCTCGCTGATCTTCTCGCACGTGAACGACGGCGGGTTCTGGCTGATCAAGGAATACTTCGGGATGACGGTGGGTCAGACGTTCAAGACCTGGTCGCTGCTTGAAACCATCATCTCGGTGCTCGGTCTCAGTTTCACGTTGCTGCTGAGCATGGTTCTGTAACAAGGGGTAGTCAATGATTCTGATCGCAATGGGCGTGTCGGGTGCCGGCAAGTCGCTGATCGGCGAAATGCTGGCGGAACGCCTGTCGTGCAGCTATACCGATGGCGACGCGTTTCACAGCGCGGCGAACAAGGAAAAGATGCACCACGGTATTCCGCTGACCGATGAAGACCGCTGGCCGTGGCTGCGCACGATTCGCGCGGCCATCGAGGAAAAGCAGCACGCGGGCGAGACGGCCGTGTTCACGTGCTCGTCGCTGAAGCGGTCGTACCGCGACGTGCTGCGCGGCGCCGACACCGACGTGCGGTTCGTGTATCTGAAGGGTTCGTTCGAAGTGTTGCAGGAGCGCCTGAAGAGCCGCACCGGCCATTTCTTCGATCCGTCGCTGCTGAAGAGCCAGCTGGACACGCTCGAGGAGCCGGGCCCGGACGAGGCGATCGAGGTCAGCATCGAGCTGACGCCCGAGCAGATCGTCGATCAGGTCATGCTGAAGATCGGTCTCGCGCAGCAGCACTGAGCGCGGTCCGCGGCCATCGTCATGAAAAAGGCGCCTTCGGGCGCCTTTTTCGTTTGCGATGCGTGGGCCGGTCAGGCCGTGCGCGCGCGTTGCGCGATCCCGTCGAGCAGCACGTCGAGCATCGTGTCGTGCACGACGGCCGGATCGAGTTGCGCATAGAGCGGGGCGGCCGACTTGACGAGCGGATGCCCGGCGTCGGACAGCGCGTGCATTTCCGCGAGTTCGACGTCGTTCGCGGCACGCGTGAGGCCGCCCGTTTCGGCGGCGGCGAGGCCGATCACGCTCGCGTACCAGCCGACGCATACCGCCGGCAGCGCCGCACGCGGGATGCCGGCGTCGGTCAGCGCGCGATGCACGGCCTCGATGTGCGCGAGATCGGCCGGCCCCGTGCTCATGTGCCGCTGCAGCAGCGCGAACGCGGCCGGGTAGCGCAACGCGAGCGCGCGATACTGGCGCGCGAGGTCGCGCAGCCGTTCGCGCCAGGGCTGCAACGGGTCGACCGGCACGAGCGAGCGCGACAGCGCATTCGCGATCGCGCGGCTCAGGCCTTCCTTCGACTTGAAGTGATACAGCACGCTCATCGGGTCGCAGCCGACCGACTGCGCGAGCTTGCGCACGCTGAACGCGGCTTCGCCGACGTCTTCGAGCAGCGCGAGCGCGGCCGCGACGATCGCGTCCTTGTCGAGGCCGCGCGGCCCCTGGGCAGGTTTGTTTTTCATCGAGACGGGCTGGCAGGCCGGCACGGCGCCGGCTGTAAACTTGACGAAAGCTTATTCTACACTGTAGAATTATTTCTGCGGTGTAGAAATTGGGTGTCCCGGCACCTTTCAATACGTGCTTTCGCACAGTCCGGGATCCAGGCGGCACGAGCGTGCCCGCCGTCAACACGGGCCATCGCGCCCCCTTTCTCGTTGACACCCATGTGGAACCGGCTGCCCCCACCCGCGAAGCCAGCAGGCTCATCGACAGGCGGCCCAAGACCATGCAAGTGCAATCATGACGTCCAACAACAAACCCCTGATCCAGGGAGAAGCGCGTTTCGAGCAAACGCAACTGAACATCGAAAAAGACAACTGGAACTGGTGCGATCCGGCCCGCTACGACGGCGAGCATCCGGCGAACTGGTACGAAGCGTCGCTGTCGCGCCATGAAAACAGCGCGCCGCTCGCGCATGACATCGTGTGCGACGTGCTCGTGATCGGCGCGGGCTTGCTCGGCGCGTCGGCCGCGCTGCATCTCGCGCAAGCGGGCGTCGACACGATCCTCGTCGACAAGCATCACGTCGGTTCGGCCGCGTCGGGCCGCAACGGCGGCCAGCTGACGCCCGGCCTCGCGCGCTGGGAAGCCGCCGACATGATCGACCACCTGGCGCACGACGACGCGAAGCGGCTGTGGCGCTTCGCGTCGGCCGAGTCGATGGACCTGATCGACGAGATCGGCGCGCGTTACGCGCTCGATCTCGACCGCAAGCGCGGCCACGTGACGGCGGCGGTTCACCCCGGCCACATGAGCGCGCTGCTCGACGGCGCGGATGCGCGCCGTCATCTCGGCGATGCGGGCGTGACGCTCGTCGGCCGCCATCAGCTGCACGACGAATACGTGCGCTCGGGGCTGTACCACGGCGCGGCGATCGACGCGATCGGCGGGCAGATCCATCCGCTCGCGCTGGTGCGCGGCCTCGTGCACGGCTTCCGGCTGAACGGCGGCGCGCTGTTCGAGGGCACCGAAGTGCTCGAGCTCGACGAGACGCCAGCGGGCGTCGTCGCGACGACGCCGGGCGGCACGATCACCGCGCGCCGCGGCGTCGTGCTCGCGCTGCACAACACGACGTTCCGGCTGCTCGACGACGGCGCGGCGACCACCGTGCCGTTCTTCACGTACGTGAGCGTGACGGCGCCGCTCGACGTCGACGTCGCGACGCTGATGCCGGCCGGGATGCCGGTGTACGACACGCAGTTCCAGATCGACTACTACCGGCCGGTACGCGGCAACCGGCTGCTGTTCGGCGGGCAGGGCACCGGCACCTGCTGGGCGCAGCCCGACGTCAACGCGTATCTGCTGACGCGGCTGAACACGGTGTTTCCGCAGCACGACGGCCGCTTCGCGCTCGACTACTGCTGGAGCGGCGTCAGCGACTTCACGCTGAACGGGGCGACCGACAGCCGCAAGACCGACGGTCGCGTGCCGATGTACATGGTGCAGGGCTGGAGCGGGCACGGCGTCGCGCAGACGGTGCGGATCGGCAAGGCGATCTGCGACGATTTCGTCGGTCGCAACGACGATTTCTCGATGCTCACGGGCATCGACCATCGCGCGATTCCGCTTGGCCGGCAGTTGTCGCCGATCGCGATTCCGGCCGCGAAGGCGGCGATGAGCGTGATGAGCGCGCTCAACCCGGGGCGGATGATTTCGTTCTGATCGTCCGACAAGCAAAAAGCCCGATGCGATTGCTCGCATCGGGCTTTTTTCGTCAGGCGGCGGTGCTTACGCGATCCGCTTCGCGAGTTCGACGGCCTTGCCGATGTACGACGCCGGCGTCATCGCGAGCAGGCGCTCCTTCGCATCCTGCGGGATCGCCAGCGTGCCGACGAATTCCTGCAGCGCCTCGCGCGTGATGCCCTTGCCGCGCGTCAGCTCCTTCAGCTGCTCGTACGGGTTCTCGATGCCGTAGCGGCGCATCACCGTCTGCACCGGCTCGGCGAGCACTTCCCAACAGTTGTCGAGATCTTCGTTCAGGCGCTGCGGGTTCACTTCGAGCTTGTCGAGGCCGCGGATCAGCGAGTCGTACGCGAGCAGCGAGTAGCCGAGCGCGACGCCCATGTTGCGCAGCACCGTCGAGTCGGTCAGGTCGCGCTGCCAGCGCGACACCGGCAGCTTGTCGGCGAGGTGGCGCAGCGTCGCATTCGCGAGGCCGAGGTTGCCTTCCGAGTTCTCGAAGTCGATCGGGTTGACCTTGTGCGGCATCGTCGACGAGCCGATTTCGCCGGCTTTCGTCTTCTGCTTGAAGTAGCCGACCGAGATGTAGCCCCACACGTCGCGGTCGAGGTCGAGCAGGATCGTGTTCGCGCGGGCGACCGCGTCGAACAGTTCGGCCATGTAGTCGTGCGGCTCGATCTGGATCGTGTACGGGTTGAACGTGAGCTTCAGGCGGTTTTCGATCACGTCGCGCGAGAACGCTTCCCAGTCGAATTCCGGATACGCGGACAGGTGCGCGTTGAAGTTGCCGACCGCGCCGTTCATCTTGCCGAGGATCTCGACCTTCTCGATGCGCGTGATCGCGCGGGCGAGGCGGGCCGCGACGTTCGCGAGTTCCTTGCCGAGCGTCGTCGGGCTGGCCGGCTGGCCGTGCGTGCGCGACAGCATCGGCTGTTCGGCGTGGGCGTGCGCGAGCGCGACGAGGCGCTGGTAGACCGTGCGCAGCGCCGGCAGGATCACGTGTTCGCGCGCGCCGGCGAGCATCATCCCGTGCGACGTGTTGTTGATGTCCTCGGACGTGCACGCGAAGTGGATGAATTCGCTCGCCTTCTCGAGTTCGGCCTGGCCCTTCACCGATTCCTTCAGCCAGTATTCGACGGCCTTCACGTCGTGATTCGTCACGCGCTCGATTTCCTTGATGCGCGCGGCGTCGTGCGCGGTGAAGCGCTCGGCGAGCTGCAGCAGGAACTGTTCCGACGCATCGGAGAAGCGCGGGACTTCCGCGAAGCCGGCGCGCGACAGCGCGATCAGCCAGTGCACCTCGACGGTGACGCGGTGGCGCATGAAAGCGGCTTCGGAGAGCCAGTCGCGCAGCGCTTCGGTCTTGCTGGCGTAGCGGCCGTCGATGGGCGAGAGCGCGGTGAGGGCGAAAAGCGTATCGGGACGAGTGTCGGACATGATCGGGCGGGCCTTGGGGCCGGGTCGAGCGAGGGGAAGGAGAATCCGGCATTTTACCATTGGCGCGGGCCGATCCCGGCCGAACCGGTCCGGCCGCGGTGGCCGCGGGCGCGCGACGCCCGGGCGGCGCCGCAGCGACGCGCGAATGGCCGGCCGGCGGGCGCCCGCGCCGGCTCGCCGGGCCGCGCTCGACACCGCCGGCCGGGTCCGCCCGCCGGTAGAATGCAGGCTTCTTCCCGACCGCCGCCCGCCGCGCCCGCCTGCATGGAACTGAAATGGCTCGAAGACTTCGTCTCCCTCGCGGAAACGCGCAGCTTTAGCCGGTCCGCCGAGCTGCGGCACGTGTCGCAGCCGGCGTTTTCGCGGCGTATCCAGGCGCTCGAGGCGTGGCTCGCGACCGAGCTGATCGATCGGTCGGTCTATCCGACGCGGCTCACGCAGGCCGGACAGATCTTCTACGAGCAGGCGCTGACGATGCTGTCGCAGGCGCACGAGGCGCGCACGCTGCTGCGTGGCCACGTCGGCGCGCCGGTGCCGACGATCGAATTCGCGGTGCCGCACACGCTGTCGCTCACGTATTTCCCGCGCTGGCTGCAGCGGATCGAGGCGAAGATGGGCCAGGTCCACACGCGGCTGCGCGCGCTGAACGTGCACGACGCGGTGCTGTCGCTCGTCGAGGGCGGCTGCGATCTCGTGATGGGCTACCACCACCCGAGCCACCCGGTCGCGCTCGACCCGGCGCGCTACGACATGCTGATCCTCGGCAGCGAGCCGATCAGCCCGTTCTCGGCGCCCGGCCGCGCGGGCCGGCCGCGCCATACGCTGCCGGGCGCGGCCGACGCGCGCGTGCCGTACCTGTCGTATACGCCGAACGCGTATCTCGGCCGGATGACCGAAGTCATCATCGCGAATGCGCCGACCCGGCTGTTCCTCGATCGCGTGTACGAAACCGACATGGCCGAAGGGCTGAAGGCGATGGCGCTCGCGGGGCACGGCGTCGCGTTCCTGCCGCACAGCGCGGTCGACGATGCGGTCGCGGGCGGCCGGCTGATCCGGCTCGACCGGTCGGCGCGCGGCGCGCATCCGTTCACGCTGACGATGGAGATCCGGCTGTACTGCGACAAGCTCGCGCTGCAGGGCGACGAGCCGCGGCAGAAACTGGTGCGCGCACTGTGGGACGTCGTGCGTGACGAACTGCGCGACACAGCCGGCGACACGGCGGATTAACCGCCGGCGGTTAATCCGGCCAACCGGGCCCGGCCGGCCAACGGCGGCCTTGCGGCGCCTGTCGGACGGCGGTCCGGCGGGCGGCATGCATCCACGCCATCCGATTTTTCGCGAACGCGATGCACGGCCGATCGCGGCCGTTCTTGCGCAAATCGACCGCGGATTTGCGAAAAATCGCGATCATGCAAGAAACGCATAATCGAATAAACAAACGGCATTGG
Source organism: Burkholderia sp. 28_3 (assembly GCF_003253915.1). Taxonomy (NCBI): domain Bacteria; kingdom Pseudomonadati; phylum Pseudomonadota; class Betaproteobacteria; order Burkholderiales; family Burkholderiaceae; genus Burkholderia; species Burkholderia sp. 28_3. The sequence goes on from NZ_QKZF01000002.1 coordinate 129,541, forward strand.
ATAAAAAAAACGGGTTTTTCGACAATGTGCGCAATCCGTTGAACGTTGGAGCATCCATGTCTTCGCAACAGCAGTCCATCCCGTCCTACCTGCACGCCGACGATCTCGGCCCGTGGGGCAACTACCTTCAGCAGGTCGATCGCGTCGCGCCGTACCTCGGTTCGCTGTCGCGCTGGCTCGAAACGCTGAAGCGCCCGAAGCGCATCCTGATCGTCGACTGCCCGATCGAGCTCGACAACGGCACCGTCGCGCACTTCGAAGGCTATCGCGTGCAGCACAACGTGTCGCGCGGCCCGGGCAAGGGCGGCGTGCGCTACCACCAGGACGTGACGCTGTCGGAAGTGATGGCGCTGTCGGCATGGATGTCGGTGAAGAACGCGGCCGTGAACGTGCCGTACGGCGGTGCGAAGGGCGGCATCCGCGTCGACCCGCGCAAGCTGTCGCGTGGTGAGCTCGAGCGCGTGACGCGCCGCTACACCAGCGAAATCGGCATCATCATCGGGCCGAACACCGACATTCCGGCACCGGACGTCAACACCAACGAACAGGTGATGGCGTGGATGATGGACACGTACTCGATGAACCAGGGCCAGACGTCGACCGGCGTCGTGACCGGCAAGCCGATCTCGCTCGGCGGTTCGCTCGGCCGCAAGGAAGCAACGGGCCGCGGCGTGTTCGTCGTCGGTTCGGAAGCGGCGAAGAAGAAGGGCCTCGAGATCGAAGGCGCGCGCATCGCGGTGCAGGGCTTCGGCAACGTCGGCGGCATCGCGGCGAAGCTGTTCCAGGAAGCGGGTGCGAAGGTGATCGCGGTGCAGGATCACACGGGCACGATCTACCAGCCGGCCGGCCTCGATTCGAACAAGCTGCTCGACCACGTCGCACGCACGGGCGGCGTCGCGGGCTTCGAAGGCGCCGAGCCGATGCCGAACGACGAGTTCTGGACGGTCGAGACCGACATCCTGATCCCGGCGGCACTGGAAAACCAGATCACCGAGAAGAACGCGGCGAAGATCCGCACGAAGATCATCGTCGAAGGTGCGAACGGCCCGACGACGACGGCGGCGGACGACATCCTGAGCGCGAACGGCGTGCTGGTGATCCCCGACGTGATCGCGAACGCGGGCGGCGTGACCGTGTCGTACTTCGAGTGGGTGCAGGATTTCTCGAGCTTCTTCTGGACGGAAGACGAGATCAACCATCGTCTCGAGCGCGTGATGCGCGAAGCGTTCGCCGGCGTGTGGGCGGTCGCGGAAGAGCACAAGGTGACGGTGCGTACGGCGGCGTTCATCGTCGCGTGCAAGCGCATCCTGATGGCGCGCGAAATGCGCGGCCTCTACCCCTGATCGGGCGTCCCTAACCGGGCGTCCCTAACCGGGCGTCCCTGATCGTCGACTATGATCGATTCATGACGCAATCCACCCGATTGCGGATATGAACCCTCGCGGGCGGTGCCGGATCCGGCATCGCCCGCGCGCGCATTCGGAGCGCCCGAAGCCTGGAGGAAGGCTTCGCACAGGGCGATTCGTAGTGCGGTAAACAACCAGTACTTTCAAAAATATTACTTTGATACACTGGCGCGGGTTTTAGCCAAGGAGATGACCAAAATGAAATTCCACAAGGCAGTCCTGACGGTCGCGGCGCTTTGCGCGTTCGCAAGCGGCGCGCATGCTCAGGAGACGGGCACGCTGAAGAAGATCAAGGACACGGGCGTGATCGCGCTGGGCCACCGCGAATCGTCGATTCCGTTCTCCTATTACGACCAGAACCAGCAGGTGGTCGGCTATTCGCGCGAGTTCCAGCTGAAGGTGGTCGACGCGGTGAAGAAGAAGCTGAACCTGCCGAACTTGCAGGTGAAGAACATCCCCGTCACGTCGCAGAACCGTATTCCGCTGGTGCAGAACGGCACGGTCGACATCGAGTGCGGCTCGACGACCAACAACCTCGAGCGCCAGCAGCAGGCTGCGTTCTCCGACACGATCTTCGTGATCGGCACGCGCCTGATGACGAAGAAGGATTCGGGCGTCAAGGATTTCGCCGACCTGAAGGGCAAGACGGTCGTGACGACCGCCGGCACGACGTCGGAGCGCCTGCTGCGCAAGATGAACAACGACAAGCAGCTCGGCATGAACATCATCAGCGCGAAGGATCACGGCGATTCGTTCAACACGCTGGAATCGGGCCGCGCGGTCGCGTTCATGATGGACGACGCGCTGCTCGCGGGCGAGCGCGCGAAGGCGAAGCAGCCGGGCGACTGGGTGATCGTCGGCACGCCGCAATCGGAAGAGGCTTACGGCTGCATGATGCGCAAGGGCGACGCCGACTTTAAGAAGGTCGTCGACGACGCGATCTCGCAAGTCGAGAAGTCGGGCGAAGCCGCGAAGATCTACGCGAAGTGGTTCGAGAACCCGATTCCGCCGAAGGGGCTGAACCTGAACTTCCCGCTGTCCGATTCGATGAAGAAGCTGTACGCGAACCCGAACGACAAGGCGCTCGACTGACCACACGGCCGTTGATGCAGAAATGACGCTAATGAGACGGAAGAGGCCACGCTTCTTCCGTTTCTTTTTGCTGGAGTCTTGCCCATGTCTTACCACTGGAACTGGGGCATCTTTCTGAGCCCCGTGTCGACCGGCGAGCCGACGACTTATTTCGGATGGCTGATGTCCGGCTTCTGGGTGACGATCGAAGTGTCGCTCGTCGCCTGGGTCATCGCGCTGATCGTCGGGTCGCTGTTCGGCGTGCTGCGCACCGTGCCGAACAAGTGGCTCGCCGCGATCGGCACCGTGTACGTGTCGATCTTCCGGAACATCCCGCTGATCGTGCAGTTCTTCGTCTGGTATCTCGTGATACCCGAGTTGCTGCCCGCGTCGATCGGCACCTGGATCAAGCAGTTGCCGCCGACCACGCAGTTCTTTACCGCGTCGATCGTCTGTCTCGGCCTGTTCACGGGCGCGCGCGTGTGCGAACAGGTGCGTTCGGGGATCAACGCGCTGCCGAAGGGCCAGCGCGCGGCCGGCCTCGCGATGGGTTTCACGCAATGGCAGACGTACCGCTACGTGCTGCTGCCCGTGGCATACCGGATCATCGTGCCGCCGCTCACGTCGGAATTCCTGAACATCTTCAAGAATTCCGCCGTCGCGTCGACGATCGGTCTGCTCGACCTGTCCGCGCAGGCGCGCCAGCTCGTCGACTACACCGCGCAGACCTACGAGTCGTTCATCGCGGTCACGCTCGCCTACGTGCTGATCAACCTCGTCGTGATGGCGTTCATGCGCTGGATCGAAGGCCGTACGCGGCTGCCCGGCTATATCGGAGGCAAGTGATGCATCAGTTCGACTGGAGTAGTATTCCCGGCGCGCTGCCGACGCTGTGGTCGGGGGCGGTCGTCACGTTCAAGATCACGCTGATCGCGATCGTGGTCGGGATCGTCTGGGGCACGCTGCTGGCGCTGCTGCGGCTGTCCGGCGTCAAGCCGCTCGCGTGGTTCGCGAAGGCGTACGTGACGGTGTTCCGCTCGATCCCGCTCGTGATGGTGCTGCTGTGGTTCTTCCTGATCGTGCCGCAGGTGCTGCAGGGCGTGCTCGGGCTGTCGCCGACGATCGACATCCGCCTTGCCTCGGCGATGGTCGCGTTCTCGTTGTTCGAAGCCGCGTATTATTCCGAGATCATCCGCGCCGGCATCCAGGCGGTGCCGCGCGGGCAGGTGAATGCCGCGTTCGCGCTCGGCATGAACTACGCGCAGGCGATGCGCCTCGTGATCCTGCCGCAGGCGTTCCGCGCGATGGTGCCGCTGCTGCTCACGCAGGCGATCGTCCTGTTCCAGGATACGTCGCTCGTGTACGTGATCAGTCTCGCGGACTTCTTCCGCACGGCCGCCAACATCGGCGATCGCGACGGCACGACCGTCGAGATGGTCCTGTTCGCCGGCGCATGCTATTTCGTGATTTGCTCGTTGGCGTCTGCTCTCGTCAAGGGTCTCCAGAAAAAGGTCACAAGATGATTTCCATCAAGAACGTTTCGAAGTGGTACGGCCAGTTTCAGGTCCTCACCGAATGCACGACCGAGGTCAAGAAAGGCGAGGTGGTCGTCGTGTGCGGGCCGTCGGGCTCGGGCAAGTCGACCCTGATCAAGACCGTGAACGGCCTGGAGCCGTTCCAGCAGGGCGAGATCCTCGTGAACGGCCAGTCGGTCGGCGACAAGAAGACGAACCTGTCGAAGCTGCGCTCGAAGGTCGGGATGGTGTTCCAGCATTTCGAACTGTTCCCGCACCTGTCGATCACCGAGAACCTGACGCTCGCGCAGATCAAGGTGCTCGGCCGCGGCAAGGACGAAGCGGCGGAGAAGGGCATGAAGCTGCTCGATCGCGTCGGCCTGAAGGCGCATGCGCACAAGTATCCGGGCCAGTTGTCGGGCGGCCAGCAGCAGCGTGTCGCGATCGCGCGCGCGCTGTCGATGGACCCGATCGCGATGCTGTTCGACGAGCCGACGTCCGCGCTCGATCCCGAGATGATCAACGAAGTGCTCGACGTGATGGTCGAACTCGCGCAGGAAGGGATGACGATGATGGTCGTCACGCACGAGATGGGCTTCGCGAAGAAGGTCGCGCATCGCGTGATCTTCATGGACAAGGGCGCGATCGTCGAGGACGACCGCAAGGACGATTTCTTCTCGAATCCGAAATCGGAACGCGCGAAGGACTTCCTCGCGAAGATCCTGCACTGATGAGCGTTCGCGCGTTTTGGCGCGCGACCATGCGAAAACCGCCCGGCAGGCAGCCGGGCGGTTTTTTTTCGTCCGCCGCCGGGCGTTACCAGCTGTACCGGTAGCCGACCTGCCCGACGATCCCGCGCCGGTAGTCACCGCCGATGTTGCGCGCGATCTTCGCATTCGCGTACAACTCGCCCGACTTGCCGAAGCCGGCGGTCACGCCGACGCCGAGCTCGTACCAGGTGCGCCCGAGATGCGTGGCGAACGGCGTGCCGCCGACCACGGTCTGCCCCGGCGACAGGAAGTCGTGCAGCACGTCGGCCGTGAAGTACGGCGTCGCGGCGCCGCCGCCCGCGTCCGACTGGAGGTTCGGCCGGAAGATGCGCACGCCGACGCGGCCGCGCAGCGCATTCGTCGTCGTGCCCGATACGGCCGACACGTTGTCGTTGAACCCGTTCAGCTTCAGGTATTGATACATCAGCTGCGCCTGCGGCTCGATCGCGACGGGGAACGTGCCGATCGCGAACGGCTTGCCGACTTCCTGCGACAGCGCGACGCCGAAGCCGTTCTGCGACGCTTCGTTGCCGTAGCTGTCGCGATAGCGGTTGCCGTAGTGCGTGACCTGCCCGACGCTGTCGAAGTAGGTGCCGTCGGACAGGTAGCGGGTCCAGTAGCCGCCGACGCTCTGTGCATGCATCTCGACCGAGCCCGTCGACGTCGACAGGTTCGGCGAGCCGGCGCGCGCCATGTCGCTGAAGCTCGCATTCGACACGCCGATGCTGGCCGTCACGCCCGCATGCGTGCTGCCGGCGCCGCCCGGTGCCTGGTCGAGCGTCCAGTCCTTGCCGAACTGCGCGAAGAACGTGCGTTCGTCGGCCGAGAAGCGACCCGCGTTCGCATCGAGACTCTGGCCGCCGATGCGCCCCCACACGCCGTCGCGATTGCCGGGCTGTTGCTTCTCGACGTTGTAGAGGTCGCCGACGCGCTCGTGCAGCCTGCCGAGCGTCGAGAAGCCGTAGTCGGCGTTCAGCAGCGGCGTCATCGCGTAGCCGGAGACGCCCGGACGATACGCGAGCGCGCCGCCGTTGCCGTTGCCGTTTCCATTCCCGTTGCTGCCGCCGTCGCCGCCGCCGGACGGGTGGATCGGGTCGACCGGGTCGGTCGGGTCGAGCTGCGAACGCAGGTACCAGCCGTTCGCATCGCCTTGCCCGCCGCGATAGAGCCGGTATTCGTACGCGCCGGCCTGTACCGGGCCGGCGAGATGGAACGCCGACGCGGTGGTCGTGCCGCCGTTGGCCGTGACGACCACGGCAATCCCGTCGCCGGTCGTCTGCGCGCCGGCGCCGGCCGTGTTGGCGATCTTCAGGCCGGTCGTGCCGGTCGCCGCGCCGCCGTTCACGATCAGCCGGTCGGTCGGCGATGCGTCGGCGCCGAGATACGTGTTCAGCGCGATCGTGCCGCCGTTGCCGACGTAGCCGCCGGTCGTCAGCGTCTTGTAGCTGCCGGTCAGCGTCGGCGAGCCGGTCGGCGCGGCGAACGCGACGAGGCCCGCGTTGTTCAGGCGGCTCACGACCGAGCTGCCCGTCATGCGCCACGTGCTCGTGCCGTCGACGCTCAGTGCGACCGGGTCGATCTTGCCGGTCAGCGTGGTGCCGTTCGCGAGGAACACGTTGCCGGTGCTCGACGCGTCCGACACGATGTCGCCCGCGAGGTTGACCGCCGATGCGCTGAACGTCACGTTGCTGCCGTTCGCGAGATTCAGCAGCGTGCCGTTGCCGGCCGTCACGACCGTGCCGTTGCGCACCGCGATGTCGGCCGTGCCGCCGCGCGCGGCGAAGGCCGGCCCGGTGGCGGACGTCACGCTGCCGCCGTCGATGAGCACCGAGCCGGTCGCGCCGTTCGCGAGCGTGTCCGACGTCAGCACGCCGGCCGTCGCGCCCGTGAGCGCCGTGCCGGTCAACGCGAGCACGCCGCCGCTGTTCGCGGTGGCGCCGCTGCCGGCCGCGCTGGTGAGCGACGAACCCGTATCGGCGATGCGGCCGCCGTTTTGCGCGACGATGCCGTCGGCCGCGTTGCCCGACGCGGTGACTTTCGCGCCCGACAGCAGGGCTGTCGCGCCACCGTCCATGATGATCGCATGCGCGTTCGCGCCGGTCGTCGCGATGGTCGTTCCATTGGCTATAAGCGCGGAATCGGCGCCCGACACGGACACGCCGCGCGCATCGGCCCCCGCCGTGCGGACGACCGTGGCCGCATCGGTCGCGATGCGCGCGCCGGCGCCGGTCGACGTGAGGCCGTCGGCGCCGTTGCCGGTCGTGGCGACCTGCGTGCCGGACAGCGCGATCGTTGCATTCGCACCCAGGTTGCGGACCCCGCTGCCCGAGCCGCCGACCGCGATCGACGTCGCGCCGGCCGCGATGCCGCCGCCCGTGACGGTCGAGTCGATCAGCACGCCGTCGGCGTTGCCGTTCGCGATGACGGTGCCGGCGCCCGACAACGCGACCGAAGCGCCGGCCCCCGTCAGACGCACGCCCGCGACACCGTCGTCGGCTTCGATCGAACCCGCATTGGCGAGCGTGGCCGACGCACCCTGCACGAGCGCGCCGGTGCCGTTGGTCACGCGGATCGTCGACGCGTTGTTCACCGTGCCGAGCGTGCCGGCCACGACGCCCGTCGAGCCGGCGCCGGTCAGCAGCACCGTGCTGCGGTTCTCGAGCGTGCCGAGATTCTGCGCGATGAAGCCGGTCACGCCGGCGGTCGACGACGTGACGGCCGCGTGGTTGGTCAGCGTCGTCGCGACCGGCGCGCCGGCATTCGCGCCGGCGAGGTCGTGCGCCTGCCCGTCGACGACGCCCGCGGTCGCGCCGGCCGCGTTCAGGTTGATCGTCGCGCCGGCGTCGATCGTGCCCTTCGCGCCGCCTTCGACCGCGATCGCGATGCCGTTCGCGCCGTTGACGTCGTAGACCGCGTTGCCGGTCGACAGCGTGGTGCCGGCGTCGGTTGCGAGTACGCCGCGCGAGCGCTGGCCGTTGACGTCGGTCGTCAGCACGCCGGCCGTGGATGCACCCGTGTAGGCCGCGCCACCCGCGACGCGGAACAGCGTCGAATCGTCGGTGTCGACGCTCAGGTGCTGCCCGGCGACGTTGATTTTCGAGCCCGCGCCGTAGGCGTAGAAGCCGATCTGGTTGGTGCCGGACATGAAGGCCGGCACGGCGTTCGCGCCGACGTCGATCGTCGCGCCCGAACGCGCATGCACGCCGATCGCGCCCGCGCCCGTCAGGTTCAGCGCGCCGTCGAGCGTGGCCTTCGCGAGCGGCCCCTCGGCCCAGACGCCATAGTTGCGCGTGCCCGACGCCGGATCGAGGCCGCCGGCCACGTTGATCGTGCCGGTCGACGTCGCGGCCGTCGCGTTCGTGCCGGTGCCGACGACCATCATGCCGATGCCGTTCACGCCATTCAGCGTGATCGTGCCCGTGTTGGTCACGGTCGCGGCGGTGTTGGCCGCCAGCATGCCGACGTTGGCGAGCGGCGTGCCGGCCGCGGCGCCGTTGACGACGATCGCGCCCGCGTTGGTCAGCGTGCCGGAAGTCGAGCCGATGCTCGCCAGCGCGGCGCCGTTCTGGGTCTGCGTGCCGATCACGATCGTGCCGAGATTGCTCGCGGTGCCCGACGCGCCGAGCAGGATGCCGTACGCGTGCGCGGCGAGCGCGACGTCGTTCGTGGCTTCGGGCGCGGCGACGTCGTACTGCGCGGCGCGGCCGAGATAGATCGTGCCGCCGGCTTCGTTCGTGAAGCTGCCGCCGGCGACGAGGCCGCCGATCACCTGGCTGTCCAGCGTCGTCGCGTTGACGCCGACGTTGATCGTGCCGGCGTTCGACGCGTGCGCGCCGTCCGTCGCGGCCACCGCGTAGTTCTGCAGGTCGAGCCGGTTGCGGGTGAGATCCCACGCGCCGACGTTCATCACGCCGTTGTTGACGAACGTGGTGCCCGTGCCGTTCGCATACACGCCGCTGCCTTCGACATACGTGCCGAGCCCGAAGTTGTCGGGCCGGGCGGTGCCCGTGTCGACGTTGTCGCCGGCCGTGTAGCCGGATGAGATCGTGCCGTTGTTGACGCCGCTCGCGCCGCTCAGCAGGCGCACCAGCGTGAAGTCGCCCGACAGGCGCCCGTCGTTGACGAAGTGCGCACCGTTCTCCGCGACGACCGCCGCGCTCGCGTCGATCGTGTTGGAGCCGCGGAAGTCGATCTGGCCGTCCTTGCCGATGTGCAGCGTCGCGTTTGCGCCCGTGCCGTGCATCGCGGACGGGTAGTTCCGGGGCAGCGCGTTCTTGTCGCCGGGCGACACGTTGTTCGCATACTCGAAGGTCTGCGGGGAGAGCGTCACGGCCTGGCCGAATGCGTTGTCGTAGGCGGTCTGCGAGCCGAGCGCGCCGTTGCGGACCGAACGCACGAGAAAGTCGTTGTACGCGGCGAGCGACGCGGCATCGGTGACGGTCCACGTGCTGCCGTCGAACGCGGTGAAGGTGCCGGCGTAGGTCGGCACGTCGAGCTGGATGCTGCCGACGGGGCCGCCGCTCGCGAGATAGTCGCCGGTGATGAACCAGATCTGGTTGCGCGAATTCCAGTTGATGACGCTCGGGACCGAGCCGGTGCCGTCCGCGTAGGTGAGATCGCTCTGCTTGGCCGCGATCGTCATCACGTTGCCGGTCGCGGCGGGCGCGTTCGCCGCGTTGCCGATCGAGACGTCGAGCGTGCCGCCCGAGCTTGCGACCGTGCCGATCCGCGTGTTCACGTACTGGTCGCCGTTCACGTCGTGGTACACCTGCACGACGGTCGAGCCGGCGTTCGACGACACGAACGCGGACGAGTCGTAGGTGGCGACGGACGTGCGACCGCCCGTGATCGAATCGGGGGTGCCGACGCTTTGCGTCTTGCCGCCGAGCGTGACCAACGGCTGATTCGAGTTGCCCGAAATGATGGACGTGTTGGCGAGCGGCATCGGCGTGTAGCCCATGTCGCCGGTCGCGCCCGTCCAGGCGCCCGTCAGGCCGACCCGGTCGCCGCCCGACACGGTCGTGGCGCCGACGAGGTCGTTGTTGACGGTCGGGTTGAAACTGTCGAGCACGCAGGTGCCGCCGCTCGCGATTGCGGCGCCGTTGCCGCAGGTCGACGCGTGTACGGTGCCGACCGACAGCGCGGCCAGGGCGGCGCCGAGCGCCGCGACCCGCAGTGGCGACCGGCGCACGGCGTGACGCGTTGCCTCGTGCGCGGTGCGGCGACTTGCCCCCGACGCGCTGCCCGAGCGCTTGCCGCGCGCCCGGGTCGTTTCCGCTACCGCGACCCAGCAGCCGGCGGCCTCGCTCCATATCGATCGAAATGAGTGATTCACGACATACCCCTCTTTCTTCTTTTGACGTGGCATTCGCCGCCATTCGGCGAATTCGCATTCCGCGGTGGGGAAATAATCCGAAGGGGCGTGCGGCGGCTATGGCTGCGTGTCGCGCCAATCGTGTTTAGTTACACCGAGGATGGGCGGAGTCTACTGATTCGAATGGGCGTCGATTATCGATAAACTGGAAACTGTAATGATGCGAACCGTAGTGCGTGGTATTTTTGATTTGTGTGGGTAATCGAACCGAAAGCTATGGTGGAGGCGGGTTTGGGCGGTGGGTGTGAGAATCCGGGAGGGTGGCCGGAGTGGGTGGGATAGCGCACGGTTCCGGCAGGCGTGGCGCGTTAAAATGCAGGCCCGGATTTTAGTTTTAATTGGTGATTATTTTGTTTGCTGCATCTTTTATTTATTTTCGCTTGTAATTTAATAAAATCAAGCGAATGTTGCGTGGCATCGATTGATTGCGCCGACTGGTGCTCGAAATGGAACCCGATTGGCTGGAGCCGAGCGATTTGCGCCGACGACGCGCGTCGTCGACAGTGCGGTATGACGCCTGCGCAGCCAGCAGAAAATGAGCAGAAAGCGGGCGCAGCCGATGCCGCGCCGGGCGTCAGAAATCGATCGCGTCGTCGGAATCGCCGTCGGCCGCGGTAGCGAGCGCTTCGCGAACCACCGCGCGCGGCGCGGACGCCGACGCGTCGAGTGACGGGTTGCGCAGCTTCTCGAGCACGCGCTCGGGCACCGGAATCTGCATCCGCGCGGCGACGTCGCCGCACTGGAACATGATCAGCTCGCCCGGCTCGAATGCGGTCCAGACTTCGTTGTCGGTGAGCGGCTGTGTCGCGATCACCGCGACGCGATCCTCGGGCGTCGTGTATTTGGCGAAGTCGATCGACAGGTCTTCGTCGACGAGATGCGCGGTCGAGAACGGCCAGCGCCGCACGAGGTAGTGCAGCCGCGTCGAGCAGTGCGCGAAGAGCGCCTGGCCGTTCGACATCAGGAAGTTGAACACGCCGTGATCGGTGATGCCGCGCGTCAGTTCGCCGACCCGCTCGAACAGCTCCGGCAGCGGCGGCTGCGCGCCGGGAAAGGCTTCGCGCAGCCCCTGCATCAGCACGCAGAACGCCTGTTCGCTGTCGGTCGTGCCGACCGGATGGTAGACGCTGCCGTCCATGTCCGGCGCGTAGTCCTGCAGGTCGCCGTTATGCGCGAAGATCCAGTGCCGGCCCCACAGTTCGCGCATGAAAGGATGGCTGTTCTCGAGCAGGATGTGCCCCTGCGTCGCCTTGCGGATGTGCGCGATCGTGTTCTTGGACTTGATCGGGTAGCGCTTCACCATTTCGGCGATCGGCGACGTGGCCGATGCCTGGTGATCGATGAAGAGGCGGCAGGCCTTGTCTTCGAAGAACGCGATGCCCCAGCCGTCGGCATGGTGATCGGTGAGCCCGCCCCGGGCCGCGAAACCTGTGAAGGAGAATGTGACGTCCGTCGGCGCGGCGCAGTTCATTCCTAGGAGTTGGCACATTTTACGTGGGGCGGCAGGCTGAAGCAGGGGGTAACGAACCGGGCGAACCCCGGTACAATGCGGCTTCTAGCATATCACCGAGCCCTGAGCGGTAAAAAGCGGATTCCGCTGGCCAAAGGCCCCGTGTTGCGGTTTGCCGTCAGTCGGCCCGCGCACGTGCGTTCCGGCCCCGCCGATGGCACGCCCGTTCCTCACGACGCCTCCTATGACTGCCTCGAACGCTTCTTCCCCGGCGACGCTTTCGCTCGCCCGTCCCGACGACTGGCACCTGCACCTGCGAGACGGCGACATGCTCGCCGCCGTGCTGCCGCACACCGCCCGCCAGTTCGGCCGCGCCATCGTCATGCCGAACCTGAAGCCGCCGGTCACGACCACCGCGCAGGCGCAGGCGTATCGCGAGCGCATCCTCGCCGCGCTGCCGGCCGGGATGACGTTCGAGCCGCTGATGACGCTGTACCTGACCGACAACACGCCGCCCGACGAAATCCGCCGCGCGCGCGAAAGCGGCTTCGTGCACGGCGTGAAGCTGTATCCGGCAGGCGCCACGACGAATTCCGACCATGGCGTCACCGATCTCGCGAAATGTGCGAAGACGCTCGAGGCGATGCAGGAAACCGGCATGCCGCTGCTCGTGCACGGCGAGGTGACCGATGCGTCGATCGACCTGTTCGACCGCGAGAAGGTGTTCATCGACCGCGTGATGACGCCGCTGCGCCGCGATTTCCCGGGCCTGAAGGTCGTGTTCGAACACATCACGACGAAGGACGCGGCCGACTACGTGCGCGATGCCGACGCGGCGCCCGGCCTGCTCGGCGCGACGATCACCGCGCATCACCTGCTGTACAACCGCAACGCGCTGTTCGTCGGCGGGATCCGCCCGCATTACTACTGCCTGCCGGTGCTGAAGCGCGAGACGCATCGCGTGGCGCTGGTCGAGGCCGCGACGTCGGGCAACCCGCGCTTCTTCCTCGGCACCGACAGCGCGCCGCACGCGCGCGACGCGAAGGAAACCGCGTGCGGTTGCGCGGGCTGCTACACGGCGCTGCACGCGCTCGAGCTGTACGCGGAAGCGTTCGACACGGCCGGTGCGCTCGACAAGCTGGAAGGGTTCGCGAGCTTCTTCGGCGCCGATTTCTACGGGCTGCCGCGCAGCGCCGAGACGGTCACGCTGCGCCGCGAGCCGTGGGAACTGCCGCGCGAGATCTTCGCGGGCGAGACGCCGGTCGTGCCGCTGCGCGGCGGCGAGACGATCGGCTGGAAACTGGCGTGAACTGCGCGCCACCGCGCGAACCCGGCCCCGCGGCCGGTCGCGCGGCGGCGGATTTCGCGCGGATCGACTGGTCCGCGCCGTGGCTCGCGCCTTACGCGGAGCCGGGCCGCGCGTGGCAGGCGGCTGCCCGTGCGCGCGCGGCCGCGCTGCTCGATGCGTTGAACGGCGCGTTGGATCGCGTATCGCGAGGCGGCGATCGCGTCACCGGTCGCGGCAGGCCGCTGCGCTTCGTGCCGCAGGCCGAACTGCCGCCCGGCGTCGCGTACGAGACCCATATTGCCGACACCGGGCGGGTGCCGACCCGCCACCATCTTCACGACTTCTTCAATGCGCTCGTCTGGTTCGCGTACCCGCGCACCAAGGCCGCGTTGAACGCGCGCCAGGCCGCGGCGATCGACGCGGCGGGCGGCGTCGGCCCGGTGCGCGGCACGTTGCGCGATGCGCTCACGTTGTTCGACGAGAACGGCGCGCTGTTCGTCACCGCCGACCGCGCGCTCGCCGACGCGCTGCGCGGCTTCGACTGGCCGCGGCTGCTGGTGAGCTCGCGCGATGCGTGGGGCACGCGTTGCGAAGCGCGGCTCGTCGGCCATGCGCTGCTCGAACAGCTCGTCGCACCGTACAAGTCCTGCACCGCGCACGCCTGGATCGTCGAAGTGAGCGCCGACTATTTTTCATGGCCCGACGCGCGACGGGTCGCGCATGTCGACGCGCACATCGCCGCCGAACTGGCGACGCGCGCGCTGACGAGCCGCGACTTCGCGCCGCTGCCGGTGCTCGGCGTGCCGGGCTGGTGCGCGGCGAACGCCGACGCCGCGTTCTACGACGATCCGGCCGTGTTTCGCCGCGGCCGCCGCTCGCGCGCTGCCGACGGCGGCGCGCAGTGCTAGAATGCGCGTCGCAAAGCAGGCCAGGCAGTCGCGGCCTCGCCGCCTTCGGGCGCGCGGGGGCGAGGAAAGTCCGGACTCCACAGGGCAGGGTGATGGCTAACGGCCATCCGTGGCGACACGCGGAACAGGGCAACAGAAAGCAAACCGCCGATGGCCCGGCGCAAGCCGGGATCAGGTAAGGGTGAAACGGTGCGGTAAGAGCGCACCGCGGCGACGGCGACGTTCGCCGGCACGGTAACCTCCACCCGGAGCAATTCCAAGTAGGCAGGCGCGCATTTTCGGATGCAGGACGGGGCCCCCGTCTCGTCTGCGGGTAGGAAGCTTGAGCGCGTCAGCAATGGCGCGCCTAGAGGAATGACTGCCACGCGTTGCGTGCTTCGGTGCGCGGCGTGCACAGAATCCGGCTTATCGGCCTGCTTTGCCGTTCGAATGCGAAAGGGCCGGCGTCTCCTTGCGGAGCGCCGGCCCTTTTTTCTTGCGCGCCGTGCGGTCAGGCCGCGACGATGTCGAACGAATGCGTGAGTTCGGCCGTCTTCGCGATCATGATCGACGCGGAGCAGTACTTGTCGTGCGACAGGTTGATCGCGCGCTCGACCGTGGCCGGGTTCAGGTTGCGGCCCGTGACCGTGAAGTGGAAGTGCACCTTCGTGAACACCTTCGGATCTTCGCTCGCGCGCTCGGCCTTCAGCGTAACCGAGCAGCCGGTGACTTCCTGGCGGCTCTTCTTCAGGATCAGCACGACGTCATAGGCCGTGCAGCCGCCGGTGCCGAGCAGCACCATTTCCATCGGACGCGGCGCGAGGTTGTGGCCGCCGCCTTCCGGCGCGCCGTCCATCGTGACGAGGTGCCCGCTGCCGGTCTCGGCGGAAAACGCCATGCCGTCCTGACCCATCCAGCTTACTTTGCATTCCATGCTTGCACTCCAGCGTTGCCTGATTCGGATTCGATCCGGCATTGTAGCCCGCGGTGCAACGATCGGCTGATGCGCTGCACGACGCGCCATGCCGGCGCCGCGCGAGCGGTGCGCCGGCCGATGATTTCCCTGCCGGATTTAGGGGTTTTGCTCTAGGCGAGGACGGTTTCAGGTCGTGTGAGAGGTGGTTATGTACCTGATTTAAAACAGAAAGTAGCCTCCGTAAGCTTGCCGGTCGAAATCCCGCATCATGAGATTTGATTTCGCAATGCAAATTTTCTTGTGAAGTCGGCGGGGCATTCGTATAATGAGCCTCATTGGTTGTCGCGCTGCGGCAACCTCCGAATGTCTCCTCCACCCTCCTCCTAAGGTGGATTAAGCCCGAACCAGCCGTTCGGGCTTTTTTTCGTCCCATGCAAACATCGGCGCGCGGCTTGCGCGCGTCGGCACCGTTACGCCGGCTGGCGCGCAGCCGGCTGCGAGGTCGCGTCGGGCGGCGTGCCGCGCGAGCCGGCATCGGGCGCCGGCGCATGGGCGGCCGATGCGTGGCCGTGGCCGCGCGCGCAGAAGTGGCGGACGCGTTCGCGCACCGCGCGCAGGCGCGCGATACGATCTTCGGCATGGGCGGTTCGGGCCTCGGCGATGCGCGCATCGAGCGCGTCGAGCTTGGCTTCGCAGCCGGAGCGGGCGGCGACGGCGGGCGCCGCGGCGGCCAGCAGGGCGGCCGCGACGAAGGGCGTAAGTCGTTGTTTCATCATGCTGGTTTGTTGTTTTTCGGGTTCGGCCGGTCGGCGCGGCAAGGTCATGTGCCGCGCGTCGAGGGGTGCCGCCGCAGGCGCTCGGTTCGCCTGGCTTGTCGGGGCACGACCGAATTTTGGCCCATTTCGGCCGCCACGAACACGGGACGTGGATTCTCTTTGACCACGCAACCGTATTTCCTTTATAATTCAGGGCTTTTCCGCATTCATGCCCACGGAAAAAGAACAGGGAGAGCCTGCACCGCGCCTCGAAGCGCACACAGACAAGCAGGAAGAACACATCGGGCAAAGCATTTTTTTTGGATCGATCATGAAGACGTTTTCCGCAAAAGCCCATGAGGTGACGCGCGAATGGTACGTGATTGACGCGACGGATAAGGTTCTCGGCCGTGTTGCCAGCGAAGTGGCACGCCGTCTGCGCGGCAAGCACAAGCCTGAGTTCACCCCGCACGTCGACACTGGTGATTTCATCATCATCATCAACGCGAGCAAGTTGAAGGTCACGGGCAACAAGACGCTGGACAAGAAGTACTACCGTCACTCGGGCTACCCGGGCGGTATCTATGAAACGACGTTCGGCAAGATGCAGGAACGCTTCCCGGGCCGCGCGCTCGAGAAGGCGGTCAAGGGCATGCTGCCGAAGGGCCCGCTCGGCTACGCGATGATCAAGAAGCTGAAGGTCTACGCAGAAGCGACGCATCCGCACTCGGCTCAACAGCCGAAGGCGCTCGAGATCTAAGGGGAGCCCACATGATCGGTAACTGGAACTACGGCACGGGCCGCCGCAAGAGCGCTGTCGCACGTGTCTTCATCAAGGCTGGCAAGGGCGACATCATCGTCAACGGCAAGCCCATCGCTGACTACTTCTCGCGCGAAACGTCGCTGATGATCGTGCGTCAACCGCTGGAACTCACGAACCACGGCCAGACGTTCGACATCAAGGTGAACGTCAACGGCGGCGGCGAAACGGGTCAGGCAGGCGCAGTGCGCCACGGCATCACCCGTGCACTGATCGACTACGATGCGACGCTCAAGCCGTCGCTGTCGAGCGCAGGCTTCGTCACGCGCGATGCGCGTGAAGTCGAGCGTAAGAAGGTCGGTCTGCGCAAGGCACGCCGCGCAAAGCAGTTCTCGAAGCGTTAATTCCGCTTCATGGCCTCGCCGCTTTCGGGTGGCGTCCGCCGGAAAAACCGCCAGCTTTCACGCTGGCGGTTTTTTTATGCGCGCTGTTTCCCGCGCCCGGGCCGCTGCGGCGGCCGCCCGCGCGGGTACGCTTGATGAAATCGACAAGAACCTATTGATTTCATGGACTTCGGCACGATCTTCTGATCGGCCCTACAATAGCGGCTAAAGCTTTTTGGAGAGTTCGAATGAACGCTGTTACCGAAACCGCAGCAACGACGACCGATATGCCGCTGCCGTTCGTCTTCACCGACGCCGCGGCCGACAAGGTCAAGCAACTGATCGACGAAGAGGGCAATCCCGACCTGAAGCTGCGCGTGTTCGTGCAGGGTGGCGGCTGCTCCGGCTTCCAGTATGGCTTCACGTTCGACGAGGAAGTCAACGAGGACGACACCGTGATGAACAAGAACGGCGTCCAGCTCCTGATCGACTCGATGAGCTACCAGTACCTGGTCGGCGCCGAGATCGACTACAAGGACGACCTCAACGGCGCCCAGTTCGTGATCAAGAACCCGAACGCGACCACCACCTGCGGGTGCGGTTCGTCGTTCTCGGTCTGAGCGGCGACAGATTCGCGCCGGTTCGCCGGAATGAAAAACGGGGCTTCATGCCCCGTTTTTTTATGCGCGCTCGCGCTGCAGCGCTCGCCGCGCGGCGGATATCGCGTCAGCGCGGATAGAGCGCGCCCAGCACGCGGTTGCCGGCTGCGCCGGTGACCGTCGCGAGATTGCCGGGCTGGCGCGCGGTGAAGCGGTACGCGAGCCACGCGAACGCGAGCGCTTCGACCTGCTGCGGTGGCACGCCGAGCGCGGCCGTCGTATCGACGGTGGCCGGCACGCCGGCTTCACGCAGCGCGTGCCGGAGTGCGTCGAGCAGCACCGGATTGCGTGCGCCGCCGCCGCATACGAACACGGCCTTGCAGCCGGGTGCGTGCTGCGCGACTTCGCGCGCCACCGACACGGCGGTGAGCGCGGTGAGCGTCGCCTGCACGTCCTCCGGTGCGACCTGCGAGAACGCGGCGAGCTTCGCATCGAGCCACGCGGGATTGAACAGGTCGCGTCCGGTGCTTTTCGGCGGCGGCGCGGTGAAATACGGCTCGTCGAGCAGCGCAGCGAGCAGCGCCGCGTGGACGGTGCCGCGGGCGGCGAACTTGCCGCCGTCGTCGTACGGCTTGCCCAGATGGCGGGTCGCCCATGCGTCGATCAGCGCATTGGCGGGGCCGCAGTCGAAGCCGCGCACGTCGCCGCCCGCGCCGGGCAGGATCGTGATGTTGCTGATCCCGCCGAGATTGCAGACGACCCGCGTTTCGCCCGGTGCGCCGAACACCGTCGCATGGAACGCGGGCGCGAGCGGCGCGCCGTGACCGCCGGCGGCCACGTCGCGGCTGCGGAAATCGGCGATCACGTCGACCTGCGTCAGTTCGGCGAGCAGCGCTGGATTGTTGAGCTGGCGCGTATAGCCGCGCTCGGGGCGATGGCGCACGGTCTGGCCGTGCACGCCGATCGCGCGGATCTCGTCGCGCGACAGGCCGGCCGTGCGCTGCAATTCATGACAGCACACCGCATAGCGCGTGACGAGCGCATTCGCCGCGAGCGATTCGCGGTCGATCTCGTTGTCGCCGGGCTGCTGCAGCGCGAACAGCGCGTCGCGCAGCGATTGCGCGAAGCCGACGAACGCTTCCGCGAGCACGACCGGCGCGCGGCCGGCCTCGAAACGCACGGCGACGCCGTCGACGCCGTCCATGCTGGTTCCCGACATCAGCCCGAAGTAGATGCCGTCTGCCGGATGGGCAGGCTGCGGCTGTCGTTGCGGCACGTTGGGTTCTCCTGGATCGTGCGGCGCGGGCCGGTGCCGCGCGCCTTGCGCCCGATTATCCGCGTAACGTGACGCGTCGTTAAGCGATGCGCGCGCAAGTTATGGGAAAATCCCTGTTTTTGCGACATTCTTCCTGGCACCGATGAGCACCGAACCCAGTTCCAAGCCCGTTTTCCCGATCACCGACGAAGTCCGGCATGCGCTCGCCGTCACGAAGCGCGGCGTCGACGAACTGCTGATCGAGGAAGAGTTCGCGCAGAAGCTCGCGCGCAGCGCAGCCACGGGCACGCCGCTGCGCATCAAGCTCGGCCTCGATCCGACCGCACCGGACATCCACATCGGCCATACGGTCGTGCTGAACAAGATGCGCCAGCTGCAGGATCTCGGCCATACGGTGATCTTCCTGATCGGCGATTTCACGTCGCTGATCGGCGATCCGTCGGGTCGCAACGCGACGCGCCCGCCGCTCACGCGCGAGCAGATCGAATCGAACGCGAAGACCTACTTCGAGCAGGCCGCGCTCGTGCTCGATCGCGACAAGACCGAGATCCGCTACAACAGCGAATGGTCGATGCCGCTCGGCGCGGACGGGATGATCAAGCTCGCGTCGCGCTACACGGTCGCGCGGATCCTCGAGCGCGAGGATTTCACGAAGCGCTTCCAGGGCGGCGTGCCGATCTCGATTCACGAATTCCTGTACCCGCTGATGCAGGGCTACGATTCGGTCGCGCTGAACGCGGATCTCGAACTCGGCGGCACCGACCAGAAGTTCAACCTGCTGGTCGGCCGCGAACTGCAGAAGCAGTACGGCCAGGAACAGCAGTGCATCCTGACGATGCCGCTGCTCGAAGGCCTCGACGGCGTCGAGAAGATGTCCAAGTCGAAGGGCAACTACGTCGGCATCAGCGAGAAGCCGACCGACATGTTCGGCAAGCTGATGAGCATCTCGGACACGCTGATGTGGCGTTACTTCGAGCTGCTGTCGTTCCGCAGCCTCGACGAGATCGCCGGCTTCAAGCGCGAGGCCGAAGGCGGTCGCAACCCGCGCGATTTCAAGGTGCTGCTCGCGCAGGAAATCGTCGCGCGGTTCCACTCGCAGCCCGACGCCGAGCGCGCGCTCGAGGACTTCAACCACCGCGCGAAGGGCGGCGTGCCGGACGACATTCCGTCGGTCACGCTGGCCGGTGCGCCGCTGGCGATCGGGCAGTTGCTGAAGCAGGCGGGCCTCGTGCCGTCGACCAGCGAAGCGCTGCGCAACATCGAGCAGGGCGGCGTGAAGATCGACGGCGCGACCGTGTCGGACAAGGGCCTGAAGGTCGAGGCCGGCGAGTTCGTCGTGCAGGTCGGCAAGCGCCGCTTCGCACGCGTCACGCTGACCGCATGATCGCGCTGATCCAGCGTGTGACGCGCGCCGACGTGCGCGTCGGCGGCCGGACGACGGGCGAGATCGGCGCGGGCCTGCTCGCGCTGGTCTGCGCGGAGCGTGGCGATACCGAGGCCGCGGCCGACAAGCTGCTCGCGAAGCTGCTCGGCTACCGCGTGTTCAGCGACGCAGCCGGCAAGATGAACCTCCCGGTATCGAACATCGACGGCGAAGGCCGCGCGGGCGGGCTGCTGCTCGTGTCGCAGTTCACGCTGGCAGCCGATACCAACAGCGGACTGCGTCCGAGCTTCACGCCGGCCGCGCCGCCCGACGAAGGCGCGCGGCTGTTCGATTATTTCGTCGCCGCCGCGCGGGCGCGCCATCCCGTCGTCGAGACGGGCGAGTTCGGCGCCGACATGCAGGTGTCGCTCGTCAACGACGGCCCCGTGACGTTCTGGCTGCAAGTGCGGCCCTGATTCTTCCCCGGAGATTCGCCGCGATGGCCACCACGCAGATTCTTTTCATCCGCCATGGCGAGACGGCCTGGAACCGCATCAAGCGTATCCAGGGGCATATCGACATCCCGCTGGCCGACACGGGGCTCGAGCAGGCGCAGCGGCTGGCGGCGCGGCTCGCGAGAGAGGCGCGCGACGGCGCGCGGATCGACGCGGTGTATTCGAGCGACCTGATGCGCGCGCAACAGACCGCGCAACCGTTCGCCGATGCGCTCGGGTTGCCGCTGCTGCTGCGCGAAGGGTTGCGCGAGCGTTCGTACGGCGCATTCCAGGGGCACGACAGCACCGAGATCGAGGCGCTGTTTCCGGACGCGTATGCGGCCTGGCAGACGCGCGACCCGGGCTTCGCGCCGGAGGGCGGCGAGTCGCAGCGTGCGTTCTATCACCGCGTGCTGCATGCGCTCGAACCGATCGTCGCCGCGCATCCGGGCGGCCGCATCGCGTGCGTCGCGCACGGCGGCGTGCTCGATTGCGTGTATCGCTTCGCGAACGGGATCGAGCTGTCGGCGCCGCGTACCTATCAGCTGCTCAACACCAGCATCAACGTCGTCGATTACGTGGATGGTCGTGCGCAGGTCGTGCGGTGGGCCGACGTGTCGCATCTCGAAGCCGCGAGCGACGACGACGGGTACCGCAAGGTGCTTTGAGCGCGCCACCCCCGTCCGGCATGGCCGGCCCGGGGTGCCCTTTCTTCCTTTCGGTGTGGTGCTTACTGCGGCAGCCCGTGACGCGTCTTGTAGTCGAGCGCGTACGCGATCTTGCCGGGCTTGTCGGCCGTGATCGGCTGGCGCAGCTTGTCGAATTCCCCCTTGCTGTATTTCTTCCCGCCGTTGATCGCATCGGCGCGCCCGAGGTCGGCGCCCGTCTTGCCGTCGATCACGGGGTCGGTGGCCGCGACCATCCGCGTCGATGCGTTCCAGACCGCATTCAGGTAGCCGGTGTCGGCCTTCGCCGGGTCGGGATCGGTCGTGCCGCCGCGCGTGAGGTCGTAGCTCGCCAGCGCGAACGTGCCGGGCTGCGCGCGCAGCCAGTCGGCCCAGTAGAACTCGAGGTAGTCGGTTGCTTGTGCGGGCTTGCTGTAGCCGATGTCGCGCGTGAAATAGACGAGCGAGCGGTAGCGGTCGTTCGTCATCCCGAGTGTCAGGCCGAGGCCGGTCGGCAGTTGCGCGGTCGTGATCGGCTTGCCTTCGCCGTTCTTCAGGCGCAGGTAGCCGCGGCTTTGCATCTGCTGCCAGAACGCGTCGCCCGAGTAGTCGCTGAGGTTGTCCTTGACGACGACGTGCACGTGCAGCGCCGGGCCGCCGTCGGGCGTCTCGTAATAGGTCGACAGGCCGTGGTGGCCGTCGGTCAGGTACAGCGCGTCGCCGTTCGGGCCGATCACGACGGGGTTCAGCACCGAGCGGTCGCGGGCGTTCGCGTCGGTCGTTGCGCACGTGTAGCTGGCCGGCTCGCGCAGCGACGATCGGGCCGTGTAGCCGCTTGATGCGACGCCGCCGAGGCCTTCGTCCGCGCAGAAGTCGTCGAACTTCTTGTCGGGCTGCAGTTCATAGCGGCCGAGCTTGTAGTAGATCTGGTCGTAGCCGATCGCACCCTGCGTCGGATGGAGATCGCCGAGCGTGACGTCGATCAGGTCGCCGGCGCGGGCCGCCTTCCACTTGCCCGGTGGCGGGGTGGTCGTGGCGGGCGGCGTGGGAGCCGGCGTCGTCGTGCCGCCGGATGGCGGTTGTGCGTCCGTGCGTGCGACGGCGACGACATCATCGCCGCCGCACGCGGCGAGGGCGAAGAGGATGGACAGGCTGGCGGCAAGGGCGAAACGGATCGGCAGGCGTGGCATCGCGGGCATCGGGTGTCGGTAGCGGGTGGCGGGACACCGCGCGGGCCACGGGTGTGCGTGACAGGCAGGACGTGCGACCGTGCGCGGGTGCAAGCCCGTCAGCTTGTCACAGGTATTTGACAGTAAATTGAAATGATCCGAACAAGCGGATCGTCAGGCTGCCGGAGTGTCGTCGGACGGGGTGGCCGTCGCGCGGCGGCGCGCACGCTTTGACGCGCCGTTGACGAGCGCCCAGCGCAGCACGGGGGCGACCGCGCGGATGCCGGGCCGGACCACCGCGCGCCGCAACGGCGCGAACGTCGACACGCCGAGCATGCGCTGCGCCCACGGCGGCAGCAGGTCGATCCCGGCATGCATCACCAGCGACGCGGCAGGCCGCAGCGCGGGCTTCGCGACCGGCACGTTCAGCAGGATCGACATCACGTCGAAGGTACGCGGCCCGGCTTCGAGTTCGGGCAGCATGCGCGCGAGATAGGTTGCCACCTCGGCGCGTGAACGAGGAACCTCATTGGCGCCGAGCAACTCGGCGATCAGTGCCGTCTCCGCGTAGTAGCGGTCCTGCAGTTCGCCCGGCAGCGCCGGATTCACGTAACGCAGATGCGCGGCGAGGAAGCTCGACACTTCCGCGACGTGCACCCAGGTCAGCAACGCGGGATCGTCGGCGCGGTACGGCCGGCCATCCGGCGCGCTGCCCGTGACGCGCGCATGGATCGCTTTCACGCGCTCGATCAGCGCGAGCGCGTCCGCGCGGCTGCCGAACGTCGTCCCCGTGATGAACGTGGCGGTGCGCCGCAAGCGGCCGAAGATGTCGGTGCGGAACGACGAATGATCCCAGACGCCCGCGAGCGCGAGCGGGTGGAGCGCCTGCAGCAGCAACGCGGCGATGCCGCCCGTCATCATCGACGTGAAATCGGCATGCACGCGCCAGCAGACGGCGTCGGGGCCGAACAGCCCCGGGTCTCCGGGCGGAGACGAGAGATCGATCGACGGGCCACCGCCGCCGGCCGTCAGGTGCGTGATGCCGGCCACGAGCCGCTTGCGGATCGGCTCGGCCCAGCGCGGGCCGGGCGCGGGCGCGGTGGGGTGGCGGCTGGGCGGCGTCGTCATGGCGGTGCGGCTCGGGCGACGGATTACTTCCCGTCGGGGGTATCCCACTCGTCGCGTTCGGGGCGGCGCGCGTCGGGTACCGACAGCCCGAAGTGGCGATACGTGAGCAGCGTCGCGACGCGCCCGCGCGGCGTGCGCTGCAGGAAGCCCTGCTGGATCAGGTACGGTTCGAGCACGTCCTCGATCGTGTCGCGCTCCTCGCCGATCGCCGCCGCGAGGTTGTCGATGCCGACCGGGCCGCCATCGAACTTGTACAGGATCGCTTCCAGCAGCTTGCGGTCCATCAGGTCGAAGCCGACCGGATCGACGTCGAGCATCGCGAGCGCGGCGTCGGCAACCGCCGCGGTGATCTGGCCGTCGGCCTTCACTTCCGCGAAGTCGCGCACGCGGCGCAGCAGCCGGTTCGCGATCCGCGGCGTGCCGCGCGAGCGTTTCGCGATTTCCAGCGCGCCGTTCGGATCGATCTGCGCATTCAGCAGCGACGCCGAGCGCCGTACGATGCGCGACAGTTGATCGGCGTCGTAGAACTCGAGGCGCGCGACGATCCCGAAACGATCGCGCAGCGGGTTGGTGAGCATCCCCGCGCGGGTGGTCGCGCCGACCAGCGTGAACGGCTGCAGGTCGAGCTTCACGCTGCGCGCGGCCGGGCCTTCGCCGATCATGATGTCGATCTGGTAATCCTCGAGCGCCGGATACAGGATTTCCTCGACGACCGGCGACAACCGGTGGATTTCGTCGATGAACAGCACGTCGTTCGCTTCGAGGTTCGTCAGCAGCGCGGCGAGATCGCCCGCGCGCTCGAGCACGGGGCCCGACGTCTGGCGCAGGTTCACGCCCATCTCGCGCGCGATGATGTGTGCGAGCGTCGTCTTGCCGAGACCCGGCGGCCCGAACAGCAGCACGTGGTCGAGCGGCTCGGAGCGGCGCTTCGCGGCTTCGATGAAAATCTCGAGCTGGCCGCGCACCTTTTCCTGGCCGACGTAGTCGTCGAGCTGGCGCGGTCGCAACGCACGTTCGAACACCTCCTCGTGCGACGAGGCAGGTGTGGCGGCGATGATCCGCTGCTCGGTGGCGAGTTTGTCGGTTTCAATCATGCGGCCATTGTACCGCGCGACGCAGCCCGGGCCACCTGGCCGAACGGCCGACTGGCGAGCGCCGCGCGGCGGCGCGACACTGGCTTCGACGGCCGGATCGAACGCGCGTTACGCCTTCGACAATGCCTTCAGCGCGAGCTTGATGCCTTCGGACACGCCGGTGCCGGCCGGTACGTTCTTGATCGCGGCAAGGCCTTCCTTCTCGGAGTAGCCGAGCGCCAGCAGTGCGTTGAGGATGTCGGTCGCGTGGTCGGACGGCGACGCGGCGCCGGCGAGCGCGCCGAGGTCGGCGCCGAGCTTGCCCTTCAGTTCGAGCAGCAGGCGCTCGGCGGTCTTCTTGCCGATGCCGGGTAGGCGCGTGAGGCGGGCGGCGTCCTGCATCGTCACGGCCTGCGCGAGTTCCTGCACGCTCATGCCGGACAGCACGGCGAGCGCCATGCGCGCGCCGATGCCGGTGATCTTCAGCAGTTCGCGGAAGGTCGTGCGCTCCTGCTGCGTCAGGAAGCCGTACAGCAGGTGCGCGTCCTCGCGGACGATCTGCTGCGTGAGCAGCACGACGCGTTCGCCCGTTTGCGGCAGGTTGTAGAAGGTGCTCATCGGCACGTCGATTTCGTAGCCGACGCCGTTGCAGTCGACGAGCAGATGAGGCGGGTTCTTTTCGAGCAGGATGCCGGCGATGCGACCGATCATGGAGGACGGGATGCGAGGAAGAAAGCGCGAGTGTAGCGCACGCGCGGCGCAATGCCGATGGGCGCGGCCGTCAGGCCGAAGCGGCGCGGGTCGCGCGCATGGCGGGCGCGGGCAAACCGGGCAAGGCGGCCAATGCAGTCGAGCCGACGTGCCGGGCCGCGGTGTGCGGCGTCAGCCGACCAGTCTGCCGCGCCGCACCCGCAGCCCTTTCTGCGCGAGCGCCGGCGCGAGGCCGCCCAGCGTGCTGAGCGTGTTGCCGCCGTGCGCATGGCAGATCGCCATGCCGAGCGCGTCGGCCGCATCGGAGCCGGGCTGGCCGGACAGGTTGAGCAGCCGTGTGACCATTTCCTGCATCTGCGTCTTGGTCGCGCGGCCATAGCCGACCACGGCCTGCTTGAGCTGCAGCGCCGTGTATTCGGCGACCGGCAGGCCACCCGCGACGAGGCCGCAGATCGCGGCGCCGCGCGCCTGGCCGAGCAGCAGCGTCGACTGCGGGTTCACGTTGACGAACACCTTTTCGATCGCGGCCTGGTCGGGCGCGTGTTCGCGCACGATCGTCGACACGCCCTGGAAGATCGTGCCGAGCCGGGTGGCCAGGTCGGCCGTCGGCGTGCGGATCACACCGCTCGTGACATAGGCGAGCCGGTGGCCGCTGACGTCGATGACGCCGAAGCCGGTGACGCGCAGGCCGGGGTCGATGCCGAGAATTCGCATGAGTGAGGAGAGTGGCGTGATGCAGCGATACTACAACGAATGGTGCGGCACACCGGTTGCCCGGCCGTGCGCGAAGGCGTCGCGCAATAAAAAACCCGGCGGGGATGATGCCGCCGGGTTCCGGTGCAGCGGCCGCGCGGGCCGCGTGCGGCGATCAGTGACGGAAGTGGCGCACGCCCGTCAGGATCATCGCGATGTTGTGCTCGTCGGCTGCCGCGATCACTTCGTCGTCGCGCATCGAGCCGCCCGGCTGGATCACGCAGGTCGCGCCGGCCGCCACGACGACGTCGAGGCCGTCGCGGAACGGGAAGAACGCATCCGACGCGACGGCCGAGCCGGTCAGCGTCAGGCCGGCGTTCTGCGCCTTGATGCTCGCGATGCGGGCGGAATCGACGCGGCTCATCTGGCCGGCGCCGACGCCGAGCGTCATGCCATTGCCGCAGAACACGATCGCGTTCGACTTCACGTACTTCGCGACGCGCCATGCGAACAGCAGGTCGTCCATTTCCTTCGGCGTCGGGTGCCGCTTCGTGACGACGCGCAGCTCGTGCGGCTGCACGTTCTTCGAATCGAGCGACTGCACGAGCAGGCCGCCGCCGACGCGCTTCAGGTCGAATGCGTTATGGCCGTCGCCCAGCGCGATTTCGAGCAGGCGCACGTTCTGCTTCGCGGCGAACACCTGCTTCGCGGCGTCGGAGAACGACGGGGCGATCAGCACTTCGACGAACTGCTTCGCAACGGCTTGCGCGGCCGCTTCGTCGACTTCGCGGTTGAACGCGATGATGCCGCCGAATGCCGAGGTCGGGTCGGTCTGGAAGGCCTTCGCGTACGCGTCGGCCGAGTCGTTGCCGACCGCGACGCCGCACGGGTTCGCATGCTTGATGATCACGCAGGCCGGCGCGTCGAACGTCTTCACGCATTCCCACGCCGCGTCCGAATCCGCGATGTTGTTGTACGACAGTTCCTTGCCCTGCAACTGGCGGTAGTTCGCCAGCGCGCCGGCCGGCGCCGCGAGGTCGCGGTAGAACGCCGCGCTCTGGTGCGGGTTCTCGCCGTAGCGCAGGTCCTGAACCTTGTCGAACGCCAGGTTCAGCGTGGCCGGGTACGCGCTGCGCGATGCGTGCTTCAGCTCGTCGGTCAGGCTCGTCAGGTAGTTCGTGATCGCGCCGTCGTATTGCGCGGTGTGCGCGAACACCTTCGTCGCGAGGCGGAAGTTGGTCGGGTAGCCGACCGTATTGCCGTTCGCCTTCATTTCATCGAGCACGACCGCGTAGTCGGCCGGATCGACGACGACCGTCACGTCGCGGTGGTTCTTCGCGGCCGAGCGCAGCATCGTCGGGCCGCCGATGTCGATGTTCTCGATCGCGTCGGCGAGCGTGCAGTCGTCCTTCGCGATCGTCGCGACGAACGGATACAGGTTCACGACGAGCAGGTCGATCGTCGGGATGCCGTGCTGTTCGAGCGCCTGCATGTGCTCGGGCAGGTCGCGGCGGGCGAGGATGCCGCCGTGCACCTTCGGGTGGAGCGTCTTCACGCGCCCATCGAGCATTTCCGGGAAGCCCGTGTAATCGGCCACTTCGGTCACGGGCAGGCCCGCGTCGGCGAGGAGTTTCGCGGTGCCGCCCGTCGACAGCAGCTTGACGCCGAGGTCGGACAGCGACTTCGCGAAGTCGACGATGCCGGTCTTGTCGGAAACGGAAATGAGCGCTTGCTTGATCATGATGGAACCACCAATAGCCAGGGAAACGGGGACGGGACGGCCGCCTACAGCAGGCCGTGCTGCTGCAGCTTCTTGCGCAGCGTATTGCGATTGATGCCGAGGTACTCCGCGGCAAGCGACTGGTTGCCGCCGGCCTGTACGAGCACGACCTCGAGCATCGGCTTTTCGACGCAGGACATCACCATTTCATAGACGTCGTGCGGATTGGAGCCGTCTAGATCCCGGAAATACACGTCCAGGCTCTCGCGGACACATTGTTCGATGTTGTGCTTGCTCATGCTGCTAACTGGTTATGGTCGTCCGACTCGCCCTGGCCGTTTTCCTCTTCGTCGTCGACGTAGACGAGGTGGTCCGACAGCGCCTTTTGCGCCTCGAAGAATGCATTGACGGCGGCGAGTTGCTCGCGGGTGGAATCGAGCGTGTTCATTCGGTGCCGGAACCCGTTGGCACCGGAAAGGCCGCGAGTGTACCAGCCGATGTGCTTGCGCGCAGTACGGACGCCGGTGAATTCGCCATAGAAAGCGTAGTGGTCTTCCAGGTGTTCGTTCATCACGTGCTGGATCTCGTCGATCCGCGGCGGGGGCAGCAGCTCGCCGGTTTGCAGGAAATGATCGATTTCGCGGAACAGCCACGGCCGGCCTTGCGCGGCGCGACCGATCATCAGCGCGTCGGCGCCGGTTGCATCGAGCACGGCCTTCGCCTTGGCGGGCGACGTGATGTCGCCGTTCGCGACGACCGGAATCCGCACGGCCGCCTTCACGGCCGCGATCGTGTCGTACTCGGCGTCGCCCCGGTACAGGTCGGCGCGCGTGCGGCCGTGCACGGTCAGCATCGAGATGCCGGCCGCCTCGGCCAGGCGCGCGACCGTGATCGCGTTCTTGTGCTCGCGGTCCCAGCCGGTGCGGATCTTCAACGTGACGGGCACCGCATCGGGCCCGGTACCGACCGCCGCGACGACCGCCTCGACGATCCGCTGCACGAGCGGCTCGTTCTGCAGCAGCGCGGAGCCGGCCGCGACGTTGCAGACCTTCTTCGCCGGGCAGCCCATGTTGATGTCGATGATCTGCGCGCCGTTGTCGACGTTGTAGCGGGCCGCTTCGGCCATCATCGCCGGATCGGCGCCGGCGATCTGCACCGCGATCGGCTCGACTTCGCCTTCGTGGTTCGCGCGCCGCATCGTCTTCGCGCTTTTCCACAGCTGCGCGTTCGACGCGACCATCTCGGACACGGCGTAACCGGCCCCCAGCCGTTTGCACAACTGGCGGAACGGACGATCCGTCACCCCGGCCATCGGGGCGACGAACAGGTTGTTACGCAATACGTGAGGGCCGATAACGGGCATCGCAATGGCGCCGCCCGCGGCACGCGCGGGCAGGGGAAGGGAAGACGGAAAACGGGCATTTTACCGTATTCCCATGCCCCGCCGATTTGACCCGGTTTGCCTGGAGAGGCGGTGCGGCGCGCCGCGTGTCAGTTGCGCTGGCCGAACATCATCTGGCGTGCGATCGCCTTCTTGAGCGGCGGCACGAATTCGAGCGCGGTGAGCGCCGCGCCACGCAGCAGCGGCAGCGGGCCCGCATCGATCGTGAACAGGCGCGCCAGCGTGTCGGTCGCGCCGATCGTGAAGCGCCGGTCGAGCGCGCGGCGCGCGTTGAAGGTCGCGAGCGCGGTCGCTTCGAAGCCTTGTGCGGACAGTGTGTCGACGAGCGTGTGTGCATCGCGCAGGCCGAGGTTGAGCCCCTGGCCTGCCACCGGATGCAGCGTTTGCGCGGCATTGCCGACGATCGCGATGCGGCCGTTGACGAGCGTCTGCGCGGCGTTCAGGCCGAGCGGGAACGACGCGCGCCCGGCGATCGCGACGAATTCGCCCATGCGTTCTCCGAACACGCTGCCGAGCTCGCGCAGGAATGCATCGTCGGGCAGCGCGGCCCGTCGCGCCGCTTCGTCGGGCGTACAGCACCAGACGAG
This sequence comes from Burkholderia sp. 28_3, assembly GCF_003253915.1. Classification (NCBI taxonomy): domain Bacteria; kingdom Pseudomonadati; phylum Pseudomonadota; class Betaproteobacteria; order Burkholderiales; family Burkholderiaceae; genus Burkholderia; species Burkholderia sp. 28_3. The sequence continues at coordinate 158,995 of NZ_QKZF01000002.1, forward strand.
CGAGTAGTCGGCCTGACGCGGCCCGCCCAGCGGCAGCAGTGCGAGCGGGCCTTCGTGCGTGAAGCGTTCCCACGCGACGTTCGGGCGCGGCGCCGATACCGTGACCGTGCCGACGAGCGCGGTCTGGCCGTAGTCGCGGCGATGCTTGCCCGTATCGGCCTGCTGCTGGTGGAACAGCCCGCCTTCGGCGTTGATGACGATGCGCGCACGCAGCGTGCGTTCGCCTTGCGGGCCGTCGAGCGTCAGCGTGACGCCGTCGGCATCCTGCTGCGGCGTGTGCGCGGTGGTCGACGTGAGCCAGTCGACGCGCGTGCCGCGTACGGCGCCCGCGAGCGCCTGCACGATCGAGCCGTAGCGCACCACGTAGCCGAGCGCCGCGAGCGCGTGTTCGTCGCGGTCGATCAGCGTGCGGCCGAAATGGCCGCGCTGCGACACGTGGATATGTTCGATCGGCGTGGCGTCGGCGGGCCATGCGAGCGTATCGAGCAGCACGCGGCTGCCGTGCGACACGGCGATCGCGCGCGGGTCGTTCGCGCTCGCGGCAGGTTCGCGCGCATCGATCAGCGCGATCGACGCGTGCTGCGTCGCGCTGCGGCGGGCGAGCCAGCCGGCGAGCGCGAGCCCGACGGGGCCCGCGCCGACGATGGCGAGGTCGTAGTCCGGCGTGGCCGGGGAGGAAGCGGTCGTCATCTTGATTCGTGAAACGGAGGGTACGGTCGGCGGCCGGTCATGCGTCCGCGCGCATCAGCGCCTCGATCTCGTCGGCCGCGACCGGCACGCCGCGCGTGATCAGTTCGCAGCCGTGTTCGCGCACGATCGCGTCGTCCTCGATGCGGATGCCGATGTTCCAGTACTCGGGCGGCACGTCGTCGGCCGCGCGCACATACAGGCCGGGCTCGACGGTGAGCGTCATGCCGGGCTTCAGCGTGCGCCACGGCAGCGCGCCGTTGGCGTCGCGCGCGGCGAGCCGCTCGCGGTAGTCGCCGCAATCGTGCACGTCCATGCCGAGCCAGTGGCCGGTGCGGTGCATGTAGAAGCGCGTGTACGCACGCTCGGCGATCACGTCGTCGACGTTCGAGAAGCGCGTTTTCGGGATGATGCCGGTGTCGAGCAGCCCCTGGGCGAGCACGCGTACGGCCGCGTCGTGCGGCGCCTCGAACGGCACGCCCGCGCGCGTCGCGTCGATCGCGGCCTGCTGCGCGGCGAGCACGATGTCGTACAGCGTGCGCTGCGCGGGCGAGAAGCGCCCGTTCGCCGGGAACGTGCGGGTGATGTCGGATGCATAGCCGTCGAGTTCGCAGGCGGCGTCGATCAGGATCAGGTCGCCGTCCCGCGCGGCCGCGTTGCCGGCCGGGTAGTGCAGCACGCACGCGTTCGCGCCGGCCGCGACGATCGAGCCGTACGCGGGCGCCTGCGCGCCGTGCTTGCGGAACAGGTACAGCAGCTCGGCCTCGAGCTCGTATTCGCGGATGCCGGGGCGGCACACCTGCATCGCGCGGCGATGCGCGAGCGCGGAGATGTGCGCGGCGCGCATCATGATCGCGAGTTCGTGTTCGTCCTTCACGAGCCGCATGTCGTCGAGCAGCGGCGTGAGATCGAGCAGCGCGTCCGGCGCGGCGACGCCCGCGCGTGCCTGCGCGCGCACCGCGTCGAGCCAGCCGGCGAGCTGGCGCTCGAAGTCGGCCGATGCGCCGAACCGGTAGTGGACGGTGCCCGCATCGGCGAGCAGGCGCGGCATCTCGGTGTCGATCACGTCGACCGCGAACGCCGCGTCGAAGCCGAACGCGTCGCGCGCGGCCTCGGGCCCGTAGTGGAAGCCTTCCCAGATCTCGCGGTCGACGTTCTTGGCGCGGCAGAACAGGATCGATTCCGGCGCGCCGTGCGGCGCGGCCGCGTTCAGCACGAGCACGGCATCCGGCTCGGTGAAGCCCGTCAGGTAATGGAAGTAGCTGTCGAACCGGTACGGGTAGGCCGTATCGCGGTTGCGCAGCATTTCCGGCGCGGTGGGGACGATGGCGACGCCGCCGCCCGCGGCACGCAGTGCGGCAAGCACGCGTTCACGGCGCTGGCGGTAGACGTCGACGGCGATGGCGGTATCGAGGGGCGCGTTCATTCGTGCGATTGTAGCGCCGCGTGACGCCGTGCGTGAGAGTGGGGCCGGAAGCCGCACCGACTGGGCCCGCGCGGCCGCTGTTGCAAACCATCCACAGGCCGGACGGGCGATTTTCTACCCGGCTGCACCGGCCGGTTATGATCGACGACAACGTATACTCCCGGCGGTTCCCTTAAAAAGGCAGATGATGAAATTAATCGGTTCGCTCAGCAGCCCGTACGTCCGAAAGGCGCGGATCGTGCTTGCTGAAAAGAAGATCGACTACAAGCTGGAGCTCGAGAACGTGTGGGCGCCGGAGACGGATATTCATGCTTCGAATCCGCTCGGCAAGGTCCCGTGCCTCGTGATGGAGGATGGTGCCGCGGTGTTCGATTCCCGCGTGATCTGCGAATACGTCGATACGCTGTCGCCGGTCGGCAAGCTGATTCCGCCGTCGGGCCGCGAGCGCGTGGAAGTGCGCTGCTGGGAAGCACTGGGCGACGGCGTGCTCGACGCGGCGGTCGCGATCCGTCTCGAACACACGCTGCGCGAAGAAGGGCAGCGCAGCCCAAGCTGGATCGCGCGCCAGCAACGCAAGATCGACGATGCGCTCGTCGCGATGTCGCAGGGGCTCGGCGGCAAGACGTGGTGCGTCGGTAATCATTACACGCTCGCCGACATCGCACTCGGCTGCGCGCTCGGCTACCTCGACTTCCGGATGCCCGAGCTTAACTGGCGCGATCGCCACCCGAACCTCGACAAGCACTTCGTGAAGCTGCAGCAGCGACCGTCGTTCGCCGATACGCTGCCGCAGAACTGAGCCGCGGCCCGGCCCGCGCGCATTCGGCAGACGAAAGAAAAGCGCCCCGCGGGGCGCTTTTCTTTTTGTCGCGTGGGCCGCCGCAGCGGAGCGGCCGCGCGCGTCACTCGATCGATGCGTACACGGCTTCGCCGAGCGTGAACGAATCGCTGCGCGCGATCGGCCACCACTTGTCGTACAGCGAGAAGCCGCAGGTCTGGCCGTCGAGCAGCGCACCGGGCTTCAGGTACTTCAGCAGTTGCGACATCAATCGCACCTCGTGCGGCGCGACCCGCTGCACGATGTGATGCGCGCGCAGCTCGGACGGATGGGCGAGTCCGGCCGCCTGCACGAGTTCCTGCAGCGCATGCAGCGTGTTGCGGTGGAAGTTGTACACGCGCTCGGCCTTGTCGGGCACGACGAGCGCGCGCTGGCGCACCGGATCCTGCGTCGCGACGCCGGTCGGGCAGCGGTCGGTGTGGCAGTGCTGCGCCTGGATGCAGCCGACCGCGAACATGAAGCCGCGCGCCGAGTTCACCCAGTCCGCGCCGATCGCGAGCGTGCGCGCGATGTCGAACGCGGTGATGATCTTGCCGCTCGCGCCGAGCTTCACGCGATCGCGCACGCCGATTCCGACGAGCGTGTTGTGCACGAGCAGCAGCCCTTCCTGCAGCGGCACGCCGACGTGGTCGGTGAATTCGAGCGGCGCCGCGCCGGTGCCGCCTTCCGCGCCGTCGACGACGATGAAGTCGGGCACGATGCCGGTCTCGAGCATCGCTTTCGCAATCCCGAAGAATTCCCACGGATGGCCGATGCACAGCTTGAAGCCGGTCGGCTTGCCGCCGGACAGCGTGCGCAGCCGCTCGACGAATTCGAGCAGTCCGCGCGGCGTCGAGAATTCCGAATGCGTCGCGGGCGAGATGCAGTCCTTGCCCATCGGCACGCCGCGCGTCTCGGCGATCTCGGGCGTGATCTTCGCGGCCGGCAGCACGCCGCCGTGGCCGGGCTTCGCGCCCTGCGACAGCTTCACCTCGATCATCTTGACCTGCGGATCGGCGGCCTGCTTCGCGAACTTGTCCGGATTGAACGTGCCGTCGTCGTTGCGGCAGCCGAAGTAGCCGGACGCGATTTCCCAGATGATGTCGCCGCCGTGCTCGCGGTGGTACTTCGACAGCGAGCCTTCGCCGGTGTCGTGCGCGAAGCCGCCTTTCTTCGCGCCGAGGTTCAGCGAGCGGATCGCGTTCGCGGACAGCGAGCCGAAGCTCATCGCCGAGATGTTGAAGATCGAAATGTCGTACGGTTGCGCGCGACTCGCGCCGACGCGGATGCGGAAATCGTGGTTCGGCAGCTTCGTCGGCGCGAGCGAATGGCTGATCCATTCGTGCGCGACGGCCTTCACGTTCAGCTCGGTGCCGTACGGGCGGTTGTCGGCGACGTTCTTCGCGCGCTGGTAGACGAGGCTGCGCTGCGCACGCGAGAACGGTTTCTCGTCGGTGTCGTCCTCGACGAAGTACTGGCGGATTTCAGGTCGGATGAATTCGAACAGGAAGCGGAAGTGGCCCCAGAGCGGGTAGTTCCGCAGGATCGCGTGGCGGTCCTGGTTCAGGTCGTACAGGCCGAGCGCGACGAGGGCGACGGGGAGGATGATCCACAGCCACGAAAGCACGTGGATCGACGCGAGTGCGGCCGCGGCGATGAGCAGCAGGACAGCACACCACATCGCGAGGTAGCGTCTTGAAAGCATGGGGACTCCGTAAGAATCTTGAAATACCGCCATGCGTACGCTGCGCGGCGGCGCGCCGGCCGCGGCGGAATCGTGTTCCGCCGGGCGCGACGTGCCGCAAGTCTAAACCGAATGGATGTCAGCGTGCTTCGGCGAGTGCCGGCGCGTGGCCCGCCGACGTGGCCTGACCGGGCTGGCCGGTGGCCGCGGATTCGATGATGCCGCCGCCGAGGCAGATCTCGCCGTCGTACAGCACGGCCGACTGGCCGGGCGTGACGGCCCACTGCGCGTCGTCGAACGCGAGCGAGAAGCGCGCTTCGCCTGCCGGGCCGGCGGCCTCGGCGCCTGTCGCGGCCCGCCCGAATACGCACGCCGCGTCGGCCTGCCGGTAGCGCGTCTTCGCGCCGCACGCGAAGCCGTCGGCCGGCGGCTCGCCGGCGACCCAGCTCACGTTGCCGGCGACGAGCTCGCGCGACAGCAGCCACGGATGATCGTGGCCCTGCACGACGTACAGCGTGTTCGACGCGATGTCCTTCGCGGCGACGAACCACGGCTCGCCGCTGCCGCTCTTGCTGCCGCCGAGGCCGATGCCCTTGCGCTGGCCGAACGTATAGAACGCGAGGCCGATGTGCTCGCCGACCACCTTGCCGTCGGGCGTCTTCATCGGGCCCGGCTTGGTCGGCAGGTAGCGATTCAGGAAATCGCGGAACGGCCGTTCGCCGATGAAGCAGATGCCGGTCGAATCCTTCTTCTTCGCATTCGGCAGCCCGATCTGCGCGGCGATCTCGCGCACCTTCGTCTTCGGGATCTCGCCGAGCGGGAACATCGTCTTCGACAGTTGCGCCTGGTTCAGCCGGTGCAGGAAGTACGACTGGTCTTTCGTATGATCGAAAGCCTTCAGCAGTTCGAAACGCCCGTCGCGTTCGCGCACGCGTGCGTAGTGACCGGTAGCGATCATTTCCGCGTCGAGCGACATCGCGTGGTCGAGGAATGCCTTGAACTTGATCTCGGCATTGCACAGCACGTCGGGGTTCGGCGTGCGGCCGGCCGAGTATTCGCGCAGGAACTCGGCGAATACGCGGTCCTTGTATTCCGCGGCGAAGTTGACGGCTTCCACGTCGATGCCGATCAGGTCGGCCACCGACACGACGTCGATCCAGTCCTGGCGCGTCGAGCAGTACTCGCCGTCGTCGTCGTCTTCCCAGTTCTTCATGAACAGGCCGACCACGTCGTAGCCCTGTTCCTTCAGCAGCCACGCGGTCACCGACGAATCGACGCCGCCCGACATGCCCACCACTACACGGCGCTTGCTCATTTGCTGACCGCCTGACGTTCGAATGCCTCGGGGCGCGGGGCGACCGAATGCGTGTGCACGAAATCGAGCGGGATGCGCCGCCCGGCGAGATAGTCGTCGACGCAGCGCATCACCGCGGGCGAACGATGGCGCTCGCTGCACGCGCGCAGCTCGTCCGCCGTCATCCACAGCGTGCGCACGATGCCGTCGTCGAGCACATGGCCCGCGATCGGCTCGCCGGCCGTGCCGCAGAACGTGAAGCGCAGGTAGGTCGCGCCGGCACTGCCGGGGCGCTCGTAGTGCGCGAGATAGACGCCGACGAGCGCGTCGGGCGTGAACGGGTGCGCGGTTTCCTCGAGCGTTTCGCGGATCACGGCGTCGGCCAGCGTTTCGCCGGCTTCGAGATGACCGGCCGGCTGGTTGATGCGCAGGCCCGTCGAGGTTTCTTCCTCGATCACGAGAAAGCGGCCGGCGCGCTCGACGAGCGCGGCGACCGTCACATGCGGGGTCCAGAGTTCGGGTTTCATGGTTCGGCATTTTACCGGTTGCGCCCGAACGCTGCCGGCCGTCTGGTTAGACGAATCCGACCCCGGCAGATCGTCCGTGCCGGGGATGCGTGACGGCACGGGTCAAGCGCATGTCGCATTCGAGCACGGTCGTGCGGAAAGTGCTGGCGGGGCCATCGCTTTCGGTTAAAGTGCAGCGTGAAAGCCGTTGCTCGTGAGCCGGTAAGTCAGCCTGTCCGGCTCGTTGCGCAGTAAAAATCGCAAGAAAAGAAATACTGACAATGACTGGAGGAACTGACGATGCATATTGGAGTGCCTGCTGAAACGCGGGCCAACGAGGCGCGTGTGGCTGCGACGCCGGAAACCGTGAAGAAATACGCGGCGGCCGGCCATCGCGTCAGTATCGCGAAAGGGGCCGGCAGCGCAGCCAGCTATCCCGATGAAGCCTATGTGGCCGCCGGTGCCGAATTGACCGACCAGTCGGCCGCTTTTGCCGCCGACCTCGTGCTGAAGGTCCAGGCGCCCACCGACGCCGAACTGCCGTTGCTCAAGCGCGGCGCCGTGCTGGTCGGCATGCTCGAGCCGTTCAACGGCGAGCAGGCGGCGAAACTCGCCGCGGCCGGCGTGACCGGTTTCGCGCTCGAGGCCGCGCCGCGCACCACGCGTGCGCAGAGTCTCGACGTGCTGTCGTCGCAGGCGAACATCGCCGGCTACAAGGCCGTGCTGGTGGCCGCATCGCTGTATCCGCGCTTCATGCCGATGCTGATGACGGCCGCGGGCACCGTGAAGGCGGCGCGCGTGCTGATTCTCGGCGCGGGCGTCGCGGGCCTGCAGGCGATCGCGACCGCGAAGCGGCTGGGCGCGGTGATCGAGGCGTCCGACGTGCGGCCGGCCGTGAAGGAGCAGATCGAGTCGCTCGGCGCGAAATTCCTCGACGTCCCGTTCGAAACCGACGAAGAGCGCGAAGCCGCGCAGGGCGTCGGCGGCTATGCGCGCCCGATGCCGCCGTCATGGCTCGGCCGCCAGGCCGCGCTCGTGCACGAGCGCGCGAAGCAGGCCGACATCGTGATCACCACCGCATTGATTCCCGGGCGTCCGGCGCCGACGCTGATCTCGGTCGACACCGCGCAGTCGATGAAGCCCGGCTCGGTGCTCGTCGATCTCGCGGCCGGCCGCGGCCCGGAAATCGACGGCCGCAAGGGCGGCAACTGCCCGCTGACCGTCGCCGACCAGGTGATCGTGCACCACGGCGTGACGATCGCCGGCTACACGAACCTCGCATCGATGGTCGCGTCGGACGCGTCGGCGCTGTACGCGCGCAACCTGCTGGACTTCATGAAGCTGATCGTCACGAAGGAAGGCACGCTGAACATCGACCTGACCGACGACATCGTCGCCGCGACGCTGCTGTGCCGCGACGGCGAGCTCGCGCGCAAATAACGGAGGAGACCATGGAAGTCATCAATCACACGGTGATCAACGTGATCATCTTCGTGCTGGCGGTGTACGTCGGCTACCACGTCGTCTGGAACGTCACCCCGGCGCTGCATACGCCGCTGATGGCCGTGACCAACGCGATCTCGGCGATCGTGATCGTCGGCGCGATGCTCGCGGCGGCGCTCACCGTCGGCGCGACCGGCAAGTTCTTCGGCACGCTCGCGGTCGCGCTCGCGGCCGTCAACGTGTTCGGCGGCTTTCTCGTGACGAGGCGCATGCTCGAGATGTTCCGCAAGAAGGAGCCCAAGCGTGTCGAGGGCGGCAAGGAGGGCGCGCGATGAGCATGAACGTCGTTACGCTGCTGTACCTCGTCGCGTCGGTGTGCTTCATCCAGGCGCTGAAGGGCCTGTCGAACCCGAAGAGCGCGCGGCGCGGCAACCTGTTCGGGATGGTCGGGATGGCCATCGCGATCCTCACGACGATCGCGCTGATCGTCAAGCAGGCCGCGTGGCTCGGCGCGAACCTGCCGCTCGGCCTCGCGCTCGTGCTCGGCGCGCTGATCGTCGGCGGGGGCGTCGGCGCATTCGTCGCCGCGCGCGTCGAGATGACCAAGATGCCGGAACTCGTCGCGGCGATGCACTCGCTGATCGGTCTCGCGGCCGTGTGCATCGCGTACGCGGTGGTGTCGGAGCCGGAAGCGTTCGGGCTCGTGCCGCAGGACGCGGTGTCGTCGAGTTTCATCCCGTACGGCAACCGCGTCGAGCTGTTCATCGGCACGTTCGTCGGCGCGATCACGTTCTCCGGTTCGGTGATCGCGTTCGGCAAGCTGTCGGGCAAGTACAAGTTCCGGCTGTTCCAGGGCGCGCCGGTCGTGTATGCCGGCCAGCACCTGATCAACCTGATGCTCGCGATCGCGATGCTCGGCTTCGGCATCCTGTTCTTCATCACGCAGGCGTGGCTGCCGTTCATCATCATGACGGCGATCGCGTTCGTGCTCGGCGTGCTGATCATCATCCCGATCGGCGGCGCGGACATGCCGGTGGTCGTGTCGATGCTGAACTCGTACTCGGGCTGGGCGGCGGCCGGCATCGGCTTCTCGCTGAACAACGCGATGCTGATCATCGCCGGTTCGCTGGTCGGCTCGTCGGGCGCGATCCTGTCGTACATCATGTGCCACGCGATGAACCGCTCGTTCTTCAACGTGATCCTCGGCGGGTTCGGCGGCGAAGCGGCGGCCGGCGGCGCGGCGGGCGCGCAGGAGCAGCGGCCGGTGAAGTCGGGTTCGGCCGACGACGCGGCGTTCATGCTCGGCAACGCGGAATCGGTCGTGATCGTGCCGGGTTACGGGCTCGCCGTCGCCCGCGCGCAGCACGCGCTGAAGGAGCTGACCGACAAGCTGGTCGAGAAGGGCATCGACGTGAAGTACGCGATCCACCCGGTTGCCGGGCGGATGCCGGGGCACATGAACGTGCTGCTCGCGGAAGCGGAAGTGCCGTACGAGATCGTGCACGAGATGGAGGACATCAACGGCGAATTCGGCCAGGTGGACGTGGTGCTCGTGCTCGGCGCGAACGACGTCGTGAACCCGGCCGCGAAGAACGATCCGAAATCGCCGATCGCGGGGATGCCGATCATCGAGGCGTACAAGGCGCGCACGGTGATCGTCAACAAGCGCTCGATGGCGGCCGGCTACGCGGGTCTCGACAACGACCTGTTCTACATGGACAAGACGATGATGGTGTTCGGCGATGCGAAGAAGGTCATCGAGGACATGGTGAAGGCCGTCGAGTAACGCCCGCCCCGGCTACGCGGCGCCCGCTTCGATGCGCGGCGCCGCGCCTCCGGACAGGCCCGACCGGTGCAAGCCGGCCGGGTCTTTTTCATGGTGTGACGAGGCGTGCGACGCAGGCGGCGATCGCGTCGCGTACGCGCACGATCGCCGGGTCGCGCTGCGTGCTCGTGCGCCAGCCGATTTCGACCGGATAGCGCGGCAGGTCGACCGGGCACGCGAGCGCGCGCAGCGAAGTCGCCTGCGCGATCGCACGCGCCGCATGCGCGGGAATCGTCGCGACCGCGTCGGAGCCGGCGAGCAGGTACGGCAGCGCGGCGAAATGCGTGGTCGACGCCGCGACGCGCCGCTTGTGGCCGAGCGCGGCCAGCGCCTCGTCGACGATGCCGATCACGCCGCCCGACGACACGAGCAGGTGGTCGCGCCGCAGGAACTCGGCGAGCGTCAGCGTGCGCGGCGTCCGTGCGCGGCCGGCTGGATCGATCAGGCACGCATAGCCGCCGGTGGCGACCGCGTGCCTGCTGAGGCCGTTCGCCGAGAATCCCCCCGACGCGATCGCGAGATCGACGCCGTGCCGCAGCAGTGCGTCGCCGGCGATGCCGCTGTGCGTCTGCCGGAAGATCAGCCGGATGCCGGCGGCTGCTTGCGCGACCGCATCGATCAGCGCGCGGCCGAGCGCGATCTCGAAATCGTCGGACAGCCCGATCGAGATCGTGCGGCCAACGCGCTCGCCGCCGTCCGCCGCGATCGCGAGGCTTTCGCGGCAGCGGTCGAGCGCGTCGGACAGGATCGGCTTCAGTTCGTCGGCGCGCGGCGTCGGCGCGAGCCCGCGGCCGGTGCGCACGAACAGCGGATCGGCGTAGATCACGCGCAGCCGCCCGAGTGCCGCGCTGACCGCCGACTGCGTGAGATCGAGCCGCAGCGCCGCGCGGCTCGCGCCGCCTTCCTCGTACAGCGCCTCGAACACCTTCAGCAGATTCAGGTCGAGCCCGGCGATATCATCCATATTCATGTCAGTTATCGTTGTATCGATTTGATCGATGAAATGATATCGACAAAGATGGCGTCATCCCATTCACCGCATTCACCGGAGACGCCTTCATGTCCACCTCAGTCATCGCCGCGCTGCAGATCGGCGCATCGCCCGCCGGCACGCGCGCCACGCTCGACACGATCCTCGGCTACGAAACCGCGATCCGCGACAGCGGCGCGTCGCTGGTCGTGCTGCCCGAGGCTGTGCTCGGCGGCTATCCGAAAGGCGAAATCTTCGGCACGCGGCTCGGCTACCGGCTGCCCGAAGGGCGCGATGCGTATGCGCGCTACGCCGCGCAGGCGATCGACGTACCGGGGCCCGAAACCGACGAACTGGCCGCGCTGTCGCAGCGCACCGGCGCGAGCCTCGTGGTCGGCGTGATCGAGCGCGGCGGCAGCACGCTGTACTGCACGGCGCTGTTCTTCGATCCGCGCGACGGGCTCGTCGCGAAGCACCGCAAGCTGATGCCGACCGGCACCGAGCGGCTGATCTGGGGGCAGGGCGACGGCTCGACGCTGCCCGTCGTCGAGACGGCCGCGGGCCGCGCGGGCGCCGCGATCTGCTGGGAGAACCACATGCCGCTGCTGCGCTGCGCGATGTACGCGAAAGGCGTGCAGATCTGGTGCGCGCCGACCGTCGACGAGCGCGACGTGTGGCAAAGCTCGATGCGGCACATCGCGCACGAAGGGCGTTGCTTCGTCGTGAGCGCGTGCCAGGTGCAGCCGTCGCCGCGCGCGCTCGGCATCGACGTGCCGGGCTGGGACCCCGAGCGGCCGCTGATCCGCGGCGGCAGCGTGATCGTCGGGCCGCTCGGCGACCCGTTGACGGAGCCGCTGATCGGCGAGGCCGGGCTCGTCACCGCCCGTATCGACACCGACGAGCTCGTGAAGGCGCGCTACGACTTCGACGTCGTCGGCCACTATGCGCGTGCGGACGTGTTTTCACTGCACGTCGACGAGCGGCCGAAGCGGCCCGTGGTGTTCGGCGGGTAGCGAAAGCGGAGGTGGGCGCCACACGGCGCGCGGAAAACGAAGGGCGGCGGCGGGTGCCCGCCGCCGCATCGCGTCAGCGCATCGGCGCTTCCGCGATCCGCATGTAGTCGGCGATCCGCCGGCCTTCCATGTCCGGAAACTGCTCGTGCACGGTGATGTCGCCCATCCGCGCGATGTCGAAGGTGCGGAAATCGTCGCGCAGCTCGCACCACGCGCCGATCGTCCAGCGCCCGCCCCAGTAGACGAGCCCGAGCGGCCATACGCGGCGCTGCGAATGCGCGCCGAGCCGGTCGCGATAGTCGAAGCTGACGATGTGGCGCGTGTCGATCGCCTGGTGGATCGCGTCGACCTTCGCGCAAAACGTCTCGTCGATGTGGAACGACGGCGCGAACACGGGCAGGCGGTCGAGCGCCGTGCGCTTGTCGGCCGGCATCGCCGACGCGATCTTCGCGAGCGCCGAGCGTGCGCCGCTCGCGAAACGCGCCCCGCCCCAGGTCTCGAGCATGCGCGCGCCGGTGGCGAGCGCCGCCAGCTCCTCGGCCGTGAACGTGAGCGGCGGCAGGCTCGCGTTGCGGTTCAGCCGGTAGCCGATGCCGGCCTCGCCTTCGATCGGGACCCCTGACAGTTGCAGGTCGCGCACGTCGCGATAGACCGTGCGCGGCGACACCGACAGCCAGTCGGCCAGTTGCTGCGCGGTCGTGAGGCGACGCCCGCGCAACAGCTCGGCGATCTGGAACAGGCGGTCGGCACGGCGGGTCATGACAGCACCTCGATTCCTCTGGCTACGGGGACTTCGCGATGATAGCGCCGCGCCGGCCCGCTGAGCGCCGCGCTCAGTGGCATTTCGGCGCGTGCAGGCCGACGCGGTTGCCTTCCGTGTCGATCAGGTAGCCGACGTAGCCGTAGTTGTTCGGCAGCTCGACGACCGAGCCCTGCACGACGCCGCCCGCGCGCTTCGCGCGTTCGAGCGCCGCGACGACCGATTCGCCGGCGTTCAGGTAGACGAGCACGCCGTTCGCGCTCGGCTTCATCTGCTGCGGATCGAACACGATGCTGCCGCCCGTGCTCGACGCGTCGCGATCGAAGGTCGCCATCGGCACGCCGCCGATGATTTCGCGCTGCAACGTGGTTTGCAGCACGGTTTCGTAAAAGCGGATCGCGCGGTCGAAATCGAGGGACGGAATGTCGAACCAGGCGATCGCGCGTTCCAGGGTGGCAGTAGCGGTTGCTGACGTCATGACGAGCTCCTTGTTGCGTTGTTTGCGTTGTTATGCGGATTCGGTGTGGAAACCAGCCTGCATTGCGCCGGGATTGCAGTGTGATCGCGGGCTGCTGACACCGTATTGTCAGTAGAGTTGTCACCCTTGACATGCAACCATTTGGTTGCATAATGAGGTCATCGACCCGGGAGCGGCATGGACCTCGTTTTCAAGGCGCTGGCCGACGCCACGCGCCGTCAGTTGCTCGACCTGCTGCATGCGAAAAACGGCCAGACGCTGTCCGAGCTGTGCGACGGGCTCGCGATGAGCCGGCAGGCCGTCAGCAAGCACCTTGCGCTGCTCGAGGCCGCGAATCTGGTCGCGACGACGTGGCGCGGCCGGGAGAAGCTGCATTACCTGAATCCGGTGCCGATCCATGACATCGCGGAACGCTGGATCGGCAAGTTCGAGCGTCAGCGCCTGCAGGCGCTGGCGGATCTCAAGCGCGGGCTGGAAGCGCCCCGCGACACAGGAGATGACGATGGGTAATCCCGCCTTTGTGTACGTGACCTTCATCGCGGCCACTCCCGAGCGCGTGTTCGATGCGCTGACCAACGCCGAGCTGACGAAGGACTACTGGGTGCGGCATCGCAACGCGTCGCCCGACTGGCGGCCGGGGTCGCGCTGGGAACATCAGGATTACGACGATCCGTCGCGGGTCGACATCGTCGGCGAAGTGGTCGAGAACGATCCGCCGCGCCGGCTGGTCGTCACGTGGCGCACGCCGTCGGGAGAGGGCGAGGAATCACGCGTGACCTATCTGGTCGAGCCGTACGAGGGCGTCGTGAAACTGACCGTCACGCACGACGGGCTGGTGCCCGGTTCGGAGATGGATCGCGGGATTCGCGGCGGCTGGCCGGTCGTGCTGTCGAGCCTGAAGACGCTGCTCGAGACCGGGCAGGCGCTGCCGTTCACGATGGCGCGGTGGTCGAAGTCGAAGCACTGACCGGCCGCGCAAAAGCACAGGGGCCGCGATGGCGGCCCCCGGACGTCGTTGCTCGTGACAGCGGACGGCTGGCTTACGCGTCGCCTTCCGCGGCCGCCGGGCGCGCCTTCACGCTGCCGGCGATCAGGTCGAAGCGGAACAACCGGCATTCGAGCGCACCGTTGAACAGCGGCGTCTTGGCCGATTCGCGCAGGCGCAACTGGCCCGGCAGCGAACGGTCGGACGTCAGCAGGAACGCCTGCCAGCCCGTGAAGCGCTGCTTCAGCGCATCGCCGAGCGCGTTGAAGAACTCGCTGTCCGGCGCGTCGGTGTGCGTGCGGCGGAATGCGTCGTCGTTGCCGCGGTTGCGGCCGGTTTCGCGCACCTCGCCGCGGGCGCTGCGGCCGCGCACTTCGATCCGCTCGCCGTACGGCGGGTTCGCGAGGAGGATGCCCGGCCCGTCGGACGGCGGCGTCATCCCGCGCGCGTCGACCTGCTTGAGCCACACCGACGGCACGCCCGCGCGTTCGAGGTTCGCGCGCGCCTTCTCGAGCATGTCGCCGGAAATGTCGCTGCCGTACACGCCGAGCGCTTCGCCGCGCTTGGCGCGCGCCGCGCGCTTCGCGTCGAGCGCCGGGACCTTCAGCCCCTGCCACGCGGTGATGTCGTACTGCTTGAGCTTTTCGAAGCCGAACCGGCGCTCGACGCCGGGCGCCACGCCGAGCGCGATCTGCGCGGCTTCCGCGAGGAACGTGCCGCTGCCGCACATCGGGTCGTACAGCGCGGTGCCGGGCGTCCAGCCCGTCAGGCGCAGGATGCCGGCCGCGAGGTTCTCGCGCAGCGGCGCCGCTCCCTTGTCGAGACGCCAGCCGCGCTTGAACAGCGGCTCGCCCGATGTGTCGAGGTACAGCGTGCATTCGTTGGCCGTCAGGAACGCGAACACGCGCACGTCCGGCGCACCGGTGTCGATGCTCGGGCGCGCGCCGGTTTTCTCGCGCATCCGGTCGCAGATCGCATCCTTCACGCGCAGCGTCGTGAATTCGAGGCTCTTCAGCGGCGACTTGATCGCGGTGATGTCGATGCGCAGCGTCTGCGTCGACGCGAACCAGCGCTCCCACGGCTGCTCGAGCGCGAGCGCGTAGACGTCCTGCTCGTTGCGGTACGGGCCGTGCGCGATCTTCAGCAGAATGCGGCTCGCGATCCGCGAATGGAGGTTCGCGGCCATGCCGGCGGCCCAGCCGCCGCTGAAATGGACGCCGCCCGGCACCTGCGCGCCCGCGGTGAACGGCGCGCCGTTCAGGTGGCGGCCGGCGATTTCGGCCAGCTCGGCGGCAAGCGCCGCTTCGAGGCCGCGCGGGCAGGGGGCGAAGAATTCGAACAGGGTGGGCGAGGACATAAGGCGGGTGAGGACGTGCAAAAGTCCACTATTGTACGCGGCGCGGACGACCGGGGCCGGCGTTTCGGCGCGGCGGCGCCGGCGCGACGATCATAGGTGCGCGCCGGAAGGGCGGCGCGGCGGCGACCGGCCGCCTCGCACCCCGCCGCAGGTCAGTGCGCGCCCGGCTGGCCGGCGCGCGCGGCGGGGTTGCCCGCCGGCCAGAACAGCGCGAGCGGATTCGACAGCACCGTGCGGACGATCGCCGCGACGAGCGCGCGCACCTTGGTCGGGCGCAGGCTGCGCGAGCGCACGGCCATCGTGAACGCGAGCGCGAAGCTCACGAGCACGTTGAGGATCGCCATGCTCAGCACGCCGGCGCCGGCCCACCACAGTTCGGGCGTACTGAGCGCACCCTTGCCCAGCACGCCGAGCGCGATCCCGATCGAGCCGGCCGACAGCGTCACGTGCCGCACCTCGAACGGGAACATGAACACGGTGACGATCGCCGGGATCAGGCCGAGCATCAGGCCGAGGCCGACGTTTGCGACCACGCCGGCGACGTTCGAACGACAGAAGTGCGCGAGCTTCGCGGCACCGGCCGCGCCGAGCGTCAGGCGCAGCCGGCGGTTGTACGCGAGCGCGTCGCCGACCCGGTGCAGCACGAACCAGTTGTCGGCCCAGCCGGCGAGCAGGCTCGACGCCCACAGCAGCACGCCGGTGAGCGCGGCGTAGAACGGCGTCGGGCCGAGCAGCGAGAACGAATGCAGCGTCGCGTGCGCCTTCTCCGGCGAGATCAGGTTCGCGTGCAGCACGTTGCTCGCGAACAGCTGCACGAGCAGGCACACCGGCAGCACGACCAGCACGTTGCCGGAAATCGCGGCCGCTTGCGTGCGGATCAGCGCGATCACCGACGCGACGAACGCCTTCACGCCTTCCTCGTGGCCGGTGTCGTCGAGCTCGCGCGCGAGCGTCGGCGCGGTCATCGCGGGCTGCTTGGTCGCGAGCGTGAAGTGCAGGAAGTGCATCAGCATGAAGCTGGCCGCGTAGTTGATGCCCGCGAGCAGCCCTTCGAGCATCGACTGCAGGTGCGCGCCCGTGATCGCGAACTTCACGCACACGGTCACGACGGTGACGAGGCCGCCGCCCGCGGCCATCCGCAGCATCTTCAGGTACTCGGCGCGGCCGCGCGAGATGTAGTGCTCGCCGGTGTCCGCGTTGGTTTCGACGAGCTTGCGCGCGAACAGCGAGAAGTTGCTGCGCACGAGGTGCGCGACGCTCTGGCTGTTCTGGTTCGCGTCGACGAGCTCGGCGGTCAGGTGCGCCATCCCATGCAGGTCGTCGCGCGCCATCCATGCGTTCAGCAGCGTTTCGGCGCGCAGGATGCGCATGCGCATCCGCTCGACCTGGAACACGATGTCGACCGACACGCCGTTGCGGTACAGGTGCGCGAACACGTCGTCGACGGCGATCCGGCATTCGTCGAGCAGCACGCGCAGGTAGTTCACCTCGTGCAGCAGCTTGCTCGGGTCGCCGCCGTCCTCGACGGCCGCATGCGCGGTCTCGACCGCGAGCATCGCGCGCGTGAGGCGGTAGAACGGCTGCGATTCGAGCGGCTTGCGCGCATCGTCGTCGGACAGCCGGCTGCGCACCGTCTGCGACAGGCCCGTCGAGCTGATCTGGCAGGTCAGGTTGTGCAGCGCGGCCAGCAGGTCGCGCGAGAACGAGCCGGGCTCGTGGCGCTCTTCTTCGGTGACGTCGAACGAGATCAGCTCGGCCAGGCGTGCGAGCAGGTCGTCGGGCAGCGCGTCGATCCATTTCGCGTCCTCGGGCGTCGGAAACATCAGCGTGAACAGCGCCGACAGCTCGCGGCGGTTCGGCGCGGGCGGGATCAGCGACGAGTCGATCCGCTCGAACAGCGCGCCGAAGAAGCCCGAATGCACGGGCATGCCGGCATCGCACAGCAGCGAGATGCCGTCGCACTCGCGCAGGATGCCGCGCAGGATGCGCGCGGCGTGCGCTTTCCACGCGGGATTGCGGTCCAGCACGTGGAACAGGTAGCGCAGCCGCGCATGGGCCGGATACGCGCGCGTGTCGGCGTCGCGCTCGGCTTGCGCGTCCTGCACCGTGCCGTTGCGGCGCAGCCAGTGCGCGAGCTCGATCAGCCATTCGCTGCGCTCGGCGTACGACGCGTCGGCATCGGCGTGCGCGAGCAGCGCATCGAGCTGGTGACCGGCATTGCGCGACGCGCGCCACTTCTTGATCAGGGTCGTCAGGGAACGAAACATAAACGGAATAGCGAAAGCCCGGGACGGGCGGGTTCGGGATGCCGGCCGGAGCAACGGCGCGGCGCCGGTGAGAACGGGTGAGACGGGGCCGGTGCCGGACGACGGGCGGCGACCCGCGATGCGGCTGCCCCGCTGCGGTGCACGCGATTCGCGTGCGGGCGCCGGCAGGCATGGCGGTCGGGCCGAACGCGGCCCGGCGCCGCTGGCTGGTGCGCACGGCGAACGGCGCGAGCCTGAAAGTGGGTAGGATCGTCAATCGGGCCGGAAAACGCAAGCCGACCGCGTTGCATGGCGCGGGTTCCGGCGGCTTTGACAAAGAATGTCAACGACCGCTTGGCCAATGACGGCGATCGGCGAAGCCGGCTGCGGCGGCGTGCGGCCGACGATACTCGGCGGGCACGGCCGAGCGGGCGGCGCCATTCGACACCGCGCAGTCGCACGTCGTGTCGAACGTTCGCCCGCGCGCCGTCCGCGTCCGCTTATGCGCCGGACTTGCCCGTCGCGCCGGCATCGCCGCCGGACGTCGGGCTGGCCGGACACGGCACGACCGGCGCGGCGGCCGTCTTGCCGCCGGCCGTGGGCGTGGCCGTCGCCGCCGTGCCGCGGCGTGCGGCCATCGCGCGCACGCCGTCCGCGGCTTGCGAGGCGATCACGTCGAGCGCGCGCCGGTGGCCGGCGACGAGCGCGTCGTAGCCGTCGGCGACCGGTTCCGCGACGCTCGTGCGGCAGGTCATCACGGCCTGCGTGGCGAGCGAGCGTACGCTCCACACGGCGTCGACCGCGGCGCGCTTGCCCGGCCACGATTCGAAGCGCTGCACGTTCACGCTGATGCGGTACACGGGCACGCCGGGCGGGTAAGCGGAATTCGCGACGTCGATCGTGCCGAGCTGCGCGGCGAGATCGTCCGACAGCGCGCGGCGGATCTCGTCGGCGGGCGGCGACGCCCAGCGTTCCTGCTCGAGCACGTCGACCTGCGCGGCGTTCTTCTGCACGACCAGCTGGCTCTTCGCGACCTGCTCGGGCACGCCGACCGACGGCACCTCGATCAGGAACGCCGGATTGGCCGGCGCGGTGCGCAGCGGCGCCGCGGCGTCGGCCGGGCTGAGCGTGTAGAACCGTGCGGGCGGCGAGCTGCACGCGGCGAGCGCGAGTACGGCGAGCGCCGTCGCCGCGCCGCTCGCGAAACCGTTCACGCGTGTCGTCATTGTTTATCTCCTGGCTTGCCCTTGAGCAGCGATTCGGGGTGGCGCTCCAGATAGTCGGCGAGCGCGTTCAGCGATTGCAGCGTGCGCGTGAGTTCCTTCAGCGCGCCGCGCACGTCGGACTGCAGCGGCGAATCCTGCTGCAGCGTCGCCTCGGCGGTCGAGAAGGTCTGCTTCGCGGCCGACAGCGTGTCGCGCGCTTCCGGCGCGACCTGCGTGTCGAGCTGCTTGAACAGCTTGTCGGCGTTCGCGAGCGCGCTGTTCAGGTTCGCGCCGATCTGGTCGAACGGCACCTTGTCGAGCTTCTTCGCGATGTCGGCGACCTGCAGCTGCAACTCGTCGAGCGTATTCGGCACGGTCGGCAGCTCGAGCGGCAGGCGGCTCGTGTCGATCTTCACGGCTGGCGCCTTCGGGAAGAAGTCGAGCGCGACGTACAGCTGGCTCGTCAGCAGGTTGCCGGTGCGCAACTGGCCGCGCAGCCCGTGCTGGACGAGCCGCTCGACGATCTCGCGGCGCGCCGGTTCGCCCTTGCTCTCGATCGTCTCGCGGAAGCGGCGGCCGAGGCGTTCCGGATACACGTTGATCGTCACCGGCATCAGGAAGTTCTTCGTCTTCGGATCGAAATCGATGCCGATGTTCGTCACTTCGCCGAGCACGATGCCGCGGAAGTCGACCGGCGCGCCGACGGCGAGCCCGCGCAGCGACTGGCTGAAGTTCATCACGACCTGCAGCGGCTGGCCGTCCGGGTCGCGCATCGCGTCGCCCTCGTCGGAGCCGAGGCGGAACGTCGTGTTGTTCGGTGCGGTCGCGCCGCTGCCCTGGTTCGGCGGCGTCTGGAACGCGATGCCGCCGAGGATCACCGTCGCGAGCGACTGCGTGTTCAGCTTCAGGCCGCTCGAATCGAGCCGCAGGTCGACGCCGCTCGCCTGCCACCAGCGCGAGTTCAGGCCGACGTACTGATCGTACGGCGCATTGACGAACACGTTGAACGTGACGCCCGTGCCGTCCTTGTCGAGCGAGAAGCCGACCACCTGGCCGACCTGGACGCGGCGGTAGTAGACCGGCGAGCCGATGTCGACCGAGCCGAGCGAATCGCCGCGCAGCACGTATTGCGTGCCTTTCTGGTCGCCGGTGACGGCGGGTGGCGTCTCGAGGCCGGTGAAGTCGGTCAGCGTGTCCTGGCCGTGACCGGCGTCGACGCCGATGTACGCGCCGGACAGCAGCGTGCCGAGCCCCGACACGCCGGTCGCGCCGACGCGCGGCCGCACGATCCAGAAGCGCGAACCCTGGACCGCGAAGTCCTCCGCTTCCTTCTTGAGCTGCACCTGGACCAGCACGCGCGACAGGTCCTTCGACAGCTTGATCGTCTTGACCATGCCGATCTCGACGTCCTTGTACTTGACCTGGGTCTTGCCCGGCTCGAGCCCTTCGGCGCTGTGGAAGCTGATCGTGATTTCCGGGCCGCGCTCGCGCACGGACTTGATCACGAGGCCGATGCCGATCAGCGCGGCGATCAGCGGCACGAGCCAGACGAGCGACGGCAGCCAGCCGCTTTTCGTCGAGATCGCCGGATCGGGCGGCCGGGGCGCGTCGTGCTGCGGGCCTTGTGGACTATTCATGGTGATTCCCTGAGGTTTCGACTGGATCCCAGATCAGGCGGGGATCGAACTGCATCGACGCGAGCATCGTCAGGATCACGACCGAGCCGAACGCGAGCGCGCCGGGGCCGGCCGTGATGACGGCGAGCGAACGGAAATGGACGAGCGCGACGGTCAGCGTCACGACGAAGATGTCGAGCATCGACCAGCGGCCGATGCGCTCGACGATCCGGTAGAGGCGCGTGCGCTGCAGCGGTCGCCACGCGGCGCGACGCTGCGCGCTGGTGACGAGGATCGTCAGCACGCCGAGCTTGAGCATCGGCACGAGAATGCTGGCGACGAACACGACCACGGCGAGCGGCCAGTCGCCGGACGTCCAGAAATAGATGACGCCGCTCATGATCGTGTCCTGCTGCGACCCGACGATCGACGACGTGCGCATGATCGGCAGCAGGTTCGCCGGAATGTAGAGGATCGCGGCCGCGAGCAGCAGCGCCCACGTGCGCATGATGCTGTTCGGCGTGCGCACGTGCAGCGCGCTGCCGCAGCGCGCGCAATGCGCGTGCGGCCGGTCGATCGTCTGCACGAGCCCGCACGCGTGGCAGCTGGCGTAACCCTCGCGGGCGGCGGTCGGCATGGGCCTCGTCATCGGCGGGGTGCGTCCGGCAGCGGCGCGGCGGCGTCGGGCCGCTCCGGCGCGCGGCCGGCGCGCAGGTCGTCGGCGATGTCCCACAGCGTGCGCGGGTCGAACATCAGCACGACGGCGGTCATCAGCGTGAGCGCGCCGAACGCGAACAGCGCCGCGTCGGGCACGACGCGCGCGAGGCTCACCATCTTCACGATCGTGACCAGGATGCCGAGCATGAACACCTCGATCATTCCCCACGGCCGCACGAGCTGGATCGTGCGCAGCACGAGGTTCAGCCCGGGCGGCACGATGCCGCGCCGGATCGGCAGCAGCACGTACAGCAGCGCGGCCATCTCGACGAGCGGGAACAGCACGGTCGAGCAGAACACCATCACGCCGACGATCGCCATGTCCTGACGCCACAGCGCGTCGATCGCGCCGATCAGCGTCGTCTGCACGCGCGTGCCGTTCAGGTCCATTTCCAGGATCGGGAACGTCTGCGCGATGATGAACGTGACGAGCGCGGCGACCGCGAGCGCGGTGATGCGCTCGATCTGCGTGGTGCTGTTGCGATAAAGCAGCGCGTCGCAGCGCGGACAGCGCGCGATCTCGCGGCCGCTCAGGCGCGGTTTATGCAACAGTGCGTCGCATTCGTGGCAGGCAATCAGGTCGTATCGTTGCATGGAAAAGGCGGTGTCGCGACGGCTGGGGGAACGCGTCGACGGGGCCGGAACCCGCGCCAATCTTACCAAAAGGGCTTTTTCGATGCGTCAAGGATCGTGAGTTTCGTGACCGGTCGGTAACATGGCGGGAAGCCGTCAGCCGGCTGGCGCGCCTGTTCTCGGAGTCCGCGCACGTCAAAAGGTTGCGGTAGCATGGCGCCCTTGACATGCGTCGGACGAATTTACCGGCGCAGCCGTTCGCTGAACTGAGGAATCCAAGATGGCATCGAAATCGCCGCCGGCCGCGCCGGCACGGTACGCACACACCGCGATCGCCTTGCACTGGCTGATCGCGCTGCTGATCGTCTGCGGCTTCGCGCTCGGCTGGGTGATGACGGACATCCCCGGCTTCACGCCGACCAAGCTGAAGTACTTCTCGTGGCACAAGTGGATCGGCGTGACGGTGTTCGCGCTGGCCGTCGTGCGCGTGCTGTGGCGGGCGACCCACGTGCCGCCGCCGCTGCCGGGCGACACGCCGGCGTGGCAGCGCGCGGCATCGCACGGCGTGCACATGCTGCTGTACGTGCTGATGATCGTGATCCCGGTGACGGGCTACCTGTACAGCTCGGCGTCGAACATCCCGGTCGTCTATCTCGGCATCGTGCCGCTGCCGCGCCTGATCGATCCCGATCCGGCGCTCAAGGAAACCTTCAAGACGCTGCACGTGTCTTTGAATTACATTCTGCTTGCGCTCGTCGCGATGCACGTGCTCGCGGCGCTCAAGCACCAGCTGTTGGACCGCGACGGCCTGCTGTCGCGCATGCTTCCCTTTGCCAAATGAAGGATCCCATGAAAGTGTCTTTCTCCCGCTCCATGCTGACCGCGTTCGCCGCGGCGGCGCTTGTCGCGTCGGGCGCGGCGCATGCCGACGTCGATCTCGCGAAGAGCAAGGTGTCCGCCGTGTCGAAGCAGATGAACGTGCCGACCGAAGGCGCGTTCAAGAAGTTCTCCGCGCAGGTGAAGTTCGACCCGGCGAAAGCCGCGCAGGGCAGCGCGCAGATGACGATCGACGTCGCGAGCTTCGACCTCGGCGACAAGATGTACAACGACCAGGTCGCCGGCAAGGACTGGTTCGACGCGAAGACCTATCCGCAGGCGACCTTCGTGTCGTCGGCGATCGCGCCGGCCGGCGGCAACAAGTACAACGTGACCGGCAAGCTGACGATCAAGGGCAAGGCCGAGACCGTCACGGTGCCCGTCACGGTCGCGCAAAACGGCGCGACGCAGACGTTCGACGGCGTGCTGCCGATCAAGCGTTCGGCCTTCAACGTCGGCACCGGCGAGTGGAAGGACACGTCGATCGTCGCGGACGAAGTGCAGATCAAGTTCCATCTCGTCGCCACGAAGTAAGCGGCGGGTTGTTGCCTCAACTGAATGCCGCGCGAGGGCGCGGCGCCGTTTCCAGGAGAAAAGGTTTGAAAAAGCATCTGATCATCGCCGCCGGCGCGCTGGCCGCTTCGCTGTCGTTCTCGGCTTTCGCCGAAAGCGCCACCTACCAGTTCGACCCGAGCCACACGTACCCGAGCTTCGAGGCCGACCACTTCGGCGGCCTGTCGGTCTGGCGCGGCAAGTTCGACAAGTCGAGCGGCACCGTGACGCTCGACCGTGCGGCGAAGACCGGCACGGTCGACGTGACGACCGACATCGCGTCGATCCACACGGGCAGCGCGAAGCTCGACGAGCACCTGCAGACGGCCGAGTTCTTCGATGCGGCGAAGTTCCCGCAGGCGAACTACAAGGGCACGATCAAGTTCGACGGCGACAAGCCGGTGTCGGTGGTCGGCAACCTGACGCTGCATGGCGTCACGAAGCCGCTCACGCTGAAGATCGATTCGTTCAAGTGCATGCCGCACCCGATGCTCAAGCGTGAAGTGTGCGGCGTCGACGCGGTCGGCGAATTCAGCCGCGACGATTTCGGCCTCGACTACGGCAAGCAGTACGGCTTCAAGATGAAGACGAAGCTGCTGATCACGGCCGAAGCGGTCAAGCAGCAGTAAGGCTTCCCGGCACGGCCGGCCATCGTGCCGGCCGCCGCGGATCAACCGCCGCGTTCCCGTTACCGGGGCGCGGCGGTTTTTTTGCGCGCCTATAATCGCCCGAGCGCCGCATGTGGCCATGCGGCGCCGGGCAGGCCGACGGCGCGACGGCGGCCGCCTCGAACAGAACGTACAACGACAAGGAGATCGCCGATGCATGCCGTCACGCAGTCCAGCTCCATTGCCTCGTCGCCGCGCGTGTGGCGCGCGGTGGTCGCCGCGTCGATCGGCAACGCGCTCGAGTGGTTCGATCTCGTCGTCTACGGCTTTTTCGCGGTGACGATCTCGAAGCTGTTCTTCCCGGCCGGCAACGACACCGTGTCGCTGCTGCTCACGCTCGGCACGTTCGGCGTGTCGTTCTTCATGCGGCCGCTCGGCGCGATCGTGCTTGGCGCGTATGCGGACCGCGCCGGTCGCAAGGCCGCGCTGACGCTGTCGATCCTGCTGATGATGGCCGGCACGCTGATCATCGCGGTGCTGCCGACCTACGAGACGATCGGTGTCGCCGCGCCGGTGATCCTCGTCGCCGCGCGGCTGATGCAGGGCTTCTCGGCCGGCGGCGAGTTCGGCAGCGCGACCGCGTTCCTCGCCGAGCACGTGCCCGGCCGGCGCGGCTTCTTCGCGAGCTGGCAGGTCGCGAGCCAGGGGCTCACGACGCTGCTCGCCGCGGGCTTCGGCACCGTGTTGAACGCGCAGCTGTCGGCCGCGCAGATGGCGTCGTGGGGCTGGCGCGTGCCGTTCTTCTTCGGGCTGCTGCTCGGGCTGGTCGCGTACTACATCCGCACCAAGGTCGACGAGACGCCCGAATTCCTCGCGGCCGAAGGCACCGCCAACCCGCTGCGCGATACGTTCGCGTCGCACAAGGCGCGCCTCGTCGCGGCCATGGGCGTGGTCGTGCTCGGCACCGTCGCCACCTACCTCGTGCTGTTCATGCCGACCTACGGCGTGAAGCAGCTCGGCCTCGCGCCGTCCGCCGCATTCGCCGCGATCCTCGTGGTCGGCGTGATCCAGATGGCGTTCGCGCCGCTCGTCGGCCACTGGTCGGATCGCTACGGCCGCGTGCGCGTGATGATCGCGCCGGCCGTCGGCATCCTCGTGCTGATCTATCCGGCGTTCGCGTATCTCGTCGCGCATCCGGGCTTCGGCACGCTGATCGCGCTGCAGGTGCTGCTCGCGTTCCTGATGACCGGCTACTTCGCGGCGCTGCCGGGGCTGTTGTCCGAGGTGTTTCCGGTGCAGACGCGCACGACCGGGATGTCGCTCGCGTACAACGTCGCGGTGACGATCTTCGGCGGCTTCGGGCCGTTCATCATCGCGTGGCTGATCCGCGAGACCGGGATGAAGACCGCGCCGAGCTTCTACCTGATGTTCGCGGCCGTGTTGAGCCTCGCGGCGCTGGTCGTGCTGCGGCGGCGGTTCGGATTCCGCTGAAACGGGGCGGGCGGCGGCTCAGTTGCCGCCGCGCTCGCAGACCGGCTGCGCCGGCATCAGTTGCGCGGGCGCGGCGATGGTCTGCACCGGGCGGCCGGCTAGGGCATCGAGCGCCTGCCGGAGCTGCCAGTCGGCCGCCGTGCCGAATGCGCGCTGCGGCAGCGCCGCGCTCCGCGCCGTATCGACCTTCGCGCGCACGCGCTCGTCGCGCAGCTTCTGGCGGGCCTTGCGCACCTGCGCGAACGGGTCGGGCGCCTGCCGGTCCGCATACGGGGCGCGGGCGAGATCGACTTCCCGATACCACAGCAGCACGCCGTCGACGTCCGCATCGCGGCGCGGCGGCACGAGCCAGTCCGGCACGACGCCGTAGCCGTCCATCGGGCAGCCGTTCGGCCGCAGATTGCGCGCGAACGTGAAATTCAGGCGCGTGCCGTCGATCAGGTCGACGCCCGTCTGCGCGAGCCCTTTCCCGTAGGTCGGCATGCCGAGCAATTTGGCGCGGCCGAGATCCTTCAGCGCCGCCGCGGTCGCTTCTGCAGCCGACGCGCTTTGCCCGTCGACGAGCACGACGAGCGGCACGGTGCGCCACCAGTCGTCGGCCTGCAGCGGCGCGAGCGGATCCTGGCCGTGCATGACGGGCAGTTCGTAGTCGGGCCAGTTGGTCGTGTAGCGGCGGCGATGCGTGTCGCCGCGCTCGACCGTCACCATCGCGGTGCGGTCGCGTCCCGCGAACAGCGCGGTGATGCCGATCGCCGCATTGAGCGCGCCGCCGCCATTGATGCGCAGGTCGAGGATCATCTGCTTGACCGGCGGCCCCGCGCGACGCGCGGCCTGCACCGCATCGATATAGTCGCCGACCGCCGGCTCCGGAAAGCTCGACAGCCGCGTGTACAGGATGTCGCCGTCGAGCCGCTTCACGGTTGCCGGACGCGGCTTGACGATCGCCCGCACCGGCGCGAAGGTCAGCACCGCATGCTTCGGGCCGCGCTGCACCGTGAGCTTCAGCGGCACGCCCGCGTCGCCCTTCGCGAGTTTCATCAGCTCGCCGCCGTCGATGCCGACGACGCTCCGGTCGTTCATCGCGACGACGAGATCGTCGGGCCGCACGCCGGCCTTTTCCGCCGGCGCATCGGGAACCACGTCGATGATGTGCAGCCCGTCGGGCCGCGTTTCGAACACGATCCCGATGCCCGGCGTGCCGTCGCGGGCGCGCCGCTCGTCGTCGCGCCGTTCCTGCTCTTCCTTCGCGTTGAAGAAGCGCGCGTACGGCAGCGTCTTGATCCCGTCGTGGGTCGCGGCGTCGAGCAGCGCGCCGATGTCGACGTCGGTCAGGTGCTGTTGCTTCAGCACATCGACGGCCGCCTTCAGTTCGCAGATCTGCGGCTCCCAGTCGGGCGGGCAGGGCGATGGCGGTGGGGCGGCGGGCACCGGAGCGGCGGCCGGCGCGGATGCCGGTTGCGCACCGACGAGCGGCGCATACGGGAACGCGGCCGCGACGGCTGCGCAGACGGCGAGGCGACGAACGACACGCATGGGAGGCATCATCGGGACCGCACGTTCGGACGGGTGAAGAGGGGGGCTTGCCCGGTCCACGCGCGCGGCCGGCAGGCGGCGGGGCAGGGCGGTGACGATTGTAGCCGACACCCGTGACGATGCCGGCCGGGCCGTTGGCATGCCGCATCGTGGCGGCCCGCGCATAAAAAAAGCCGGCCCAGAGGGCCGGCTTTGCTTCGATGCCGAAACGGCGTGGCGCTCAAACCTGCGCGCCGGCGTTCGGATCGTCCGGATCGTGCGCGGTCTTCTTTTCCTTGATCAGGTCTTCGCGCTTGATGCCGAGCCACATCGCGAGCGAGCCCGCGACGAACACCGACGAGTAGATGCCGAACATGATGCCGACCGTCAGCGCGAGCGCGAAGTAGTGCAGCGTCGGGCCGCCGAAGAAGAACATCGACAGCACCATCATTTCCGTCGACGTGTGCGTGATGATCGTGCGCGACATCGTGGTCGTGATCGCGTGGTTGATCACTTCCTGCACGCTCATCTTGCGTTCGCGGCGGAACGTTTCGCGGATCCGGTCGAAGATGACGACCGACTCGTTGACCGAGTAGCCGAGCACCGCGAGGATCGCCGCGAGCACCGCCAGCGAGAACTCCCACTGGAAGAACGCGAAGAAGCCGAGAATGATCACGACGTCGTGCAGGTTGGCGATGATGCCCGCCACCGCGTACTTCCATTCGAAGCGGAACGACAGGTAGATCACGATGCCGATCACGACGCACGCGAGCGCGAGCAGACCGTCGGTCGCGAGCTCGCGGCCGACCTGCGGGCCGACGAACTCGACGCGCTGCAGCGTGACGTCCGGGCTCTGCGCCTTCAGCGCGCCCATCACCTGGTCGCTCTGCTGCGCGGACGTGAGGCCTTCCTTCAGCTGCAGGCGGATCAGCACGTTGCGCGACGTGCCGAAGTTCTGCACCTGCGCGTCGGCATAGCCGAGCTTGCCGAGCGTCGCGCGCACGGGTTCGAGCTCCGCGGCCTGCTGGTACTGCACCTCGATCACCGTGCCGCCGGTGAATTCGACGGACAGGTGCAGCCCGCGGTGGAACAGGAAGAACACGGCGGCGAGGAACGTGACCAGCGAGATCACGTTGAACACCAGCGCGTGCCGCATGAACGGAATATCTTTACGGATGCGGAAAAATTCCATGGCTTCGTCTCCGGGGCCTTATTGGGTCGAGCCCGGTTTCTTCGGCGACACGCCTTGCTGCGCGCGGTTGCGCAGCTGCGGCTTGCCGGCGCGCGGCGCGTTGCCCTTCGCCGGGGCGGCGAGCTTCGCGGCGCGCGCGGTGTCGGTCGATTCGTCCGCGTCGGTGAACGACGCGGCGGCAGCGGCGCCTTCCGGCTTCCACACCTGGCCGATCGCGAGCGACTTCAGCTTCTTGCGGCCGCCGTACCAGAGGTTGACGATCCCGCGCGAGAAGAACACCGCGGAGAACATCGACGTCAGGATACCGAGGCAGTGCACGATCGCGAACGCGCGAACCGGGCCCGAGCCGAACGCGAGCAGCGCGAGGCCGGCGATCAGCGTCGTGACGTTCGAGTCGAGAATCGTCGCCCACGCGTGTGCGTAGCCGGCCTGGATCGCGAGCTGCGGCGGCTGGCCGGCGCGCAGTTCTTCACGCACGCGCTCGTTGATCAGCACGTTCGAGTCGATCGCCATACCGAGCGCGAGCGCGATGGCCGCGATACCCGGCAGCGTCAGCGTCGCCTGCATCAGCGACAGCACGGCGACGAGCAGCAGCAGGTTCACCGACAGGCCGATCACCGACACCACGCCGAACAGCATGTAGTACGCGATCATGAACACGGCGATCGCACAGAAGCCCCAGATCACCGAGTGCACGCCCATCTTGATGTTGTCGGCGCCGAGGCTCGGGCCGATCGTGCGTTCCTCGATGATGTCCATCGGTGCGGCGAGCGAACCGGCGCGCAGCAGCAGCGCGAGGTCGGCCGCGGCCTGCGGCGTCGGCTGGCCCGTGATCTGGAAGCGGTCGCCGAGTTCGGACTGGATCGTCGCGACCGTCAGCACTTCGCCCTTGCCCTTCTCGAACAGCACCATCGCCATCGGCTTGCCGATGTTGTCGCGCGACACCGTGCGCACCGCGCGGCCGCCCGCCGAATCGAGGCGGATGTTGACCGACGGACGCTGGTGTTCGTCGAAACCGGCCGATGCGTCGATGATGCGGTCGCCGGTGAAGATCACGTCCTTCTTCAGCAGCACGGGCGCCTGGATGCCCTGCGTGAACAGCTCCTCGCCCGGCGGCACGGGGTCGTTCGGGTTCGGGTGCGTGTTGATCGGGTCGGCGAGGCGCGCCTCGAGCGTCGCGGTGCGGCCGATGATGTCCTTCGCCTTCGCGGTGTCCTGCACGCCCGGCAGTTCGACGACGATGCGGTCGCTGCCTTGCTGCTGCAGGATCGGCTCGGACACGCCGAGTTCGTTCACGCGGTTGTGGAGCGTCGTCAGGTTCTGCTTGAGCGCGGCGTCCTCGACGGCCTTCTGCACGGCCGGCGTAAACGTGCCGACCACCTGCGTGCCGCCGCCGCCGGGCTGGGTCGCCCATTGCAGCTCGGTGATCGACGCGGCGAGCACCTTGCGGGCGTCTTCCGCCGTCTGCGCATCGCTGAAGTTGACGACCACGGACTGCTCGACGCGGCTCACGCCGCCGTCGCGGATGTTCTTGTCGCGCAGCAGCGAGCGCGCGTCGGAGGCGTCGGAGTCGAGCTTCTTCGTGAGCGCGCCCGTCATGTCGACCTGGAGCAGGAAGTGCACACCGCCGCGCAGGTCGAGGCCGAGATACATCGGCAGCGCGTGCAGGGCGGTCAGCCAGCGCGGCGACGCGCTCTGCAGGTTCAGTGCGACGACGTACTGCGGATCGTTCGGGTCGGCGTTCAGCGACTTCTGCAGCAGGTCCTTGACGCGCAGCTGCGTATCGGTGTCCTTCAGGCGCACGCGGATGTTCGCGTTGGTCGCCGTGTTCTCGAAGGTGACGTCGTCCGGCTTGATCTGCGCGGATGCGAGCGCCGATTCGACCTGGGTCAGCGTGGTCGAGTCGAGCTTGACCGTGGCCTTGCCGCTCGACACCTGCACCGCCGGCGCTTCGCCGAAGAAGTTGGGCAATGTGTACAGAAGGCCGATGGCGAGCGCCACGACCATCACGACATATTTCCAGAGTGGATAACGATTCATGAGGGGGCCGAACGGGTGGTTGGCGTGAAAGCGTCGCGTCCGGCGCCGCGGCGGCCCGCTCTCTCAGGCGGGCACGGCGCGGGGAGCCGGACGCTCGGTGAAAGCCTTACAGCGACTTGATCGTGCCCTTCGGCAGAATGGTCGTGACGGCAGCCTTCTGCACGGTGATTTCGGTGCCTTCGGCGATTTCGACGCCGATGTAGCCTTCGGTGACCTTCGTCACCTTGCCGACGAGGCCGCCGCTCGTGACGACTTCGTCGCCCTTCGCCATGGCCGCGAGCATGTTGCGGTGTTCCTTCTGACGCTTCATCTGCGGACGGATCATGATGAAGTACAGCACCGCGAACATCAGGATGAGCGGCAGGAAGCTCATCAGGCTCGATTCGGCGCCACCGGCACCTTGCGCGAAGGCATTGGAAATGAACGGCACGTTGGTCTCTCCGTAGGGGAAGATCGAAAAATAAGCCGGTTATTCTACCACCGGCCCCATGCGCAGACGGATCGGCAAATGCGCTTTCGGATCAAGCTGTTAAAGCGCGAACCGACACCGTTGCGACTTGTTTGGAAAGGTAATTGTAATGTTTGGCGGTCGCGACCGGTGATTTGATCAGGCCAATTAGTACACGTCCTATGTGACTGGCCGCGATGCGGGCCGCCGGCCCGTCAGTCGACCCCTCTCGCGCGATCCTCCGCGAAGCGTTGCCGGAATGCGTCGAACGTGTGCGTCTCGATTGCCTCGCGGATCTCGCTCATCAGCTGCAGGTAGTAGTGCAGGTTGTGGATCGTGTTCAGCTGCGCGCCGAGGATTTCGCCGACCCGGTGCAGGTGATGCAGGTAGCCGCGCGAGAAGTTCTGGCACGTGTAGCAGGTGCAGGTCGAATCGAGCGGCTTCAGCGAGTTCTTGTGCGTCGCGTTGCGGATCTTCACGTCGCCGAAGCGCGTGAACAGCCAGCCGTTGCGCGCGTTGCGGGTCGGCATCACGCAGTCGAACATGTCGACGCCGTTCGCGACGCCTTCGACCAGGTCCTCCGGCGTGCCGACGCCCATCAGGTAGTGCGGCTTGTTGGCCGGCAGCTTCGGGCCCACGTGGCGCAGCACGCGCATCATGTCTTCCTTCGGCTCGCCGACCGACAGCCCGCCGATCGCGAGGCCGTGGAAACCGAGTTCCGCGAGGCCCGCGAGCGATTCGTCGCGCAGGTCCTCGAACATCCCGCCCTGGACGATCCCGAACAGCGCGTTCGGGTTGCCGAGCCGGTTGAATTCGTCGAGCGAGCGTTTCGCCCAGCGCAGCGACATGCGCATCGAGTCGGCCGCTTCCTGGTGCGTCGTCGGCACGCCGTTGGTCGCGTACGGCGTGCATTCGTCGAACTGCATCACCACGTCGGAGTTCAGCACCTTCTGGATCTGCATCGACACTTCCGGCGACAGGAACAGCTTGTCGCCGTTGATCGGCGACGCGAACGTGACGCCGTCCTCGGTGATCTTGCGCAGGTCGCCGAGCGAGAACACCTGGAAGCCGCCCGAGTCGGTCAGGATCGGCTTGTTCCAGCCCATGAAGCCGTGCAGGCCGCCGTGCGCGTCGATCGTGTCGAGGCCCGGGCGCAGCCACAGGTGGAACGTGTTGCCGAGGATGATCTGGGCCTTGATCTCGTGCAGCTCGCGCGGCTGGATCGCCTTCACGGTGCCGTACGTGCCGACCGGCATGAAGATCGGCGTTTCGACCGTGCCGTGGTTGAGCTTCACGCGGCCGCGGCGCGCGTGGCCGTCGGTCGTCAGCAGTTCGAATTCGAGCCCGTTGGCCGGGCGGTCCTGCACGGGGGCGTGCGTATCGTGGGATGAACCTTCGGTCATCGTGTCGTGCTCCTCGCTACCGGAAAACAGTCCGGCGCATGTTGGAAACGCCGCCGGGAAGCCCGGCGGCGGTGAAAAAACGGGTGACGCACCAGGCGGACGAGCCGCCCGCGGAGCTTACGCGCCCGGCGCCTCCGGCGTGTCGCGCCGCGTGAGCAGCATCGCGTCGCCGTAGCTGAAGAACCGATACCGTTCTTCGATCGCGTGCCGGTACGCGGCGCGGATCGTCTCGACGCCCGCGAACGCGGACACCAGCATCAGCAGCGTCGATTTCGGCAGGTGGAAGTTCGTCACGAGCCGGTCGACCACGCGGAAACGGTAGCCGGGCGTGATGAAGATGTCGGTTTCGGCCTGCGTCGCCGCGAGCGGGCGGCCGGCTTCGTCGGCCGAGCGCGCCGCGGCTTCGAGCGCGCGCATCGACGTCGTGCCGACCGCGATCACGTTGCCGCCGCGCGCGCGGGTCGCGGCGATCTTGTCGACGAGCGACTGCGGCAGGTCGTACCACTCGCTGTGCATCTTGTGCTCGGCGATGTTGTCGACGCGCACCGGCTGGAACGTGCCGGCGCCGACGTGCAGCGTGAGCGTCGCGCGCTCGACGCCCAGCGCGTCGAGCTGCTCCAGCAGCGGCTGGTCGAAATGGAGCCCGGCCGTCGGCGCGGCGACCGCGCCCGGGTTGCTCGCATAGACGGTCTGGTAGCGCGTCTCGTCGGTCGCATCGGGATCGTGCTCGATATACGGCGGCAGCGGCAGGCGGCCGTACTGTTCGATCAGGTCGAGGCACGGCGCGGGGAAGTGCAGCGTGAAGAACGGCTCGACGCGCTCGCCGACCGTCACGTCGAACGCGTCGGCCAGACGCAGCGTCGTGCCGGCGCCCGGCGACTTGCTCGCGCGGATCTGCGCGAGCGCCGTGTGCGTGCCGGTCACGCGCTCGATCAGCACCTCGATCTTGCCGCCGCTGGCCTTCTGGCCGAAGAAACGCGCCTTCAGCACCTTGGTATCGTTGAACACGAGCAGGTCGCCGGGCGCGATGCACGACGGCAATTCGGCGAAATGGCGGTCGACGAGGCGTGCGGGCTCGACGCTGCGGTCGACCTCGAGCAGGCGGCTCGCGGTGCGATCGGGCAGCGCGGTTTGTGCAATCAGCTCGGGCGGCAGATTGAAATCGAAATCGGAAAGCGTGAACATGCGGGCTGGTTCGAAGCGGCCGGCGGGCGTCGCCGGCAGGGCGGAAACGCGTAATCGGGGCGCGCGAGCCGCTATGATGACGGGATGCGCGGCCTGGCCGGCGTCGTTCGTTCGGACGACGTGAAAGCCGCTATTGTACTTGCCTTGCGAAGCACCCAGACGATCCGATGCCTGTGTCACCACGCCGTTCTCCCGCCGCCGTTGCCGATTCCGCCGATCCGTTCGACGCGGACGATGCCGCGTCGCCCGCGCCGCCCGCATCGGGCTCCGGTACGCGTCGCGCCGGCCCGAAGCGCGGCGCCGACGGCCGGCTCGCGCAGCCCGCGGCCGCCGCGCCCGACGCCGACGGCGCCGCCGCGAGCGACGAGGCAGGCGCGGCCGGTGCGAAGCGCAAGAAGAAGCCGGCCGCCGACAAGCCGGTGAAAACCGCCGACAAGCTCGCGAAGCTCGGGCTCACGCGTTCGATCGATCTCGTGCTGCATCTGCCGATGCGCTACGAGGACGAGACCACGCTCACGCCGATCGGCGAATTGCTGCCGGGCGGTATCGCGCAGACCGAAGGCGTCGTGTTCGACAACGAGGTCGCGTACCGGCCGCGCCGCCAGCTCGTCGTGAAGATCCGGGACGACGACGGCGAGCAGCTCGTGCTGCGCTTCCTGAATTTCTACGGGTCGCAGGTCAAGCAGATGGCCGTCGGCCAGCGGCTGCGCGTGCGCGGCGACGTGCGCGGCGGCTTTTTCGGGATGGAGATGGTGCATCCGGCCGTGCGCGTCGTCGAAGCGGATGCGCCGCTGCCGCAGGTGCTCACGCCCGTCTACCCGAGCACGGCCGGCGTGTCGCAGGCGTATCTGCGCAAGGCGATCGAGAACGCGGTCGAGCGCACGCCGCTGCCCGAGCTCTTGCCGCCGGAGATCCAGCGCGATTACCTGAAGCCGCTCGACGTGCCGACGCTCGAGCAGGCGGTGCGCATCCTGCACCACCCGCGCGTCGATTCCGACGAAGCCGCGCTGATGGACGGCTCGCATCCGGCGTGGACGCGTATCAAGTTCGAGGAACTGCTCGCGCAGCAGCTGTCGCTCAAGCGTGCGCACGAGGAGCGCCGCACGCGCGCCGCGCCCGCGATGCCGCGCCGCACCGCGCGCGATGCCGACGCGCTGACCACGCGCCTTTACGCGGCGCTGCCGTTCACGCTGACGGGCGCGCAGGCGCGCGTCGTCGACGAGATCGCGCACGACCTCACGCTCGCGCACCCGATGCAGCGGCTGCTGCAGGGCGACGTCGGCAGCGGCAAGACGGTCGTCGCGGCGCTGGCCGCCACGCAGGCGATCGACGCCGGCTACCAGGCCGCGCTGATGGCGCCCACCGAAATCCTCGCGGAACAGCACGCGCGCAAGCTGCGCGCATGGCTCGAGCCGCTCGGCGTCACGGTCGCGTGGCTCGCGGGCAGCCTGAAGGCGAAGGAGAAGCGCGCGGCGATCGAGGCGGCCGCGCTCGGCACCGCGCAGCTCGTGATCGGTACGCACGCGATCATCCAGGACACGGTCGAATTCGCGCGGCTCGGCCTCGTGATCGTCGACGAGCAGCACCGCTTCGGCGTCGAGCAGCGTCTCGCGCTGCGTGCGAAGGCCGCGAACGCGGCCAACGGCGCGCGCGACTTTCAGCCGCACCAGCTGATGATGTCGGCCACGCCGATTCCGCGCACGCTCGCGATGACGTACTACGCGGATCTCGAAGTGTCGACGATCGACGAGTTGCCGCCCGGCCGCACGCCGGTGCTGACGCGCGTCGTCGGCGACGCGCGGCGCGACGAGGTGATCGCCCGCGTGCGCGAGGCCGCGCTCACCGGGCGCCAGGTGTACTGGGTGTGCCCGCTGATCGAGGAGAGCGAGACGCTGCAGCTGCAGACGGCCGTCGAAACCTACGAGACGCTGGCCGCGGCGCTGCCCGAGCTGAAGGTCGGGCTCGTGCACGGCCGGCTGTCGCCGGCCGACAAGGCGGCCGTGATGGAGGCGTTCACGCGCAACGAAGTGCAGCTGCTGGTCGCGACGACGGTGATCGAGGTGGGCGTCGACGTGCCGAACGCGTCGCTGATGGTGATCGAGCACGCGGAACGTTTCGGCCTCGCGCAGTTGCACCAGCTGCGCGGCCGGGTCGGGCGCGGCACCGCGGCGTCGGTGTGCGTGCTGCTGTACAGCGGGCCGCTGTCGCTCACCGGCCGCGAGCGGCTGAAGACGATGCGCGAGACGACCGACGGCTTCGAGATCGCGCGGCGCGACCTCGAAATCCGCGGCCCGGGCGAATTCCTCGGCGCGCGCCAGTCGGGCGCGGCGATGCTGCGTTTCGCGAACCTCGAGACCGACGGCTGGCTGATCGACCCGGCCCGCGAGGCCGCGGCGCGGCTGATTGCCGCGTACCCGGAGGTCGTCACGCAGCATCTCGCGCGCTGGCTCGGCGCGCGCGAACAGTACCTGAAGGCCTGATCGAGCGGCCCGGGGCCGGATCGAAAGCCGCCGATCGACGCCAATCGACGCCTCGCGATGCAGAGAAACTTGGCGAACCGGTGCCAACAGGTGTATAAATTAAACCTATCGCCTGTATATCTCTGATTGACCCACAATGACGCTGACTGAATTGAAATACATCGTCGCGGTTGCGCGCGAGCGGCATTTCGGCCGCGCGGCCGAAGCGTGCTTCGTGAGCCAGCCGACGCTCTCGGTGGCGATCAAGAAGCTCGAAGACGAGCTCAACGTGCAGATTTTCGAGCGCGGCGCGAGCGAAGTGAGCGTGACGCCGATCGGCGACCAGATCGTCACCCAGGCGCAGCGCGTGCTGGAGCAGACC
Source organism: Burkholderia sp. 28_3 (assembly GCF_003253915.1). Taxonomy (NCBI): domain Bacteria; kingdom Pseudomonadati; phylum Pseudomonadota; class Betaproteobacteria; order Burkholderiales; family Burkholderiaceae; genus Burkholderia; species Burkholderia sp. 28_3. The sequence continues at coordinate 194,745 of NZ_QKZF01000002.1, forward strand.
TTCGCGATCAAGGAGATCGCGAAGCAGGGCAAGGACCCGCTCGTCGGCCCGTTCCGCCTCGGCGTGATCTACACGATCGGGCCGTACCTGCTGCCGACGCTCGTCAAGCAGATGATCCAGCGTGTCCCGCAGATGCCGCTGATGCTGCAGGAGAACTACACGCTGAAGCTGCTCGAACTGCTGAAGCAGGGCGAGATCGACGCCGCGATCATGGCGCTGCCGTTCCCCGAAACCGGCCTGATGGTGCGGCCGCTGTACGACGAGCCGTTCGTCGTCGCGCTGCCGGCGGGCCACCCGTGGGAGAAGCGCGACGAGATCGACGCCGAGGACCTGAAGCAGGAAACCATGCTGCTGCTCGGCAACGGCCACTGCTTCCGCGATCACGTGCTCGGCGTGTGTCCGGAACTGATGCGCTTCTCGCAGACGGCCGACGGCATCCAGAAGACCTTCGAGGGCTCGTCGCTCGAAACCATTCGCCACATGGTCGCGAGCGGCGTCGGCATCACGGTGCTGCCGCGAATGTCGGTCGCCGAGATCGGCCCGCGCGCGAACGGTCCCGATGCCGAACTGCTGTCGTACGTGCCGTTCAACGAACCGGTGCCCGATCGGCGTGTGGTGCTCGTATGGCGCAAGAGCTTCACGCGGATGCCCGCGATCGACGCGATCAGCGACGCCATCTCTGCCTGCGAGCTGCCCGGCGTCGCGAAGCTCGACATGCCGGCCACGATGAATTGACGCACCCGCGCATGCGGGTGTGGCGGCATGATGAACGGGGCCTTGCGGCCCCGTTTATTTTTCCCTATCGCATAGATGAAATTTATCAAATTCAAATAATTGATAGATGCAGATACAATCCTCTACATGGATCGGCGTCGTAGCCGACGTGCGGGATGCACGTTGAATGCAAACGTCAAAGGAGGATGTCATGATGCGGTCGGTATTGCAGCACGCGCAACGGAACATCCCGTCGCGCGACATGGTCGTACATCGCGCCAGGGCGGCGGTTCGCGGCCTGCGTCCGATTGCGTTCGCGTACCTGGCGGACCGTGTGTATGGCGGATGAGTGCCGCCGCGCACCGGTTCTGTGTTCCCCCGATTCACCCGCCGTCAAGCCATGAGGGAGCATTGCATGTCCGATACACGAAAAACCACCCGCCGCGCCGGCATGACGACTGCCGGCCGCCGCGTCCCCGAGCGCCCCGCCTGCGGCGCGTTGCAGCGGGAACGCGTGCCGAAGGCCGCGCACGACATCCCGTAGTACGACAGGAGAAGCCGCCTGTTCCGTTTCTTACCCCCCGCAATGCTCCACGAACCGCGCCCGGCACGTGGGGGCCTACGAGCAAGTAAAGGAGAAAAAGCATGTCGAACGAAACCAAGTGCCCGTTCAACCACACCGCAGGCAGCGGCACGACGAACAAGGACTGGTGGCCGAATCAGCTGAACCTCAACGTCCTGCATCGGCATTCGGCGCTGTCCGATCCGATGGACCCGGATTTCGACTACGCCGAGGCGTTCAAGAAGCTGGATCTCGCCGCGGTGAAGCACGACCTGCACGCGCTGATGACGACGTCGCAGGACTGGTGGCCGGCCGACTTCGGCCACTACGGCGGTCTGTTCGTGCGCATGGCGTGGCATAGCGCGGGCACGTACCGCACGGCCGACGGCCGCGGCGGCGCGGGCGGCGGGCAGCAGCGCTTCGCGCCGCTCAACAGCTGGCCGGACAACGTGAGCCTCGACAAGGCGCGCCGCCTGCTGTGGCCGATCAAGCAGAAGTACGGCCGCAACATCTCGTGGGCCGACCTGCTGATCCTGACCGGCAACGTCGCGCTCGAATCGATGGGCTTCAAGACGTTCGGCTATGCCGGCGGCCGCGTCGACACGTGGGAACCGGACGACGTCTACTGGGGCTCGGAAAAGATCTGGCTGGAACTGAGCGGCGGCCCGAACAGCCGCTACACGGGCAAGCGCGAGCTCGAAAGCCCGCTCGCCGCGGTGCAGATGGGCCTGATCTACGTGAACCCGGAAGGTCCGGACGGCAACCCCGACCCGGTCGCCGCCGCGCACGACATCCGCGAGACGTTCGCGCGGATGGCGATGAACGACGAGGAAACGGTCGCGCTGATCGCGGGCGGTCACACGTTCGGCAAGACGCACGGCGCCGGCCCGGCCTCGAACGTCGGCCCCGAGCCGGAAGCCGCGGGCCTCGAGGAGCAGGGGCTCGGATGGAAGAGCACCTTCGGCACCGGCAAGGGCAAGGACACGATCACGAGCGGCCTCGAAGTCACGTGGACCTCGACGCCGACGAAGTGGAGCAACGACTTCTTCAAGCACCTGTTCAGCTACGAGTGGGAGCTCACGAAGAGCCCGGCCGGCGCGCACCAGTGGGTCGCGAAGGATGCGGACGAGGTGATTCCCGATGCGTACGACGCGTCGAAGAAGCATCGCCCGACGATGCTGACGACCGACCTGTCGCTGCGTTTCGACCCGGCCTACGAAAAGATCTCGCGCCGCTTCTACGAGAACCCGGCCGAATTCGCCGACGCATTCGCACGTGCGTGGTTCAAGCTGACGCACCGTGACATGGGTCCGCGCTCGCGCTACCTCGGCCCGGAAGTGCCGGCGGAACACCTGCTGTGGCAGGACCCGATCCCGGCCGTCGATCATCCGCTGATCGACGACGCCGACGTCGCCGCGCTGAAGGCGAAGGTGCTGGCCACGGGCCTGTCGGTGTCGCAGCTCGTGTCGACCGCCTGGGCGTCCGCGGCGACGTTCCGCGGGTCGGACAAGCGCGGTGGCGCGAACGGCGCGCGCATCCGCCTCGCGCCGCAGAAGGACTGGGAAGTGAACCAGCCGGCGGCGCTCGCGGCGGTACTCGAAGCGCTCGAAGGCGTGCAGAAGGCGTTCAACGATGCGCAGACGGGCGGCAAGAAGGTGTCGCTGGCCGACCTGATCGTGCTGGCCGGTGCGGCCGGCGTCGAGCAGGCGGCGAAGAACGCGGGCATCGCGATCACGGTGCCGTTCGCGCCGGGCCGGATGGATGCGTCGCAGGAAGAAACCGACGTCGACGCGATGGCCGTGCTCGAGCCGCTCGCCGACGGGTTCCGCAACTACCTGAAGCACCCGTACAAGACGCCGGCCGAGGCGCTGCTGGTCGACAAGGCGCAACTGCTGACGTTGACGGCGCCGGAGATGACCGTGCTGGTCGGCGGCTTGCGCGTGCTCGGCGCGAACGTCGGCGACTCGAAGCACGGCGTGTTCACCGATCGTCCGGGCACGCTGTCGAACGACTTCTTCGCGAACCTGCTCGACATGCGCACGGAATGGAAGCCGGTGTCGGCCGCGAACGACGTGTTCGAAGGGCGCGATCGCGCGACGGGCGCGGTCAAGTGGACGGGCACGCGCGTCGACCTGATCTTCGGCTCGCACTCGCAACTGCGCGCGCTGGCCGAGGTGTACGGCAGCGCGGATGCGCAGGAGAAGTTCGTGCGCGACTTCGTCGCCGCCTGGAACAAGGTGATGAACCTCGACCGCTTCGACCTCGCATGAACCTGGCCGTGATGCGGTGATGCAGTAAAGCAGTGATGCAGTAACCTGAAACGGCCGGTCGAACGACCGGCCGTTTCTTCTCTGAACGATGTCTTGTCGAAGGAGTGACCATGACGCAAATGATGCTCAACATGCGTGCCGCCGCGTCGCCCATTCTGCGCTCGCCGGTCGAACTGGCGCGCTACGCCGTCGGCTTCGCGATCGTCGTCGGCGGGGCGGTGGAGCTGGTCTCGCAGGCGCTGCACGCGCTCGCGCCGGTCGTGTCGGCCGCAGGCGGCTGACGACAACGATGGCAGCGAGGGCAGCGACGATTTCGCGACGCTAGACTGGCGAGTCGCGAACGGATGCCGCGCGACGCGGCATGCGGATTGCTCGACGCATTTTCGCCGGTTCAACATTTCGAATGAGGAGTCCCGAAGATGGCCAAGAAAGGCAACGCCACGCAGATCAACATCGGTATCAGCGACAAGGACCGCAAGAACATCGCGGACGGCCTGTCGCGCCTGCTAGCCGATACGTTTTCGCTGTACCTGAAGACCCACAATTTCCACTGGAACGTGACCGGACCGATGTTCAACACGCTGCACCTGATGTTCGAGGAGCAGTACAACGAACTGTGGCTCGCGGTCGATTCCGTCGCGGAACGCATTCGCACGCTGGGTGTCGTCGCGCCCGGCACGTTCGGCGAGTTCGCGAAACTGTCGTCGGTGCCGGAAGCGAAGGGCGTGCCGGCCGCCGAGGAAATGATCCGTCAGCTCGTCGAAGGGCACGAGGCGGTCGTGCGCACCGCGCGTGAAATCTTCCCGATCGCCGATGCGGCGAGCGACGAGCCGACCGCGGACCTGCTGACCCAGCGCCTGCAGACGCATGAAAAGACCGCATGGATGCTGCGGTCGCTGCTCGCGTAAGCCGCACGCGGCCGGGGACGGCAGCCGGCCTGCTTCGGAGCGGCTTTGCATCTGTCCCCGGATTGATGCGCACCGCTGTGTGGCCGCGCGTAGCGGGTCGCGGCGGCCCGCCGGCCCGCTGCGGTCACCGGCGGCGGGTCGTGCCGACATGACGCGAAGCACCGCTCGGCTCTAAAATGCCGGGATTCTCTTCCCGGTGCTTCGCCATGCTTGCCCGCTTTCCCCTGTATCTGCGGCTCGTCCGGATGGACAAGCCGATCGGCAGCCTGCTGCTGCTGTGGCCGACGCTCAACGCGCTGTGGATCGCGTCGGACGGCCACCCGCGCTGGCCGCTGCTCGTGATCTTCACGCTCGGCACGCTGCTGATGCGCTCGGCCGGCTGCGCGATGAACGACTACGCCGACCGCGATTTCGACCGTCACGTGAAGCGCACGGCCGACCGGCCGCTGACGTCCGGCAAGATCCACGCATGGGAAGCCGTCGCGATCGCGGTCGGGCTGTCGTTCATCGCGTTTTTGCTGATCCTGCCGCTCAATACGCTGACGAAACAATTGTCGGTCGTCGCGCTGTTCGTCGCCGGCTCCTATCCGTTCATGAAGCGCTTCTTCGCGATTCCGCAGGCGTATCTCGGCATCGCGTTCGGCTTCGGCATCCCGATGGCGTTCGCGGCCGTGCAGGATACGGTGCCGATGCTGGCGTGGGTGATGCTGGTCGCGAACATCTTCTGGTCGGTCGCGTACGATACCGAATATGCGATGGTCGATCGCGACGACGACATCAAGATCGGCATCCGCACGTCCGCGCTGACGTTCGGCCGTTTCGACGTCGCGGCCGTGATGGCGTGCTACGCGATGACGCTCGGCATCTACGTGTGGATCGGCGTGACGCTCGGCTTCGGTCCCGCGTACTGGGTGGGCTGGGCGGCGGCGCTCGGCTGCGCGTTGTATCACTACACGCTGATCAAGGACCGCGAACGGATGCCGTGCTTCGCGGCGTTCCGCCACAACAACTGGCTGGGCGGCGTGCTGTTCGCGGGCATCGCCGCGCATTACCTGCTGGCGGGCAACTGAACGACACACCGCGCGCTCTTTCTCGCGGCGCCAACGAAAAAGCGACCTGACGGTCGCTTTTTTTACATCCGGCGCCGGCATGACCGGCGCCGCCGTCACGCTTACGCGCGGCCGAGCTCGTCGCCCATTTCCTTCGCGCGTGCTTCGGCCGCGAGCGCGCCGCGCACGATCGCTTCCTTCACGCCCTGCGCGTCGAACGCCGCGAGCGCGGCGGCCGTCGTGCCGCCCTTCGACGTCACGCGTTCGCGCAGCACGCTGGCCGGCTCGCCCGACTGCGCGGCCAGTTGCGCGGCGCCGGTGAACGTCGCGACCGCGAGCGCGCGGCCCTGCTCGTCGTTCATGCCGAGGCGGCGCGCGGCTTCCTGCAGCGCTTCGATGAAATAGAACACGTACGCGGGGCCGCTGCCCGAAATCGCGGTGACCGCATCGAGCTGCGCTTCGTCGTCGAACCACACGATCTCGCCGACCGCGCCGAGCACGTTCGACGCGAGTTCGCGGCCGGCGGCGTCGACGCCCGGCAGCGCGGCCAGGCCCGTCACGCCCATGCCGACCAGCGCCGGCGTGTTCGGCATCGTGCGCACGACGCGCGCGTAGCCGCCGAGCCAGCGGGCGAGATCCGTGCCGCGGATGCCGGCCGCGATGCTGATCACGAGCTGCGACTTCAGGTGCGGCGCCAGCGCCTGCGCGACGTCGTGCAGCACCTGCGGCTTCACCGCGAGCACGATCGCGTCGTAATCGGCGAGCGTCGCGTCGATCGCCGCGCCGGTGTGCACGCCGAATTGCTGTGCCGCGCGCGCGCGGACTTCTTCGTTGACGTCGATGGCATACAGGCCGTCCGCGGCGACGCCGCGCTTGATCAGGCCGCCGATCAGGGCCGCGGCCATGTTGCCGCCGCCGATGAATGCGATTTTCATGATGTCGGGAATGAGCGAGTGAGTGAACGGAAAGGCGGAAAAGGGCGCGGCGTTCAGTGCGAGTAATCGCGCGCGCCGAAGATCGCGGTGCCGACGCGCACGATCGTCGCGCCTTCGAGCACGGCGGCATCGAGATCGGCGGACATGCCCATCGACAGCGTGTCGAGCGGCAGGCCGTCGGCGCGCAACGTGTCGAACAACGCGCGCAGCGCGCGATGCGGCGCGCGTTGCGCGTCGGGGTCGTCGGCCGGTTCGGGAATCGCCATCAGGCCGCGCAGCCGCAGCGACGGCAGCGCGGCGACCGCCCGCGCGACTTCGGCCACGTCGGCCGGCGCGACGCCGCTCTTCGACGCCTCGCCGCTGATGTTCACCTGCACGCACACGTTGAGCGGCGGCAGGTGCGCGGGGCGCTGTTCCGACAGGCGCTGCGCGATCTTCAGCCGGTCGACCGAATGGACCCAGTCGAAGCGCTCGGCGACGGGGCGCGTCTTGTTCGATTGCAGCGGGCCGATGAAATGCCATTCGAGGCTCGCGCGCAGGTCGGCGAGCGCGTCGATCTTGTCGATCGATTCCTGCACGTAGTTTTCGCCGAAGGCGCGTTGGCCGGCCGCATGCGCGGCGCGCACGTCGTCGGCCGGAAACGTCTTCGACACGGCGAGCAGCGCGACGGTGGCGGGATCGCGGCCGGCCGCGCGGGCGGCGTCGGCGATGCGGCGGTGAACGGAGTCGAGACGGGCGGCGAGATCGGACATGACGGGCACGGAAGCAGGCACGGGAGCGGCACGGAAGCGGGCATGAAGCCGATGCGTCGCGATCTGCGGCGCATCGATCCGCTCATTATACGGACGCCGCGCGCGCCCGTTATGGGCGCGAACAGCCCCTAGCCGTACAGCAGATGCTCGACGAGCTGGACCCAGTGGGCGACCGGCACCTGCGTGCCGCTTTGCAGGTGCGCGATGCAGCCGACGTTGCCGGACACGATCATCTGCGGCTCGAGCGCCTGGAGCTTCAGCAGCTTCTGCTTGCGCAACCGGTACGACAGCGACGGCTGCGTCAGCGAGTAGGTGCCGGCCGAGCCGCAGCACAGGTGGCTGTCGGCCGGCAGCCGCACGTCGATGCCGAGCGTCTCCAGCAGGCGCTCGACCTTGCCGCGCGATTGTTGACCGTGCTGCAGCGTGCACGGCGGGTGGTAGGCGACCGTATGGATCGCGCGGCGCCGCGCGATCGTCGCGAGTTCGGCCTCGAACGCGAGCAGCACGTCGGAGATGTCGCGCGTCAGCGACACGATGCGCTGCGCCTTCTCCGCGTAGGCCGGATCGTCGCGCAGCAGGTGCGCGTACTCGAGCACCGTCGCGCCGCAGCCCGACGCGTTCATCACGATCGCCTCGGCGCCCTGTTCGACGTGGGGCCACCACGCGTCGATGTTGCGACGTGCGTCGTCGAGCGCTTCGTCGTGATAGTTCAGGTGCAGGCGGATCGCGCCGCAGCAGCCCGCGTCCGGCGCGACGACCGTCTCGATGCCGAGCGCGTCCAGCACGCGCGCGGTCGCGATGTTGATGTTCGGCAGCATGGACGGCTGCACGCAGCCGCCGAGCATCAGCATCTTGCGCGGATGCGTGCGGTGCGGCCATTCGAGCAGCCGCGTGCGCGGCGGCACCTTGTCGCGCAGCCGCTTCGGCAGCAGCGGCCGCACGTGCTGGCCGAGCCGCATCATCGGCGAGAACAGCGCGGCGTTCGGCACGACGCTCGCGAGCATGCGGCGCATCAGCCGCTGCTGCGCGGGGCGCTCCACCTGCGCCTCGACGTGCTTGCGGCCGATCTCGACGAGCCGGCCGTACTGGACGCCGGACGGGCAGGTCGTCTCGCAACTGCGGCACGTGAGGCAGCGGTCGAGATGCTGTTGCGTGCTGCGCGTGACGGGTGCGCCTTCGACCATCTGCTTGATCAGGTAGATGCGGCCGCGCGGGCCGTCGAGTTCGTCGCCGAGCAGTTGATAGGTCGGGCAGGTCGCGGTGCAGAACCCGCAGTGCACGCACTTGCGCAGGATCGCGTCGGCCTCGTCGCCGTCGGGCGTATTGCGGATGAAATCGGCGAGATTCGTTTGCATCCAGCCCTCAGAGCTCAGGGTAAAGCCGGCCGCGATTGAAGATGCGCGCGGGATCGAACGCGCTTTTCAGCCCGCGGTGGATCTTCATCATTGGCGCCGGCAGCGGCGTGAACACGCCCGCGCTGCGGTCGTAGGTGTCGCCCGCGCGGAACAGCGTCGCATGGCCGCCGGCCTGCTTCGCGCTCATGCGCACGGTTTGCGCGTCGGCGTCGGTGATCCACCAGCGCTGCGCGCCGCCCCATTCCATCAACTGGGTGCCCGGCAGGTGCATCGGTTCGGTGATCGACGGCAGCGACAGGCGCCACAGCGCGTAGCCGGGCGGGATGCCGTTGAAGAACGGGTCGGTGTGCTCGCGCAGGCCGGACCAGAAGCGCTCGGCCTCGACCGCGTCGACGACTTCGCCGCCGAGCAGCGTTTTCGCGGATTTGACGGCGGCTTCCGCGCCCGACAGGCGCAGCACGAGCGTGCCGTTGCGCCACGCGCTCGCGCTGACCGGCAGCGGATGGCCGCCCCATTCGTTGAGCTTGCGCACCGCGTCGGTCGCGGTCATCTCGAACTTCAGCGTGACTTCGGCGACGGGCATCGGCAGCACCTTGATCGACAGGTCGAGCATCAGCCCGAGCGTACCGAGCGCGCCGGCCATCAGCCGCGACACGTCGTAGCCGGCGACGTTCTTCACCACCTGCCCGCCGAAGCGCAGCATCTCGCCGCGGCCGTTCATCAGCGTAGTGCCGAGCACGAAATCGCGCGGAGCGCCGCAGGTGGCGCGGCGCGGGCCCGCGAGACCGGCTGCGACGCAGCCGCCGACGGTGGCCGCGCGCCCGAAATGCGGCGGTTCGAACGGCAGCATCTGGCCGCACTCGGCGAGGACGGTTTCAAGCTGCGCGAGCGGCGTGCCCGCGCGGACCGTGACGACGAGTTCGGCCGGGTCGTACGACACGACGCCCTGAAACGCGCGCGTGTCGAGTATTTCGCCCTCGAGCGCCTGGCCGTACCAGTCCTTGGTGCCGCCGCCGCGAATCCGCAGCGGCCGGCCGTCGGCACTGGCGGCGCGGATGCGCTCGGCCCATCCGGCGACGATGTCGTCCTCTTCCATGTTCCGTTGCTTTCTCGTCTCGTTGTCCGGTCGATTGTACCGGGGTGGCGCGATTCCACATCGCGACTATCCCTAAGCCCCGTATCGCGTGCGGCAGGCTCGCGCCGGCGCGCGAACGCGCCGCGCGGGCGCGGCAGACCCGCGGACCGCGGCCACCGGTGCGGGCCACGGCCCGCACGCCGCTCAGAAGCGCGGCAGGTCGGGGCGTGGCAGCAGCCCGCCGCGCACGTGCTGGCGACCGTATTCCGCGCAGCGCGCACGGGTCGGGATGCCCTTGTCCGGGTTCAGCAGCCCGGCCGGATCGAACGCGCGCTTGACCGCGAAGAACGCGTCGCGCTCCTGCGGCGAGAACTGCACGCACATCGAATTGAGTTTTTCGATGCCGACACCGTGCTCGCCCGTCACGCTGCCGCCGAATTCCACGCAGCATTCGAGGATTTCCGCGCCGAACTGCTCGGCGCGGTGCAGCTCGTCCGGATCGTTCGCGTTGTACAGGATCAGCGGATGCATGTTGCCGTCGCCCGCATGGAACACGTTGATGCAGCGCAGCCCGTAGCGCGTTTCGAGCTGCTCGATGCGCGCGAGCAGCGGGCCGATCGCGCGGCGCGGCACGGTGCCGTCCATGCAGTAGTAATCGGCGGAAATGCGCCCGGCGGCCGGGAACGCGTTCTTGCGGCCGGACCAGAAGCGCAGCCGTTCATGTTCGTTGCGCGACACCTGGATGCGCGTCGCGCCGTGTTCGCGCAGCACGGCCGTCATCCGCACGATTTCCTCGGCGACTTCTTCCGGCGTGCCGTCCGATTCGCACAGCAGGATCGCCTTCGCGTCGAGGTCGTAGCCCGCGTGCGTGAACGCCTCGACGGCCTGCGTGGCCGGCTTGTCCATCATCTCGAGCCCGGCCGGGATGATGCCCGACGCGATGATCGCTGCCACCGCCTCGCCGCCCTTGACGACGTCGTCGAAGCTCGCCATCACGAGCTGCGCGGTCTGCGGCTTGGGGATCAGCCGCACCGTGACCTCGGTGACGATCGCGAACATCCCTTCGCTGCCGATCATCACCGCGAGCAGGTCGAGGCCCGGCATGTCGAGCGCGAGCGAGCCGAATTCGACGACCTCGCCGTCGATCGTCACCGCGCGCACGCGCATCACGTTGTGCACGGTCAGCCCGTATTTCAGGCAGTGGACGCCGCCGGAGTTTTCCGCGACGTTGCCGCCGATCGTGCACGCGATCTGCGACGACGGATCGGGCGCGTAATACAGGCCGTACGGCGCGGCCGCTTCCGAGATCGCGAGGTTGCGCACGCCGGGCTGCACGGTCGCCGTGCGCGCGTACGGGTCGACTTCGACGATGCGCGTGAAGCGCGCGAGCGACAGCACGACGCCGAGCGCGATCGGCAGCGCGCCGCCCGACAGGCTCGTGCCGGCGCCGCGCGGCACGATCGGCACTTCCATGCGGCGGCAGATCTGCACGATCCGCTGCACTTGCGATTCCGTCTCGGGCAGCGCGACCGCGAGCGGCAGCCGGCGGTACGCGGACAGGCCGTCGCATTCGTACGGCGCCGTGTCCTCGTCGCGGTACAGCAGGCAGTGCGTCGGCAGCACGGCCATCAGCGCCTGCACGACTTCGCGCTGGCGCTGCGCGCGTGCGGCGCTCGACAGTTCGACGGGAGCGTTCATGAAGTCTCCTGCGTGAGGCGCGAGCTCGCGCCGCCGGTCAGCACGTGAAAATCTTGCCTGGATTCATCAGGTTGCGTGGATCGAGCGCGAGCTTGATCGCGCGCATCGTGTCGATCGCGTTGTCGCCGTGCTCCTTCGGCAGGAAGCGCATCTTGTGCAGCCCGACGCCGTGCTCGCCCGTGCAGGTGCCCCCCAGGCGCAGCGCGCGCTCGACGATCCGGTCGTTGATGTGTTCGGCTTCGGCGAGTTCCTCGGGCTTGTCGGGATCGATCAGGATCGCGACGTGGAAATTGCCGTCGCCGACGTGGCCGACGATCGGACAGGGCAGCGACGACGCGCGCAGGTCGACCTCGGTTTCCTCGACGCACGCGGCGAGCTGCGAGATCGGCACGCACACGTCGGTCGTCACCGCGCGGCAGCCGGGCTTCAACTGCAGCATCGCGAAGTACGCGTTGTGGCGTGCGGACCAGAGCCGCGTGCGATCCTCGGGACGGGTCGCCCATTCGAAGCCCTGGCCGGCGTTCTGGCCGGCGAGCGCCTGCACGAGTTCGGCCTGTTCCTTCACGCCGGCATCGGTGCCGTGGAACTCGAAGAACAGCGTCGGCGCCTCGGTCAGCGTCAGGTTCGAGTGACGGTTGATCGAGCGCACCGCAAGCGCATCGACGAATTCGACGCGCGCGATCGGCACGCCGATCTGGATCGTCTCGATCACCGTGCGCACCGCGTCGCCCATCGTCGGGAACGTGCAGATCGCGGCCGACACGGCCTCGGGCAGCGGGTGCAGGCGCAGCGTGATCTCGGTGATCACGCCGAGCGTGCCTTCGGACCCGACGAACAGGCGCGTGAGGTCGTAGCCGGCCGACGACTTGCGCGCGCGCGAGCCGGTTTTCACCACGCGGCCGTCCGCGAGCACCGCGGTCAGGCCGAGCACGTTCTCGCGCATCGTGCCGTAGCGTACGGCGTTGGTGCCCGATGCGCGGGTCGCGGTCATCCCGCCGATGCTGGCGTCGGCGCCCGGATCGATCGGGAAGAACAGGCCGGTGTCGCGCAGCGCTTCGTTGAGCGCCTTGCGCGTGATGCCCGGCTCGACCGTCACGGTCAGGTCTTCGGCGTTGATCGACAGCACGCGGTTCATTTCGGACAGGTCGAGCGACACGCCGCCGCGCACCGCGAGCAGGTGGCCTTCGAGCGACGAGCCGGCGCCGTACGGAATCAGCGGCACGCTGTAGAGCGAGCACAGCGACACGACCTCGCGCACGTCGTCGGTGCTGTGCGCGAACACGACGGCGTCGGGCAGTTGCGGATCGAACGGGGATTCGTCGCGGCCGTGATGGGCGCGGACCGCGTCGGCGGTCGACACGCGCTCGCCGAAGGCGGCGCGCAGTGCATCGAGCATGGCGGGGGGCAGCGGGCGGCGCGTGGCGGCCGGCGGGGCAGGGTGATTCACGAACGTCTCCTGACTGCTTGTCGAACTGTCGGCCCATTCTACGCTGTAACGTCCGCTGCGCCTGCCGCCGCGGGCTGCGATAATCGCGTTCCAGCCAACCGGGCCGCGTGGCGGCCGCGCACGAGAGGACATTCGCATGGGCAACCGCTTGAGCAAGATCGCGACGCGCACGGGCGACGACGGCACCACCGGCCTCGGCGACGGGCGGCGCATCGGCAAGGACGACGCGAGGATCGCCGCGATCGGCGACGTCGACGAACTGAACTCGAATCTCGGCGTGCTGCTGGCCGAGACGCTGCCGGACGACGTCCGCACGGCGCTCGTCACGATCCAGCACGACCTGTTCGATCTCGGCGGCGAGCTGTGCATTCCCGGCCACGCGGTGCTCGACGACACGCATCTCGCCCGGCTCGACCGGTGGCTTGCCGACTACAACGCGACGCTGCCGCCGCTGAAGGAATTCATCCTGCCGGCCGGCTCGCGCGCGGCGTCGCTCGCGCACGTCTGCCGCACCGTGTGCCGCCGTGCGGAGCGCTCGATCGTCGCGCTCGGGCGTAGCGACACGCTCAATGACGCACCGCGGCGGTACGTGAACCGGCTGTCCGACCTGCTGTTCGTGCTGGCGCGCGTGCTGAACCGCGCCGGCGGCGGCGCCGACGTGCTGTGGGAGCGCGGGCGCGTCCGCTAGCCCGCCGTCGCGTTTTTGCGCACTGCGACAATTTGCCCGGGGGACGTCCGTTTTTAAACATGTATTGTTTGTGCATGTTTAACGGAGAACGAACATGACCCACATCACCGCTGACCAGATGGCCCGTGTGAAGGCCACCGCCCCCGTCCTCGCCGAGCACGGCGCGACGATCACGAAGCACTTCTACCAGCGCATGTTCGCGCGTCATCCGGAACTGAAGAACCTGTTCAACCAGACGCACCAGAAGACCGGCAGCCAGCCCGAGACGCTCGCGAAGGCCGTCTACGCGTATGCGGCGAACATCGACAACCTCGGCGCGCTGGGCGGCGCGGTGTCGCGCATCTCGCACAAGCACGCGAGCCTGAACATCCGCCCCGAGCATTACCCGATCGTCGGCGAGAACCTGCTCGCATCGATCGTCGAGGTGCTCGGCGACGCGGTCGATGCCGACACGCTCGAAGCCTGGCGCGTCGCATACGGCCAGCTCGCGCAGATCATGATCGGCGCCGAGGCCGATCTGTACGCGAACGCCGCGTGGAGCGGCTTCCGTCCGTTCAAGGTCGCGTGCAAGGTGCGTGAAAGCGACGAGATCACGTCGTTCTACCTGACGCCCGCCGACGGCGGCGAAGCGCCGACGTTCGAGCCGGGCCAGTACGTCACGGTGAAGCGCTTCGTCGGCGAGCTCGGCGTCGACCAGCCGCGCCAGTACAGCCTGTCCGATGCGCCGCACGGCCAGTGGCTGCGCATCTCGGTGAAGCGCGAGGCCGGCAAGCCGGAAGCGATTCCGGCCGGCAAGGTGTCGACGCTGATGCACGATGGCGTCGAAGAGGGCGCGATCGTCGAAGTCACCGCGCCGATGGGCGACTTTTCGCTGAAGCGCGACGTGGATACGCCGGTCGTGCTGATCTCGGGCGGCGTCGGCATCACGCCGATGATGTCGATGGCGTCGACGCTGATCGCGGCGGGCAGCCCGCGCGACGTGCGATTCATCCACGCCTGCCGTTCGGGCGCGGTGCACGCGTTCCGCGACTGGCTGAACGACACCGTCGGCGAACACGCGAACGTGAAACGCACGGTGCTGTACGAACTGGTCGGCCCGAACGATCGCGTCGGCATCGACCACGACCTCGAAGGACGCCTCACGCCGGAACGCGTGCAGCAGTACGCGCTGGTGGCGGACGCCGATTACTACATCTGTGGGCCGGTCGCGTTCATGAAGGCCCAGCGCGACGCGCTCGTCGCGCTGGGCGCCGCGCCGGAGCGCGTGAACACCGAGATCTTCGGTTCGGGCGCGCTCGAGTGATGCGCGCACCGATGGTCTCCGGCCAATAAAAAAGCCCGGCGCGAGCCGGGCTTCTTCGTTGCGGATGGTGCGTCAGGCGCGCAGCATCAGGGTGGGGTGATAGCGCCACACCTTGGCATCGGCGCTGAGCAGCGGCATTCCTTCATGGAGCGCCTGCGCGACCATCATGCGGTCGAATGGATCGGCATGATCCGGAAAGTCGGGCAGTACGGCGACGCCTTCGACGTGATCGCTGCTGATCGGCAACTCCGCAAAACCCGCAAGCCGAAAGGCCGAACGTGCATCTCTCGGATGGACGGGCAGATTGCCTGTGCGGTACTTGATCGCGATTTCCCAAATTGATGCGGCGCTGACGTACAGCGTGTTTTCGGGATGTTCGATCAACGCGGCCGCGGTTGCCGACAGTTGCGGTGCGCCTTCAGCCGCCCAGAGCGCGATGTGCGTGTCGAGCAGCAGCTTCACGGCGCGAGCCCGTGATCCGAGCTGGCATCGAAGTCGGCGGCGATCGATTCATCGCCGGCATTGAATGCGTCGACGCTTGTCGGGATATTCAATCCGGCCAGCAGCTGACGGGCTGCGCCGATCCGCTTCGGCGCGGCGTAAGGAACGATCCGGGCGACCGGATGCCCATTGCGGGCGATCACGACTTCGGACTCCCGCCCCAATTCAAGCGCTTCGACGAGGCTCGAAAGCCGCGACTTG
Source organism: Burkholderia sp. 28_3 (assembly GCF_003253915.1). NCBI lineage: Bacteria > Pseudomonadati > Pseudomonadota > Betaproteobacteria > Burkholderiales > Burkholderiaceae > Burkholderia > Burkholderia sp. 28_3. The sequence goes on from NZ_QKZF01000002.1 coordinate 210,203, forward strand.
GCATCGTGCATGTTGACGGTCGGCATGGTCGGCCTCTGATTAGCTAGGTAGTGTTAGCTAGTCTGGCAGGGCGACACGCCGACCGCAGGTTGGCCGGGTGGCCAATCTGCCGCCAGGCGAGGCCGTACGCGTCCTTCAGTTGCCGCTGCCGCGCGCGACGCGGCGCGCCTTTACCGATTCCGCGAGGCCTTCGAGCACCTTCACGCTGTCGTCCCACGCGATGCACGCGTCGGTGATGCTCTGGCCGTAGGTCAGCGCGCAGCCTTCCTTCAGGTCCTGACGGCCCTCGACCAGGTGCGACTCGATCATCACGCCGACGATGCGTTCGTCGCCGGCCGCGACCTGGCGGCCGATGTCGGCGCACACGGGAATCTGGTTCTCGTGCTTCTTCGAGCTGTTCGCATGGCTCGCGTCGATCATCAGACGCGCGGCGAGGCCGGCCTTGCCGATGTCCGCGCACGCGGCATTCACGCTGTCCGCGTCGTAGTTCGGCGCCTTGCCGCCGCGCAGGATCACGTGGCAGTCCTCGTTGCCGGCCGTCGACACGATCGCCGAATGGCCGCCCTTCGTCACCGACAGGAAATGGTGCGGCTGCGACGCGGCCTTGATGGCGTCGACCGCGATCTTCACGTTGCCGTCGGTGCCGTTCTTGAAGCCGACCGGGCACGACAGCCCCGACGCGAGTTCGCGGTGCACCTGCGACTCGGTCGTGCGCGCGCCGATCGCGCCCCACGAGATCAGGTCGGCGATGTACTGCGGGCTGATCATGTCGAGGTATTCGGTTGCTGCCGGCAGCCCCATTTCGTTGATCTGCAGCAGCAGCTCGCGCGCGGTGCGCAGCCCTTCGTTGATCTTGAAGCTATTGTCGAGGTGCGGATCGTTGATGAGCCCCTTCCAGCCGACCGTCGTGCGCGGCTTCTCGAAGTACACGCGCATCACGATTTCGAGTTCGCCCTTGAAGCGCTCGCGTTCCTTCACGAGCCGGCCCGCGTATTCGATCGCCGCCTTCGTGTCATGGATCGAGCACGGCCCGATCACGACGATCAGCCGGTCGTCCATCCCGTGCAGGATGCGGTGCATCGACTGGCGCGAGTGGTAGATCAGCTCGGACGCGGCTTCGGAGCACGCGAATTCGCGGATCAGGTGGGCGGGCGGCGTCAGTTCCTTGAGTTCGCGGATGCGGACGTCGTCGGTGTTGTGCGGGGGCATGCTGTTTCTCCTCATTTTCCGGGCGCCGTTCGGTCAGTGGGCGTGCGGCAGATTCATCGATTCGGGCGATTCAGTGGTGTCGGTCGGGGCTGCTGAACGGCTGCGGCGGCGACCGGCTGGCGAAGGGCGAAAAAAAACCGCCGGGTTCGCCGGCGGTTTTTTCGGGAATTTCGGTTGCGCTTTACGCGCCATCAACCCTCTCGATCCGCCAGCGGTCTGAGATACCAAAAAAAGTAAAAGTAAAACTTGGCGGACATGACGGAAATTCGGCTCGTCAAAAAAGTTGATTCGGAATTTATACCCCGTCCCCGGCCGGCTGGCAACCGGGAACCGTCGAAAATGCGGACAATCCGCGTGTTTTCGTCAAACTGCGCGGATTGTCTGCGCCGCGATGCGGTTATGCCGTACCGCCGACCGTCATCTTGTCGATCCGCAGGGTCGGCTGGCCGACGCCGACCGGCACGCTCTGGCCTTCCTTGCCGCATACGCCGACGCCCGTGTCGAGCGACATGTCGTTGCCGATCATGCTCACGTACTTCAGCGATTCCGGGCCGCTGCCGATCAGCGTCGCGCCCTTCACCGGGTAGGTGATCTTGCCGTTCTCGATCATGTACGCCTCGGACGCCGAGAACACGAACTTGCCGTTCGTGATGTCGACCTGGCCGCCGCCGAAGTTCACCGCGTACAGGCCGTTCTTCACCGACGCGATGATTTCCTGCGGATCCTTGTCGCCGTTCAGCATGTAGGTGTTCGTCATGCGCGGCATCGGCAGCGCCGCGTACGACTCGCGCCGCGCGTTGCCCGTCACCGGCATCTTCATCAGGCGCGCGTTCAGCGTGTCCTGGATGTAGCCCTTCAGGATGCCGTCCTCGATCAGCGTCGTGCACTGCGTCGGGTTACCCTCGTCGTCGATGTTCAGCGAGCCGCGGCGGTTCGGCAGCGTGCCGTCGTCGACCACCGTCACGCCCTTCGCGGCGACCTGCTCGCCGATCCGGCCCGCGAACGCGGACGAGCCCTTGCGGTTGAAGTCGCCTTCGAGGCCGTGGCCGATCGCCTCGTGCAGCAGCACGCCCGGCCAGCCCGGCCCGAGCACGACCGTCATCGCGCCGGCCGGCGCGGGACGTGCATCGAGGTTGACGAGCGCCGCGTGCACGGCGTCGTCGACGTAGCGCGACAGCACGTCGTCGGTGAAGTAGCCGTAGTCGAAGCGGCCGCCGCCGCCGCCCGAGCCGATCTCGCGACGGCCGTTCTGCTCGGCGATCACCGTCACCGACACGCGTACGAGCGGGCGGATGTCGGCCGCGAGCGCGCCGTCGCTGCGTGCGACCAGCACGACGTCGTATTCGCCGGCGAGGCCCGCCATCACCTGCGTGATGCGCGGATCGCGCCCGCGCGCCATCTGCTCGATGCGTTCGAGCAGCTTGACCTTGGCCGTCGCGTCGAGCGACGCGAGCGGGTCGGACGGCAGGTACAGGTCGCGGCCCGAGATGCCCGTCAGCGACGTGGCTGCCTTGATCTTCTGGCGGCCGCCGCCGGCCGCCGCGATCGCCTTGGTGGCGGCGGCGGCTTGCGCGATCGCTTCGGGCGACAGGTCGTCCGAGTACGCGAACGCGGTGCGGTCGCCCGCGACCGCGCGCACGCCGACGCCCTGGTCGATGCTGAAGCTGCCCGATTTGACGATGCCTTCCTCGAGGCTCCACGCTTCGCTGCGGGTTGCCTGGAAGTACAGGTCCGCGTAGTCGACGCGATGCGTGAAGATGTCGGCGATCGTGCGCGTGAGCAGGCTTTCGTCGAGGCCGTACGGCGTGAGCAGGATGTCCTTCGCCAGCGCGAGATTGCGGATGCCGGGTTCGATGATGTTCATGCGGATATCGGGGTTTCTCAAAAAGTTGTCGGGTGCTGCCGGGCAGATGGGTGGGCCGCGCGGCGTTTCAAGCGGTGCGGCGGATTCAGGTCAGCACGCGGTGCCGCCACGCAGGCAGGCTCTGGCGTACGTCGGCGATGCGTTGCGGATCGATCGCGCCGAGCACGACGCTGGCGCCCTCGTCGCGCACCGCGACGATCTCGCCCCACGGGTCGATCAGCATGCTGTGGCCCCACGTGCGCCGGCCGTTCTCGTGCTTGCCGCCCTGAGCGGCCGCGAGCACGTAGCACTGGTTCTCGACGGCCCGCGCGCGCAGCAGCGTTTCCCAGTGCGCGCGGCCCGTCGTATACGTAAACGCCGACGGCACGACCATCAGCGCGCAGTCGCCCATGCGGCGATACAGCTCCGGAAAGCGGAGATCGTAACAGACCGACAGGCCGACCTGCCCGAACGGCGCATCGAACGCGACGACCGTGTCGCCCGCGCGGATCGTGCGCGCCTCGTCGAACGATTCGTCGCCTTTCTCGAAGTTGAACAGGTGGATCTTGTCGTAGCGCGCGGCCTCGTTGCCGGACGGATCGAACACGAGCGTCGTGTTCAGCACGCGATCGGGTTCGGGCGCCTTCAGCGGCAGCGTGCCGCCGATCACCCAGATGCCGTGGCGGCGCGCGGCGTCGGCGAGGAACTGCTGGATCGGGCCGTCCCGGTACGGTTCGGCGAGCGCGAGCTTGTCGGTGTCACGGTGGCCCATGAAGCAGAAATACTCGGGCAGCAGCACGAGCTGCGCGCCTTCGCCGGCGGCTTCCGCGATCAGGCGGCGCGCTTCGGCGAGATTGCGTGTGACGTCCGGCGTGCTCACCATCTGCAGCGCGGCGACCTGGAAGGGCGTGGCGGAACGGGCGTGGTCGGTCATCGCGGAATCGGTTGCGTCATAAATGGGGTGCGGCCCGGCGCCGTACGTGGTGCGATGCGCGCTCAATGGCTCGCCGCATCGGCCGGACCGTGATTCATCTTACCCTGATCGCTCCGCACCCGCTCGATGTGCGGGTGCGCCCACGAGCCGGTGATCGCGTAGTCGAGCGCGAACGCGCGCGACAGCGTCTCGGACAGCGCGTAGTTCGCGGCCAGCACGCCGACGCCGAGCAGCGGGTTGATGATGGCCGCGCCGATCGCGGCCGCGCCCGCGCTGATTTTCGGCGCGACGTGCGCATGCAGGTCCTGTGTCTCGGTGCCGAGATCGACCGCGCCGCGCACGGTGACGTTCGCGGGCCCCGTCATCATCGAGAAATCGTCGGTGCGCGCGATCCCGTTCGAGATTCGGCCGGTGCCGGTGATCTTGTCGAACGGCAGCCCCTTGCCGACCACGTCGCGGAAGTTCAGCGTCAGGAAGCGCGCGAGGCTCTGCAGGCTCAGCACGCCGAGGAGTTTCGCCGCGCCCGGATCGACCTTCAGGATCTGCCCGTGTTCGAGGTCGAGCGCGACCTGCCCGCCGAGCGACGGGAAGTCGAGCGCGGTCGGGCCGCCGCGCCAGCCGACCTTGCCCGTGACCGAGCCGTGACCGTCCGCGAGCGTGCGCGGCAGGCCGACGCGGTCGAGCAGCGCGCCCGCGTTGTCGATGTCGAGCTTGAAGTCGAACACGGTCCGGCGCGGCGCGTCGTTTTCGTCGACGCCGCGGGCCAGTGCGCGGCGCGAGGTGCGCCAGTTGCCGGTCGCCGTGAGCTTCGCGGCCGGGTTCGACAGTTCCAGCTTGTCGAGCTGCCACACCGGCGTGCCGTCTTCGTCGATGTTGCGCGCGTTGACGACGAGCCGGCCGATGTCGTGATCGCGCGCGACGACCTGGTCGACGATCAGGTCGATCGACGGCATCGGCCGGTCGGTCGGCGTCGGCAGGTTCATCGCGCGGCCGACGAGGTCGTGCTGCGAGCTCTGCGGCACGACCAGCTTCGCGAGCCGCGCGTTCAGCACGCCCGCGCCGTTGTGACCGCCGCCCGGCGCCCACGACAGGTAGCCCGACACCTGGTTCGACGCGATGTTGGCCTGCCACAGGTCGTCGACGTGCGACGCGCCGACGATCACGTTCTCCCAGTTGCGCTTGAGCAGCTTCAGCGTGCCGAAGTGGAACGCGAAGCGCTTCGGCGCGAAGCTCGCGAAATCGACGCGCGGCGCGGCTTGCGGTTCCGGCGCCCGCGGCGTGTCGGGCTGCAGCGTGTGTGCGAGGGCGAGCCACGCGTCGGCGTCCAGCTCGGTGACGTCGACGGCCGCGCTCACGCCGTCCTGCGGCATGTCGGGCATCCGGTGGATGCCCATCGCGCCGCGCACCGCGCGCAGCGGCTGGCCGCGCGTCGCGTCGAGCAGGTAGGTCGCGGACACGGGGCCGAGCGTCAGGTCGGCATGTTCGAGGCGTTTGCCGTCCGCCTGCGGCGCCGGCTGCAGCGTGAAGCGGAACGGCATCGGCGTGCCGGCCGGTTTCGCGAACGGCGCCGGGAAGTTCAGCGCGACGCCGGTCAGGTCGGATTGCGCGCTGACGTCGGGCAGGCGGCCCGGCGCGCCGCGCACCGCGACCTTGTACGGCGCGTCGCCGACCACGTGTTCGAGCAGCGCGGCGGCCGCGCCGTGCAGGTTCAGGCCGCGCGCGGCGTCGAGCGCGAGCCGGCCGTCGACGTCCACCGCGTACGGGCCGTGTGACTGGAAGGTGCCGTTCGCGCGCACCGGGCCGCCGAGGAAGCGCCCCGACAGCGCGTGCAGCGACGCGCCCGCCTCGGTGAAACGGACGCTGCCGCGCAGCGCCGACAGCGGCGGCACGCCGCTCGTCGACAGCGTGTTGCCGCCGAACCCGAGCGCGCCTTCGATGTGCGTGTGCGGATGGGCGACGTGCTGCGGAATCGTGATCTTGAGCGCGAGCGACGCGGGGCCCTGCGCGTCGATCCGCTGGCCGATGTGGTTGCTCATCGTGCCGAGCGAGCTGTTGTCCGCGTAGTCGATCAGGTCGGCGATCGGGCCCTGCGCATGGCCGTCGATGATCAGCGGCGAGTGCGACGGATTGCCGAGGTCGTCGATGCGGCCCGCGACCTTCGTCAGCGCGACGCGCTTGTAGTGTGCACGGTCGATGTCGAAACGCAGCTTGTTCTGCGCGAGCTCGAACACGCCGTCGATTCCGTCGAGCGCCGGCCAGACGCTCGGCGTGCCGTTCGCAAGCTTGCGCGGCGGGTACGGCGTCGGCTCGAAGCGGCCGCCGGTGAACGGCGCGACGATGTGGAACACGCCGGCGTCCGGCTCGTGTTCGAACGGGAATTTCTCGAGCGGGCCGCGCGCGACGATCGATGCGCCCTTGGTCACCTTGCCGTCCTGCAGCGCGTGGCCGAGATAGTCGCGCAGGTGCTCGGACATCCCGGTCGGCAGGTAGCGCGGAATGCGCGCGACCGACGCGCGCGCGAAATCGGCGCGCAGGTCGAGCGAGCCGCGGCCGTGGCCGGGGTTCGTGTACGACCCCGACACCGCGATTTCGGCATCCGGGTTCGACACGAGCAGGTCGGGCAGCGACACGTCGACGCGCGCGTGCTTGTCGCCGGGCGCGGGCGTGATCGTCCATTTGGCATTGCCGCGCAGCCGGTCGAACGTCAGGCGCGGCTCGTCGAATTCGCCGGGCACGGTGACGGCCGCGTTGACCGTGTCGATATGCGCGGCGCCGCCGGTCTCGTTCGCATCGACGCGGCCCCACAGGTTCTCGACGCCCGGCCAGCCGGCGCGCGGGTGGCCGCGCGGCGAGAGCCCGGGCGGCGGCTCCTGCGCGGCGAAGCTGATGCCTTGCAGATCGCCGAGGAAGCGGTAGCGGACGATCGGTGCGGCGCCCATGTGCCGCTCCTCGTCGGCGAGATCGGGGTGCGCGGGTTTCGCGCGCTCGACCTCGATGTGATAGTTCGACACCATCCCGCGCGGGTCGATCTTGATCAGCTCGTTGCGCAGGCGCGCCGGCAGCGGCAGCCCGCGGATGAATTCGCTGAGGATGCCGAGATCGACGCGGTCGCCGACCACGCTGAGCAGTTGCCCCTGGTTCGCGGTCGGCACGCGGTAGCGCGCCGTCAGCGTCGACAGCGCGAGCGAGCGCGCGAGCGGCGTGCCGTCCGGCAGCGGCGGCTGGCCGAGTTCCGCATTGAAGCGCGTCAGGTGCAGCGTGTAGTCGTGGCCCGCGTCGAGCACCATGTCCCAGCCGAAGCCGACCGTCGGCACGTCGAGCCGCGGTTGCGTCGGGCGCACGCGCAGCGCGACGTCGGCGCCTTGCAGGTCGCCGCCCGCCGAGCGCAAGTGGCCGTCGCCGAAGGTCGCCCAGATCGCGTTGTCGATCCGCCCCGCGTGGATCGTGAGCGGCACGTCGAGATAGCGCGTGAGCGTCTGCAGGTCGACGGGGCCGGTCGACAGGTACGCGTCGCCGGTCCAGTTCGCCGGCTTGCCGATCGGCGCGAGCGGCTTGTGTTTGAAGCGTGCGCGGAAATCGAGCGGGCCGAGCAGCAGCGTGCCGTTCGCTGGCGCCTGCAGCGCCGCCTTGTGCACGCGGCCGTCGTTGAGCACCGCGAGCCGGATGCCCGACAGCACGAGCTCCGGTGCGTCGTGCTGCGCGTCGCGCCAGCGCAGCGTGCCGCCGCGCAGCACGATCGCCTCCTGCTTCAGCAGCCAGGTGCCGAACGTGTCGTTGCCGCCGTGGGTGGTGGCCACGCCGACGCCCGCGACGCTCAGCGAGCCGTCGGCCGCCCGCGCGACCACGAGGTCGGGCTGGTCGACGATCAGGCTCGACAGCGCGGGCGACAGCCGCAGCAGCGACATCCACGACAGCGCGGCGGTCGCATGCGGCACCGACAGCGCGACCTTGCCGTCACGGCCGCGGATCGTCAGGTTCGTGAGTTCGACGCCCGGCTGCATGCCGGACCAGTTCGGGGAAAGCTTGCCGATCGAAAGCTGCGCGTGGAGCTTGTCGGACACCGCGCGCTCGATGCGCGGGCGGAATTCGTCGATGCGGGGCAGCAGCACGTAGCGCAGCCCGAGGAAGGCGCCGGACGCGACGAAGTAGGTGCCGATCCCGACTGCCAGCGTCACCCTGAACACGCGACGCAGGACCGGATGATCGTGCTTCGGAGGTCCCGCTTCGGGCGCAGCTACGGCGGATTCCTGACGGTCGGACATGCGGCGGACGGGCGGCGATATGGTAGTTTTGCAGACTGACGTTGAAATGTATCACACGGGTTCGTGCCGGCGGCCGTTGGGGCAGCCCGGCACGGGCTTTCCGGCGCGCGGTGTCGCGACGGGCGCACGCGCGTCCGGCGGGTGCCGCGCCGAGTCCATGGGGCCGGTCGGCAGCGGGGCGCGCACGCGCCGGCCGCAGCCTGCCGGCCTTTTCGCCAGGCCCGCTTCTCGATGACCGACGCTTCCGCCCTGATCAGCACGTCCTATTCCCGATACCTTGCCCGCGCCGCTGCCGCGCGGCCCGCGCTGGCCGAGCAGATCGCCGCGTGGGCGGCCGCGCCGCTCGGCCGCGCGCAGCTCGACGCGCGCCTCACCGAGCTGCTCGCGACACCCGCCGGCACGGCGGCGCCGGGCGAGGAACAACTGAAGCGCGCGCTGCGGCAGTTGCGCGCCGAGGCGTTCGGCGCGGTCGCGGAGCGCGACCTGCGCGGGCTGGCCGACGTCGCCGAGGTGACGGGCGCGATGACCGACCTCGCCGAAGTGGCCGTGCAGCGCTCGCTCGCGCTGCTGTCGGCCGAACTCGAGGCGCTGTACGGCGAGCCGCGCGGCGCCGACGGCCAGCGCGTCGTGCTCGGCGTGGTCGGGATGGGCAAGCTCGGCGGCCGGGAGCTCAACGTGTCGTCGGACATCGACCTGATCTTCGTCTACGAGGACGACGGCGAGACCACCGGCGGCGCGCGTTCGCCGCTGTCCACGCAGGAATACTTCACGCGGCTCGGCCGGCGCCTGATCGGCGTGCTGTCCGAGGTCACGGCCGACGGTTACGTGTTTCGCGTCGACATGCGGTTGCGGCCGAACGGCGATTCGGGGCCGCTCGTCTGCAGCATCGGGATGCTCGAGGAATATTTCTACGTGCAGGGGCGCGAATGGGAGCGCTATGCGTGGATCAAGGGGCGGCTCGTGTCGGAAGGCGACAGCGACGCCGCGCAGCGGCTCGCGGCGCAGCTCGAATCGATCGTCAAGCCGTTCGTGTACCGCCGCTATCTCGATTTCGGCGTGATCGGCGCGATCCGTTCGCTGCACCAGCAGATCCGGCAAGAAGCCGCGCGCCGCGCATCGATGCGGCCCGACAAGGCCGACGACATCAAGCTCGGGCGCGGCGGGATCCGCGAGATCGAGTTCAGCGCGCAGGTGTTCCAGTTGATCCGCGGCGGCCAGGATGCGGAATTCCGCGTGCGGCCGACGCTCGCGGTGCTGCGACATGCGCAGGCGCGCGGGTTGATCGGTGACGACGTATGCGCGCGGCTGACCGACGCCTACAATTTCCTGCGCACGCTCGAGCACCGGTTGCAATACCGCAACGACGCGCAGACGCATGCGATGCCGGTCGAGCCCGACGAACGTGCGGCGCTTGCCGCGTCGCTCGGGTTTGCCGACTATGCGGCGCTGATGACGGTGCTGGACGGCCACCGCACGTTCGTCGAAACGCAGTTCGACCAGATTTTTGCCGACAAGGCGAACGGCGCGCCGTGCGCGGCCGGCGACGACACGGCCGCTGCGTGGATCTGGAGCGGCGCGCTGGCCGACGACGGCGAGGACGACGCGCTGGTTGCGCGCCTCGACGGCCTGGGTTTCACCGATCCGGCCGCCGTGCTCGCGCGGCTGCGCGCGATCTGGCAATCGTCGCGCTACACCGGGCTGCCGGAAAAGAGCCGGCAGCGCTTCGACAGCGTCGCGCAGCGGGCGCTCGACGCCGCGCCGAAGATCGACGCCGCGCGCCGCGACGACACGATCGTGCGCCTGTTCGACCTGCTGGAGACGGTGAGCCGGCGCGGCGTCTATCTCGCGCTGCTGACCGAATACCCGGCCGCGCTCGACCGCGTGCTGTCGGTGCTCGGCGCGACGCGCTGGGGCGGCGGCTACCTGATCCGCCACCCGCAACTGCTCGACGAACTGCTCGACGACGAGGCGATCGCGAGCCCGTTCGACTGGCCCGCGTTCAAGGATGCGCTGCGCGCGCGGCTCGCGGCGGCCGACGGCCCCGAGCAGCAGATGGACCTGCTGCGCCACGCGCAGCACGCCGAGGTGTTCCGGATTCTCCTGATCGATCTGGCCGGCCAACTGTCGGTCGAGCATGTGAGCGACCGGCTGTCCGAGCTGGCCGACGCGGTGCTCGACGTGACGATCGAAGTCGTCTGGTCGCAGCTCGCGAAGCGCCATCGCGACGTGCCGAAGTTCGCGGTGATCGCGTACGGCAAGCTGGGCGGCAAGGAGCTCGGCTACGCGTCGGATCTCGACCTGATCTTCCTGTACGACGATCCGGACGAACGCGCGGCGGACGTCTACACCACCTTTACGCGGCGCCTGATCACCTGGCTCACGACGGCGACCGGCGCGGGCGCACTGTTCGACATCGACCTGCGGCTGCGGCCGAACGGCGAGGCCGGGCTGCTCGTCACCGATCTCGACGCGTTTCGCCGCTATCAGCTGCGCGAGGGCGATGCGGCGAATACCGCGTGGGTGTGGGAGCACCAGGCGCTGACGCGCGCCCGCTACAGCGCGGGCGACGCGCAGATCGGCGCGGATTTCGAGGCGATCCGCCAGCAGGTGCTGACGACGCCGCGCGACGGCGGCGTGCTCGCGAAGGAGATCGTCGACATGCGCGGCAAGGTATTTGCCGGCCACCCGAACCAGACCGAGCTGTTCGACCTGAAGCACGATCGCGGCGGGATGGTCGACATCGAGTTCATCGTCCAGTACTGGGTGCTGCTGCATGCGTCGAGCGACGCCGAGCTGATCCGCAACACCGGCAACATCGCGCTGCTGCGCGAGGTCGCGCGCTTCGGGCTGATGGGCGAGGACGAGGCCGAGCGCGTCGGCGCGGCGTACCGCAAGTACCGGAAGCTGCAGCACAAGCTGCGGCTCGACGGGATGGAGAAGGCGCGCGTCGACCCGGCGGTGGTGGCCGACGAGCGGGCGGCCGTGACGGCGTTGTGGACACGCGTATTCGGCGCGGTTGAAACGGCCGTTTGAAGAAAGCAGGGCGGGCGCGGCATCGATCCGCGTACCGCCCTGAATCGAAGGGGCGAGCCCGTTCGGCTTGCGCGGGACGGGCCGCTCCCGCCGCGCGTCAGGCCGCCAGCATTTCCTTCGCGTGCTTGCGTGTGGTGGCCGTGATTTCGAGCCCGCCGAGCATCCGCGCGACTTCCTCGATCCGGTTCGCGCGGTCGAGCGCAACAACGGTCGATACCGTGCCGCCGCGCTCGTCGGCGCCCTTCGCCACCTGGAAATGATGGTCGCCGCGCGCGGCGACCTGCGGCAGGTGCGTCACGCACAACACCTGGCGGTCGCGCCCGAGCTGGTGCAGCAGGCGGCCGACCACTTCGGCGACGCCGCCGCCGATCCCCGTGTCGACTTCGTCGAAGATCAGCGTCGGCGTCGGGCTCGCCGCGCTGGCGATCACCGCGAGCGCGAGGCTGATCCGCGCGAGCTCGCCGCCCGACGCGACCTTCGCGAGCGGCCGCAGCGGCACGCCCGGGTGCCCGGCCACGCGGAATTCGACCTGTTCGAGCCCGTGCGGGCCGCCGTCGGCGAGCGGCACGAGCGCGACCTCGAAGCTTCCGCCCGCCATCGACAATTCCTGCATGCCGGCCGTGACGGCCGTGCCGAGCGCCTTCGCGGCCTGCGCGCGCGCTTTCGACAGGCGTTTGGCGTCGGCGAGATAGGCTTCCCGCGCCTTCGCCTGCGCGGCCTCGAGCGCGCCGAGATCGGCGGCCGCGTCGAGCGCGGCGAGCTGCGCGCGGCGCGCCGCATGCTCTTCGTGCAGCGTATCGGGCGGCAGCCGGAACTTGCGGGCGGTCGAGTGCAGCGCGTCGAGCCGCGCTTCGACCTGCGCGAGCCGCTCTGGGTCGAGATCGACGCGCTGCGCGTAGTGCGACAGCGAATAGACGGCTTCCTGCAACTGGATCTCGGCCGGCTCCAGCGACGCGAGCGCATCGCCGAGCGCGGTGTCGTAGTCGGCCAGGCTGCGCAGCTTCGACACGATCGCGCCGAGCTGCGCGAGCATCGCGTCGTCTGACTCGGACAGCGCGTTGAGCGCGCCGCGCACGCCTTCGATCAGGTTCGCCGAATGCGACAGGCGCTTGTGTTCGTTGCTGACTTCATCCCATTCGCCGGCTTGCGGCGCGAGCTTGTCGAGCTCGGCGAGCTGCCACGCGAGCTTTTCGCGTTCGAGCTGCAATTCGCGCTCGTGCGCCTTCGCGGCATCGATCGCCTGCGTCGCGTCGCGCCACACGCGCCATGCGCGCGCGACGTTCGCGGCATCGGCGACGAGCCCCGCGTGCGTGTCGAACAGCTCGCGCTGCGCGTCGGGCCGCATCAGCAGCTGGTGCGCGTGCTGGCCGTGGATGTCGACGAGCATCTCGCCGAGCTCGCGCAGTTGCGCGAGCGTCGCGCTGGTGCCGTTGATGAACGCGCGCGACCGGCCGTTCGCGTCGATCACGCGGCGCAGCATCACGGTGTCCTCGGCGTCGAACGCGTGTTCGTCGAGCCAGCGCGCGACGCGGTCGTGCGGCGTGAATTCGGCCGTGATGTCGGCGCGGCCGCAGCCGGTGCGCACGACGCTCGCGTCGGCGCGTTCGCCGAGCGCGAGGGCGAGGGCGTCGATCAGGATCGATTTGCCGGCGCCGGTTTCGCCGGAAAAGACGGAAAAGCCGCTGTCGAATTCGAGATCGAGCGCGGCGACGATGACGAAGTCGCGGATCGAGAGGTGGCGGAGCATGGTGTCGGGAGCAGCGGCGTCAGGACGCCTTGTCGTCTTCGTTCGATGCGTGTTCGTTCCAGTGCAGCTTCTTGCGCAGCGTCGTGTAGTAGCTGTAGCCGATCGGGTGCAGGAACGGCACCGTGTGCTTCGAGCGGCGCACCTCGATCGTATCGTTCAGTTCGAGCGACGTGAACGACTGCATGTCGAAGTTCACGTTGACGTCGCGGCCGCCGACGATCTGGATCGCGATCTTCGAATCGTCGGGCAGCACGATCGGCCGGTTCGACAGCGCGTGGGGCGCGATCGGCACGAGCACGATGCCCGCCAACTGCGGATGGAGGATCGGGCCAGCCGACGACAGCGCATACGCGGTCGAGCCAGTGGGCGTCGCGACGATCAGCCCGTCCGAGCGCTGGTTGTACATGTAGCGGCCGTCGACCGACGCGCGCAGCTCGACCATCCCGGAGAAGCCGCTGCGGTTCACGACGACGTCGTTGAAGGCGAGCGCGTGGTAGATCGGTTCGCCGTCGCGCACGATTCGCGCCTCGAGCAGCGAGCGCTCCTCGCGCTCGAACTTGCCGGCCAGCATCACGGGGACGAGCGCCTGCATGTCGGATGCCGCGATGTCGGTGATGAAGCCGAGCCGCCCGTGGTTGATCCCGATCAGCGGTGTCCGGTACGGCGCGAGCTGGCGGCCGATGCCGAGCATCGTGCCGTCGCCGCCGAGCACGATCGCCACGTCCGCTCGCGCCCCGATTTCGGCCGGGGTGAGCGCCGGGTAGCCGGCGATGCCGATTTCCCGCGCGGTATCGCCTTCGAAGACAACCTCGAAGCCGAGCGTGGCGATGCTGTCCGCCAGCGTGGCGAGCGGCTCGGCGATGCCGGGCGTGTTGCTCCGGCCGACGAGCGCGACAGTATTGAACTGATTACCGGTTTTCATGCCGGCATTACACCATAGCTCGTTGACGAAAAGAACCGGCTGTGCACCGACGGGGCCGGATCGGGCCGGCCCGCGCAACGGTGGCGGACGGTACTCGCCGCGGTCGCGCGGTTGCGCTAAAATTTTCCACCATGCTAGATCCTCGCGCACGAACCCTCCTGAAAACCCTGATCGAACGGTATATCGCCGACGGTCAGCCAGTCGGATCGCGCACGTTGTCCCGTTACTCCGGGCTCGAGCTGAGCCCGGCGACGATCCGCAACGTGATGTCCGACCTGGAGGAGCTCGGCCTCGTGTCGAGCCCGCACACGTCGGCCGGCCGCATTCCGACGCCGCGCGGCTACCGGCTGTTCGTCGATACGATGCTGACGGTCGAGGCGCCGATCGACGCCGAGGCCGTCGCGCGCCAGGTGCAGAACACGCTGCAGGCCGGCGAGCCGCAGCAGCGGGTGGTCGCGGCCGCCGCGAGCGTGCTGTCGAACCTGTCGCAGTTCGCGGGCGTCGTGCTGACGCCGCGCCGCAGCCACGTGTTCAAGCAGATCGAGTTCATGCGCCTGTCCGACAAGCGCATCCTGCTGATCATCGTCACGCCCGAGGGCGACGTGCAGAACCGCATGCTCGCGACGCCGCGCGACTATTCGCCGTCGCAGCTGACCGAGGCGTCCAACTACATCAATGCGCATTTCGCCGGCCTGTCGTTCGACGAGGTGCGCCGCCGCCTGCGCGACGAGATCGACCAGTTGCGCGGCGACATGACGACGCTGATGCACGCGGCCGTGACGGCCAGCACCGAGGTGCCCGACACCGAGGACACCGTGCTGATTTCCGGCGAGCGCAACCTGCTCGAAGTGGCGGACCTTTCGTCCGACATGGCGCGGCTGCGCAAGCTGTTCGACGTATTCGACCAAAAGACGGGCCTCCTGCAACTGCTCGACGTATCGAGCCACGCCCAGGGCGTGCAGATCTTCATCGGCGGCGAATCGACGCTCGTGCCGATCGAGGAAATGAGCGTCGTGACCGCACCATACGAGGTGAACGGCAAGATCGTCGGCACGCTCGGCGTGATCGGCCCGACCCGCATGGCGTACAACCGCGTGATACCGATCGTCGACATCACCGCGCGCCTGCTGTCGCTCACGCTGAGCCAGCAATAACCCGCGATCGCCGGCGATTGCAGGCAATCACCGTCTCGATCCCGCCCCGCTATCGTGCCGCGGCGCCGCTCGCGGCGACAGTCGGCCGAACGGCATGGGGCGGCCCGCTATAATTGAGGGCCGTCCGGTCCCGTGCCCCGAGCACGTTCTTGCCCATGCGTTTCGATCTTGAGCCGCCTTCGAGCGTCGCGGCCGCCCACCGCATCGGTGTGCTGCTGATCAATCTCGGCACGCCCGACGCGCCCACGCCGCGCGCGGTGCGGCGCTATCTGGCCGAATTCCTGTCGGATCCGCGGGTCGTCGAAATCCCGCAGGCCGTCTGGCAGGTGCTGCTGCGCACGCTGATCCTGCCGCTGCGCGGCCGCGCGTCCGCGAAGAAGTACGCGGCCGTCTGGATGCCCGAGGGTTCGCCGCTGCGCGTGTACACCGAGCGCCAGACCGACAGCGTGCGGCATCTGCTCACGTCGAACGGCTATCACGTGACGGTCGACTACGCGATGCGCTACGGCAGCCCGAACATTTCGCACGCGCTTGCCCAGTTCAAGCGCGCGGGCGTCGAGCGCGTGCTGTTGATGCCGATGTATCCGCAATACTCGGCGTCGACCACGGCCACCGCATTCGATGCCGCGTTCGACGCGCTCGCGCGCATGCGCAATCAGCCGGAAGTGCGCACGGTGCGGCACTATGCCGACCATCCGGCCTATATCCACGCGCTGGCCGAGCAGGTGCGCCAGTACTGGGCGCAGCACGGCCGGCCCGATTTCGCGGCCGGTGACAAGCTGGTGCTGAGCTTCCACGGCGTGCCGAAGCGCACGCTCGACCTCGGCGATCCGTATCACGACCAGTGCCAGCAAACGGGCGCGTTGCTGATGGCCGCGCTCGGGCTGTCGACCACCGAGTGCCGCGTCACGTTCCAGTCGCGCTTCGGCAAGGCCGAATGGCTGCAGCCGTACACCGCGCCGACGCTGCGCGAATTCGGCGAGGCCGGCGTGCGGCGGGCCGACGTGTTCTGTCCCGGCTTCACGGCCGATTGCCTGGAGACGATCGAGGAAATCGGCATGGAAGTGCGCGACGAGTTCCTTGCGGGCGGCGGCAAGACCTTCCACCGCATTCCGTGCCTGAACGGCGCGTCCGCATGGATCGGCGCGCTCGGCGAAATCGTCGCGGAGAATCTGCAGGGCTGGCCCGTCAAGGCTGCGCAGCCCGAACCGGTCAACTGATCATGAACTACAAGATTTCCACCGAGCCGGGCGCGAAGCTGCGCATCGACAAATGGCTGTGGGCGGCCCGGTTCTTCAAGACGCGCTCGCTCGCGACCGACGCGGTCGACAAGGGCCACGTGAAGATCGGCGGCGCGGCGGTCAAGCCGGCGAAGGACGTGCGGGTGGGCGACGAGGTCGAGATTGCGATCGACGGCATCGTCTGGCACATTGCCGTGCTGGGCGTATGCGACGTGCGCGGGCCCGCGAGCGTCGCGCAGACGCTCTACGAGGAAACGGAAGCGGGGCGGGCCGCGCGGCTCGCCGAACTGGAGCGGCGCCGCACGTATCGCGAGCCGGCGGCCGAACTGCACGGCCGGCCGACGAAGCGCGACCGGCGCATCATCGACAGATTTTCTGGTGGGAGCTGAACATCTGGTCGAACGTCGCCCGCGCGCTTCCGTACTCGGTCGTGCGGTCGGTGACGGCTCCCGACAGGCAGATGGTGGTGGTGCCGGCAATGAGTACCAGCGCGACCACCGATATCGCAAAGGTCAGTTTCACGGTACTCCCCTCGAGAACAAGGGTGAAAACGGCGCCAGGTGGATGTCAGGCGGCGGTCAGCTCAGGGTAAACACGCTTTCCGACGCTTGAATGGAGTGTAGTGCAGCCGGCCTGTGCGGAGCTAGTCCTTGCCGGGTAAGCGTTGTTACAGGCCGTTTCGCCCGATCCGGCGGACTATGCGACGCCTGCACCGGAAAATGCGCGGTTGTTTCGCGGCATTGGCGAATGCCGGCGAATGACCCTCTTGAAATCGCAGTTTTCGCCCTTATTTGCACCAGTAATGTGCGGTGCCGCCGGGTATACGTCCGGCGGTTGCCGATTTGGCTTCAACCTCTAATCGACTTTCAGCGACATGGAAAACACGCAAGAGAACCCGGCTACCCCATCGGCCGAAGACATCGGCAGCGAGAAGCAGGCGGCGCAAGGCGCCGCACCCGCCGCCGAAGCCGCCGACGCGGCGCTCGCGGAGGCTCAAGCCAAGGTCGCCGAGCTCCAGGAAAGCTTCCTGCGGGCGAAGGCCGAGACCGAGAACGTGCGCCGCCGCGCGCAGGACGACGTGTCGAAGGCGCACAAGTTCGCGATCGAGAGCTTCGCGGAACACCTGCTGCCCGTGCTGGACAGCCTGGAAGCGGCCGTCAGCGATACCTCCGGCGACATCGCGAAGGTGCGCGAAGGCGTCGAGCTGACGCTGCGCCAGTTGACGAGCGCGCTCGAGAAGGGCCGCGTCGTCGCGATCAACCCGGTCGGCGAGAAGTTCGATCCGCACCAGCACCAGGCCATTTCGATGGTGCCGGCCGAGCAGGAGCCGAACACCGTCGTCACCGTGCTGCAAAAGGGTTACATGATCGCCGACCGCGTGCTGCGCCCGGCGCTCGTCACCGTCGCGCAGTCGAAGTAAGGCAGCGGAAATGGTGCCCGCCGGCGTCGATCCGGCCGCGTTCGACGCGTTCGACATGCAGGCGCTCGACGCCGGCACGTTCGACGCGGCCATCGATGGCGCGGGCGATGCGCTGGCGGTGGTGTTCTTCTGGGGCGTCGACTGCTTCAACTGCGAGATCGCGAAGAAGGCGATGCTCGCGCAGCCCGATGCCATCCGTGCGCTCGGCCTGAAGTGGTTCCATTGCAACGTGTACGAACATCGCGAGCTGGGGCGCCGCTTCGGGCTGCACGGCGTGCCGACGTGGTTCTTCTTCCACCGCGGCAAGCGGCTCGGCCGCGCGACGGGCTGGCATGGCCTCGCGCAGTTCCGGGCAGCCGTCGCGGCGGCACGCGCGAAGATCGCCGCGGCGGCCGGTGCGCCGGCCGGCGACGGCACCGATGGCCCACACGATCCGCTAGCCGGCGGCGATTGAAAAAATTTAATATCCGCATCGCTCGTCCGGTCTTGAAAACGGATCGGACGGACGCATTTCGGGAACAGAGTTGAATTCTGGCGTGCGAAACCGCCCAAAAACGCGGCGTTTCGCGCAGCAAACAAGCATTTCTGGAGATTAGGAAAAAATGGGAAAGATCATCGGTATTGACCTCGGCACCACGAACTCGTGCGTCGCCATCATGGAAGGCAACCAGGTCAAGGTCATCGAGAACTCGGAAGGTGCGCGCACCACGCCGTCGATCATCGCGTACATGGACGACAACGAAGTGCTCGTCGGCGCGCCGGCCAAGCGCCAGTCGGTGACCAACCCGAAGAACACGCTGTTCGCGGTGAAGCGCCTGATCGGCCGCCGCTTCGAAGAGAAGGAAGTCCAGAAGGACATCGGCCTGATGCCGTACTCGATCATCAAGGCCGACAACGGCGACGCATGGGTCGAAGCGCACGGCGAAAAGCTCGCGCCGCCGCAGGTCTCGGCCGAAGTGCTGCGCAAGATGAAGAAGACCGCCGAAGACTACCTCGGCGAGCCGGTCACGGAAGCCGTGATCACGGTGCCGGCGTACTTCAACGACAGCCAGCGCCAGGCGACCAAGGACGCCGGCCGCATCGCGGGCCTCGAAGTCAAGCGGATCATCAACGAGCCGACCGCGGCGGCGCTCGCGTTCGGCCTCGACAAGGCCGAGAAGGGCGACCGCAAGATCGCCGTGTATGACCTCGGCGGCGGTACGTTCGACGTGTCGATCATCGAGATCGCGGACGTCGACGGCGAAATGCAGTTCGAAGTGCTGTCGACCAACGGCGACACGTTCCTCGGCGGCGAAGACTTCGACCAGCGCATCATCGATTACATCATCGGCGAGTTCAAGAAGGAGCAGGGCGTCGACCTGTCGAAGGACGTGCTCGCGCTGCAGCGCCTGAAGGAAGCCGCCGAAAAGGCGAAGATCGAGCTGTCGTCGGGCCAGCAGACCGAAATCAACCTGCCGTACATCACGGCGGACGCGTCGGGCCCGAAGCACTTGAACCTGAAGATCACCCGCGCGAAGCTGGAAGCGCTGGTGGAAGATCTCGTCGAGCGCACGATCGAACCGTGCCGTATCGCGATCAAGGACGCAGGCGTCAAGGTGTCGGACATCGACGACGTGATCCTGGTCGGCGGCCAGACGCGCATGCCGAAGGTCATGGAGAAGGTGAAGGAGTTCTTCGGCAAGGATCCGCGCCGTGACGTGAACCCGGACGAAGCCGTCGCGGTCGGCGCGGCGATCCAGGGCCAGGTGCTGTCGGGCGACCGCAAGGACGTGCTGCTGCTCGACGTGACCCCGCTGTCGCTCGGTATCGAGACGCTCGGCGGCGTGATGACGAAGATGATCAACAAGAACACGACGATCCCGACGAAGCACGCCCAGGTGTACTCGACGGCGGACGACAACCAGGGCGCCGTGACGATCAAGGTGTTCCAGGGCGAACGCGAAATGGCAGCGGGCAACAAGCTGCTCGGCGAGTTCAACCTCGAAGGCATCCCGCCGGCACCGCGCGGCGTGCCGCAGATCGAAGTGACCTTCGACATCGACGCGAACGGCATCCTGCACGTCGGCGCGAAGGACAAGGCGACCGGCAAGGAAAACAAGATCACGATCAAGGCGAACTCGGGCCTGTCCGAGGCTGAAATCGACCAGATGATCAAGGACGCGGAAGCGAACGCAGCGGAAGATCACAAGCTGCGCGAGCTGGCCGATTCGCGCAACCAGGGCGACGCGCTGGTGCACAGCACGAAGAAGGCGCTGACCGAGTACGGCGACAAGCTGGACGCGGGCGAGAAGGAAGCGATCGAAGCCGCGCTGAAGTCGCTCGAGGACGTGTTGAAGGACACGTCGGCCGACAAGGCGGCGATCGACGCGAAGGTCGAGGAGCTCGGCAAGGTCTCGCAGAAGCTCGGCGAGAAGATGTACGCCGACATGCAGGCCCAGCAGGCGGGTGCCGCCGGCGCGGCCGGTGCAGCGGAAGGCGCGGCCCATGCGGGCGGTGCGCAACAGGCTGCCGACGACGTCGTCGACGCCGAGTTCAAGGAAGTGAAGAAGGACTGAGCCGGGTTGCAATGGCACCGTACGCCGCGCGCGAAACGCGCGCGGCGCGGCTGACAAGCGGTCTGTCTTTCCTTCCGGATGGCCGGATCGACTCCACGCCTGGCGGGCCTTGCGGCCCTCCGGGCACATTTGTTTTTTGGCGGGTGCTGCGCGAGCCGTCCGCGGACGGTGCAGCGCCAGACGAGTCGAGAGACTTTACTGCGGGCGAAAGGAGCCGCCGCGTGCGCGATGCGTGGCGGCACAGTGAATCGATATGGCGAAACGGGATTACTACGAGGTTCTGGGCGTCGCGAAGAATGCGAGCGACGACGAAATCAAGAAGGCATATCGCAAGCTTGCGATGAAGTATCACCCTGACCGCAATCCGGACAGCAAGGATGCGGAAGAGCATTTCAAGGAGGCGAAGGAAGCCTATGAAATGCTGTCGGACGGCCAGAAGCGGGCTGCGTACGACCAGTACGGCCACGCGGGCGTCGATCCGAACATGGGCGGTGCGGGCGCACAGGGCTTCGGCGGCTTCGCGGATGCCTTCGGCGACATCTTCGGCGACATCTTCGGCCAGGCCGCGGGTGGCGCCGCGCGCGGCGGCCGCGGCGGCCCGCAGGTGTATCGCGGCGCCGACCTGCGCTACAGCATGGAAATCACGCTCGAGCAGGCCGCGCACGGCTACGACACGCAGATCCGCGTGCCGAGCTGGGTGTCGTGCGAAGTCTGTCACGGGTCGGGGGCGAAGCCCGGCACGAAGCCGGAAACCTGCCCGACCTGTCACGGCCAGGGCACGGTGCGCATGTCGCAGGGCTTCTTCAGCATCCAGCAGACCTGCCCGAAGTGCCACGGCACGGGTACCTACATCCCCGAGCCGTGCGCGCATTGCCACGGGTCGGGCAAGGTGAAGGAAACCAAGACGCTCGAAGTGAAGATCCCGGCCGGGATCGACGACGGGATGCGGATCCGTTCGGCCGGCAACGGCGAGCCGGGCATCAACGGCGGGCCGCCGGGCGACCTGTACGTCGAGATCCACATCAAGCCGCACTCGGTGTTCGAGCGCGACGGCGACGATCTCCATTGCCAGATGCCGATCCCGTTCACGACCGCCGCGCTCGGCGGCGAGATCGAGGTGCCGACGCTGGCCGGCCGTGCGTCGTTCCCGGTGCCGGAAGGCACGCAGTCGGGCAAGACGTTCCGCCTGCGCGGCAAGGGCATCAAGGGGCTGCGCTCGAGCATTGCGGGCGATCTGTACGTGCACGTGCAGGTCGAGACGCCCGTGAAGCTGACCGACCAGCAGCGCGATCTGCTCAAGCAGTTCGAGAAGTCGCTGGCCGAGGGCGGCGCGCGTCACAGCCCGCAGAGCAAGAGCTGGTTCGACCGTGTGAAGAGCTTCTTCGAGTAAAGCATGACTGAAGGCAACGAGAGCGCGTCGTTCGCGCTCTTGGACGATTGCGACTCGACCGCGTCCGCGCGGTCGAGTCGTTTGTATTCGGGCTTCGTGCGCGAGCGCGTGTGCACGGACCCGGCGCAGCTCGACGCGGTCGATGCGGCGCTCGCGCAGGATCTGCGCGACGGGCTGCATGCGGTCGTCGTCGGCGATTACGCATTCGGACGCAACCTGCAACGGGCGCAGCCGGGCGATGCCCCGCTGCGCTTTTTGCTGTATGCGCGCTGCGAGCGGCTGTCGCGCGACGAAGTCGATGCGTGGCTCGCGCAGCAGGACGGCGGCGGCACGCCGTCGATCGCCGGTGTCGCGCATGTCGCGAAGAGTGTGTCGCGCGATGCATTCGACGCGGCGATCGCCGCGGTGCACGACGCGTTGCGCGCAGGCGATTCGTATCAGGTCAATTACACGTACCGGCTGAATTTCGACGTGTTCGGCACGCCGCTCGCGCTGTACCGGCGGCTGCGCGCGCGTCAGCCGGTGCGCTACGGCGCGCTGATCGCGCTGCCGGCCGGCGCATGGGTCGTATCGTGCTCGCCCGAACTGTTCGTCGAGAAGCACGGCGACGTGCTGCGTGCGCGGCCGATGAAGGGCACCGCGCCGCGTTCGGCCGATCCACGTGAAGACACGGCGGCCGCCGCGTTCCTCGCGAGCGATCCGAAGAACCGCGCGGAAAACGTGATGATCGTCGACCTGCTGCGCAACGACGTGTCGCGGATCGCGCGCACGGGCACCGTCAAGGTGCCGGCGCTGTTCTCCGTCGAGCCTTATGCGTCGGTGTGGCAGATGACGTCGACGGTCGAAGCCGGCTGGCGCGACGGCACGACGTTCGCGCAGATGCTGCGCGCGCTGTTTCCGTGTGGGTCGATCACCGGTGCGCCGAAGTACAAGACGATGCAGCTGATCGACACGATCGAGTCGACGCCGCGCGGGCTCTATACGGGCGCGATCGGCTGGCTCGATGCGCCGCAGGACGAGGCCGCGCCGACAGGCGCTGCAGTACCCGACGGCGCGCCCGGTTGCGGCGATTTCTGCCTGTCGGTCGCGATCCGGACGCTGACGCTCGAGGCGGTCGCAGCCGATGCCGTCGCGACGAGCGCCACGCGCGACGCGGCAACGGCGACCGCCGGCCGGCGGCGTGGCACGATGGGCGTCGGCGCGGGCATCGTGCTCGACAGCGTCGCGGCCGACGAATATGCGGAGTGCGAATTGAAAGCGCGATTCCTGACGGATGCCGATCCCGGCTTCCAGCTGTTCGAAACGACGGCCGCCACGCGGGCGGACGGCATCCGCCACCTCGATCGTCATCTTGCGCGGCTGCAGCGCAGCGCCGATGCGTTCGGCTTCCGCTTCGACGCCGACGCGTTGCGTCGCGAGATCGATGCACGCTGCGCGGCGCTCGACGGCAACGGCGCGTACCGGATGAAGCTCGCGCTGGCGAAGGACGGCACGATCGAGATCGTCGCCGCGCCGCTCAAGCCGCTGCCGGCGGGGCCGGTCGGCGCGATGCTCGCGTCGGCCCACGGCTTCGCGCCGACCCGCGCGAGCGATGCGCTGCTGCTGCACAAGACCACGCGCCGCGCCGAATACGACCGCGCGTGGCAGGCGGCGGAGGCGCTCGGCGGGTTCGACATGCTGTTCGTCAACGAGCGCGGCGAGGTGACGGAAGGCGGGCGCTCGAACCTGTTCGTGAAGCTCGATGGCCAGTGGGTGACGCCGCCGCTGGCGTCCGGCGTGCTGCCGGGCGTGATGCGCGGCGTGCTGCTCGACGATCCCGCATTCGGGGCGGTCGAGCGCGTCGTGACCTGCGATGATCTGGCGCGCGCGCAGGGGCTGCTGCTGACCAATGCACTGCGCGGTGCGCTCGACGCGGTGCTGAAGTAACGACGCGACGGGGCAGGCGCTGGAGCCGCGAGCCGGTCGTCCATGCTGCACGCAAAAAAGCGCGGCGCCCCGCAAAGGGCGCCGCGCTTTTTTACATCCGGGCTTCTACGTCAGAACGAGTGTTCGGGGCCGGGGAACGACCGATCCTTCACCGCGCGCACGTAGGCTTCGACGGCCGCCTGAATGTTCGGCTGCCCCTGCATGAAATCCTTCACGAAACGCGGCCGCTTGCCGGGGAACACGCCGAGCATGTCGTGCAGCACGAGCACCTGCCCCGAGCAGTCGACGCCCGCGCCGATGCCGATCGTCGGAATCTTCAGCATGTGCGTGACTTCGGACGCGACGAGCGTCGGCACGGCTTCGAGCACGACGAGTTGCGCGCCGGCATCCTCGATCGCGCGCGCATCGCGCAGCAGCTGCGCGGCGCCGGCTTCGGTCTTGCCCTGGACCTTGAAGCCGCCGAACGCATGCACCGATTGCGGCGTGAGGCCGAGGTGCGCGCAGACGGGCACCGAGCGCTCGACGAGGAAGCGGATCGTATCGGCGAGCCATTCGCCGCCTTCGAGCTTGACCATCTGCGCGCCGGCGCGCATCAGCTTGACTGCATTCGCGAACGCCTCGGCCGGCGTGCCGTACGTGCCGAACGGCAGATCGGCGACGACGAGCGCGCGCGGCTGGGCCCGCGCGACGCACGCGGTGTGGTACGCGATGTCGTCGAGCGACACCGGCAGCGTGGTCGTGTGGCCCTGCAGCACGTTGCCGAGCGAATCGCCGATCAGCAGCACGTCGGTGCCGGCGCGATCGAGCAGCGCGGAGAAGCTCGCGTCGTAGCAGGTGAGCATCGCGATCTTCTCGCCGGCGTCGCGCATTGCCTGCAGCTTGGGTACCGTCACGGCAGGCCGGCTCGATTCCTGGAGATAGGTCATGGGAAATCCGGGTCGATGGGTGAAGAGCGACAGGCGGGACGCGTCAGCGCGTCGTCTCGCCCTTGACGAAGAATTCCTTGCGGCCGCGCATCGTCTCGATGCGCTCGACCAGCAGGGCGAGATCTTCGGGGGAATCCAGCGGGTTCAGGTGTTCGGCTGCGACCGTCAGCACCGGCGTGCGGTCGTAGTGGTAGAAGAATTCGTTGTACGCGTCGACGAGCGAGCGCAGGTACGCGTCGCTGATCTGCAGTTCCATCGGCAGCCCGCGCTTCTGGATGCGCGAGAACAGCACTTCGGGGCTCGCCTGCAGATAGACGACGAGATCGGGCGACGGCGCCTGCGGCACGTCGACGTGCGTGGCGACCGAGCGATACAGTTGCCACTCGTCTTCCGGCAGGTTCAGCCGCGCGAAGATGTCGTTCTTCTGCGGCATGAAATCGGCGATGACGGGGCGGCCCGTGTCGAGCGCGCCGATCAGCTCGCGCGCCTGCTGCGCGCGCTGCAGCGCGAACGACAGCTGGACCGGCAGCGCGTAGCGCGCGGTGTCGCGGTAGAAGCGTTCGAGGAACGGGTTGTCCTGCGGGCGCTCGAGCAGCGTCTGCATCGACCAGCGCTCGCCGAGCAGGCGCGCGAGCGTCGTCTTGCCGACACCGATCGGGCCTTCGATCACGAGATAGCGGTGTGGGGCGCGCAGGTCGGGCGCGGTGACGGTCAGCGGAGTGGCGTTCATCGGCAGCGGGTCTTGTCGGCGTCTTCGCCGGCAGCGAGCGCCTTTTGCATCAGGCACTGGCAGGTCTGCACCTTTTCGACGCGCTGATCCGCGACGGCGGCGAGAAAGGCGTCGGCCCGGCCGCGCGCGGGGATGTCGAGCGCCGGCTCGATCTCGACGAGCGGCACGAGCGCGAACGCGCGGTCGGTGAGGCGCGGGTGCGGGACGATCAGGTCGGGCTCGTCGATCGAATCGGCGCCGAACAGCAGGATGTCGAGGTCGAGCGTGCGCGGCGCATTGCGATACGGGCGCTCGCGGCCGAAGTGATGTTCGATCTTCTGGCAGAGCGCGAGCAGCTCGCGAGCCGACAGCGTCGTGTCGAGCTTGACGACGCAGTTGTAGTAATCGTCGCCGCCCGCTTCGAAGGGCGCCGTGCGATACAGGCTCGATTTGCCGAGGATCGAGATGGTGCGCTGCTGCGCGAGGCACACCACCGCGTCCTTCAGGGTCTGGCGCGCATCGCCGAGATTCGCCCCCAGTCCGATATATGCAACCGTCATGGCATCACTTCCTACGTCGTTCGCCGGCGCGCGCGTCAGTCGTCGGAACCGCTCGCGGTATCGCCCGCGGTATCCGGTGCCTGCTCGGCGGCACCTTCACCCGGCTTGCGGTTGCGCGCCCCGCCGCGGCGGCGCCGCTTGCGGGGCGATTTTTCCTTCGAGCCGCCCTGCGTGAGCAATGCCTCGCGAGCGGCCGCGTCGCCTTCGATGAAATCCGTCCACCACTGTCCGACTTCCGCATCGAGCTCGCCGGATTCGCAGCGTAACAGGAGGAAATCATACCCCGCTCTAAACCTTTGGTGTTCCAGCAGCCGCATCGCGCTGCGGCCCGAGCGTTTCTCGAGGCGCAGCTGCAGGCCCCAGATCTCGCGCATGTCGGCCGAGTAGCGCTTGTGGATCGCGAGCTTCTCGGTCTGCATGTCGAGCACATCGTCCATCGCGCGATGGAGCGCCGGCACCGGGATCTCGCCCGCGGCGGTGTATTGCTCGAAGCGCTGGCGCATGTCGTGCCACAGCAGTGTCGCGAACAGGAAGCCCGGCGACACCGGCTTGCCGGCGCGCACGCGCGCGTCGGTGTTGTTCAGCGCGAGCGTGATGAACTTCTCGCCCTGCGGCTGTTCCAGCACGACGTCGAGCAGCGGCAGCAGCCCGTGGTGCAGCCCTTCCTTGCGCAGCCGCTGCAGGCACGCGAGCGCGTGGCCCGACAGCAGCAGCTTCAGCATTTCGTCGAACAGGCGCGCGGCCGGCACGTTGTTGATCAGGTCGGCGAGCGCGTGGATCGGCTCGCGCGTATGCGGTTCGATCTCGAAGCCGAGCTTCGCCGCGAAGCGCACGACGCGCAGCATCCGCACCGGATCCTCGCGGAAGCGCGTGGCCGGATCGCCGATCATCCGCAACAGGCGGGCGCGCACGTCGGCCATCCCGTCGTGGTAGTCGAGCACCGTCTGCGTCGACGGGTCGTAGTACATCGCGTTGATCGTGAAGTCGCGGCGCGCGGCGTCCTCATGCTGCTCGCCCCACACGTTGTCGCGCAGCACGCGGCCACTCGCGTCGACCGCGTGCGTGCGGCGATCGAGTTCGTCGCGCTTCAGGCGCTTCGGCGGTTCGGCCGTGGCCGCGGCCGCCTCGGGCGGCGCGTCGACCAGCGCGCGGAACGTCGACACCTCGATCAGTTCCTGGCCGAACTGCACGTGCACGATCTGGAAGCGGCGGCCGATCAGGCGCGCGCGGCGGAACAGGCGCTGCACCTCGGTCGGCGTCGCGTCGGTCGCGACGTCGAAGTCCTTCGGCGCGATGCCGAGCAGCAGGTCGCGCACGGCGCCACCGACGATGAACGCGCGAAAGCCCGCCTGCTGCAGCGTGTCGGTCACGCGCACCGCGTTCTTCGAGATCAGCGCCGGGTTGATGCCGTGCACGCTGGCCGGCACGACGGTCGGCTCATGGTTGCTGCGCGGTTTCTTCGCGCCGCCGCCGCGGGCGCCCTTCGGGGTGCGCGGGGCAGCAGGGGCCGCTGCGTCGGCCGGGGCCGCGGCGGGAGGCGTTTGCTCGGTTTCGTCCTGGCCGAGCAGCTTGCGGATGAATTTTTTGATCACGACGTTCAGAAGAGATCGAGGATGCGCCAGCCGCGCGCGTTTGCATGCGCGCGCAGCGTGTCGTCGGGGTTGGTCGCGATCGGGTCGGTGACTTTCTCGAGCAACGGGATGTCGTTGTGCGAGTCGCTGTAGAAGTAGCTGTGTTCGAAGTCGTCCCAGTGCTTGCCGAGCGACGCGAGCCACGCTTCGGTCCGCACGATCTTGCCTTCGCGATAGCTCGGCGTGCCGGTCGGGCGGCCCGTGTACGGGGAATCGGGGTGGCCGTCGGTCGTCTCGACCTCGCAGGCGATCAGCGTGTCGACGCCGAACGCGGTCGCGATCGGGCGCGTGATGAATTCGTTGGTCGCCGTCACGACGCAGCACAGGTCGCCCGCATCGAGGTGCCGGCGCACGAGTTCGAGCGCGGCGGGCGTCATCGCGGGCCGGATCACCTCGTGCATGTACTGCTCGTGCCATTGCGCGAGCTGCGCGCGCGAATACTTCGCGAGCGGCGTGAGCATCGCGCACAGGTACGCGTGGATGTCGAGCTGGCCGGCCTTGTAGTCGGCGAAGAACTGGTCGTTCTGACGCGAGAAGCTTTCCGCGTCGACGATGCCGAGCTTCACCATGAAGCGACCCCATTCGTGGTCGCTATCGGTCGGGATCAGCGTGTGATCGAGGTCAAAGAGTGCCAGATTAGTCATGGAAGCGCATTTTACTCGAAGCGGTTCGGGCCCGTGCCCGGTGGTGTGATGTCGTCGCCGGGACGCGCGAGCATCCGGCGCAGCAGCGGCAGCGTGACCGCGCGTTTCTGCTCGAGCGAGAAGCGGTCGAGCGCGTCGAGCAAGGCCATCAGGCTCGGCATGTCGCGGCGGAAATGGGTCAGCAGGTACGCGGCGATGTCGTCGGTCAGCGCGATCCCGCGCTCCTTCGCCGCGAGCTTGAGCACCGCGATCTTGCCGGCGTCGGACGGCGGCGACAGGTGGAACACGAGCCCCCAGCCGAGCCGCGTGCGCAGGTCCTCGCGCACGTCGAGCGCGAGCGGCGCGGCCGGGCCCGCGGCGACGAACGCGCTCGACGGGTGCGCGCGCACTTCGTTGAACAGGTTGAACAGCGCGACCTGCTGCGTGTCGCTCATCCGGTCGCAGTCGTCGATCGCATAGATGCCGATGCGCGGGTCGAACGTGAACGCGCCGAGCGGGCTCTGCGGCGTCAGGTAGCGCGCATAGCCGTACGACGCGTCGCTCACGAGCGCCTGCAGCAGGTGGGTGCGGCCGCTGCCGGGCTCGCCCCAGATATAGAACGACCGGTCCGGCACGGGGCCGGCCGCGAGCGCGAGATCGAGCTTCTGCAGGCGCGAGACGAGCTCGTCGTTCTCCTCGTTCATGATGAAGTTGTCGAACGTGGCGGGCGGCGGCGTGCCGAGATCGAGCGTCAGTTGACGGGACACAACAGTCACAATGCAGATCGGTTGGAAAAACGCGTGCCGTACGCCGGGCGCGCGCGGGGGAGGGCTCCGGTGCTCGACCACGCGGCCGCACGCACGGCGGCGCGCGGGTTCCGGCGCGGCTCGCGTGGCGAAGAAAACGGGGACGTGTCGACCAAGATGCAATCCCTGACGATTCGGTGCTGGGAATTCCGGCCAACGGGCCGGCTTCGGGTAAAATCGCATTTTACCGACCTTCTCGCATTCCCCCATGAATCCTCCGAAATCCGCTCCCGACGCTCAGGGTCTGTCCTATCGCGACGCAGGTGTCGACATCGACGCTGGCGACGCGCTCATCGACAAGATCAAGCCTTTTGCGAAGAAAACCCTGCGCGACGGCGTGCTCGGCGGCATCGGCGGGTTCGGCGCGCTGTTCGAAGTGCCGAAGAAGTACAAGGAGCCGGTGCTCGTGTCGGGCACCGACGGCGTGGGCACCAAGCTCAAGCTGGCGTTTCATCTGAACAAACACGATACGGTCGGCCAGGATCTCGTCGCGATGAGCGTGAACGACATCCTCGTGCAGGGCGCCGAGCCGCTGTTCTTCCTCGACTACTTCGCCTGCGGCAAGCTCGACGTCGACACGGCCGCCACCGTCGTCAAGGGCATCGCGCAGGGCTGCGAACTGTCGGGCTGCGCGCTGATCGGCGGTGAAACGGCCGAAATGCCGGGCATGTACCCGGACGGCGAATACGACCTGGCCGGCTTCGCGGTCGGCGCGGTCGAGAAGAGCAAGATCATCGACGGCAGCACGATCGCCGAAGGCGACGTGGTGCTCGGCCTCGCATCGAGCGGCATCCACTCGAACGGCTTCTCGCTCGTGCGCAAGATCATCGAGCGCGCGAACCCGGACCTGTCGGCCGATTTCCACGGCCGTTCGCTCGCCGACGCGCTGATGGCGCCCACGCGCATCTACGTGAAGCCGCTGCTCGCGCTGATGCAGAAGCTGTCGGTGAAGGGCATGGCGCACATCACCGGTGGCGGCCTCGTCGAGAACATCCCGCGCGTGCTGCGCGAGGGCCTCACCGCCGAGCTCGACCAGCACGCGTGGCCGCTGCCGCCGCTGTTCAAGTGGCTGCAGGAGCACGGCGGCGTCGCCGACGCGGAAATGCACCGCGTGTTCAACTGCGGGATCGGCATGGCCGTGATCGTGTCGGCGGCCGATGCCGACGCGGCGATCGCCGACCTGACCGCCGCCGGCGAACAGGTTTGGAAGATCGGCACCGTGCGTGCGACCCGCGAAGGCGAGGCGCAGACGGTCGTGGTCTGACGCGCATCGCAGCAGCAGAATGCAGCACGGAAAGCCGCCCGGTATCGTACCGGGCGGCTTTTTTTTCGGGCGCCGCGTTTGTATGGACGCAGGCCGATGAAGGAGGGGCGACGATGACCGAAGACGAACGGGCAATCCGCGAACTCGTGGACAACTGGTTCGTGTCGAGCCGGCGCGGCGATCTGGCGACGGTGCTGGACCTGATCGCCGACGACGCGATCTTCATGGTGGCCGGCAAGCCGCCGTTCGACAAGGCGGCGTTCGCGGCCGCGTCGCGCGACGCGAACGCCGGCGCGGAGCACGCGCCAAAGATCGACGGCCGCTACCGGATCGACGAACTGCGTGTGATCGGCGACTGGGCGTACCTGCGCAATTTCATCGAGATCGACGCGACGCCGCCGGGCGGCGAGACGATCCGCCGCTCGGGCCACACGCTGACGATCTTCCGCAAGGCCGGCGGCCGCTGGCAGCTCGTGCGCGACGCGAATCTCGTCACGCTCGCGGGCTGAACGCGACGGCGCGCGCCGACGCTCACGCGGATGCGCGCGGCGCGTTCGCCGGGCGCGCGCCGGCCAGCAACGGCGGCACGAGCAGGTACAGCAGCGCGGCGGCAGCCCAGACGAGCCCCGGCCACGTCGCGCGCGTCGCCGCGTAGGTCGCGGTGACGACCAGTGGCCCCGCGACGCCGATCAGGCTCGCCACGCTCGCCAGCGTGCCCTGCAGTTCGCCCTGACGCGTATCGTCGACCTGCCGTGCGAGCATCGTCTGCAATGCCGGCAGCGTCATGCCGCCGGCCGCGAACAGCGGCAGCAGCGCGAACGGCACCCACGCGGCGGTCGCGAACGCGATGACCGCCAGCCCGAGTGCATCGCCTGCAAGGCCCAGCGCGAGCGCGCGCCGCTCGCCGAGCCGCGCGATCAGCGGCCCGATCGCGAACGCTTGCGCGAGCGCGTGGCACGCGCCGTAACCGGCGAGCGACAGCCCCGCGACCGGCGTCGACCAGCCGAAATGTTCCTGGCCGTACAGGATCCACAGCGTCGCGGGCGCCTGCGACACGAGTGCCACGATCACGTAGATGCCGACCAGCGGCGCGAGCGCGGGCGCGCCGCTCAGCCGGCGCAGGTTCGCGAACGGGTTGAGCGCGCCAGCCGTGCGGCCGCCCCCGGCCGAGCGCGGCCGCGATTCCGGCAATACGCGCCACACGAGCACGAGATTCAGCGCGTTGAGCAACGCGGCCGCGACGAACGGCGCACGCAGGTGCAGCGCGCCGAGCAGGCCGCCGATCAGCGGGCCGGCGATGAAGCCGATGCCCATCATCGCGCCGAGCTGGCCGAAGCGCCGCGCGCGGTCGGGTTCGGCCGTCACGTCGGTCACGTACGCGGTCGCGACCGCGACGTTCGCGCCGGTGACGCCCGCGATCAAGCGCCCGACGTAAAGCCATGCGAGCGTCGGCGCGAGCGCCATCAGCAGATAGTCCAGCGCGGCGCCCGCGAGCGACGCCAGCAGTACCGGGCGGCGGCCGAAACGGTCGCTCAGCGCGCCAAGCAGCGGCGCACACAGGAACTGCGCGAACGCGTACAGCGCGAGCAGGACGCCGTAATGGGTGTCGGTGCTGCCGGTGGCGGCGAGCGAGCGCAGCAGCCCGGGCAGGATCGGCATCACGACCCCGACGCCGATCGCGTCGAGCAGGACCGTGGCCAGAATGGCAATCAGGGACGGATTCAAGGGAATAACTCTATCGATGATAGAGTTAGGATTATTCCACAGTTTCCCTATCGGTGATAGAGATGAAGGACACAGGGGCGCGACTGACGCGCGACACGGTATTGCGCGCGGCGCTCGACCTGCTGGATGAAGTGGGGATCGATGGACTGTCCACCCGGCGGCTCGCCGAGCGGCTCGGCGTGCAGTCGCCGACGCTTTACTGGCATTTCAGGAACAAGGCCGAGCTGCTCGACGCGATGGCCGAGGCGATCATGCTGGAGCGCCACGGTGCGTCGCTGCCGGAGCCGGGCGAAGTATGGGATGCATGGCTCGCGGAGAATGCGCGCAGTTTCCGCCGCGCGCTGCTCGCTTACCGCGACGGCGCGCGCCTGCATGCCGGCACCCGGCCGCGCGCGCTGCATTTCAGTTCGATCGAACGCAAGATCGCGCTGCTCGGTGAAGCGGGGTTCAAGCCGGACGAGGCGGTCGACGTGATGGTCGCGATCGGGCGCTTCGTGGTCGGCTGGGTGCTGGAAGAGCAGGCGCGGCCGGACGGCGACGCCGATGCGCTGCTGCCGGATGCGGCCGAGTATCCGTTGTTCGCGCAAGGCTGGGCCACGCTGCGCGAGCGCAGCGGCGACGAAGCGTTCGAGCGCGGCATCGCATGGATCGTCGACGGCGCCCGCGCGCGCCTGGCGGCGCGTCGGGCCGGCTGACGCATCAGCCCGGTGTGCGGCCGTCGAGGACGCGTTCGAGCGCGTCGAGCGCGCGGGCCGTCGAATCCGGCGCGACGCAGTCGACTACGATCCGCTCCGGCATCGCGCGCAGCCACGTGATCTGGCGTTTGCACAGCTGGCGGGTCGCGAAGATGCCCTTGTCGCGCATCGTCCGGTAGTCGGTATCGCCGTCGAGGAATTCCCACGCCTGCCGGTAGCCGACGCAACGCATCGACGGCAGGTCGGGATGGAGATCCTCGCGGCGCCGCAGCCGTTCGACTTCGTCGATGAAGCCCGCGTCGAGCATCGCATCGAAGCGCTGCGCGATCCGCGCGTGCAGCACCGCGCGATCCGACGGCTCGAGCGCGACCGGCACGAAGCGGTACGCGGCGGCCGCATCGTCGGTGCGGCGCGGCGCGGCGAGCAGCACCGACATCGGCTGCCCGCTCAACATGAAGATTTCCAGTGCCCGCTGGATCCGCTGCGAATCGTTCGGCGCGAGCCGCGCGGCCGTGTCGGGATCGACCTGCGCGAGCCGCGCGTGCAGCGCGGGCCAGCCGTCGCGCGCGGCGTCGGCGTCGAGTGCCGCGCGGATTTCCGGGTCGGCGCCCGGCAGGTCGTTGAGCCCGTGCGTCAGTGCCTTGTAGTACAGCATCGTGCCGCCCGCGAGCAGCGGCGTGCGGCCGCGCGCGACGATCTCGCCGATCAGCTGCAGCGTGTCCGCGCGGAATTCCGCGGCCGAATACGCGTCGGCCGGGTCGATGATGTCGATCAGGTGATGCGGCACGCTCGCGCGCTCGTCGCGCGACGGTTTCGCGGTGCCGATATCCATGTCGCGGTAGACGAGCGCCGAATCGACGCTGACGATCTCGATCGGGCGGCGCGCGGCGAGCGCCAGCGCCGCGGCCGTCTTGCCCGAAGCGGTGGGGCCGAGCAGGCAGGCGATCGTCGTCGGGGCGGACTGCGAAGAAGCGCTCATTGCCCGCGCATGAAGAGGCGGTCGAGATCGTTCAGCGTGAGCTGATACCAGGTCGGCCGGCCGTGATTGCACTGGTCCGCGCGCTCGGTCGCCTCCATCTGGCGCAGCAGCGCGTTCATCTCGTCGAGCGTCAGGCGCCGGTTCGCGCGTACCGCGTGATGGCACGCGAGCGTGCCGAGCAGTTCGTGCTGGCGCTCGGTGAGCACCCGCGAGCCGCCGAACGCGTGCAGGTCGGCCAGCACCGCGCGCGCGAGCGACTGCAGGTCGGCATCCTTCAGCAGCGCCGGCACCGCGCGGATCGCGAGCGTCGTCGGCGACAGCACCGCGAGGTCGAAGCCGAGCGATTCGAGCGTGT
This sequence comes from Burkholderia sp. 28_3, assembly GCF_003253915.1. NCBI lineage: Bacteria > Pseudomonadati > Pseudomonadota > Betaproteobacteria > Burkholderiales > Burkholderiaceae > Burkholderia > Burkholderia sp. 28_3. Next base: position 244,112 of record NZ_QKZF01000002.1, read on the forward strand.
CGCGCTCTTCCTCGACCGTGCCGATCTCGACCGGCGTGGCCGTCATCGAGATCGGCAGCAGCAGCGACTGCACGGCGACCGAGCGATCCGCGAGCGCGTTCTTGAACTGTTCGTACAGGATTCGCTCGTGCGCCGCGTGCATGTCGACGATCACGAGACCGTACGCATTCTGCGCGAGCACGTAGATGCCGTGGATCTGGCCGAGCGCGAACCCGAGCGGCTGCTCGTCGTGCGTGCCGGCGGCGAGCGGCGACGCGGCGAAGCCCGGCAGCGGCGCGGCCGGTGCGTCGGTCGAATCGGCCGAATCGCGCGCGATGAGCGTCGTGCCGTCCGGCGTGCCGGCGCCGCTGTCCTTGCGGCCGAACAGCGCGTCGTAGAGCGCGAGCGGCTGCGCGACGGGCAGCGTGCCCTGCGTCATCCGCGCCTGGCGCATCCACGTGTTGCCCGCCGATGATGACGACGACGGCGACGAGAAGCCGCTGCCGCCAATGCCGCCGGCGCCGCCCGCACTCTGGCCGAGCGGCGTGTCGAGGAACGACGCCGGCCCGCGCGGGGCGGGCTCGATATGCGCGGCATGGCCGCCCGCGGCGGTTTCCGGCGACGCGCCCGCGTGGCGCGCGAGCGCCCGCTGGACCGCGTGGAACACGTACTGGTGGATCGAGCGCGAATCGCGGAACCGCACTTCGATCTTCGAGGGATGCACGTTCACGTCGACGGCTTCGGGCGGCAGGTCGAGGAACAGCACGTACGACGGATAGCGGTCGCCGTGCAGCACGTCCTCGTAGGCCGCGCGCACCGCGTGCGTCAGCAGCTTGTCGCGCACGAAGCGGCCGTTGACGAAGAAATACTGCTGGTCGGCGCGCCCGCGGCTCGCGGTCGGCAGGCCGGCGCAGCCGTAGACGGCGAGCGGGCCGGCCTGCTCGTCGAGCGGCAGGTGCGCGGTCGCGAAGCCGTCGCCGAGGATCTTCGCGACGCGCTGCGCGGGCTCGGTCGCATTCCAGTGCTCGACGGCCTTGCCGTTGTGCAGCACCGAGATCGCGACGTCCGGCCGCGCGAGCGCCGCGCGGCGGATCATTTCCAGGCAGTGGCCGAATTCGGTCTGCTCGCTCTTCAGGAACTTGCGCCGCGCGGGCGTGTTGAAGTACAGCTCGCGCACCTCGATCGTCGTGCCGACCGAGCCGGCGGCGGGCGACAGCACGCCCGTCTGCGCATCGATCTTCATCGCATGCGCGGCATCGGCCGTCCGGCTCGTGATCGACATCTCGGCGACCGACGCGATCGACGCGAGCGCTTCACCGCGAAAACCCAGCGTCGCGACCGCCTCAAGCTCCTCGAGCGAGCGGATCTTGCTGGTCGCATGGCGCATCAGCGCGAGCGCCAGTTCGTCGGGCGGAATCCCGCAGCCGTCGTCGGTGATCGAGATGCGCTTGACGCCGCCTTCTTCCAGCACGATGCGCAGCGTCGTTGCGCCGGCGTCCATCGCGTTCTCGAGCAACTCCTTGACGACCGACGCCGGGCGTTCGACGACCTCGCCGGCGGCGATCTGGCTGATCAGCTGGTCGGGCAGGGGCTGGATCGCGCGCAGCGGGCGCGCGGCGGGGGCGGGCGCGGCGCCCGCGGCCGTTTCGGTGATATCGGACATGGCCGAATTATAGCGAGGCGGCGAACGCGTGCCGGGGCAGTCGGCCGTTACGTTTTTTCACGGAGCCTTAAGGTAGTTTCGGTATCATCGCTGGGTTGCACGCGCCGCCTTGGCTGGCGGGCGCCTCGGCCATGTCTGGCCGGTTCCGGCCGTTCCGGCCCCATCGCCTTCGAGGAATCGCATTTGGATACGCTGCTTCATTTCGTCAATCTTGTCCTGCATATCGACGCTTTCCTCGGCGATTTCATCCGGCAGTACGGCGCATGGGTCTATCTGGTCCTGTTCCTGATCGTGTTCTGCGAGACGGGGCTCGTCGTGTTCCCGTTCCTGCCCGGCGATTCGCTGCTTTTCATCGGCGGCGCGTTCGCGGCGACGGGCGAAATGAACGTTGGCCTGCTGATCGTGCTGCTGCTCGTCGCGGCGATTTCCGGCAACACCGTGAACTACCTGATCGGCCGCTGGATCGGCCCGAAGGTGTTCAATACGCATATCCCGGTGCTCGAGCGCTTCCTCGATCGCGCCGCGCTGCAGAAGACCCACTCGTTCTACGACAAGCACGGCGGCAAGACGATCGTGCTCGCGCGTTTCATCCCGGTCGTGCGTACGTTCGCGCCGTTCGTCGCGGGGGCGTCGTCGATGAGCGTGGCGCGCTTTCAGTTGTTCAACGTGATCGGTGCGCTGGTGTGGGTGCTACTGCTCGTGCTGCTCGGCTATTTCTTCGGCAACATTCCGTTCATCCGGCAGTACCTGAACGTGATCGTGCTGGTCGGGATCGGCGCGGCGATCGTGCCGGTCGCGCTCGGCGCGGTGTGGAAGCTGGTGCGCGGGAAGCAGTCGGATAATGTGCCGAAGGCGGGTGGGCGTTGAGCGGGAGCGTTTCGTTCTCGTCTCGGTGCAGTAAAAAAGCGTGGCGAGTGCCACGCTTTTTTTTCGTCCGGTGCCGCCGTTACGCGTTGCGATGCGAGATCGGCGCCGGCTGCGCTTTGAGCCGGAAAATGTCCTAGTTACGACGCTGCGCGGCCGTAGGTGTCTTCGAAGCGGACGATGTCGTCCTCGCCGAGATACGAGCCTGACTGGACTTCGATCAGTTCGAGCGGAATCTTGCCCGGGTTTCTGAGCCGATGTGGGGTGCCGAGGGGGATATACGTTGACTGGTTCTCGGTAAGGATGATTTCTGCATCGCCATTCGTCACAAGCGCCGTGCCCTTCACGACAATCCAATGTTCGGCGCGGTGATGATGCATCTGCAGGCTCAGTTGTGCTCCAGGAGCGACGATGATCCGCTTGACCTGGAAGCGATCACCGGCATCAATGCTTTCATAGGAGCCCCACGGCCGTGGGACACGACGGTGCGTGACTGATTCGAGCCGTCCCGAACGATTCAGTTGTTCGACGACCTTCTTGACGTCCTGGACGTGGTCGCGATGCGCGACCAGGACGGCATCTGCAGTTTCGACTACAACGACATCACGGACGCCGATCGCCGCGACCATCCGGTGTTCCGCACGGATGTAGGAGTTTGCGACAGTATCCGTATAGATGTCGCCGCAAACAGTATTGTTTTGGTCGTCGCGCGCGGCAATATCGGCGAGCGCGTTCCACGAACCGACATCGCTCCAGCCGAGTTCGGGAGCCGCGACCACGGCGGCGCGTTTCGTCTTTTCCATGACGGCGTAGTCGATGGAGATGTCCGGACAAGCGCCGAATGCTTCGATATCGAGACGCAGAAAATCATAGTCCTGCTGCGCGCGATCGAGTGCCTGTGCTGCATGTCGGGCGATGTCAGGGGCATGTTGCGCAATCTCGTCGAGATAGACCGATGCATTCAGCAGGAACATGCCGCTGTTCCAGTAATAGCGGCCGTCATTGACGAATTCCGCAGCACGTTCACGGTCGGGCTTTTCGACGAATGCGTCGACGGCGTGAGCGCCGTTGCCGGTTTCAAGCGCTTCGCCGCGGCGGATATAACCGTATCCGGTATGCGGCTCGTTGGGGGGAATCCCGAATGTGACGAGATGTCCGCGCTTTGCGACCGTGGCCGCGGTGTCGACGGCCGTGATAAATGCCGGCAGATTCTGGACGATGTGGTCCGACGGCAACACCAGAAGCAACGCGTCCGGATCGTCGCGCAACGCGATGCGTGCCGCGACGGCAATCGCTGGTGCCGTGTTGCGGCCGAGCGGCTCCAGCACGATCGCCCGTGGCTTGATACCGGTGTGCTGAAGTTGCTCCGCAACCATGAAACGATGCGCGTGGTTCGCGACAATGACTGGAGGCGCGACCCCGGGCACTTCGCTCGCGCGAAGGACGGTCTGCTGGACAAGGGTTTGTTCTCCCGCCAGCTTCAGATACTGCTTCGGGTAGTTGCTGCGGGACATCGGCCACAGCCGGCTGCCGTTGCCGCCGCATAGGAGGATCGGATAGAGACTCATGCGGGGATGTCCGGGGTAGGGCGAATGGGTGATGGCTCGGTTGCCGGGGGAGTCATTCTAACAAAGCGTGGTAATCAAAAAGCGTGGCGGGGTGCCACGTCTTTTTGTCCGGAGCCGCCTGGTCAGTATGGTCGGGATTTACTGGATCGCCGCATTCGGACGATGTGTCGTCGTTGACGATCGTCGTGCCGAACGGCCTGACATGGTTGTCCTGGGGCAGGGGCATCGCCATTCCGGGCTGTCGCGACGGAGAGCGGTTCCGATTGAGGCACGCCACTCGGTCGCGCCGCGTCTTCACTTTAGCCGGCTCTGTGACGCCCGTCAGGCTCGCGGCAGCGCGTTTTGGGGAGCTTACTTGCTTCGCTCATTCAGCCAAGCGACGATTCGGAAGCCCTTCCATTTCCGAATGGTTTCAATGGTTGCTTCAAGTGCCTCGATCTGTTCCATTAGGTCCTTTACCTCGTTCCCGTGTTTCCGCTCTGCCTGTGCAAGATTTTCCAGTTGGCATGTCAGCAGTTGGTGGTTTCGAGTCGCGAACTGCTCCGCGGCATGTGCGTGATCGCGTCGAAGCGAAGTAAGAGCTGCGAGGTAGCGTTTGCCGAGACTCGATTGGCTACCGCGAGAACTCGGCTCGTATTGGGCAAATTCCGATGCTAGTTTGGTGAGAGCGGTTGACAGTGCATCCGGATTGCACGAAGCATGTTCGTTATGGAAGCCTAGCGAATGCGTCGCCGGAGCGTCTGACAGTTCGGGAACGGCGGGCTGCTGAGGGAGATCCGGCTCAGTGGTTGCTGCTACGTCTATCGGCCGCAGTCGTTGCAATTCCGTGAATCCGTCGAATTGATCGAGCATGGACTCAGCGATCGCGAACCAACTCAAAATCGTACTATCGAACGCGTCGAGTTCAACGATTTGCTGTTCGATGACCTCGCGAATCCGATCCTCAATTGCTCGAATGGCATTCTGATGGGCTGAGCGAAGGGAGTCTATCGCCGATTCGTGAGCAGCACGTTGCTTTTCCGCTTGAAGCTCAAGCGCGGTTGTATGGGATGCCTTTAAGGTGGCGTTTGTCGTTTTGTATTCTTGCGCCAGCGCAGTCTGCTGCTCTTCCGAAATGCGCGCTGCTGCTTCGAACTGAGCTTTCAGCAATTCGATTGCCGCGTTGTGCTGAGTGTCGCGTTGTGCGAGATCCTGCTTCAATGCCTGCAAAGTTTGCCGGTGGGCATCCTCAAGAGATTGAGTCAATCGGGTATGCTGCTCGTCCGAATTGCGCGTTGCGGTCTCGAATTGTGCTTTCAGCAGTTCCATCGACGCTGCATGCTCGGTGTCGCGTCGCGCGAGTTCCAGTTGCATCGTCTTCAAGGTTTGCCGATGAGCGTCCTCAAGGGATTGCGTCAACCTGGTCTGTTCTTCGCGCGCGCTGATGTGCGCATGTAATGCCCCCTGTAACTGCGTTACCTCGGCTTCCAGCTCTCGTGTCCTGGTTTCACCGTGCTGGTAAGCGAGCTTCGCACAGGCAAGCTGCGCGTCTATGCCGGTCTTGAGGAAGTTAATCTGAAATTCAAGCCGGACCCCGTGTTGGTCTGAGAAACTAACCGGGATGTCGTCGAAGATAATCTGGGGGTCTTTACTCTCGAAATAGAGAATGCCGTCGGCGCTGAATGAACAATTGGAAGTCAGCTTGCCCATCAAGCTGATCGAATCATTCGGCCCGACGAGGATGGCATCTTCAACGACCAGGACTGCAGAATCATCGATAGGATCGAGCCGCAACGTCTTGATGTCGATGGCACGATCGACGTTAAAGACATATCTCGCGGATCGCTTTTTCGGATCGATAGTTTGACTTGACGAGTGTTCCTCGGAAAAGCCATTGCCTTCATCCACAAACAACTGGATTCGCGCGCTCGAAAGGATTCCCTCCCCCAGTCTCTGCTCTACATCGATGATGAGGGATCTTAAGTGTTCTGCTTCGGCGCGATGGATATCCCGATCGCGCCGCGCGTTGGCAATCTCTCGGTGAAGCGCTACCCGATCAAGCGCATCGAAGTTCGGAAAGAGGTCACCCTTTGCTATGTTCGCCCAATTTGCGAGTTCGCCACCGATCCGCACTTTGCCGGGCTGGGCGGTTTGGGCGTGGGCGCGTATTGCTGCGGAAGCATCGATCCCGGCAAGGACCGGTCGCAATTGCTCATAGAGGTATTTGCCGTCAGTGATGAAGCGCGGAAACTCCAGGAAGATCAGCGGCACTCGCTTCTTTACACAGGCATGAATGACCTGGTGGAATCCCATCGACAGCAGGCGCGCCTGATCGATCGGGTTCAACGAATAGACAGTGCCCCCTGGCACGACCCCCCACGTGTGCCAGCGTGTCAATTCACCGGGAATGTCTTCGCGCCCGAGACGCGCACGCAGTTCGTTTACTACTCTACTCGTGGCTGCTTCCACAAGATCCCGCATGGGGATGATGACGGCGTCAACTTGGATATCGTCGCGCGCGAGCAGTTCGTCGACAAATTCGTAAAGCCAAGGAGACTTGATGACGTAGGGAAGATTGGCGTCGCCTGTCGGGAAATCCTCAAGTCCGGCATTGGCATTCTCATCGAGCCGATCTTCGGGATTTCTCGCGAGGTGCGTATCGAGGCCGCATGCCGTGAGGTATTGGACCAGAAAGCTTGTACCGGCACGACCGGTGCCGGCGACGAGAAGGTGGTGTTTCAATTTCTGTAAGGTACCGTAAGTGAGGCGGTGATAGCCAACTCTACGTCTGCGACTGCGACTGCGGTCGTTTTCCAGCGCCTTGCGGCGACTGCCACGTCATTTTTTGCCCCGGAGTCTCACTTCATAAGCCAGGGAACAAGGTTCAGGGGCGGTTGAGGAAGTATCGCCCCTTCTCTCGGATAACGACGGGTTTGACACCAAACTGAAGTGGCTGCGCCGAGCAATTTTCATGCACCGACGGATTGCACCGTCAAGCCGTGCGATGCGAGACCGGCGTTTCGGGCGTCGGGTACTGCGCGTCGCGGAACGTGTCGAGGATCACGCGGTTGGTATCGCAGTACACCTGCCAGTAGTTCTCGGGTGCCGTGGACGGGCGCACAAACAGCAGCGGCCCTTCCGGCGTGAACTGCAGTACGCCGACGTCCGGCGCCGGGGTGGTCAGCACGTTCGGGATCCGCTGGATCGACGTCTTCAGGCGGTTGATCGCGTCGACGGCATCGACGCCGTTCGCGATCTTTGCGGTTAGGTCGACGCGACGGTGCGGCGTGGCACTGTAGTTCGCGATGTTGTCCGAGAAGATCTTGTTGTTGCCGACGATCGTCACGATGTTGTCGGCGGTGATGATCGTCGTGCCGAACAGGCCGAGCTCCTTCACCGTGCCCGTGACGCCGCCTGCGTTGATCACGTCGCCGATCTTGAACGGGCGCAGCACCTGCATGAACACGCCAGCGGCGAAGTGCGCGAGCAGGCCGCCCCAGGCGGTACCGATCGCGAGGCCGAGGCCGGCGAGCAGGGCAGCGAACGAGGTTGTTTGCACGCCGAAGATCTGCAAGATCGCGAGGATCAGCAGAATCGTCAGCAGCACGCCGACGACGGAGGTCAGGTAGTCGGTCAGTGTCGGGTCGACCTTGCCGCTGCGGCGAACGACCTTGCCGAGCAGGCGCGTGCCGATGCGGATCGCCCAGCGGCCGACGAACCACAACACGATCGCGGCGAGGAGGTTGAGGCCGAAGTCGAGACCGCGGGTCATCAGGAATTGCTGGGCGGTGGCGAGATCGATCATGCATTCTCCGAAGGCAAAAGTAGAAAGGGCGGCGCATGCACCTGGTGGCGTTTTATAACCTGACCTACGCGTGCCCGGCAACCTGCTTTGTGGAGTTGATGCAGTGCAAAACGGGTAGTACGTATGAGTGTACTGCCCGCCGGGTGGCCTTCTTTGCGTTGGCACCTAGATTGGTTTGACCAAGATGTGCCGTGCGACTCGGCAAAAACGACCTGTCATTGGCCAGCAAACGTGCAGATCCCCTTCAGCGGATCGCTCGGTCGTGAATGAATTGTCGCCCCTGCCACCCAGCATAACGTATCGCGTTGCGCGTCCAGCGTATTGCCTTGACGAGGGGGCGGCCGCGGTTTCCGCGTATTTTCTCGAGCGGCCGGGCCGCATTCGGCGCGAGTTGCCGGGCGATTGCTTCGGGCGTCGTGAACAGCGAGAGCTGCCAGTCCCAATAAATGGCGTAACGGAGCAACACTCCGGCCGTCAGCATGTCGAGCGATAGTCGGCGTTCGCGCCACGGCTGTTCCAGCGCATCGTGCGTTAGTCCCCAGCCAGCATAAAAGGGCAGGCCATAGGTATGGACTTCCTTTCCGCGCATCAGGGCATCGAAGCCGGCGAGCGACGAGAGTGTATGCAGTTCGTCCGCGACGTCGATCAACGAAATGAGATCCGCGTCCGCGTCGACGATGTCTGCGAGGTGTTCAGCGTCGACGAGCCCGGCACGATTCCCGGACAATACGTCCGGATGCGGTTTGTAAATGATGAATGCATTCGGCCGAAGAGCCCGCACTTCTTTTAACAATGCCTCCGATGTGGCTATCGTGCCTGTTCCCAGTCGGATCGACGCGTCGTCTGCAACCTGGCCGGCGACCAGCACGACACGTTTGTCATTGGGGATGCGCCATGTCGGCGCCTGGCGGCCGAGATTGTATTTCGTGAGCCCTAGTCGCACGATCTCCTGTCTGAGCGCCGCCGCGCGCCGCAATTCCGCTTCGTCGAACGTGGTCTGGTTGAGGATGACGGTCAGGTCGCTCGGACGACTCGCGTCGAAATACAGGCCGCGGCGGTCGATGACCTGGCTACACGGCGGCGACATGTCCGAGCCGAGTCCGGTCGAATGGATAAAGCCGTCTTCGATCCGGACATGGGCGACGCCGGCGGGCAGGCCTTCGGTCGATCGTCCCCCCCATATTGCCGCGTGTTCGTCGGTGTGGGTGTCGCGCGGATCCGTGATCCAACGCAACGTTCCGCCTCCCGCCGACAGGTAGGGCGTCGCGTAAGGCCGCTTCCACCATTGGAAGCGCACGCCAGCAACCCGGCCGAGATCCCTGTATCGGTCGGCGACGGCATGCTGCAGTTCGATACAGTCGAGTGCGGTTTCGAGCGTGCCTTGTGTGCCGCGTGCCGGGTCAAGATAGCGCGCGAGCTGCAGGAAAACGGCATCAAATAATGCGTCTATGGAGGGGCGCGCACGGCGTTCCGGCATCGCGGTGTGGTCCTGCGTCAGTCCCCAGCCTGCGTAGTAGGGGGTGCCGAACACGTGAACCGGGACGCCGGCCAGAAGCGCCGCCATCCCCTCAGACGCTCCCACGACATGGACGGCATCGGCATGTCGCAGTACGTCCCGCAAGGAGTGCGCGACTTCGAGAACTCTTGCATTTCCGTGCAGCTGGGTTTTCGTCGAAAGCCAATTGCCAGCCCCCGCATCGGCGGAGCGTAAGACCCATAGGGCTGCATCGGGGTGCACAGCACACGCCGCATCCGCCATCGCAGCGAAATTCCGTTGGCGCAGCGCTGCCCGTGTGCAGACGTCGGTATGCGACGTCTCGCGTTCGTCGATCAGCACAATGCGCTTGCCACCGCCGGATTCGTGCCATGCATCCGGCAATTCGGCTATCTGATGGCGGACGTGCAACGCGTCGCTGTCGAGCACGCGGCGCATCAGATTGCGGCATCGCTTGTCCGTGTCGGTGACAGGCGTGACCTCAAGCAGACGTTCGAGTGCGGCGACGAGTCCACCGCTCGCAACCAGATCCGACGGAACGCAGAACCATGAAAGAGGCGGTGCGTGCGTTGCGTGCCGAACGAAGACGGGGCCGGGGCATACGGGGTACACGGTACGTCCGATCGACGCGGACGCTCGGGCAAGCGCGACGCCAAGCCACGAATCGATCCACACGAATGGTGACTTTCCGGTCAGCCAGCCGATCATGCATTTGCCGCGAGCGATTGCACTTGCGTCGAATGACCGGGGTTCGGACTTCATCGAGTGCTCAGTAGGTGCCGGAATCATTTATCGGAGCGAATCGAGGAAGCCATCGATGCGATCGAAGTGCTCGGCCCATGTCGGTGCTCGAAAGCGCTCGATCCGCGTGAGCTGATTCGCCAGCTCGCTGCTGTCCGAGCGAGCGTACTCGCGAATCCGTGCAAGCCATCCCGGCCCGTCGAGCGGGTCGAGATAATCGGGAATGTCCGATGCAATCTCGTGAAAGACCGGCAAGTCGCTGGCGAGTACCGGCACGCCCAACATCAGTGCCTCGACGAGCGGCATCCCGTAGCCTTCGGCGAACGATGGGAAGATGAGCGCTCGTGCATGTTGCAACCACGCATGCAGTCGTTCGTCGCTGCAATCCGATTCTTCGATAACCGCACCGCGAATCGTTGCGCAGCGCTCCAGCATATCGACGACGTTCTCGCATTCCCAGCCGCGCCGGCCGATGACCACGAGCTTGGGGGCGGTTTCCCCCATCTGTTCGACCAGGCGCCGCCAGACATGCAAGATGAACCAGTGGTTCTTGCGCGGCTCGATCGTACTGAGCATCACGAAGTACGGGCCATCGATCGGAGCCGGGCTCGGCGGATGCGGTTCTACGGCGGGTGCGAGCGGTGCGACGACGACTGGCGGGAGCGGTAGCGAGGCTCGCTGGGCTTCGTTCGCCAGTTCGTCGTAGGTCGCCTGTGAATTGCTGATCAGGCCGCTCGCATGTCGGAGTGCTGTATGGATACGGGCACGATGCGATGCGTCCACACCAGGACGACAATACTCCGCGTGGGTGAGCGGAATGAGATCATGAACCATGAAGACCGAGTGCGCGTTGCGTTGTGCCATCGCCCGGTAGTAGCGCGTGAACTCCATCCCGTTGTGACTTGTATGCAACAAAATTGCGCGATCGAATTTCGCCGATTGAAGCCGGTTTAGCAACGCGGAAGCAATTATTCTGCGCAGTGCCCATCGGTCGCGATCAGACGAGAGCAGCAGCGAAAACATCTTCTGCGAGTCTTTTTCCGTCAAAACGGTGGAAAAACCGCGTTCACTCAGGACTGCGCGTGCGCGGTCGCCATATTTACGAATGTAAGCCAGTCCTACTCTGTCTACCCCGGTGGGGATCAGGCCATCATAAAATCGGGTGGCGAGACGAGTGACGTCTAGAAGTATTTTTGTCACGCAGGTGAAATTTGGTTGTGCGTGCGGAAACGAAAAATGTTTCCGTTTGCCGAAGCCCGATGGCTCATGCAACAATTCCGCCGGGTAATTCTATGGCATCTCGGATGGCGGGACAATTCGCGCGTGTACGTCGATAGATCAGCACAAGCGCCGAGTATGCCAAACACAACAGAAGCTTGAGGTCAGATTTACCGATCTGCTCGTGCCCTTGCGCGCAGCAGCAATGGACTTTTGGAACCGCCCGTGTTTGTGCCAGACCGGCTCGCGTCTTAGCGGGCAAAGGGTTCGGCTGCGCGTAAGCCAGGGCTGCTGGACGGCGAAAACTCGAGGAACCTCAAGGGTACCCTCGGTATTTCGGATGCGCCATGCCGGTAAATTCACCGGTACATCTTACATTGTGCGGTAAAATCCGGCGGCCTTTGAATGACTGGATTGTTAAATGCAGAGTTTAAATCGCAGTGTGTGGTTGGCTGCTGCCATCGGCGGCACCATTGGCTTGGCTGCGTGTGGATCCATTCCCACGTCCGGGCCGAGTCGTTCCGAGATTAATGCCAGTGGTGCCGGCACAAATCAAGTCAGTTCGCAAGGAATCCAGGTCGTTGATGTGACCGATCAGGTGGCGCGGCAACTCTATGCTGGCCGCAAAAGTACGGATTTTGCTGCAACACTAGGCGACAACTCGGCGTTTCAGCAACAGTTGGGTGTGGGCGACGTGGTCGAGGTGTCGATTTGGGAGGCGCCGCCTGCCACTCTGTTTGGCGGTGGTACGAGCGACGCACCGACGCCCAGTGGTGTACCGACTGGTGCGCGGTTGACCAAGTTGCCAACGCAAGTGATCGACGGCAACGGCAACATCCATGTGCCGTTCGTTGGCGCTATCAAGGCAACGGGCCGTTCGCCAAGCCAATTGCAGGTCTATATCGCAGCGCGTCTCAAGAATATCGCGCATGACCCGCAGGTTCTGGTGCAACTGGCGCGGAACGAAACCTCATATGTCACCGTGGTGGGAGACGTGTCGAGCAGCACGCGCATGCAGCTGAGTGCGCGTGGCGAACGCGTGCTCGACGCTCTCGCCGCGGCCGGCGGCACGAAGCAGCCGATCAACAAGACCATGATTCAGGTGACGCGCGGCGAAACCGTCGCGTTGGAACCGCTCGAAACGGTGATCCGCGACCCGCGCCAAAATGTACCGCTGAAGGCAGGTGACGTTGTCACCGCACTGTTCCAGCCCTACAGCTTTACTGCGTTTGGTGCGACCGGTAAGAACGAAGAAATCAATTTCGAGGCGCAGGGCATTACGCTGGCGCAGGCGTTGGCGCGGGCGGGTGGCTTGCAAGACTCGCGTTCAGATGCACAGGGCGTATTCATTTTCAGGTTGGAAGATCAGCAGGCGCTGAAGTGGCCCAATCAGCCGGTACGAACGACGGCAAATGGCAAAGTCCCGGTTATCTACCACATTAATCTGAAGGACCCTGATTCGTTCTTCGTAGCGCAGAGTTTCATGATGGACAACAAGGACGTCCTCTATGTTTCCAATGCGCCGGTGGCCGAGCTGCAGAAAGTGCTGAACTTGGTGTTCTCCGTTGCCTACCCGATCGTGTCTGGTGTTCAGACGTTCAAATAACTATGAAATTTCTGAAGCGCATTAACCGTTTATTTTGGCTGACAGTTGTTATTCCTACTGGCATCGCAATTATTTATTTTGGAATTATTGCGAGCGATAAATATACATCCACCAGTAGTTTTTTGATTCGTAGCCCGCAGCAGAACAGCGTATCCGGATTGGGTGGCTTGCTGAAAGGGGTTGGTGGATTTTCTAAGTCTGAGGGAGATGCATATACGGTTCAGAAGTATATTCTTTCTCGCGACGCGATGGCGGTGCTGAATCAGGAGCAGCGCATAAAATCGGCCTTTCAAAGTGGGTCTATTGATTTCCTGAATCGGTTCTCCGTGCTTGGGTTCGGTGATAGTTTGGAGGAGTTTTATCTCTACTACGGCAATAAAATTGTAGATGCAAAAGTAGATACCGACTCGCCTATCGTGACCTTGAATACTCATGCATACGATGCACATCTTGCGTGGACTATGAATAAACGCTTGTTGGAGTTGAGCGAGAGGATCATCAATCAAATGAATGTGCGCGCTCGTTCCGATCTGATCAATGCGGCCCAGCGCGATGTGGACCAGGCCAAAGAATACGATCGCATCGCCACATTGGCGCTGGCGCGTTATAGAAACACTGCAGGAGTGATCGACCCGGAACGTCAGTCGACTATTCCATTGCAACAGGTTGGAAAATTGCAGGATGATTTAATTGCAACCCGTGTACAGATTGCTCAAATGGAGCGGTTGTCACCTGCGAATCCGGGGCTGCCGACTTTGCGTGATCGTGCCAAATTGCTGCAGGAGGCAATCGATCAAGTAAATCAGCGCGTTGCAGGGGGCCAAGGAGGCGGATCTTTGGCCAGTAAGGCTGCCGAATTCCAGCGCCTGACGCTTGAAAAGGATGTCGCCGATAAGATTCTCGCTGGGGCGATAACGATGCTGGATCAAGCTCGTGTCGAGGCTGAGCGCAAGCAGCTCTACCTCGAGCGTATTTCTGAACCCAGCTTGCCAGACCATGCGATGAGTCCTCGTCGTGGGCGCAATATTCTCGCCACCTTTTTGTTTGGTTTGATCTTGTGGGGCGTGTTAACCATCGTTATTGGTGGAGTAAAAGAGCACTATGACCGCTGAGCACCGACCTCTGACCTTTCGGCATCAATTGCGTATCCAAATCCGAGTGATTTGGGCGTTGGTTATGCGTGAAATGATCACCCGCTTTGGTCGGGAAGGGCTCGGTGTATTGTGGATAATGGCCGAGCCCGCAATGTTTGTCGTTGGGGTGATGGTGATTTTTAGCCACGCCGAAAAAAGCACCAAATATTCGGTGGCGGAGTTCTTGGCGGTTAGTTATCCGACGGTGCTTTTCTGGCGAAATGCAACAAATAGAATGATGAAGGCGATTGAGTCAAATCGCACACTGCTACATCACAAGCCGATTAGGCCGTTTGATATATTGTATTCGCGAATTATTCTTGAATTTGCCGGCGCTACTGCTTCGTTCATTGTTTTATTTGTAATTTTGATCGTAATAGGTATTTGCCAATTTCCGGCGGACGTGTTGGAGATGATCGTTGGGTATTTTCTAATAATTTGGTTTTCGTTCAGCTTTGTCATAACGATGGCGGCGTTGTCGGAGATGAGTGAGTCGATCGATAAGATTTCGCACATTATCCTCTACCTGATGGTGCCGTTCTCGGGAGTGTTTATTCCTCTGTATGCGCTTCCGCCGAAATTGATTGACTTGATGTTGTACTTCCCATTGATTAATGCGGTCGAATACTTCCATCATGGCTATTATGGTGACAGGATGCCGACATTTTATAATCTGGGCTATACGGTGGCGGTTCTGTCGTTTTTTACGCTCTTTTCTCTTTCGATCATGCATCTTGCCATTCGGCGAGTTCAGTTGAATTAAGGATAATATGATTGAGTTGCGTAATGTAACAAAACGTTATCCGATCCATCATGGGCGATCGCATCGGGAAATACTCAAGGGTGTTAATCTGCGTGTCCAGGCGGGGGAGCGATGGGGTATTCTCGGCCGAAATGGTGCGGGTAAGTCAACGCTAATTCGAATTATTAGCGGCTCGGATCATCCGCATTCCGGTGAAATCATTAAAAACATGTCGGTTTCCTGGCCGCTGGCGTTTGGCGGCACGTTTCAGGGTAGTTTGACCGGTAAGGATAACGTTCGATTGATTTCTCGCGTGTACGATGTTGATTATCAAAAAACGCTTGCGCTGGTTGAGGATTTTGCTGAGCTCGGGGCGTATTTGAATGAGCCGTTTAAATCGTATTCGTCTGGTATGGCGTCGCGATTGGCGTTTGCAATATCAATGTCTATTGAATTCGATTGCTTTCTGATTGATGAGGGTATGTCGGTTGGGGATCATCGATTTCAGCAAAAATGTAATGTTGAGTTATTTGAGAAGCGTGGTGACCGTGCAATGATTATCGTTGCTCACCAGATAGATCTCATTCGAAATCATTGCAATCATGCTGCTGTTTTGGATGGTGGGGTGCTTAAGGTTTGCGATACGGTTGAAGATGCAATCAATATGTACCACTCCCTTTGATCTTTTGGGGGGGGCGTCGATTGAGTGATGTTACTTCGCATCGCAGATATATCTGTGTTGTGGAGATCGAGCGAAAAATTGGTGTTTGTTGAAGTTGGCCGATTGGGGTGAAGCGCAGGATTGGCGGGCTCCCGTTAATGCTGGCGTTTTTCGAAAATTGAATGTTGGGTGTTCTGGAAAATATGTAGCATAGTTATGCTTCGGGGAAGTGGAAGGCCGGAGTGACGAGTCTGGTGATCATGGTTTTTTTGTATGCTTGGTCGTCGACGATGATAAAAATTACATTTTCCAGTCCGTGCTGTATGACGTAATGCGTTTTGATAAAAGCATTCAATTAAATGTCTTTTGAGGGTGCCATGTTTTTTGGAAAAAGCGTCAGTAAATGGAAAATTGATGTCTTAAAGGGATCCCCCCTTTTTGATGCGGATGATTATGCCAAGGAGTTCGGGTTGGCCGCGGCGAGGGATCCTGTTCGACATTATTTGGAGAATTGGGCGCATTCATTGGCGAATCCTTCAAAATTTTTCGATGCCGCTTATTATCTGAAATTATATGGTGATGTTGCAGAGCACAAAATAAATCCATTGCTTCACTATTTGACGAACGGTTGGAAAGAAGGGCGTAGTCCGTCACCATTGTTTGATCGAAATGAATTTTTGGCTGCGCACCCTTATGTGCAAGCTGGTTCGGTAGACTTGGCCGAATTCTGCATACGGGCGTATGGTGATTACAATTGGAAGGCTAGGCGTGCATTGCCTCGAGTCGCATCTGAGTCGACAAACAAGAAAGTTACGCCGGGAGTTGTGATTCCCGAGATTTCAATTCCCGATGTTGTGATGCCAGAGATTGTTATGCCTGAGGTTGTGGTGCCGGAAGTGGTTGCTGAGGATTCCAGTGACTCAGTGGCAAAGTTGTGTTCTTCCGAGTTTGATCAAGAATATTATATTTCGACGTATCCCGATGTAAAGGCATCGGGAATGGATCCATACATCCATTACATGAATCACGGGTTTGCAGAAGATAGAAACCCTCGCCCCGATTTTGATGTATTTTTTTATAAAAATACATATCTAGAAGGGCGGAATGATATAAATCCGTTTGTTCACTATCTGACTGTTGGGCGTAGCACAAATTTCAAGACGCGCTCGGAGAATTCGAAAGTTATCGGCCTGCCGCACGATGAGGCTGTCAGCCTGTCGGTTTGCGTTCACGTTCATTGCTTTTATCCGGAGCTGCTTGGTGAAGTTTGCGCCGGGATTTTGAATTTCCCTGAGGGGAGTCATATTGTTGTAACTGTGTGTACCGAGGCGGACCGGCAGTATTGCTCCAAATATTTGAAGCAATACGTTCCTCATTTTAGTAACGACGTTATCCTGGTTCAGAATCGAGGCCGTGATATAGCACCTTTTATTGTCGGGTGCGCTGACATATGGAAGAAGTATGATGTTGTTTTGCATCTGCACACCAAACGAAGTAAGCATATTTCTTGGGGCGATGCGTGGCGTAAATATATTTACGACCAAACCATGGGTAGCAAGGATTTGGTTGCGGCGGTGCTTGGTAATTTTGCTCGTAACGAAGATTTGGGTGCGTTATACCCGGAGAATTATTACGATATCAAAAAATTTATCATTACCAACGCTAATGCCGAAGGCGTAAAGAGTGCTCTTCGATTTCTCGAGATTGACGAGGAATATTGCTCTGCGGAATTTGCTGCGGGCTCGATGGCGTGGTATCGAACGAGCTCACTGGATTCATTGATCGAGAAAATTAATGACGTTGAGCTTTTTGAGTCGGAAGACGGTCAAGTTGATGGCACATTCGCGCACGCACTAGAGCGTGTGATACCCGCGCAAGTGCGGGCCAACGGGTATTCTGTCTGTGCGTACTCAACGCCGATTCGAACTTCGGTAGGAGAACCCCTTCCAGGGCCTGGGCGGGATTTTGGCAGTTCGTTTGTGACGGATGCGTGGCCACGCGACAGCGTTCGCGCTGTCCATCCTCCGCGTCCGCTGGCTCCTCCTAGCCGTAGTTTCAATAGCAAGTCCCTCGATATTCATTGGGTCATCCCAGGCTTTGGCAAGGGGGCTGGCGGGCATATGACCATTTTCCGAATGGTTAAATATCTCGAGGAATTTGGGCACCAACAAACAATATGGGTTCAAAATGCTAACCATATTCCAAATGAGGAAGTGGCTCGGCAGCAAATTATTGATTGGTATGTAAAAATCGGGTCAAATGTCTCCGTTCTTTATCTGCCTGAAGATGTTCGACAATTGTCCGGAGATGTGATTATTGCGACTGATTGCTGGACGGCATTCCCGGTTAGTCAAGCTCAGAAATTCAAAGAGAGATTTTATTTTATTCAGGATTTTGAGCCTGATTTTCATCCGGCCGGTGCAAATCGCTTGGTCGCAGAAAGCACCTATGATTTAGGGTTCTCGGCCTTGTGCGCTGGCGACTGGCTTGATGGCCTCATGAAGGAACGGGGATGCTGGTCTCGCAGTTGGGATTTGGCTGCAGATCACGAAATATATTTTCCGGTTTCGTCCGGGAGTGGTGGTGCTTTTCCGATGGCCCGGGAAGTGCAAATTGCTTTCTATGCGCGTCCGTATACGCCGAGGCGGGCAGTCGAATTGGGGTTTGCTGCACTGGAAAGACTCAAGAAATCCGGTAGGCGATTCCACGTTCATCTTTTTGGTGAGCACAATATTGACGTTCCGTACGATTTTCCATGCACGCAGCATGGTGTTTTGTCTCACGAACAACTTGCTGTGTTGTATCAATCCTCGGATATTGGATTGGTTTACTCGGCAACCAATTATTCTCTGATTCCTCTAGAGATGATTGCTTGTGGATTGCCGGTGGTGGAATTGGATGTTCCAAGCACTCGTGCGATTTTTAAGAACGATGAGGTGGCTTTTGCGCCGCCGACTCCATATGGTATCGCTGATACGATTGAGGGGTTGCTGAATAATCCTGACAAGATGAATCGCCAGCGTGAAAATGGATTCACGTTTATTCGCAATAAATCTTGGGAAGGAAGTGCTCGCAAGGTCGAGGCGTCGATAATTGAGAAGTTGCGCGATCTTGGGTTCGGTGATGTCTCGTCGAAGATCTTCGCGCCGGTATTCATTTCGAAGCCGAAGGTTTCGGTATTTATTCCGACTTATAACGCCGGTAAGGAATTCGAGGCGGTTTTGAACTCCGTCGTTAGTCAGAGGACGGATTTTGAGTATGATGTGCTGGTTATTGATAGTTCATCAACCGACGGCACTCCGGGGCTTGTTGGAAAATTTGGTTCGAAGAAGGTAAGACTTCATCAAATTGATAAGCGAGATTTCCAGCATGGACGTACTAGAAACCTCGGGATATCGATGACCGATGGCGACTATGTTGCCATTTTGACGCAAGATGCCATGCCGGCCAATGATGCGTGGCTTGCCTCGTTGATCCGAGGTTTCAAACAAGGTGATCGTGTGGCTGGTGTCACGGGGCGACATCGGGCATATCCGACACATGGACCTTTTGTGTCGAGGGATATCGAAGGTCATTTTGATAATTTGAAATTATTGCCATCGGTCATAGATTCGTCGGTTGGTCTGCCTAGTCATTATTTCCGAGGAAGTATTACGTGGCGCATGCTGGCATATTTTTACTCGGATAATAACTCGGCAATGTCCCGTCGCGTGTGGAAGGATTTGCCTTATCCGGATATTGAGTGGGGCGAGGATTACGTATGGTCTGCGTCCGCGATCAAGGCTGGATATCAGAAGGCCTACGTCGACGAAGCCGTCGTTTTCCATTCGCATGATCTGTCTGAGAAGGACACGTTCAAGGTTGCGATGGCCGAGGGGAAGTTCTGGGCAGCAGAGTTTGGAATTAAATTGCACACTGATGCATCCTCTGTGATTGCGCAAATGTGCGATATAGATCGTCGCTACGCAAGGGAGAACGGGATCGTGGAGAGCGTGCTGAAGCGAAGACTCAAATCTATCGATGCCCTCGTTCGAGGAAGAATGCATGGATGGAAGGAAAGTCAATCTCGAGATGTGAGCTAGAGAGCACCACGTTACCCGGCTATGTCTTGCATATTTTAGATAATTCGCGTGGTCACGCCGTGGCTACGCGCATAAGGAGGTGATGCGAGAATGTGGGCGGCGGTATTAAATGTCACGCGGCCGTCACTCGTATGTTGCCGGGTTGTAATGGAGTGTGTTGACTGAGATTCTTCCGGCGACGGTGGCGAGATTTGGTGTAATGCTATTTTTGAAATAAAGCGATATTTTTCTGCGTTTCAGATAATTTGAATTCGATGTGGTGCTGCATGTGAACTTGACGGCGGATGTGCGACGATTGCATAATCTCGATGTTGAGTTTTCGAGTGCCAATGTTCGATAGAACTTAAACGGGTGCGGCGAGTGTTATTTGTTACGGGCGGGGCAGGGTTTATTGGTGGAAATTTTGTTATTGACTGGTTGGCTCAGTCTGATGAGGCTATTGTTAACCTCGATAAATTGACTTATGCTGGAAATCTCGAAACGCTGAAATCGTTGGATGGCGATGCACGGTATCATTTTGCGCGTGGTGACATCGCTGATCGTCGGCTTATTTCGAAGCTGCTTTCCGAATATCGGCCGCGTGCCGTGATCAATTTTGCGGCTGAGTCGCATGTCGATCGATCGATTCACGGCCCGGGCGATTTTATTCAGACGAACGTTGTCGGTACGTTTAATCTTCTCGAATCGGTACGTGCCTACTGGTCAGACCTCGCGGCAGACGAGCGTCAGGCATTTCGCTTCCTGCATGTCTCTACTGACGAGGTGTTCGGCACACTTGGAGCCGATGATCCGCCGTTCGCGGAAACTAACTCATACGAACCGAACAGTCCCTATTCGGCGAGCAAGGCGGCATCAGATCATCTGGTGCGCGCCTGGCACCATACGTATGGTTTGCCGGTTGTGACCACCAATTGCTCAAACAACTATGGTCCGTACCATTTTCCCGAGAAGCTGATTCCGCTGGTCATCCTGAATGCGCTCGCGGGCAAGCCGTTGCCGATCTATGGTGATGGCGAGCAGATTCGTGACTGGCTCTATGTCAAAGACCACTGCTCTGCAATTCGCACCGTTCTCGCCAATGGTGCGCTCGGCGAGACTTATAACGTTGGTGGCTGGAACGAGAAACGGAACATCGAAGTTGTGCATACGATCTGCGCGATCCTCGATGAACTGCAGCCTCGCGATGACGGCCAGCCGTATGCGACGCAGATCAGCTATGTACAGGATCGACCGGGTCATGATCGCCGTTACGCAATCGACGCTCGCAAACTCGAACGCGAACTCGGCTGGAAGCCCGCTGAAACCTTTGATACCGGTATCCGCAAGACCGTTGAGTGGTATCTGGAGAATCAGGGGTGGGTGAAGAACGTCACGAGTGGCCAGTATCGTACTTGGGTCGACCACCACTACGGAGAATGATGATGCCGCGGATCTTGATTACGGGTTCGAATGGACAGGTCGGGTTCGAATTGCGACGTGCGCTTGCTCCGCTTGGAGAGGTGATTGCGTTGACCCGGCGTGACGTGGACCTGGGCGATCCCGAGAATCTTGTTGCGGCGCTGAATCTCCATCAACCCGATCTGATCGTCAATCCTGCCGCCTATACGGCAGTGGACAAGGCCGAAAGCGAGCCGGAGTTGGCCAGGGCAGTCAATGCCGGAGCGCCCGGCGCGATGGCCCAATGGGGGGCAGTGCGGAATGTGCCTCTTGTTCACTACTCGACTGATTATGTATTCGAAGGCACCGGTGCGGCGTCGTATCGCGAAGATGCACCGGTTAATCCCCAATCTATCTATGGGGCGACCAAGTGCGAAGGAGAAAATGTAGTTCGGCAGGCCTTCGCTCAGCACCTGATTCTTAGGACGAGTTGGGTAGTGGGCGCGCATGGCGGAAATTTTCTCAAGACGATCTTGCGCCTTGCTCGGGAGCGGGATCAGCTTCGCATCGTGGCCGATCAGACGGGCGCGCCGACCTCGGCCGCGTTGATCGCCGATGTGACGGCTCATCTCATTGCCCGTTATTTTGCCGATCGTGAACACTTTGCGTTCGGTACATACCACCTTGCGGCGTCTGGCGAAACGAACTGGTGCGAGTACGCGCGTCACGTCGTGGCGCTTGCAGAAGCGCGAGGCCTTGATCTAAAGTTGCGCTCGACCGATATCGTGCCAATCGCGACGCATGAGTATCCGCTTCCGGCAAAGCGACCCATGAATTCTCGTCTGGATTGCAGCAAACTGACGTCTACGTTCGGAATGACACTTCCCGATTGGCGAAATGGCGTTGACTACGTCTTCGAACAACTGCATGGCTGACTCGGAAAAAAACCAAGCATGAAGCGCAAAGGTATTATTCTCGCTGGAGGGTCGGGTACCCGTCTTTATCCGGCGACACAAGCGATCAGCAAGCAACTGCTGCCAATTTACGATAAACCGATGATCTATTATCCATTGAGCACGCTGATGCTAGCGGGAATTCAGGATATTCTGATCATCTCGACATCCCAAGATACGCCTCGCTTCGAGCAATTGTTGGGTGACGGATCGCAGTGGGGGATCCGTTTGCAATATAAGGTACAGCCCAGCCCGGACGGGCTTGCCCAAGCGTTCCTGCTGGGTGAGTCCTTCATCGACGGCGACTCTTCGGCGCTGATTCTTGGCGATAACATTTTCTATGGTCATGATCTCGGCGGTCTGTTGAAGGGGGCGACCGACCAAACGTCGGGCGCGCAGGTCTTCGCCTATCATGTCCAGGATCCGGAGCGGTATGGTGTTGTCGAGTTCGACTCGTCCGGCAAAGCGATCAGTATCGAAGAAAAGCCAGAGATTCCGAAATCGCACTACGCGGTGACAGGGCTCTATTTCTACGATCAGCAGGTGGTGGACTTTGCGAAATCGTTGAAGCCGTCGCACCGCGGCGAACTGGAAATTACCGATCTTAACGCTCTGTACTTGAGGGATGGCATGCTAAATGTGCAGACCATGGGGCGTGGTTTTGCATGGCTCGATACCGGCACGCACGATTCCATGCTCGAGGCCTCGCACTTCATTGCAACGATGGAGCATCGGCAAGGATTGAAGATTGCGTGCGTCGAAGAGATTGCATATCGATTCGGTTATATCGACGACGAGCAACTTGAACGTCTGGCGCAACCACTCAGCAAAAACGGCTATGGCCGTTACCTGAAGAATATCCTGAAAGAAGGAAAAGCCCGGTGAACGTAATAGCGACAGCCATTCCGGACGTTAAGATTTTCGAGCCGAAAGTATTCGGTGATGCGCGTGGCTTCTTCTTCGAGAGCTTCAATCACCGCGTGTTCGAAGAAGCGATTGGGCGCTCCATTGAGTTCGTGCAAGACAATCATTCGAAATCTGCGAAGAACGTCGTACGAGGCCTGCACTACCAAATCAATCACGCGCAGGGAAAGTTGGTTCGAGTAGTGGCAGGGGAAGTGTTCGATGTCGCGGTCGATATTCGTCGCGATTCGCCGACGTTCGGTCGATGGGTCGGTTTCATGCTGTCTGCGGAGAACAAACGGCAGCTGTGGATTCCGGAAGGTTTTGCGCACGGTTTTGTTGTCGTTTCCGACACAGCTGAGTTTTTGTACAAGACTACCGATTACTGGTATCCGGATGCTGAACGAGCGATCCGCTGGGACGATCCGACGCTCGCGATCGAATGGCCCATCTCCGGTGAGGCAATGGTGTCCGGCAAGGACGGTGCGGCTCCTGCTTTCAAGGATGCTGAGTACTTTTGAGTCGCTTTCTGCGCAAGTCCATGTTTGACTTCAATGCCCTGCGCCTGACGTGGGGGATGCCTTTCTTGGTCGATCTTCCGGATGCCGAAACGCATGTGCCGGACAATCGGCCGAGATCCCGGGCTTATTTGATCAATGTCCAATTGCTGCCAGGTTGGTACATGATCGAGCTTCGTGTGAATGGTCAGGTGGCGCAGGTGCCGGCCCGGTTAAAGCTGAACGCCGGGTCGCTTTCTGCCGTGCTTGCAATGGAGCTCAGCGCCCGGCAAGTCAGTAAGCGGCTTGTATATCTCCCGGCGCGTGGATCGATTGAAATTGAGCTTGATCTTGATGATCCGTCTGTCGTCCGAATCGATACGTTTCGCCTTGTCAGGGTAACGACGCGGTTTGCCCGTTCGCGCATCATGACCAAACTGGAGGCGCTGCACCCCAAGTACAAGCCATGCGGCGATGATTACGAACTGACAGATGTTCGCCACAGTCGGGTCGATCTCGCACGGGCATGGCGCGACTACTGCGGCCTGTTTGATGAATCTGAACTGCTGGTTGGATACCCGGACTGGGTTCGACACTTCGATACGCCGAGCTCAGACACGTATCGTGTCATGAAGGACAATCTGCGTTACTTCGCGACTTGTCCGGTCTTCGCGATAGGGATGGAAGTGTCCGACGCACCGTCGCCGCATTTGGAGGCGGCGATTCGTTCGGTCTCAGCTCAGATTTACCCGCACTGGCATCTTCTGGTTGTTGATCGACGCTCTAGCTCCGACCGCTCTGAACTGATTCCGCGCGACCTTCGTGCTGATTCTCGCATCCGCGTAATTTCCGGTCAGTTATCGACGGAGACACATTCGACGCTTGATCGGAAACTCGCCGAAACTGGCAGTTGGGTCGTGTTTCTGGGCCAGTGCGATGTACTTCCGCAGCACTGCCTGTATGTCGTGGCTGACTCGATTAACCGACGCCCCGATGTCGACTTGATCTATTCGGATGAAGACTGCATTGACGTCAACGGAATTCGACACAGCCCCCGTTTCAAAAGCGACTGGAACGAAGATCTGATGCTATCTTCGGATCTGTTTACCGGTCTAGGTGCTTACCGAACGGAAGTTTTTGCGTTATCTGGCGGGCGGGATCAGCGCCACGGGGCAGCGTCGAATTATGACATGACGCTTCGCTGTCTCTCGCATACGAGCCGGGACAGGATCCTGCACATTCCGCGTGTGCTTTATCACACCAGGGCGCAATCAGATTCAATTCAAGATCCAGTTGTCATGCGCAATGCGCGCGATGCGAGCCGGTTGGCAGTCGTCCGTCACTTGTCGCGTGCCGGAGTTCAGGCAACGGTTTCGTCGACAGATTACGGAAGGCGAATACAGTATCTGTTGCCGGAGAAGGTGCCACTCGTCACGCTCGTCATTCCTACTCGCAACGGGCTCGAGTTACTTAGTCGCTGTGTCAATTCGATTATCGAAAAAACTCGCTATCGTGCTTTCGAAATCGTCATTGTCGACAATGGCTCCGACGACCCGGAAACGCTCGACTATATGGAGAGGCTTTCGATCGACCACGGTGTACGTGTCCTCAGGGACGATCGGCCGTTCAATTACTCTGCTCTCAACAATCGCGCGATAGATATTGCCCGGGGAGAGTTCGTCGCCCTAGTCAATAATGACGTGGAGGTCATCGACGGCGATTGGCTCGACGAAGTGATGGGACACGCGCTGCGTCCGGAAGTCGGCGTTGTCGGCGTTAAGCTTCTCTATTCGAACGGAACCGTTCAGCATGCGGGCGTCATAGTCGGGCTTAGCGGCTGCGCCGATCACCTGCATCGCGGATTGGGGCGAGATGAACCGGGATATCAGGCGCGCGCGGTAACGATGCAGTCACTGTCCGCGGTAACCGGTGCATGTCTCGTCGTCCGGCGATCGCTGTATCTGCAACTGGGTGGATTGAACGAACACGATCTCGCAGTTGCATTCAACGACGTCGATTTTTGCCTCCGCGTTCGACAAGCGGGCTATAAGGTGCTCTGGACGCCGCATGCCGTGCTGTATCACCACGAGTCCGCAACACGAGGCAGGGACGACACCGTGGAGAAGATCGCTCGGGCTAATCGAGAGATCGATTACATGCGCCAACACTGGCCGGACCTGATCGCGAATGACCCCGCCTATAACCCGAACCTGTCCCTCGACCGGTTTGACTGTCAGTTGGCGTGGCCGCCGCGGGTCGCGTCGCTCAGGCGCCTCGCGCTCAATGCGCCTAGAGCGACCGCGACTTGAGTGTAGATTCCGGGCAAGAGACTTGTTTATGCTTGCCCGGAGCGGAGCCAAATGTTCTTCGACCGCTCGCACAAGTCGGGCGTGGGGAACAATTGCATGACAGTGTGTGTACTCTAGCGAGCGGTGCCCCCGGGTGTACCGTGGTCCCGTGTGTTGGGCGGTGGCTCCTACGTCTCTGCCGGCTCTGCCTGGGCGGGGCGCCATGCATCTCACTAAAAATCCTCTGAGGGCCAAGCGTGCTTCTCGTGCGGGCTTGTTACGCGGTCGACCCAGATTCATCTACTTTTGGTCAACATGAAAGAGTTCTTCCCGTCGATAGTTCGTCGAACCGTTCGATTCAAGGTCAATCCGGTCAGGGATCTGGCTTTGTCAGGGGCGACGTCTTTCGACTGGAAGTCTACGGGAGATCATCCTCTCTTTGACCTCGAGCCGGAGGAGAGGGGCGAAACTGTTCCATCGGGCTGGGTCTATGTCGAGGCCAGGATGATGCGCCGGGGAGCACATCTGGTAGCTCGACTCTATATTGACACCGGCGCGGGTTTTTCGGATGCGGAGTCCATTGTCATTCCAGCAACTCGCGCGGGAAACATCAAACAAATCATCAAGATTCCACGCGACACCCGTCGTTTGCGTCTCTCTCCCATGCGGAGCGAGGGCATTGTTCGGTTGGATTTTTTGCGAATAACAGAAATATCTGGCGTGGAACGGATTTTCAGAATGATGGAGTGGGTGGCTGGCGATATAATAAAATTCAGAAGTACCGATCGGGCAAAAAAATATAATATTACGTGGGGGCGCATGTTGACTGATTTGAAGGGTGCGTATGAGGATTGCGCCAAATTGCGATTCCATTCGGCACCTTTGGATTACGAATCGTACGTAAGAAAATTTGATACTCTTCGTCAATCCGAAATTGATTCGATTCGACGGCATATGAGCTCGTTTGCAAAGCGGCCACTGATTTCCATTCTGATTCCCGTGTGTAGGGTGTCCATTAGTTGCCTGAAATCGGCTGTTCAATCTGTTTTCGGGCAAATCTATGCGGAATGGGAGTTGTGTCTCGCCGTTGATAAGGATGATGGTCCGGAAACTGCTTCATATCTGAAATCTCTTTCCGAGGATGATAGTCGCATAAAGGTTGTTTTTCTGAGTGCAGGCGGGTCCGTGTCAGCCGCATCGAATAGCGCCTTGGGGGCGGCAGCAGGGGAGTATGTGGTAATTCTCGATAAAAATGACGTTCTTTCATCTGCTGCGCTATATTTTGTTGTCGCGAAAATCAACGAAGCTGATGGGCTGAATATCATTTATTCGGATGCTGATGAAATTGACGGCGACGGAGTCCGTAGTAATGTCTGCTTTAACAGTTCGTGGAATCCAGATCTGTTTTTTTCCTGCGACAATATTTCTCGCTCGGCTACTTACAGAACATCACTCGTGCGTGAGTTAGGAGGGTTCCGCGCCGAGTATGAAGGAGGGCAGGATTATGATCTTGCGCTCAGGTGCGTGAAAAGAAGTGTGTCATCTCAGATTTGTCATATTCCGCGTGTGCTACGTCATTTTCGTCGGCGTGGCGAGCCTGATTCAGCCGATTCCAGTGTGGGAAATAACGCCTGGATGGCGAAGAGGCGGGCGCTTTCCAAGTTTTTCAGTGATCAGCCTGGGGTGAGCGTTTCGCAGGGAGAGTTGCCCGGAACCTATCGGGTGAGATATCCGATTCCAACACCCGCTCCCAAGGTCACTGTAATCATACCGACTCGAGATGGTGGTCCGTTATTGAAAAAATGCATGCATAGCATTTTCAACAGGACTGCTTATGATAATTTTGAGGTTGTCGTTGTAGACAATCAAAGCGAGAAGCGGGAAACGGTCGATTTTCTGCAGTCGTTGTCAAAGAGAAGTAATGTGGCAGTGTTAAGGTATGATTTCCCATTCAACTACTCTTCGATAAATAATTTTGCGGAAAAGCATGCCTCTGGAAAAATACTGTGCTTTCTTAATGACGACGTTGAGGCAGTCGAGCCGGGGTGGCTAAGCGAGATGGTCTCGCATGCCTTGCGGCCAGATATCGGTGCCGTGGGAGCAAAACTCCTTTATGGTGATGGATTTGTTCAGCATGCGGGTGTCGTGATGGGTATCGGTGGGTTTGCGAGTCATGCTCATCGGTTATATCCCGCGACGCATCCAGGATATGCTGGAAGAGCACGTCTTGTGCAAAATTTTTCGGCAGTCACAGGAGCGTGCCTTGTCATGCGCCGAGATGTATTCCATGCTGTCGATGGTTTTGATGAAGACAACCTTCCGGTTGCATTTAACGATGTGGATTTGTGTCTTCGTGTTCGAGAGGCGGGCTACAGGGTTTTGTGGACTCCGTACGCAGTCTTGCATCATTACGAGTCTTATAGTAGAGGGGATGATCAGATGTCTCCTGAAAAACGCGCCAGGTTTAATCGAGAGAAGAATTTTATGCTTTATCGGTGGAAAACTGACCTATTGAATGATCCGTACTACAATCAAAATCTGACGCTTGACCGGGAGGATTTTACTATTGCCGATTTCCCGAAATTATATGAGCCTTGGCGGGTGTGAATGGTTTGAATTCCCTCACTTCTGCAGCCTCAAGTCTTCTTCGGATTAATGTCATGCATTTATTTTGGATTGAATTTCTCCATTGCTTCTCTATGATGATTCGGGGTGGATTGAGTGAAGTAACGTCGAAGGAGTATTCATGGACGTAAAGAAGCGTCTGCTGCCCGGCATTCCATTGATTGAGTCACCACTTTTCGATGCTGAAATTTCCCAGGTGGAACTGACACCTGGAGAACGTGAGATTGCGAATGCGCTGAACCGTAACGGCTACGCGGTGATCGATTTTCCCGATCCGGAGCTCGATGTGCGGATTGCGCGTATTCGTGAACGCCTGGCCCCGCTGTTTGCTGACACGGGACTGAGCAACGATGGTGTGTTTTATGCTGTCGGTCGCATTCAGGATGCGTGGATAAACGATCCCGATGTGAAGGCGATTGCCACCAACATTCAGATGTTGGATTTGCTCGGGCGCTTGTATGGTCGGGCGGCTTTTCCGTTCCAAACACTCAATTTCCGGGTCGGTACGCAGCAAAAGTTGCACACCGATGCGGTGCATTTCTCTTCAATCCCTCAGCGCTTCATGTGTGGGGTGTGGGTTGCGCTTGAAGATATCTATCCGGAGGCAGGGCCGCTTCAATTGGTTCCAGGATCGCATAACTGGCCCATGATTGATAATGCGACGGCTGGCCGACGTGGATTTGGGGTGTCCAGTGAGTCGGCGCAATTGCCGTATCAGGAAATCTGGGATGCCATGGTGGAGGCAAAGGGTGCCAGCATCAAGACTTTCGAGGCGCGGAAAGGGCAAGCGTTGATCTGGTGTGCCAACCTGTTGCACGGGGGGAGCCCGCAGGTCGACCCTGCGATGTCACGCTGGTCGCAGGTGACACACTATTTCTTCGACGATTGTGTTTACTACACGCCGGCGTTTTCCGACGAATATTTGGGCCGCTTGCAGCTCCGCAATCTGGTTAGTGTAGTCGACGGCACACGAAAGCGTAATTCCTATCTGGGTGAGGAAATTGTGTCGCCGGCTTCAGGCGCACATAAATCTCGAACCCTCACGGGAAGATTACGCAAGTGGATGCGTCGCTCCTGAGCTCGCTTATATGTTCGCCTCGTTGGAAGTGGTACTCGCAACCATCGAAAGGCTCTAGGCTTGACAAGGAAGCCATGGCGAACGCTGGGGCATGTGAAGCCATGCTCGGCGAGCGTCAACTGCTGAGCTTGTGTCGTGCTGGCATGTGTTTCGGTAAGTATGCGCCGTGATGGCGGGGCGCCCTTCGGCGCGCCGTAAGCCGCCGACTCTCAGGTTGGATCGGTTGAGACGTGGTCAATGCAGTCGTGATTACATGTCGGATTCGCCAGAACGTGAGGGCCGGAGGTGCGCGGCCCCGAAACGGCGAATCGGGTATGTCGTTGCGATTGGTGGATGCCGGCCCGACGTCGAGCGGGCTCGACCGTAAGAATGTGACGCACGTGCGAGATCGTTTGTGACGGGCGAGGGATGTCGTTTTTTGACGATGACAGATATTTCTCGTTTGTAATGCAATGAGGTATCCTCCACACCTCCGGCGGTCATTGTCGCCTCATACAGCCACTGAGTCTGGCGCGAAAGTTTGCGTTCATTGAACAACCTTACTAACGCATTACAAAAATATTCGTGCTTCTTGGGGCTTCCACACAATTACCTAGATGCCGCGCTCGTTTCTCGTGCTGCAAGGCACTGCCTCGCTTTTTTTCTATCGGCTTTCACGCGCGCTCCAGGACAAGGGGTTTGCCGTCTATCGTGTCAATTTTTGCGGCGGAGACTTGCTGTATGGCGGGGTGGGGACTGTCTTAAATTACAGCGGCAGCATCGGTAATTTGTCGCAATGGTATGACGATATTGTGCGGCAGAAGGGGATCTCCGACGTCATCATGTTCGGCGACTGCCGCGATATCCATCGCGAGATGCTGACTGTCTCGGCGGTGCATGGCCTGCGTGTCCACGTATTCGAGGAAGGCTATGTTCGGCCGCACTGGATCACGCTGGAGCGCCACGGCGTCAATGGGCGTTCGCTACTGCCGCGTGACCGTGCATGGTATCTGCAGCAGCGCAGCGTGACGCCGCCTGCCAAGCAATGGCAGGCCACCGGCTACAACCTGTACGAGCGCGCCTTTCACGACATCACGTATCGTTTTGCGAACACGGTATGCTGGCCCCGGTTTCCGAAGTATCGCAGTCACCGGCCGAGGAACGGATTTTTCGAATATTCGGGGCTCGCCGTCCGGATGCTCCTCCAACGCAAGCATCGGCGCGAGGCGGAGACCGTCACGCACGAACTGCTCGATAGTGGCGGGACGTACTACCTGTTTCCGCTTCAATTGAATTCCGATGCACAAATTGTCGTGCATTCGTCTTTCGATGGAATTCGCGGCGCGATCCGCCACGTCGTGGAGTCATTCGCGCGACATGCGCCGCAAGATGCGTTGCTGGTCATCAAAAATCACCCGCTGGATACGGGGTTGATCGAGTATCGAAATTTTTCGCTTAAAATTGCGCGTGCCGCCGGGATGGAGAATCGAATTCGTTTCATCGATGCCGGCCATCTTCCGACATTGCTTGAACACGCACGCGGGGTCGTGGTTATCAACAGCACGGTTGGCTTGTCCGCACTGCATCACAAGCGGCCCCTGATTGCGCTCGGCTCCGCTATCTACAATTTCGGCGGCCTGACTTGGCAGGGAGAGCTCGATGACTTTTGGCTTGGAGGCGTGCCGCCGGATATGGATCTCTATCACGCGTTCCTCGACTACGTGATGCATCACACACAGATCAACGGCGATTTCTATACGCGGACTGGCATCACGATGGCCATTGCCGGCGCGGTTGCCCGGCTAGAGCGCGCGGATGACTAAGGCGGCCGTTCGGCACGTCGTTGTCACCGGCGCAAGCGCGGGCATCGGCCGCGCTTTGGCGCTCGCCTATGCGCAACCCGATACCGTGCTCGGCATCGTCGGCCGGAATGAAACGCAGCTCGAATCGACGGCGGCGGCGTGCCGGGCGCGCGGTGCAAAAGTGATCGTCGGCATCGTCGACGTACGAGAGCCGCAGCCGATTCGCGCATGGCTGCATCGTTTCGACGATCAGCATCCGATCGACCTGCTCATCGCCAACGCTGGTGTCGCGAGCACGCTGTCCTCCGCATCCGACTGGGAGGACCTCGACCGTATCACTACCGTTGTCGATACGAATTTCTACGGCGCGATGCACACGGTTCTCCCGGCTGTGGAGCGCATGCGTACCCGCAAGCATGGCCGCATTGCTGCGGTCAGTTCCCTCGCCGCGCTTCGAGGTATGGCCATCTCGCCCGCGTACTGCGCGAGCAAATCGGCGATCAAGGCCTACGCCGATTCTGTCCGCCCACTGCTGAAACGCGACGGGATCGGTGTCTCGGTCATTCTTCCCGGCTTCGTCAAGACGTCGATGAGCGACGTTTTTCCTGGCGACAAGCCATTCATGTGGACTGCCGATCAGGCCGCCGCATACATTCGCAGGAAGCTCGATGCCGGCCGCGCGGAAATCGCATTTCCGGGCCTGCTCGCGTTGGGCATGCGTATCCTCACCGTCCTGCCCATCACATTGGCCGATGCGATTCTCGACAAGCTTTCGTATCTGCCCGGCAAGGAAGACGTAAATTGACGGGCGCGATCTGGCTCGCGTTTGCCGTTGCGGCTGGCGTGTCTTTTTTGCCGGACCTGATCGCGGTTCCGCGTGCTTCGTTGCGGCGCGGTTCGGGCGCGTTGCTTGTGCACGTGCTTGCCGTCGTGTTCCTTGCGTCACTGATGTTGCTTGTTACCGCGCGTCCGATCTTCTCGTCGTCCGTCGCAGTGGCTTTGGTCGGGCTTGTCGCAGTCGTCAGCAACGCCAAATATGAGTCCTTGCGCGAACCGTTCGTTTTTACCGATCTCAGCCTCTTCAGTCAGTTGTTCTCGCACCCGCGGCTCTATCTGCCGTTCCTGAGCGCCGGTAAGGTCGCGGCGATCGGCGCCGGAATCGTATTGGTCGTCGCCGGCTATCTTGCCGAGGCGCCCGTCACGCCGCGTCCGGTGTTGGCGCTGGCGGCCGTTGTTGCCTTCACATTCTTGCTGGCGCGATACATTGCAGGTCGCCTGCCGTTGGCGCTCGACGCCGAGGAAGATCAGCGGCGTCACGGGTTTTTCGCAGTTTTCATTGCATACTTGCTGAACGGCATGCGTCCCGCGACGTTCAAGGCGTTCCGGCGCGTGGTCGAGACGGGGCCGTTCGTTGCCGGTACGTCGACGCAACGCCCCGACGTCGTCGTGATTCAGAGCGAATCGCTGTTCGACGTACGACGCATTTCATCGGCAATTGCGCCAGCCTTGCTTTCCCATTTCGATCGCGCGAGACGCGAAGCAGTCTGCTACGGCGAGCTTTCGGTACCGGCATGGGGCGCAAACACGATGCGCACGGAATTCTCGGTGCTGACCGGCCTGTCGTTTGAGCGCCTCGGCTACGCGCGTTTTTATCCGTATGCGTTCGTGCGCCGCGCATGTGCGTCGATCGCAAGCTGGTTCGGCCGTGGCGGTTACGAAACGCTGGCGCTGCATCCCTATTACGCCGATTTCTTTGGTCGCAATCGTGTCTTTCCGTTGCTCGGATTCAACACATTTCTCGACATCGAATACTTTGCCGACGCGCCGCGCGCTGGCCCGTATATCTCCGATGCAGCCGTGCTCGACGCTGTGATCGCCGCGCTGGAAAGCAAGTGCGACAAACCGCGCTTCATCTTTGCGATGACGATGGAAAACCACGGCCCACTGCACCTGGAGAAGGTATTACCGGAGGAATCGCGTTCAAGGCATACTCTTGGCGAAGACGCATCCTGGCGCGACCTGACAGCCTACCTGCGGCACATTGAAAACGCAGACGCAATGATCGGGCGCCTGCTCGATCATTTGCGCAGCAGCGATCGTGAAACAGTCGTTTGCTTTTACGGCGACCACGTTCCAGCTCTACCGCACGTATTCGATAAACTGGGCGTTTCTCCCCAAACCAGCGACTACTTCATTTGGCGAAATTACGGCACAGATACTCCCGAATGCCGGAATTTGGCGGCCGAAGAGCTTGGGGCGGCGCTGCTGCATGTGGTACAAGATGACGGAAATCGCGCGGAACAGCCGCACGCATCCGAGAAAGCGACATAAAAGATGAACAGTAAGATTGCAATAATTGGGATGGCTTGTCGGTTTCCCGGGGGCGCGAACAATCTTGGCGACTTCTGGCAACTGCTGCGCGACGAACGCGACGCAGTGACCGAAATCCCCGCCGACCGCTTCGGTACCGATTTCTACCAGCACCCGTCCAAACGCGAACCGGGCAAGAGCTACACGTTCGCGGCCGGCGTGCTCGACAACGTCGCCGGCTTCGATGCCGCATTCTTCGGCATTTCTCCGCGCGAAGCGGCCCAGATGGACCCCCAGCAGCGCCTGCTGCTCGAACTCGCATGGGAAGCGTTCGAGGACGCGGGCGTGCGCCCGGCCGACATGCGCGGCAGCAACTGCGGCGTGTTCGTCGGCGTGGCCGGCACGGATTACGGCAACCGCAACATGGACGATCTGAACGTGATCGAT
Organism: Burkholderia sp. 28_3; assembly: GCF_003253915.1. Lineage (NCBI taxonomy): Bacteria > Pseudomonadati > Pseudomonadota > Betaproteobacteria > Burkholderiales > Burkholderiaceae > Burkholderia > Burkholderia sp. 28_3. Next base: position 277,907 of record NZ_QKZF01000002.1, read on the forward strand.
CCGTATTCGGCGACCGGCAACACCCTGAGTATCGCGTCGAACCGCGTGTCCTACCTGTTCGACCTGCGCGGCCCGAGCATGTCCGTCGATACGGCCTGCTCGTCGTCGCTCGTCGCCCTCCATCAAGCCGTCAAGGCGCTGCAGTCCGGTGAAGCCGACGTGGCGCTCGCGGGCGGCGTCAACCTGTTGCTGCATCCGTTCGGCTTCGTCAGCTTCTCGAAGGCGTCGATGCTGTCGCCGCGCGGTCGTTGCCGCGCATTCGACGCGACCGGCGACGGCTACGTGCGCTCGGAAGGCGGCGCATTCGTGCTGCTCAAGCCGCTCGATCGCGCGCTGGCCGACGGCGACACGATCCACGCAGTGATCGCCGGTTCCGGCGTGAACTCGGTCGGCCACTCGCCGGGCGGGATCAGCGTGCCGGGCGCGGCCGCGCAGGCGTCGCTGCTGCGCAGCGTGTACGCGCGCGCCGGCATCGATCCGCAGTCGCTCGCCTATCTCGAGGCGCACGGCACCGGTACGGCAGTGGGAGATCCGATCGAGGCACGCGCGCTGATCGACGTCGTGTCGGGCGAGCGCCCGGCCGATCGTCCGCTGCTGATCGGGTCGGTGAAGACCAACATCGGGCACCTCGAGACGGCGTCCGGCATGGCCGGTCTGCTGAAGGCCGTGCTGTGCCTGAAGCATCGCGCGGTGCCGCGCTCGCTGCACTTCGTCACGCCCAATCCCGGGATCGATTTCGACGGCGGCCGTCTGCGTGTCGTCGATCGCTACATGCCGCTCGACGCGGGCGGCGCACCGCTGACGGTCGGCGTCAACTCGTTCGGCTTCGGTGGAACGAACGCCCACGTCGTACTGACCGAGGCGCCGGTCGCAAACGACGTGCCGACGGCAGCGCCCGAGCCGGCTCATGCACAACCGTCGCCGCTCGTCCTGACCGCTCGCAGCGCGAATGCGCTCGCGGCACTCGCAGGCCGCTATCTGGCCGTGCTCGAGAACGGCGGCGACTGGCAGGCGCTGGCCGCCGCGGCCGCCCGTCGTCGCCAGTGGCTCGAACATCGCGCGATCGTCGCGCCGGTCGATGCAACCGAAGGCCGCGCGGCGCTGGCGGCACTGGCCCAGCCGGCACAGGAAGGGCTGCCGGCCTGCGTGGCAACCGGCCAGGCGCCCGCGGACGCGCTGCGTACCGCACTCGTGTTCTCGGGCAATGGTTGCCAGTGGGTCGGGATGGGCAACGAACTCTATGCGGAGAACGCGGTTTTCCGTGCGGCGCTCGACGAAGTCGACGCGCTGTGGTGCGAGGACGGCAGCCCGTCGCTCGTCGACGTGATGCGCGGCGGTCCGAGCGCGGAATGGCTGGCCGGCGGGGGCGCTGAATGGCTCGCCGCGACGGAGAACGCGCAGCCGCTGCTGTTTGCGATCCAGGTCGGGATGATTCGTGTGATCGACGCGCGCGGCATGCGCTACGACGCGGCGATCGGCCACAGCGTCGGCGAAATTGCCGCGGCGTGGGTGACGGGCGCGCTGTCGCTCGCCGACGCGGTGCGCGTGATCAAGATCCGCAGCCGCGCCCAGGCGATGACGCGCGGCAGCGGCCGGATGGCGGCCGTCGGCATCGGCGAGGCGGCCGCGCGCGAGCTGATCGCGCGCCACGGGCTGGTGCGCCGGGTCGAGGTGGCCGGCATCAACAGCCCCGACGCGGTGACGCTCGCGGGCGAGCTGCAGGGCTTGCAGGCGCTGGAGGCGGCGCTGCGCGGCAGCGGCAAGTTCTTCCAGATGCTCGATCTCGACTATGCGTTCCACAGCAGCCACATGGATCGTATCGAGCCGGTCGTGCTCGCCGAACTGGCCAGCCTGCGGCCGCAACCGGGCAACGGCACGTTCGTATCGACCGTGACCGGCGGCGCGCTCGCGGGCAACGAACTGGATGCGCGCTACTGGTGGCGCAATATCCGCGAGCCCGTGCGCTTCGGCGACGGCATCGCGCACCTGATCGAGCAGGGCGTCCGGTTGTTCGTCGAAGTGTCGCCGCATTCGATCCTGCGCACCTACGTGAAGCAGGCGTTGACGGCCGCCGGCGTGACCGGCGCGGTGCTGCCGACGCTCAAGCGCGACCACGGCAGCGCGGCGACGTTGCGGCAGGCGATTCTCGCGGCGATCGCGCACGGCGCGAACGTCGATCCCGACCGCTTCGCGCCCGGCGCGGCGCGCGCGGCGTTGCCGTCGTATCCGTGGCAGCGCGACCGCTTCTGGCTGACGCCGACCGTCGAAGGCTATGGTCTCGTCAATCGCCGCCGCGAGCATCCGCTGCTCGGCTATCGGCTGCACGAACACGCGTTCGGCTGGGAAAACCAGCTCGATCCGGCGAAGCTGCCGATGCTGGCCGATCACGTCGTCGACGGCGGCGTGGCATTCCCGGGCGCCGGCTACGTGGAAATGGCGCTTGCCGCGGCGCGCACCTTCTTCGATACGCCGGATGCGGCGCTCGAAAACGTCGAGATCCGCACGCCGGTCGTGTTCCAGCCGCAGCAGGCGAAGCTGTTCCGGCTCATGATCGAGCCGCGCACCGCGACGTTTACGATCGAGACGCGCGACCGGATGTCCGACGGCGCATGGACGCTGAACGTGACGGGACGGATGCTCGAAAGCGGTAACGCGCTCGGCACCGCGAGCGTCGTGCCGGCCGCGACGCTCGAGCACCTGCTCGCTCTGCCGGCCGCCGACGGCGACACGCTGTATGCGAATACGGCGGCGATCGGCCTCGGCTACGGGCCGGCGTTCCGCTGGGTGCGCACCGTGCGGGTCGCCGCGGACGAGGACGCTGCGCTGGCCGACGTCGCCGCGCCGGCCGAGTGCGGCGATGCGCGGGCGCTGTCCGCCTATCTGCTGCATCCGGCGCTGATGGACAGCGGTTTTCATCCGCTGTTCGCCTTGCTGGCGGCGCATGCACGCGATGGCGAGCACCCGGCCTACGTGCCGGTGCAGATCGGCCGGGTCGACTACCTGCGCGGCGACACGGTCGCCCGCGTGCTCGCGCGGATCGATCGGCGCAGCCCGCATTCGATCGTCGCGCAGTTCGAATTCCTCGATGCGCAGGGCGCGATCGTCGCGCGGCTCGGCGGCTGCCGGTTCCGGCGCGTGGACCTCGTCGGCCGCCGCCAGAACCTGCCTTCGCGTTTCGTCTACCGCCTCGAAGAGATGCCGTTGCCGACCGACGTCGACGCAGCCGCGTTGCCGGCGCCCGACACGTTGCTCGCGCAAGCGGTCGCGCGCGTCGATGCCGCGGGGCTCGACGGCCGCCGGACGCAGCATTTGACCGAGATCCTGCCGCTGCTCGACGTGCTGGCAAGCCTGTACGTGCTCCGTGCGTTCGATGCGCTCGGCGTGTTCGCCGGCACGTGGCAGCCCGCACCGGAGCGGGCGGCGCTGGCCGCGCGTCTGGCGGACATGCTCGTCGAGGACGGTCTTGCCTCCCGTGACGGTACGTATCTCGTTCGCGACGACGCGGCGTGCGCGGCGCTGCCGCCGCTCGACGATCTGTGGCGCGGGCTGCTGGCCGAATCGCCGGGGCACGTGGCCGAGCTGACGCTGCTTGCCCATTGCGGCGCGGCGTTGCCCGACGTGCTGAGCGGCGCGAAGGACGATGCACGCTGGCTGTCGCCGACCGGTCACAGCCTGGTCGAACAGTTGCTTGCCGCATCGCCGACCTGGCAGCACGTGCATGCGCTGCTGGCGGCCGGTGTCGAGCAGGCGGTCGACGCGTGGCAACCGGCGCGCCGGCTGCGGGTGCTCGAATTGGGCGCGACGGACGGCGACGTGCTGCAGACGCTCGGCATGCATCTCGCCGCCGCGCGCTGCGATCACACGATCGCCGCGACGGCCGGCCAATTGGCCGGGTTCGATACGGATGAGCAAGCCGCGGTGCGTACGGTCGCGCTGCAGCCGGGCGAACGGCTGTCGCTGTCCGCCGACGATGCCGGGCCTTATGACCTGATCGTCGCGAACCGCGCGCTGAGCGGGCGGCATGATCTGGCCGACGCACTGAATGCGATGCGCTCGTGGCTCGCGCCGGGCGGCTTGCTGCTGCTGGCGGAGTCGCGTCGCGGCCGTTTCTCCGACATCGTGTTCGCCCCGCAGGCGGTATTGACGGAAGCCGACGAACCCGCCCCGCTGGCGCCGACCGATCTCGAGGCGGCGCTCGCGCGTGCGGGCTTTGCCGACGTCGTGCGGCATGTCGAGCAGGCGCTGGATCTGGACGGCACGCCGACGTTCGTCGTCGCGCGCAACCCGGCGAGCACGTCGGCCACGCAGCGCGGCAGCGACGCGAGCGATCTCGATACGCTCGCCCGCAGCGAACAATGGCTCGTGATGCACGCCCCGGCCGAGGCCGGCGGTTTCGGCGGGAAACTGGCCGATGCGCTCGCGCACGCCGGCTATCCGGCCGACATCGTCGACCTCACGCACGCAGCCGATGCGATCGCGTCGTTGCCGGTCGGGCAGCCCGCGCATGTCGTGTTTTGCGCACCGGAAACGCCGCTTGCCGATACGACGACCGGAGACGTCCTGATGGCCGCGCTGCGTCACGGCGTGATCGCGCTGGCGGCGCTGGTGCGCGCGCTCGGTGCGCAGCCGAACGCGGCCACGCGGCTGACCGTCGTCACGCGCGGCGGCGCGCCGTTCGCCGGCGCCGCGAACGCGCATCCGGAACAGGCGACGCTGTGGGGCCTCGGTCGCGTGCTGGCGAACGAGCATCCCGAACTCGCGTGCCGCCTGATCGACGTCGACCCCGCGGCGAACGGGATTCCCGATGCGCTGATTCGCGAGCTGACCGGCGCGGCGGTCGAGGAAGAAGTCGTGCTGAGCGCGCACGGGCGGCTGGTGCCGCGCATGCTGACGGCCGCACAGGCCGCGGCGCGCAGCGACGGCGCGATTGCGCGCGCGTCGGTGCTGGCGTTCGACGCACCGGGCTCGTTGCGCAATCTTGAATGGTTCGCGTTGCCGGAAAGCGCGCTGGGCGACGACGAGGTGGAGATCGAGCCGGTGGCCACCGGCCTGAATTTCCGCGACGTGATGTATGCGATGGGGCTCCTGTCCGATGAGGCGGTCGAGACCGGCTTCGCGGGCGCGACGATCGGCATGGAATTGTCGGGCCGCGTCGTCCGGGTGGGCAGGGCAGTGACGAAGTTCGCACCGGGCGATGCGGTGCTCGGCTTTGCGCCGGCGTCGTTCGCGACGCGTGTCAGGACGCGCGCGCAGGCCATCGCGCCGAAACCCGAACGCCTGTCGTTCGAGGAAGCGGCGACCGTGCCGACGACGTTCTTCACCGCGTACTACGCGCTCGTCGAACTCGCGCGGCTGCGCCGCGGCGAGCGCGTGCTGGTGCACGGCGGCGCGGGCGGCGTCGGGATTGCCGCGATCCAGCTCGCGCGCCACTTCGGCGCGGAAGTGTTCGCGACGGCCGGCAGCGACGAGAAGCGCGAGTTCGTGCGCCTGCTCGGCGCCGATCACGTGCTCGATTCGCGCAGCCTGGCGTTCGCGGACGAGATTCGCGCGATGACGGGCGGCGAGGGCGTCGACATCGTGCTGAATTCGCTCGCCGGCGAAGCGATGGTGCGCAGCATCGATACGCTGCGTCCATTCGGCCGTTTCCTCGAACTCGGCAAGCGCGATTTCTACGAAAACAGCCATATCGGGCTGCGGCCGTTCCGCAACAACATCAGCTATTTCGGCATCGACGCCGACCAGTTGATGGGCGCGTTGCCGGAGCTGACCGCACGGCTGTTCGGCGAAGTGATGGCGCTGTTCGCGGCAGGCGTGCTGCATCCGTTGCCGTATCGCGCGTTCCCGGCCGAGCGGGCCGAGGATGCGTTCCGCTACATGCAGCAGGCGCGCCAGATCGGCAAGGTGCTCGTGACCTATCCGTCGGGCACGCCCGCGCCGACGCGCGGCGTCGCGCGCGCGGAGTCGTTCGCGCTCGATCCGCATGGTGCTTACCTGGTGGTTGGCGGCACGGGTGGCCTCGGCTTCGCGAGCGCACGCTGGATGGTCGAGCATGGCGCACGCCGGCTGACGCTCGCGAGCCGCTCCGGCGAACTCACTGTCGCGGCGCGCGCCGAGGTGGCGCGCTGGCACGCGTCGCTCGGCGTCACCGTCGACGTCGTGTCGTGCGATGTGACCGACGCCGCGGCGGTCGACGCGATGATTGCCGCGATCGTCCGAGGCGCCCATCCGCTGAAGGGCGTGCTGCATTCCGCGATGTCGATCGACGACGGCCTCGTGCGCAATCTCGACGACGCGCGGATGGCCGCGGTGCTCGCGCCGAAGGTGGCGGGCGCGTGGAACCTGCATCGCGCGACGCGCGGGCTGCCGCTCGACCTGTTCGTCGTCTATTCGTCGGCGACCACCTATCTCGGCAATCCGGGGCAATCGAACTACGTCGCGGCCAATACCTTCCTCGAGGCACTGGTCGAACATCGCCGCGCGGCAGGCTTGCCCGGCACGTTCATGGCGTGGGGGCCGCTCGAGGATGTCGGCTTCCTCGCACGCCACGCCGATACGCGCGAAGCGTTGCAGTCGCGGATCGGCGGCGCGTCGATCACGTCCGACGAGGCGATGGCCGCGCTCGAGCGCGTGCTGGTGGCGGGTGCGGCCGGCGAAGCGGTGGTGCGGCTCGACTGGCACGCGGTGGCGCGCGGAATGCCGGCCGCGAAGGCGCGTCGGTATGCGCTGCTGCAATCGCAGGCGAAGGGCGGCGATGCACGCGACGGCGGCACGCAACTGCGTGAAGAAGTGCTCGCCCTGGCGCGCGACGAAGCCATCGCGCTGGTGGCGCGAACGCTGCAGGCGCAGATCGCGCGGATTCTGCACATGACGCCCGATCGCATCGCGCTCGACAAGTCGGTGCTCGACATGGGCATGGATTCGCTGATGGGGATGGAGCTCGGCCTTGCGGTCGAGGAGGCGTTCGAAGTCAAGCTGTCGGTGATGGCGATCGCGGAAGGGGCGTCGGTGACGACGCTGGCTGGCCGCATCGTCGATTCGATCGGCGCGTCGGCCGATGCCGGCTGCGATGTCGCGTCGGCGGCCGATGCCGCGCAGGAGGCCGTCGCGGCACTCGCCGCGAAGCATGCGATCGACGGCGAAGCGCGCGCGATGCTCGATGCGCAGCCGGCGCCGGTTGCCGAGCAGGTATCGCCGTCGCTGGAGGTGGCGCGGTGAGCGCGCCGACCGGCTGGGCGACGCGGCAGGGCACGCTGGCGCGCCCGCTGACCATCGACGGGCACGGCTTGCATACGGGGCGCCGGGTCGGCGTGCGGATTCTGCCTGCGCATCCGGAAGACGGCGTGACGGGCATCGTGTTCCGTCGGGTCGAGCACGGGCGCACGCTCGCAACGTTGCCGGTCGACCCCGCGCTGCGCCGCGCGCAGCCGCTCTGCACGATGCTGCGCAATGCCGATGGCATCGGCGTGCGCACGATCGAGCACCTGCTCGCGTCGCTGCTCGCGTGCGAGATCGATCACGCGATCGTCGAGCTCGACGCGGAAGAGGTGCCGATTCTCGACGGCAGCGCCACGCCGTGGGTGGACGCGATCCGCGCGTGCGGCCGCGTCGCGCTCGATGCGCCGAAACGCTTCATCCGCGTGCTGCGGCCCATCGTCGTCACGGACGGCGACGGCGACCAGCGGCGCGAGATGCGGATCGAGCCGGCGCCGCGTTATGAACTGAGCGTGCGCAACGATCTGCGCGGCTTCGGCGACATGCACTGGGACGGCGCGCTGACCCCGGCCGCATTCGCGACCGACATCGCGCCGTCGCGCTCTTACGGGCGCGTGAAGTGGGCCGTGCCCGCGATCGTCGCCGGCTATCTTCGTGGTGTGCCGATCCTGCGCGGCGCGCGGCCGTCGTGCACCGCGTCGATCGTCGGCAATCGCGTGCTGGGCGGGATGCGGCTGCCGGAGGAATTCGTCCGGCACCGCGTGCTCGACCTGATCGGCGATCTCGCGCTCGCCGGTGCGCCGCTGCTCGCGCGCGTGAGCGCGCTGCGGCCGAGCCACGAGATGAATTTCCGGTTGGTCGATGCGCTATTGGCCGCGCCCGATGCGTGGCAGTGGGCTGAGTTTTTCGAGACCTGAAACCACACTTTTTCAAGATACGCGGCGTAACATAGCGTCTTTTCGAGATAGAGCGAAGGACGCAATGGCACTGGGAGAGCATCTTCGCCAGCAACTGGCGGCGAAAGCGCTGAAACGGCAACTGGAGCGCGCGACCGACGCCGCGGCGGCGCCCGGCGTGCCCGGCACGCCGGCTGCGCAGACCGCGTCGGCACGCAGCCGCTTCGAATCGATGCCGCAGTATCAGCAGGTCCGGATCATGCGCGAGATGGGCGAGAAACTGCGGGTCGAGTCGCCGTTTTTCCGCGTGCACGACGGCGTCGCCGGCGCGACCACGCAGATCGGCGGCCGCGAATACCTGAACTTCGCCAACTACAACTATCTGGGCCTGGCCGGCGATCCGGCGGTGTCCGCGCGCGCGAAAGCCGCGATCGACCGCTATGGCACCTCGGCCTCGGCGAGCCGGATGGTCGCGGGCGAGCGTCCGGTGCAGCGCGCGCTCGAGCGTGCGCTGGCCGCGTTCTACGAGACCGACGATTGCGTCGCGTTCGTGAGCGGCCATGCGACCAACGTGACCGTGATCGGTGCGCTGTTCGGCCCAGGCGATCTGGTGGTCCACGATGCGCTCGCGCACAACAGCATCGTGCAGGGCGCGCAGTTGAGCGGCGCGAAGCGGCTGAGCTTCCCGCACAACGACTGGCAGGCGCTCGACGAACTGCTGTCGCGCGTGCGCCGCGAATACCGGCACGTGCTGATCGCGATCGAGGGGCTGTACAGCATGGACGGCGATTTCCCCGACCTGCAGCGCTTCGTCGACGTGAAGACGCGCCACGGGGCGTTCCTGCTGGTCGACGAGGCGCATTCGCTCGGCGTGCTCGGCGCGACCGGCAAGGGCATCCGCGAGCATTGCGGCGTCGCGCCCGACCAGGTCGACATGTGGATGGGCACGATGAGCAAGACGCTGGCCGGCTGCGGCGGGTTCATCGCCGGTTGCCAGCCGCTCGTCGACATGCTGCGCCATCTGGCGCCGGGTTTCCTGTACAGCGTCGGGCTCGCGCCGACGCTCGCCGAAGCGTCGCTGGCCGCGCTCGAACGCCTGCAGGCCGAGCCGGAGCGCGTCGCGCGACTGCAGGCGCGCGGCCGGCAGTTCCTGACCGAGGCGCGTGCCGCCGGGCTGAATACGGGCACGAGCGCCGGCTACGCGGTCGTGCCGGTGATCACGGGCAGTTCGCTGAAGGCCGCGCAGTGGGCGAATGCGATGTTCGACGAAGGGATCAACGTGCAGCCGATCTTCTATCCGGCCGTCGAGGAAAAGGCCGCGCGCCTGCGCTTCTTCATCTGCTCGACGCATGGGCCGGAGCAGATCAGCCGGACGGTCGCCGTGTTGTCGCGCCTCGCGGGGCGCGGCGCGTGACGCAGGCCGCCGCGGTCGCGCACGCGGTGCCGCACGCCGGCGAACCGGCGCGGTGTCGCGCGGCTGGTGCGGATGACGCGGCCGCGTGCGCGCCGCTCGTGTTCGCGTCCGGCGTGGCCGAATTCGGCTTCTTTCTCGGCGAAAGCGACGCGCGCTGCATCGCTTTCCTGCAGCAGGCGTTCCGGTCGCGCCACGGACGCTTCTCGTGGCGCCGGCATCGCGTCGCAGTGGCCGACGATGGCGCGGTGCTCGCGGTGATGGCGATTCACGACGGGCGGCGAACGGCGTTCGACGACGTGCACATCGTATGGGCGCTCGCGCGCTTCTTTGGCGTACGCCGCACGATCGGCCAGTTGCTGCGCGGGCTGATCCTCGAAACGGAACTCCCGGCGCCGAAGCGTTCGCAGATCCTCGTCGCGCATTGCGCGACGGATGAACGTCAGCGCGGCACCGGCGTTTTCAGCGCGCTGTTTCGCGATGCGCTGGATACCGGCGCGTTGCCGGCCGATGGCGGCCGCGATGTCGTGCTCGACGTGCTGACGCGCAACGTGCGCGCGCGGGCGCTGTACGAACGCCTGGGGTTCGTCGCGCTGCCGCGACGGCGCGCGCGTTCGCGCAGGTTGCCGGGTGAACTTGAGTCGGTTCGGATGAGGTTTGCGGGCCGCGGCTGATGGCGCGATTGGCGTTGACCGCTTCTGCACATGGGTGGCACGCGCGGAAGTGAGTGCCGTTCCCTTCGCAGCGAGCCGACAACCATGTAGCGATGGCCATCTCGACGGCGTCAGTTGTCGAGCGGCAGTTTCCGGAGGATCGCGTCCACGCACTCCGAAGGACTGGCCTCGGCCGTTCGGACGTGCACGTCAGGTGATCGCGGCCGTTCATAGGTGGAATCGATGCCGGTAAACTGGCGAATGGTGCCTTGTCGGGCCAGCGCGTAAAGTCCCTTGGGGTCGCGTGCCTCGGCGATGTCCAGTGCAACGTCGACAAAGACCTCGACAAACGTGCCGGCGTCGAAGCGAGCACGGGCCTTCTCGCGTGCTTCCTGAAACGGTGAGATCAGCGCGGCGATGACGATGAATTCGGCATCCACCAGCAATTTGGCCACTTCGGCGGTTCGTCGGATATTTTCATGGCGGTCGGCGTCACTGAATCCGAGATCCCGGTTCAGTCCCTCACGCAGACGATCGGCGTCCAGTAGATACGTGCGAAGCCCGCGCGCATCGAGCTGTTCCTTTAGCAGATTCGCCAGTGTCGATTTGCCTGCGCCGGAGATTCCGGTCAGCCACACCACGAAGGCTCGATGCTGTTTCAGACGAGGATGTGTGGATTCATGGTCCGCCATCATGGCGAATGGCTGATTTCTGGAATCTTGGATCATTTCCGATGGGAGGTGCGGACGTCGTGCAGCGGTTTTGTGCGAACTTCGTTAACTGCTGTTGACAATTGTAACGCGCCGGAAAGTTTGCAATCCGTTCTTTTTTCACGGATTCGTTCCTCCGCATACGTTTGGCTTCTCCATTCGACGCGATCAACGGCGCCGCCCGCTACTTATGCCGCGGCGCGAACGGCCGCTGCTGCACATCCGCGCCATGCGCGACGATCGCCATCCCTTCCGGCACTTCCTCCCACGCGCCGCGTAGGTCGACGAGCGGTTCCGAAACGACCATGAACGCGTCATCGCCGGCTTCGGCGATACGCGGGTTGTGCGGATACAGCTCGTGCAGATGCTTGAACGATGTGCTGTGGAACAGCGAGCGCGATTGCCGCTCGCTCGAGTAACGCACCGCGACGATCCGTTCGCCGTCGGTCGCGCAGATCGTCATGTTGAGCGGGTCGGTGACGCGATGCCGCGCGGCGGTTTCCTCGACCACACCGACCATCCGTTCGAGCGCGGGCAGCGGCGCCTGCTCGAGGCCGTACGTCAGCGCGAGGCGAAACATCAACTCGGAATCGGTCGAGCCTTCGAGCGTCGGGAACAGCGCGGGATCGACCTTCATCGTCAGGTCGCGGCGCAGCTTGTGAAAATCGCGGATCAGCCCGTTGTGCGCGAACAGCCAGCGGCCGTGGCGGAACGGATGGCAGTTGGTTTCCTGAACGGGCGTGTCGGTCGCCGCGCGAATATGCGCGATGAACATCCGCGAGCGGATCGCACGCGCGGCTTCGCGCAGGTTGCGGTCGTTCCACGCGGGATGCACGGAGCGATAGCGGAACGGGAGTTCGTCGGGATGCCCGTACCAGCCGATGCCGAAGCCGTCGCCGTTAGTGGTCGTGGCGCCCAGCTCCGAATGCAGGCTCTGGTCGATCAGCGAATGCTTCGCGCGGAACAGCACGGTTTCCAGATGGATCGGATTACCCGTATAGGCGAGCCAGCGGCACATGAAGCGCTCCTTCACGATGTATCGTTCGCGCATGGTAGCCGACTCCGCGACGCAGGCGCGTCCAGGCGAGTCGCCCACAATCGTCATACGTGGCGGGCCCGTACGCGCGATGCGCAGCCGCCCGGCCATGCGGCCGGGCACCACGCAACGCCATACGATGCAATGCGGTGCGGCCCGCTGATCGTGCCGCACCCGCCGGCTCAGTCGCCGAGCGCGTCCATCACCCGCGCCGAATAGACGAGCGCCGCGCCGGCATTCAGCGCAATCGCGACGCCGAGCGCTTCCGCCACTTCCTCCTTGGTCGCGCCATGCTTGGCCGCTTCGGCCGTGTGCACGGCGATACAACCGTCGCAGCGTGTCGTGACGGCCACCGCGAGCGCGATCAGCTCGCGCGTCTTCGCGTCGAGATGGCCGGTCTTGGCCCCGGCGCCGGACAGCGCCTTGTAGCCGGCCAGCGTATCGGGCGACAGCTTGGCGATGTCGCCGATACGCGTCGAGAGTTCCTTCCGGTATTCGTTCCAGTTCAGCATGATGCGTCCTTGTCGAGAAGAGTGAGGAGGGCGGCGGGTGCCGCGATCTCGTGCGATGCAAGGCTATTCTGATCGCTCGCGCTGAGGGTTTCGATACGTTAGAGTGTCAATTTTTAGCGCAATCGTCTCATGGATGCATTGAGTCAACTGCTGTCGCTGGGGCGCAGCCATGTCGAGCTCGACGTGCGGTGCTTGCTCGACGGCCCGTTCGCGATGCCGCACGATCCGCTGCCGCCCGGCGAGGCGGCGTTCCACCTGGTGCTGGCTGGAACCTGCCGGCTGCGCGCCGCCGACGGGCGCACGCTGCAACTCGTCGACGGCGATTTCGTGCTGCTGCCTGCAGGTGGCGCGCACGACCTGCTCGACGCAGCGGGGCACCGGTCGAAGCCGCTCGCGCCGCTGCGCGATTCGGGGGCCGGCGACGGTGCGGTGCTGCCGGTCAAGTCGAATGTCGATCCGGCCGCAACAGGCAACGCGAGCGTGGATCTGCTCTGCGGGCGGTTCGTCTATGCACGCGGCGCGGGCGAACTGCTGATGCGTACGCTGCCGCAGGTATTGGACGTCGGGTTGCGCGACACCTCCGGGGCCGTGCCGCTGCAACTGCTGACGAGTGTGCTGCGTACCGAGGCGTCGAACGTGCAGCCGGGCGCTGGCGCGATCGTGAATGCGCTCGGGCAGGCGCTGCTCGCCTATGCGTTGCGCGCATACGGTCGCGGTGCGCGCGTACCGTCCGGCTGGCTCGCGCTTGCGGCCGATGCGCGGCTGGGCCCGTCGGTCCAGGCCGTGTTGCAGGCGCCGGCGCAACCGTGGACGGTCGAATCGCTCGGCGCCGCGGCGGCGATGTCGCGTGCGACCTACGCGCGGCATTTCCGCGAGAAGGCGGGGATGAGCGTCGGCGCGTTCGTCGCGCAGATCCGGATGATGCATGCGTGCGCGCTGCTGCAGGACACGCAGCGCGGACAGGCGGAAATCGGCCAGGCGGTCGGCTACCAGTCCGAGGCCGCGTTCGGCAAGGCGTTTCGCGCGGTGCTCGGCACGACGCCGGGGCGCTGGCGGCGCGCGCGGCGCGAAACGTAAGCGTGCAAACACGGCCGTCGGGACACGCGCCAAAGCTGCTACCATGCGCGAAACGCAGTTCAACGAAAACGATTTCGAACAACAAGAAAGAGAGGGCACAGCAATGAACCAGACCACCATCCAGCAACCGTCGTTCGCGTTCGTGGCCGCCTCGTGGGCCGCGCTGCTCGCCGGTTTCGCGGCCTTCCTGATCGGGCTCTGGAACGCCGGCATGCAGCTCAACGAGAAGGGCTACTACTTCACCGTGCTGGTGTTCGGCCTCTATGCGGCGATCTCGCTGCAGAAGAGCGTGCGCGACCGCGCGGAAGGCATTCCCGTCACCGGCATCTACTACGGCCTCAGCTGGATCGCGCTGCTGCTGTCGATCGCGCTGCTGATCGTCGGCCTTTTCAACGCGACGCTGCAACTGAGCGAGAAGGGCTTTTACGCGATGTCGTTCGTGCTCGCGCTGTTCGGTTCGGTGGCCGTGCAGAAGAACACGCGCGACCTGCAGAACGCGAAGCCGCGCTACGCCGACGCCGATTCGGCGCCGTCCATCCAGGAGTGAGGGTGCGCGGGGCGGGCCGTTGCCGAGGCCGCCCGCTGCGCGATGATGTCCGCGGCGTCCGTATTAGCCGGCGTGCCGCGGGCCACCTGCCGTTCTTTCGTTTCGTGCATGCCGTTGCGCATGACGATGGAAATATTACGGATATCGAATCTCACAGAAACCGCGGCACGAACGCGTGCGGACGGCAATCTGCTCGGTGCCGCCGTCGACGAAGGGATCGTGCGGTTGCGCTGGCGACCTCGGAAGAGACCGTGGAGGTAAACGTGCGATAGCCGTGTTGGGCGCGACGTCGACACGAGCGGACGCACTTTCATCGGCGCGCTCGTTGGGACAGGGAAGGACGTGCGCTGCGGCAAGGCGACAGACGCAAAAAAGCCTCCGCGAGGGAGGCTTTTTGCACTATCGAAGATAGTTGGTAGGGTGGGAGGGACTCGAACCCTCGACTCTCTGATTAAAAGTCAGATACTCTAACCAACTGAGTTACCACCCCACGTTCTTGAAACTTGTTTTGGTTCGTTGCTTCAACAACTTGGGCAACGACCCAAAGAGCAAAAGATTATAGCGACGGGTTGCAGGGCTGTCAACAACCCGTCACGATAATTATTTGATCGTTTCCAGCTTGCCCTGCGCCGTCTGCGCCGCATTCGAACCGGCGTACTGCGACACGACCTGCTCGAACGTCTTCTTCGCGGCCGCCTTCTGGCCTTGCTCGAGCTGGTTCGTGCCGATCGCCACGAGGGCGTCGGCCGCGCGCGGGTGTTGCGGGAACTTGCTGACGATCCCTTGCCACGTCGCCGTCGAGCCGCGGTAGTCGCGCAGTGCGTATTGCGCGTTGCCGTACCAGTACTGCGCGGTCGGCTGATAGGGACTCTGCGGATACTTCGCGATGAACGCGCGGAACGAAGCCGCGGCCGCCTTGAAGTTGCCGTTGCGGAACTGCTGCTGCGCCGCGCTGAGCGCATCCGTTTCACCCGGCTGCACGGTGCCTTCGACACCATCGATCGTCGCCTGCTGCGGCTCGAACTTCTTGAGCCGCGTGTCGAGATCCTGGTAGTACTCCTTCTGCTGCCGCTCGAGCGTCGTCAGCCGGTTCGTCAGATCCTCGTTCTCGCCGCGCAGCGTCGCGACCTGCTGGTTCAACTGGTCGATACGGCCGGATTGATCGAGGATCGTACGCTGGGCGGCCGACAACTGGCTCGACAGGTTGTCGCTCTTGCTGCGCAGATCGAGCACGGCACGGCGCGCTTCGTTGTCGTCGAACATGCCGGCGTGCGCCGGCGCGGCCGACCACGCCGCGCCCGCGACGCAGAATGCTGCGGCAACGCGCAGCCAGGTTGAACGGTGCGTCATACGGCGATTCTTCCGTTACTTACTGTTGGTAGACGAGGTCGGCGCGACGGTTCTGCGCCCACGATGCTTCGTCGTGACCCGTTGCCTGCGGCTTTTCCTTGCCGAGGCTCACGGCTTCCATTTGCGAATCGTTCACGCCGAGCAGTGCCATCGCGCGGCGGACGGCTTCCGCACGCTTCTGGCCCAGCGCGAGGTTGTACTCGCTCGTGCCGCGTTCGTCGGTGTTGCCCTGGATCAGCACGTGGCGCTGCGGGTGGCTCTTCAGGTACTGCGCGTGCTGCTGCATCAGCGGCTGGTACTCGTCCTTCACCGAATAGCTGTCGAAGTCGAAGTAGATGCTGCGCTTCGCGAGCGGGCTGTTCGGGTCGTTCAACGGATCGACGTTCACTTGCGCGACGTTGTCGGCGCTCGGTTGCGTGCTGACTGCGCCCGCGTTGTTTGCCTTGTCGTCGAGCTTCACGCCCGACTTACACGCTGCGAGCGCGCTGATCATCATCACGGCCAGGGCCAGACGAGCTTTATTCGACATCATGGTTACTCTCCTTGTGGTCATTGCATGAAGGGCCCCCACGACGGCTCGCGAACGGAGCCGCCCTGGACGGACAGGATCTGCGGCGGCGCGCTGCCGTCGGAGGGCACTGCAGCCAGAACGTTGCGACCACCCGACTGGGTAGCGTACAGAAGGTACTGGCCGTTTGCCGCGAAGCTCGGCGATTCGTCGCGATTGGTATTCGTGATGGCGTTCGCCGCGCCAGTCTGCAGATCCTGAACGTACAGCTTGAAGCCCCCGCCCGTGCGGGAGATGTAAGCGAGCAGCTTGCCGTCCGGGCTCACGCGCGGGCTGGTGTTGTAGCTGCCGGTGAAGGTCACGCGCTGCGCGGCACCGGCGCTTTCACCCTGTGCGGGCATCCGGTAGATCTGCGGCGCACCGCCCCGATCGCTCGTGAAGTAGATCCAGCGGCCGTCCGGCGAGTAGAACGGTTCGGTGTCGATCGAGCTGCTTTGCGTGAGACGGCGCAGGCCGCCGCCGTTCGCGTTGACCGTATAGATTTGCGTATTGCCCGTCAGCGACAGCGCGACGGCGAGCGTGTTGCTGTCCGGCGACCACGCCGGTGCGCTGTTGTTGCCCTTCTGGTCGGAGACCATGTAGCGGCGGCCGGTCGGCAGGTCGTGGATGTAGACGATCGGCTTCTTGCGCTCGAACGATACGTACGCGACCTTCGTGCCGCTCGGCGACCAGGCCGGCGAGATGATCGGCTCGGTGCTCGACAGCGCGATGCGCGCGTTCTGGCCGTCCGAATCGGAAATCTGCAGCTGGTAGCGGTTACCGGTCTTGATCACGTACGACAGGCGCGTGGCGAATACGCCGCGCACGCCGAGCAGCTTCTGGTAGATGTAGTCGGCGATCTTGTGGCCGGCCGTGCGCAGCGTGGTGTCGGTGGCCGTCAGCGACAGGCCGCCGAGGCTTTGCTGCTTCACGGTGTCGTACAGGATGAAGTTGACCTTGTACTGGCCGCTCGCCTCGCGGTTCACGCTGCCGGCGACGAATGCATTCGCCCCCTTGGCCTTCCATGCGCCGAGATCGACCGATGCGGTCTCGGGCACGGGCGTGCTGCCTGCGTCGATGTTGGTGAACTTGCCGCTGCGGGCGAGGTCGGCGCGGACGATCGACGTGACCTGCTGCGGCAGGTTCGCCTCGTTCGTGAAATTGGCGGTGGCAATGGGGAACTGGGTCGACCCGACACCGGTGATCAGCACGTTGACCTGGGCGTTAGCGGCGCTGCCCGCCGTAATCAGACACGAGGCCACGAGTGCCCTGAAACCTAGCTTTGTCATCAAACTCATGCTTCTTGCTTCCCGTATGGCTTGGATCGCTGCGCAACCGCAGAGACAGTAAAAATACCCGATTCGTTCCCGCCTGACAGCGACGCCCGGAGTGTAAGCGCATTTCCTTTCACTCCGCCGCCTTGAAGGTGATCGTAATGTCAGACGGGGTACGACCGTTAGAATCGGGCGGCAACGGGACCGATGCGTGGATCGCATTGACCACGGCTTGATCCCACCCCGAATTCCCGCTCGAGCGGGAGACCGATGCGCTCAATACGTCACCGGACGGCGTGCACCGAATCTTGACGACGGTGGTCAGGCCTGCCCGCTCGCCGCCCCAAACGATGTTCGGTTTGACGCGGCGGCGCACCTTGTCGGCATAGCCGGGCGTGGCGGCATTGCCGCCGGAACCCGTGCCCGTGCCGCTTTTCGCGAGGCCTTCGCCGCCGCCTTCGCCGGCGCCGGACAGGCCCTGCAACTGCGCGAGGCGCGCGCTGCGCTCGCGGTCGAGCTTCGCGTTCGCCGCCGCGCTGGCCTTCGCGCGCGCTGCGGCCTCGGCCTTCGCCTTGGCCTGGGCTTCCGCCTTGGCCTTCGCGGCCGCGTCGGCCTTCGCCTTCGCCGCCTGCTGCGCTTCGAGTTGCGCCTGCTTTTGCTGCTGGAGTTTCTGCTGCTCGAGCTTCTGCTGCTCGAGCTTCTGCTGCTCGGCGAGCTGCTGTTGCCTGAGTTTTTCGGCCTGCTTCTGCTTGTCGCGTTCCGCGGCTTTCTGTGCGGCGAGCGCGGCGGCCTGTTGCGCGGCGAGCTGCGCGCGCCGGGCTTCCTCTTCCTGCTGGGCCTTCAGTTGCTGCGCACGGCGCTGCTGTTCGAGCAGCGCTTCGCGCGCGGCCGCTTCCTGCTGACGCTTCTTCTGCTGCAGCGCGATGTCGGCCTGCTCGTCGCGCACCGGGGGAGGGGGCGGCGCGACCTTGGCGGGCGGCGCGGGTGTGACGACGGGCCGCGGCGCGGGGACGTCGGGCACTTCGGTCCACAGCTCGGCCTCGGCGCCGGCCGGCGTGCTGTTCTGCCACTGCACGCCGTGATAGAGGAACAGCGCAAGCAGCACATGCATCAGCGCGGCGAGCGCGAACGCGCGCCACGTCCCGCGCTCGCGGGGCGGCTGGAGCGGGTAGGCGGATCTGCGCGTGGATTGCTGCCGGTTCATTGCGATTTGACGAGGAGGCCGACGCGCTTGACGCCGCGCGCCTTCAGATCGGACATCACGGTCATGACGGCATCGTACTGCACCGTCTTGTCGGCTGCGATCACGACCGGCTGGTCGGGGTGGTCGGCCTGCCGGGCCGAAATGAAGCTGTCGAGCTCGGCCTTCGTCATCGTGTCTTCCTGGGTCGCGCCCGAGTCGCCCTTGTACTTGACGCTCATCGTGCGGTCGGCCTTGATGTTGACGACGACGGGCGGCGTCTGCTCCTGCGGCGCCGCGTTGCCGACGGTCGGCAGGTTGATGATCGACGGGGCGACGAGCGGTGCGGTGACCATGAAGATCACGAGCAGCACCAGCATCACGTCGATGTACGGCACGACGTTGATGTCGGCCATTGCGCGGCGCGAGCGGCCGCCGCGCATGCTGGATCGGATGGGGCTTCCTGCCATGGCGCGCTCCTTACTGGGCCTGACGCTGCAGGATGTTCGAGAACTCTTCGATGAAGGTCTCGAAACGGATCGCGAGGCGGTCGATGTCGTGCGCGTAGCGGTTGTATGCGACCACCGCGGGAATCGCGGCGAACAGGCCGATCGCGGTGGCGACGAGCGCCTCGGCGATGCCCGGCGCGACGTTCGCGAGCGTGGCCTGCTGCACGTTCGCGAGGCCGCGGAACGAGTTCATGATCCCCCAGACCGTGCCGAACAGACCGATGTACGGGCTGACCGAGCCGACCGACGCGAGGAACGCGAGGTTGGCTTCGAGCACGTCCATTTCACGCTGGAACGATGCGCGCATCGCGCGGCGGGCACCGTCGAGCACAAGGCCCGGATCGCTGAGGCGCTTTTCCTTCGCCTTCAGGAATTCGCGCATCCCCGACTCGAAGATCCGCTCGAGCGCGCCGATCGTGTGGCGGTTGTTCGCCGCGCTCTGATACAGCGCCTGCAGGTCGCCGCCCGACCAGAAATCCTTCTCGAAGCGTTCGGTCTGCGCGCGTGCGCGGCGGATCGCGAACCACTTGCGGAAGATGAAGGTCCACGACATCAGCGACAGCAACAGCAGCAGTCCCATCACGGCCTGGGCCAGCACGCTCGCGTTGAGGACGAGGGAAATGATCGACAGGTCTTGAGAAGTGTTCATAGAGGTTTGAGTAACGTCCCTTCGGGGGTGCCCGGCAAGGGTGTCCGGCGTGCGTGCGGCGCGGCGCGCCGGCCATGCCTGACGCCGAACCTTGCTTAGTATCGAATCAGAACGGCAAGTTCATAGGCTTTGTCTAAACGGCGCTCATGCGCGCTTCGTTGACAATACAGTCTGCCCGGCGTCGATGACGGGCCCGCGTTGCAGCGCGTCGAGCACGGCCGGCGGGATGGCCGCGGGCCGGATGCCGTGACGGTCGACGCAACCGAGGCGGATGTGCCCCGCCACGAGCAGCGTGTCGCCACACCAGGCTTCCTGCGTGAATTCCACCGACGCGCGGCCGATGCGTCCGGGCCGGCTCGTGATCGTCAGCGTGTCGTCGAGTCGCGCCGGCGCGCGGTAGTCGAGCGACGTGCTGCGCACGATGAAGATCGCACCGGTATCGTCGGCGAGCTGGCGCTGGTCGACGCCGCATGCGCGAAGCCACTCGGTGCGGGCGCGCTCGAAGAACTTCAGGTAGTTGGCATAGAAGACGATGCCGCCTGCATCGGTATCCTCGTAGTACACGCGCACCGGCCAGGTAAAGCCGGAGGGCGCTTCCGGGGAGCGGGTAGGCTGAGTCATGGCGCGCATTCTACCGGAAGGCAAAGACCCGATTCGTAACCGATTCGTAACGGAATGTAGTGCGTCGTGGCACACCGCGGGCCGGCCCGGGGCCGGCCCGCGGGGTTTCAGCCGCGGTGGACGGTCGGGCCGCCGGGCGCCTGCGCGATCGGCATCAGCTCGATCGTGTTGACGTTGACGTAGGCCGGGCGCGTCGCGATCCAGTAGATCGTATCGGCGATGTCCTCGGGCATCAGCGGCTGGACATTGTTGTAGACGTTCGCCGCCTTCGCGTCGTCGCCGCGATAGCGGACGTTCGAGAACTCGGTGCCGCCGCACAGGCCCGGCTCGATGTCGGTGACGCGCAACGGCGTACCGAGCAGGTCGGCGCGCAGGTTCAGGCTGAATTGCCTGACGAAGGCCTTGGTCGCGCCGTAGACGTTCCCGCCCGCATAAGGGTACGAACCCGCAACCGAGCCGATATTGAAGATATGACCGCGACCGCGCTCGACCATGCCGGGCAGCAGCGCGTGCGTGACGGTGACGAGGCCCGCGCAGTTCGTGTCGATCATCGTCCGCCATTCGTCGAGGCTGGCCTTGTGGGCCGGCTCGACGCCGAGTGCGAGGCCGGCGTTGTTGACCAGTACGTCGAGCGCCGCGAATTCGGCGGGAAGGGCGGCCGGCACGGCCTCGACGGCCGCGCGGTCGCGCACGTCGAGCTCGAGCGGCAGAAGGGCGTCGCCGAGTTCGGCGGCGAGCGCATCGAGACGATCCTTGCGGCGCGCGGTCGCGACGACGCGATGGCCTCCCTTGACGAAGGCTCGGGAGATGGCGGCGCCGAAGCCGGCGGACGCGCCTGTGACGAACACGATCATTGCTGCTCCTGGTCGGTAACGTGATAGCGGGTGGAATCCCGCAAGCCTACTGAGAATGCCGCACCGCGGCAAGGCGGCAAAGCGTTTCGGCACGGGCGCGTAGAGTCTGGCCCCAATTGATTCGGGCGCACTGCCGTGCGGTTGCCTATTCATGACGCATCCAATACACTAATGCGCTCATCACCCCTGCGTGACTGGCGATAGAACCCTTCGGGTTCAAGGTGGAGCATCCCACCGTGAAGCGCGGGGCGCCGTTTTTGCCGTTCGCCTGGGCAGCCGTTGTGCGCCGTCGCGTGCATCGCCGGTGGCTGTCCTGCCTCGCGTCATACGGATTCCTCCGCCACGTCGAGCTGGTCCCGCCAGCAGCGCACCGTACTCGGCCACTCCGGTCAACCTGTACACACTTAACGGAAACCGTATGTTTGACAGAGCCCAAAGCACCATCGCGAACGTCGATCCCGAAATCTTTGCAGCGATCGAGCAGGAAAACCGCCGCCAGGAAGATCACATCGAGCTGATCGCGTCGGAAAACTACACGAGCCCGGCCGTGATGGCCGCGCAGGGTTCGCAGCTCACGAACAAGTACGCGGAAGGGTATCCGGGCAAGCGCTACTACGGCGGTTGCGAGTACGTGGACGTGGTCGAGCAGTTGGCGATCGACCGCGTGAAGCAGCTGTTCGGCGCGGAAGCGGCGAACGTGCAGCCGAATTCGGGTTCGCAGGCGAACCAGGGCGTGTTCTTCGCGATGCTCAAGCCGGGCGACACGATCATGGGCATGAGCCTCGCGCACGGCGGCCACCTGACGCACGGCTCGCCGGTGAACATGTCGGGCAAGTGGTTCAACGTGGTGAGCTACGGCCTGAACGAGAACGAAGACATCGACTACGACGCGGCCGAGAAGCTGGCGAACGAACACAAGCCGAAGCTGATCGTCGCGGGCGCATCGGCATTCGCGCTGAAGATCGATTTCGAGCGTCTGGCGAAGATCGCGAAGTCGGTCGGCGCATACCTGATGGTCGACATGGCGCACTATGCAGGCCTGATCGCGGCGGGCGTGTACCCGAACCCGGTGCCGCACGCGGATTTCGTGACGACGACGACGCACAAGAGCCTGCGCGGCCCGCGCGGCGGCGTGATCCTGATGAAGGCGGAATACGAGAAGCCGATCAACTCGGCGATCTTCCCGGGGATCCAGGGCGGCCCGCTGATGCACGTGATCGCGGCGAAGGCGGTGGCGTTCAAGGAAGCGCTGTCGCCGGAGTTCAAGGAATACCAGCAGAAGGTGGTCGAGAACGCACGCGTGCTGGCCGAAACGCTGGTCAAGCGCGGGCTGCGGATCGTGTCGGGCCGTACGGAAAGCCACGTGATGCTGGTGGACCTGCGCGCGAAGCACATCACGGGCAAGGCGGCGGAAGCGGCGCTCGGCGCGGCGCACATCACGGTGAACAAGAACGCGATTCCGAACGACCCGGAAAAGCCGTTCGTGACGAGCGGCATCCGTCTCGGCTCGCCGGCGATGACGACGCGCGGCTTCGGGCCGGCGGAAGCCGAGCAGGTCGGCAACCTGATCGCCGACGTGCTGGAGAACCCGGAAGACGCAGCGACGATCGAGCGCGTGCGCGCGCAGGTCGCCGAGCTGACCAAGCGTTTCCCGGTCTATCGCTGATCGCCGATGCGCTGCCCGTTCTGCCGGCATGACGACACGCAGGTCGTTGACTCGCGCGTGTCCGAAGATGGCGCCGCGATCCGGCGGCGCCGTCGCTGCTCGGCTTGCGACAAGCGCTTCACGACGTACGAGCGGGTCGAGTTGTCCCTGCCGTTCGTCGTGAAGAAGGACGGCAGCCGCACCGAATTCGACCGTCGCAAGATCGTCGCCAGCATGCAACTCGCGCTGCGCAAGCGGCCGGTTGCCGCCGACGCGATCGACGCGGCGGTCGCTCGCATCGAATATCAACTGCTCGCGACCGGCGAGCGCGAAGTGCGTAGCGAGAAGCTGGGCGAGCTCGTGATGAACGAGTTGCGCGGCCTCGATACGATCGCCTATGTCCGCTTCGCATCGGTGTATCGCCGGTTCGAGGACGTTTCCGAATTTGCCGACGTGATCGAAGAGTTCCGTCGCGCCTCTCCCGCCAAGACCCCACGTAAGCGCTGACGCGCTGCGTCCGTTCATCGTCTGCTCCGTTGGTTCGATTCGCGCCGATTGTGTCGGTCGCGATCGCATGTCGCCAGTCGGCCGTTCGGCAAATGGCGCGCGTTTGCACGCGCCGCTACAGTCGTCGCATCACCGTGGCGGAGGACGATTGCGATGGAACGGGGCGCTCAACCCTTGAAGAATGTGGTGCAACGAGCGGGCGGATTCACGCTCGTCGAGTTGATGGTCGCCATGTCGCTGGCAGCGGGGCTTGCGCTCTATGCGGTGCCCACGTTCGACCAGTGGCGCATGCGCGAACGCGTGGATGCCCGCTCGCGCGCGCTGCTCGGTGCGCTGTCGTTTGCGCGTACCGAGGCCACGCGTCTCGGCGCGCGCGTCACGTTGTGCCGCGCGGGGCGCGACGGCGCCTGTCTGCGGGCCGGCGAGCGGTGCGATCCGGCCGAATGGTCGTGCGACTGGATCGTCAGCGGGCAGATCGACGGGCGCTCGCGTGTGCTGCGCCGCTATCCGCGCGATGCCGAAGTGGCCGTCACGGGCGCGGCGCACGAGCTCGCGTTTGCGCCACCGGCCGGTCAATCGATCGGCGGAATCCGGCGTTTCGAATTGCGTCCGCGGCGCAGTGTGTCCGCGGACGACGATACGCGTGCGTCGCGTTGCGTGCGGATTGCTGCGGGCGGCCGCGCGCGGATGGTCGCCGGCCGCTGCGACGCGGCGTGATCGCCATGCGCAATGCCATGCGCGGTACATCGTTGATCGAGGCGACGCTGGCCATCGCGCTGCTCGCCACCGTGATGCTGGCCGTAGTCGGCAGCCAGCTCGCGATGGCGCGTGCGCAGCGCGCGACGATCTGGCGCGAACGCGCGCTGTGGCTGGCCGATGCACGTATCGAGCGTCTGCATGCCGCGGCGGCCGCCGACGACGGCCTTGCGGCGCTGGCGGCGGCATCGTTGCCGGGTGGCGCGATGACGCTCGATGGCGGGCCGGGCGGCGTCCGTTACGCGGTTGTCGGCTGGCGTGGCGGGAATGGAGGTGCGTCGTCGCGCTGCGAGGCGACGGGGACGTCGATGCAGCCGCCATCGTGTGTCCGGATGCCGTTTCGCGACGGGCTAGCCGATGAACGCTGATCGTCGTACGCGCGGCCATACGCTGCTCGAAGTGCTGATCGCGATGACCGTCGGGCTCCTCGTGCTTGCGGCGGCCGGTGCGCTGTACCACGCGCAGCGCATTGCGCAGCGTCGCGCGGAAGACGGGTTCAGGATGCGCGACGCGGCCGCGACCGCGCTGATGCTGATCGGTCAGCAGGTCCAGATGGCCGGATTCCGGCCGCTCGATGCGGAAGCGACATCATCGTCGTTGCCATCGGTGTTCGGCTGCTCGATGGCGCGCGTGCGCGGTAGCGGCGCACAGGTGCGCTGCGAGCCCGCGCGTCTGTCGTCGGACGCGTTGCTGGTCCGGTATGTCGGCGATGCCGTCTCGACGTGGACGACGGTGAGCGGTCAGGCGTCGGATTGCCTTGGGCAGGGTGTCGGTGTGCCGGGTGAACCTGCGCCGGTGGAGAATCGCTTCGACGCGCATGTCAGCCCGTCGACGGGCGAGCCCGAACTGTATTGCGAAGGAAGCGGCCGTCCGGGTACGCCACAGCCCGTGGTGGCCGGAATCGATCAGTTGCGCATCCGCTATTTGCGTCGCGACGCCATGCGGTTCGTCGACGCCGATGCGATGCGTGCCGACGACTGGCGCGATGTCGTGGCCGTGCATGTCTGCGTGCGGGCGCGCGGCGAACCAGTGCGCGAACCGACGCCGCATATCGACTGTGACGGTCGTGTGGCCGTTGCACCGGACGGCCACGCACGTTTGACGCTCGATCGCATCGTCGCGGTGCGAAACGTCGCTGTCGCATCCGATGCTGCGTTGCATGACGCAACTCAAGCAAGCGAGGCGGCGCGATGAGCGGAGCAGCGCAGCACGCGCGGGACAACCTCTCCCGGCGCACGAAGGCCGGCCACGCCCATGAGCGCACCGCCGCAAATGACGACGAACGGCAGCAGACCGCGTGCGTTGGCGTTCCGGCGGCGAGCCCGCGCGAGCCGCACATGCGTCTCCGACCCGCCCGCCGCGCCGGGCGTCGCGATGCGGGCCTTGCGTTGCCTGCGGTGATCGCGGTCGGCGCAGCGGTCGCGGCACTGACCGGCACATGGTTCGACGCCGCGCTGACGGAGTCGCGCCGCACACGCGCATTGTCGGATCGATTGATCGCGTTCCACGCGGCCGATGCCGCGCTTGCCGCGTGCACCGCGCGATTGCTGCGCGGCTCGGCGCCTTATATGAGCGAAAGCGAATCGCACACGGAGCCCGACGCATGGCGGCGCATGCCGCCGCTGGCGGTTCCCGAGGCGTTCGCGCCATTTGCCGGCTGGCCGATGGCCGCGCAGCCGCCGCGATGTCTGATCGAGGCATGGCGGCGTCCGGCAGGGCAGGCCGGCGGCCGCGCTTACCTGATTACCGCGCGTGGCGTCGGCGCGCACGCATCGAGCGCTGTGTGGCTGCAACACCAGGTTGCGATACGCGACGGCCATATCGTCGGGCTGCATTGGCGTCGTGTCGCGACGGTGCTCCGATGAGCGGCCGCCTGCCTATCTGCCGCGCGGCAGGGTTCACGCTGATCGAGCTGATGATCGTGCTTGCGATCGTCGCCGTGCTGGCCGGATGGGGTATCCCGTCGTATCGCGAACATGTCGTGCGCGTTCACCGCGCGTCGGCGGTGTCCGCGCTGTACCGTGCGGCCCAGTATCTTGAAACGTTGGACGGTGCGCCGCCTGCGGCGTTGCCGGACGCGCTCGCACACGCGCCGCCGGACGGGCACGCCGTGTATCGATTGACGCTCGGACGGCCGGACGGCGACGGTTCGCCGGTGAGCTATGAACTGACGGCGACGCCGCTCGACACCGGGCCGATGCGCGACGATGCATGCGGCACGTTCACGCTGCGCTCGGACGGAACGAAAGGCAACGCAGGAAGCGATGGCGCCGACGAACCGGGTGCTGCGTGCTGGGGCGTGCGCTGAGCTCGCAAGAAAGGCGCGGAGCGGCGCATGGCCGTGCGCGCGAAGTGCCGACGATCAGTCGTCGTGTGCGTCGAGCCCGCGCTCGTCGCGGGACTGCTTCCAGATCCGGTAGACCTCCCATGCGGCGAAGCCGAGCGTGCCCCACTTCAACGCGGGGCCTGCGCTCGCGCGCAGCAGCGAGCGGACGGGCTTCGCCAGCACGAGCGACGCGAGCGAACTCAGCATCGGATACTGGTTGACGAGCTGGCCGAGGCTTGCGTTCAGGTTCTTGGCCGACTGGCCGAACTTGTGCGAGGACAGGCCGGGGATGAACACCTTGAGCCAACTGAAGCGCGTGACGGCCTGACGCATTTCGGCGGCGGCTTCCGCGAGTTCGAGCCGCTCGACTTCGGATCGCAGGATCAGCAATTCCTTGCGGAGCGCGCGGTGCTGCGACGCACTCCAGTGCGATCGCGACGAATGGGAGCGGGATGGATTGCCCGTGATGTTCTGGCTCATGGCGCGTCGGCGAAGTAGGTGAGAGGGATGAGCGCGAGGGCGTTCACGGCTTGCCGCGGAACAGGTCGCGGTCTTTCTCGAGTTCGGCGAGCGTCGCCTCGAACACGGTCGGCGCGTCGCGCAGGCCCGAACGCGCCTTCAGCGCGCATACGATGCCGCCAACGGCATACAGTGCGGTGATCGCGGCGAGCGCCTGCCAGCGGTAGGTATCCCAGAACGCGATCGCGATCAGCACGGTCAGGCTGATAAGCGCCATCGTCGCGAGCATCATCGCGGCGAGACCGAGGAACAGCACGCCCATCAGGCGCTCCTTCTCCTCGGCAAGCTCGATGCCCACCAGTTCGAGGCGCGTCTGCAGAAGGCCGATGGCGGAGCCGACGAGGCGGCGCAGCGGTCCTTGACCGGACGGCTGCGAGTGGGTGTCTGTCGTCATGGATGAGGTGCTTGCGCGTGCAGTGAGCAGCTAGGACAAAGCCGGCCGGCGCAGACCGGCAGGCTTCGACGCCCGCGGGCCGCACATGCGGCCTGCGGGACGAAACGGCGCAGAGCGCGTTACTTGCGGTTGATCAGCAGGCCGATCAGCACGCCGACGCCGGCGGCCACGCCGATCGACGTCCACGGATGCTCGTGCACGTAGTCGTCGGTCGCGCGCGCGGCCTTCTTGCCTTTCTCGACCACCACGACCTGGACGTCGGCTGCCTTTTCCTTGGCCTGCTTGAGGCGCGACATGGCCTTCTCGCGCAGCTCGGCCGCACGGTCGCCCGTGCTGCTCGCAGCTTGCTTGAGCAGGTCTTCGGCGTCCGAGAGAACGGTTTTGATATCCGACATCAGTTTCTCCTTGTTGATTTCCGACATTGCAACTCCCTTCGTGCTGTCATGCTGCAGGTTCACATCGTAGCGAAACCCCTGCCTGCTGGCGAGCCGGGAAGACACACGGCGGCAGCGCAAGACTGCATGGTAAACGACTTGTAATCATGAACAGAGCGGCAAACGGGTTGAAAAGTTTCCTCTCCAGCCCGCCGTCCTGCCACGACGCCGGGTAAAAATGACAAAAAAGTATGAATATCAAACGGAATAATCGTTCGCACGGCCCATTGCTTCCCGTAAGCTGATGGACTGCCCCGCGCTGTCCAGCGCGCGGTTTCAACCAGCATCGTTCGAGGAGGGAACATCATGAGTCTGCGTCTTGGCGACATCGCACCGGATTTCGAGCAGGAATCGAGCCTGGGCACGATCAAGTTTCACGAGTGGCTCGGCAACAGCTGGGGTGTCCTGTTCTCCCATCCGGCCGACTACACGCCGGTGTGCACGACCGAACTCGGGCTGACCTCGAAGCTGAAGGGCGAATTCGAGAAACGCAACGTGAAGGTGATCGCGCTGTCGGTCGACGGCGTCGAATCGCACAAGGGCTGGATCAACGACATCAACGAAACGCAGTCGACGGTCGTGGGCTTTCCGATCATCGCCGACGCGGACCGCAAGGTGTCGCAGCTGTACGACATGATTCACCCGAACGCGAACGAAACGCTGACGGTGCGTTCGCTGTTCGTGATCGACCCGAACAAGAAGGTCCGGCTCACGATCACCTATCCGGCCAGCACGGGGCGCAACTTCGACGAAGTGCTGCGCGTGATCGATTCGCTGCAACTGACCGACAATTACAAGGTCGCGACGCCCGGCAACTGGAAGGATGGCGACGACGTCGTGATCGTCCCGTCGCTGCAGGATCCGGAAGAACTGAAGAAGCGCTTCCCGAAGGGCTTCAACGCGGTGCGTCCGTATCTGCGCCTGACGCCGCAGCCGAACAAGTAAGCATCGGCGGCCCGCAGCCGCGGCTCCGCTGAAAAAAGCCCGCCCGGCAGCGATGCCGGGCGGGCTTTTTCCTTGGCGGCGTGCGCGTGCGCGGCAACGCTGCCGCGTGCGTCATGGCCGGATCATCAGAAGAATGCCTGGATGCCCGTCTGCGCGCGGCCGAGGATCAGCGCGTGGATGTCGTGCGTGCCTTCGTACGTATTGACCACCTCGAGGTTCACGAGGTGGCGCGCGACGCCGAATTCGTCGGAGATGCCGTTGCCGCCGAGCATGTCGCGCGCGAGGCGGGCGATGTCGAGCGCCTTGCCGCACGAGTTGCGCTTCATGATCGACGTGATCTCGACGGCGGCCGTGCCTTCGTCCTTCATCCGGCCGAGGCGCAGCACGCCTTGCAGGCCGAGCGTGATTTCGGTCTGCATGTCGGCGAGCTTCTTCTGGATCAGCTGGTTCGCGGCGAGCGGCCGGCCGAACTGCTGGCGGTCGAGCACGTACTGGCGCGCGGTGTGCCAGCAGGACTCGGCGGCGCCGAGCGCACCCCACGCGATCCCGTAGCGCGCCGAGTTCAGGCACGTGAACGGGCCGCGCAGGCCGCTCACGTTCGGCATCAGGTTCTCGTCCGGCACGAACACCTCGTCGAGGACGATCTCGCCGGTGATCGAGGCGCGCAGCCCGACCTTGCCGTGGATCGCCGGCGCCGACAGGCCCTTCCAGCCCTTCTCGAGGATGAAGCCGCGGATCGCGTCCTTGCCGTTCTCTTCGAGCTTCGCCCAGACGACGAACACGTCGGCGATCGGCGAGTTGGTGATCCACATCTTCGCGCCGGACAGCGAATAGCCGCCGGGCACCTTCTTCGCGCGCGTGACCATGCTGCCGGGATCGGAGCCGTGGTTCGGCTCGGTCAGGCCGAAGCAGCCGATCCATTCGCCGCTCGCGAGCTTCGGCAGGTATTTCTGCTTTTGCGCGTCCGAGCCGAATTCGAAGATCGGCACCATCACGAGCGACGATTGCACGGACATCATCGACCGGTAGCCGGAATCGACGCGCTCGACTTCGCGCGCGATCAGCCCGTAGCTCACGTAGTTGAGGCCGGGGCCGCCGTATTCCTCGGGAATCGTCGGGCCGAGCAGGCCGACCTCGCCCATCTCGCGAAAGATGGCCGCGTCGGTGCGTTCGTGGCGGAACGCTTCGGTGACGCGCGGCGCGAGCTTGTCCTGTGCGTACGCCTGCGCGGCATCGCGAACCATCCGCTCTTCCTCGGTCAGTTGCTGGTCGAGCAGCAGCGGATCGTCCCAATGAAAAGTTGCAGCACTCATCGTCTCATCTCCTGTTGGTCCGGTCTTCGAGCCGGCCCCGTGTCAAAGTTTGCTTGACTCGCGTTCCGCTGTGCGGAACAATGTTTTGCAAATCGAACCCAGTGTAGCACCGGATGACACTTTCAACCATCGACGAAACCACGATCGACGAGCGCAAGTTCGTCGTCGCGCTCGCGCGCGGACTCGACCTGCTGCGCGCCTTCCGCCCCGGCGAGACGATGCTGGGCAATCGCGATTTCGCGGAACGCACGGGGCTGCCGAAGGCGACGGTGAACCGGCTCGCCTATACGCTGACCGTGCTCGGGTATCTGCGCTACGACGAGACGCTCGGCAAGTATGCGCTGGACGCCGGCGTGCTGTCGCTCGGCTACGCGCTGCTGTCGGGCTCCGGGACGATCGATCTCGCGCGGCCGCACATGCAGGCGCTCGCGCGGGAGATCGGCGCGGCCGTGTCGCTCGGCTGCCGCGACGGGCTCGACATGATCTATCTGGAGACGATCCGCAGCGAGACCGCCTTGACGCTCGGGCTCGCGCCCGGTTCGCGGCTGTCGATGCTGACGAGCTCGATGGGGCGCGCGTACCTGGCCGTGCAGCCGGAGGACGTGCGCCGCGCGCTCTATGCCGAGCTGCACCGTGCGGCCGGCGGCGCGGCCGACGCCGATGCGCTCGTCGCCGCCGCGCAGCAGGCGGTGGCCGAATTTTCGGCGGGCGGGTGCTGTTATTCGTTCCGTGCGTGGCACATGGACGTGAACGCGGCGGCCGTGCCGTTTCGCGAGCCGCGCGAGGGACGCTGGCTGATCCTGAGCTGCAGCGGCCCGGCGTCGTCGATGGACGAGGGCGTGTTTCGCACGCAGGTCGGGCCGCAACTGAAGGCGCTCGCGCAGCGGCTCGGCCAGACGGTCTGAGCCACGCGTGCGTGCGGCTGTTGCCGCCGCGCGGCAATCGGCTCGTGCGCGGCGGATAGGAGAGGCGGCGCGGTGGCGTATTGCGCGACGGGCGAACCGCGCTCATCATCGTTCGCCTGCTTACCGACGACGAGGTCTGCGATGGCGCACCCCGAACCGATGGAAGGCGGATGCGCGTGCGGCGCGATCCGCTACCGTATCGCCGACGTTCCGACCGATGCCGGCTTCTGCCACTGCCGGCTCTGTCAGCGCACGACCGGCGCGGCGGTCGTCGCGTCGGCAACGGTGCCGATCGACGCGTTCGAATACCTGCAGGGCGAACCGACCGTCTACGCGTCGAGCGCATGGGGCGAGCGGCGTTTCTGCGGCCGTTGCGGCGCGCAACTCGAATACCGGCGCGCCGACGCGCCGCAGACGGTCGAGATCAACTACGCGACGCTCGACGAACCGTCGCGGTTGCGTCCGGCGTGGCACGTCTGGTATCGGGATCGTTTGCCGGGTGTCGAGATCGGCGACGATTTGCCGAAGTACGACGACGATGGAAGAGAATAGGCGGCTCATCCGCGCCGATACACCGGTGTCGATCGCGCGCGCAGGCACGGTCGATCTTTCTGCGTGAACGAACAGCGAACCGGCCGGCGTCGAGCGACGCCGCGTGCTGAAACCCGCTTCCCGAAGCAGCACGACTCCGGAATCCGCGATCCAGCGTGCCGCTCCCCGCGCGCGCCTTCCGCGCGAATCGCTCAGGCCGTCACGACCTTCGCGAACACCGGCCCCTGCATGAACCGCACGTCGTGCTGGCGCAGCAGCTCGCACTGCGTCTCGTCGACGACGCCGTCGAAGATCAGCGGGATCCGCACGCGCTGCGCATAGGCGACGAGCGCCTTGACCATCCCGTCGCGCAACGCGATGCCCGCATCCATCTTGATGTAGTCGGGGCGCGCCATGTCCGATTCGACCGCGAGGATGCGGCCCGGGTCCGGCAGCTTGTCCGCGACCTTGAAACCGTGATGCTGGTAGCTGCGCGTCAGGTAGCCGAGGAACGTCTTGTGGGCGACCGCGACCGCCGGCAGCTCGATCACGATCCGCTCGGGCGGCAGCCCGAAGCGCTGCAGCACCGACGAGAAATGCTTGCCGTGGTCGTACTTCACGCTCTTGAGCAGCCGCTCGTGCACGCGCAGGAACAGCAGCCCGTGGCGTTGCGCGCCGAAGAAATTGATCGCATGCAGCGCGCGCGACAGGCGGTCGATCGCGACCAGCGTCTGGTCGTCGACGGCCGCGTCGACCGGATCGTGTTGCGCCCCCGTGACCAGTGTGACGGCCTGGAAGCCGAGCTCGTCGCCGTAGCGCTCGATCGCGTCGGCGAACGACGTCGATTGCGGCGCGCCGGGCATCGTCACGTCGTAGATCGGCTCGTACGCACTGGCGAGCGTGCGCTCGGGCAGATTCGCGCACGCGGTGCCGCCTTCGGCTAGCGCGAGGTGTTCCCGCAGATACGGCAGTTGCCCGGCACGGCTGACCAGCTCGGGGATGGTAGGCGGAATCATCGGCGTGAGAAGGAAAAATGGCGGCCGAAAGGGCCGCCTCATGACTTGATATTAGCAGCGCGCGCCGCGCTCGGCTTGGCGTTTCACTCATATGGTTATCCCGTCCTCGCGCCAACGCCTAGGGTTTACGTTGATTTCACTATTCGTAATTGGTTTTACTATTCGTAAATCCAAGGATTTGTCGCCGATCAAGAAATGCGGCATGCGGGCGCCGCGAAACGGCGCCGTTCACGAATCAACAGGAAGCAAGGAGCGAGACGTGGCGGTTGACAGGACAGGCGGGCGGGCGCGCCGGCAGGAGACGGACGGGACGACGGGCGCGGCGGTGCGCGCACGGCGGGGTTGACGCGCGGATGGCGACCATGAGCATCGATTACCAGACGCTGAAGTTCGAGTACCGCGCCCGCGCACACGACGCGGCCGTCCACCCGGTGATCGTCGTCGGCGCGGGCCCGGTCGGCCTCGCGGCCGCGATCGACCTCGCGCAACAGGGCGTGCCGGTCGTGCTGCTCGACGACGACGACACGTTGTCGACCGGCTCGCGCGCGATCTGCTTCGCGAAGCGCACGCTGGAGATCTTCGACCGGCTCGGCTGCGGCGAGCGCTTCGTCGACAAGGGCGTGAGCTGGCACGTCGGCAAGGTGTTCCTGCAGGACGAGCAGCTTTACGCATTCGACCTGCTGCCCGAGGAAGGGCATGCGCGCCCGGCGTTCATCAATCTGCAGCAGTACTACGTCGAAGGGTATCTGGCCGACCGCGCGTTCGAGCTGCCGAACATCGACATCCGCTGGAAGCACAAGGTGACGGGCGTCGACCAGTCGGCCGAACATGCGGTGCTGACGATCGAGACGCCGGACGGCGTCGCGACGCTGCGCGCGCAGTACGTGATCGCGGCCGACGGTTCGCGCAGCCCGATGCGCACGATGATGGGCCTCGAGAGCCGCGGCCGCACCTTCAAGGACCGCTTCCTGATCGCCGACGTGAAGATGAAGGCGGAGTTTCCGACCGAGCGCTGGTTCTGGTTCGACCCGCCGTTTCACCGCAACCAGTCGGTGCTGCTGCATCGTCAGCCGGACAACGTGTGGCGCATCGACTTCCAGCTCGGCTGGGATGCCGATCCGGTCGTCGAGAAGCAGCCGGAGCGAGTGATCCCGCGCGTGCGCGCGCTGCTCGGGCCAGACGTCGAGTTCGAGCTCGAGTGGGTGAGCGTCTACACGTTCCGCTGCCAGCGGATGGAGACGTTCCGGCACGGCCGCGTGCTGTTCGCGGGCGACTCCGCGCACGGCGTGTCGCCGTTCGGCGCGCGCGGCGCGAACAGCGGCGTGCAGGACGCGGACAACCTCGCGTGGAAGCTGAAGCTGGTGCTCGACGGCCGCGCGCACGACCGCCTGCTCGATACGTATGCGAGCGAGCGCGAGTTCGCGGCCGACGAGAACATCCGCAATTCGACGCGCTCGACCGACTTCATCACGCCGAAAAGCGCGGTGTCGCGCGTGTTCCGCGATGCGACGCTGAAGCTCGCGCGCGACTGCGAGTTCGCGCGCAAGCTGGTGAACAGCGGGCGCCTGTCGGTGCCGGCCGTGCTGGCCGATTCGCCGCTCAACACGCCGGACCGCGGCGGCGACGCATTCGCGTGCGCGATGCGGCCGGGCGCGGCGGCGGCCGATGCGCCGGTGCGTGCGCAGGGTGCGCCGGGCTGGCTGCTGCAGCATCTGCGCGACGGTTTCACCGGCGTGCTGTTCGGATTGCCTGGCGATGCGGCCGCGCTGGCGCAGGCCGTCGACGGGCTCGCGCTGCCGGTGCGTCCCGTGCTCGTCGTGCCGGCCGGGCACGCGCAGCCGGTCGCCGGCGTCGACGTCGTGGAGGACGTCGACGGGCTCGCCGCGCGGCGCTACGACGCGCAGCCTGGCACGTTCTACCTGCTGCGTCCCGACCAGCACGTCTGCGCCCGCACGCGCACGCTCGACCGTCAGGCGATTGCCGACGCACTGGCGCGCGCGACCTGCGCACGCTGATACGACCAAGATACCGGAGACACCGTCATGCCCTCACTCGACACCCGCCCGCGCCTGGCCGATCCCGACGCGTTCTACGAAGCGCTGATCGACATGCATCGCGACCTGTCCGACGCCGACAGCCAGCTCGTCAACGCGAAGCTGATCCTGTTGCTCGCGAACCAGGTCGGCGACGCCGACGTGCTGTGCGAAGCGATGGCGCTCGCACGCCAGGGCGTGACGCCGCCCGTGCATCCGGCCGCCGAGGTGGCGCAATGAGCGCGGCGCCGGCCGACGCGCGCGTGCTCGAAGTCGAGCGCGTGATCGACGAGACTCGTCGCCCGGGGTTTCACTGGATGCTGCTCGCGCTGTGCGGGCTGTGCCTCGTGATCGACGGTTTCGATGCGCAGGCGATGGGCTACGTCGCGCCGAGCGTGATCGCCGAATGGGGCGTGCCGAAGCAGGCGCTCGGGCCCGTGTTCAGCGCGAGCCTGTTCGGGATGCTGCTCGGCGCGCTCGGGCTGTCGGTGCTCGCCGACCGGATCGGGCGGCGCCCGGTGCTGATCGGCTCGACGCTGTTCTTCGCGGTGACGATGCTCGCGACGCCGTTCGCGGGCTCGATCCCCGTGCTGATGGCGTTGCGCTTCGTCACGGGGCTCGGCCTCGGCTGCATCATGCCGAACGCGATGGCGCTGGTCGGCGAGTTCAGCCCGGCCGCGCATCGCGTGAAGCGGATGATGATCGTGTCGTGCGGCTTCACGCTCGGCGCGGCGATCGGCGGCTTCATCAGCGCGGCGCTGATTCCGGCGCTCGGCTGGCGTTCGGTGTTCTTCGTCGGCGGCGCGGTGCCGCTCGTGCTGACGATCGCGATGGTCGCGCGGCTGCCGGAGTCGCTGCAGTTCCTGGTGCTGAAAGGGCGTGTCGTGCAGGCGCGCGACTGGCTCGCGCGGTTCGCGCCGGAAGCCGGCATCGATGCGAACACGCGGCTCGTCGTGCGCGAACGCGCGGCAAGCGGCGCGCCGGTCGCCGAGCTGTTCCGCCATGGCCGCCTGCCGGTCACGCTGCTGCTGTGGTCGATCAGCTTCATGAACCTGATCGATCTGTACTTCCTGTCGAACTGGCTGCCGACCGTGATGCGCGACGCCGGCTATTCGCCGGGCACCGCGGTGATCGTCGGCACGGTGCTGCAGACGGGCGGCGTGATCGGCACGCTGTCGCTCGGCTGGTTCATCGAACGTTACGGCTTCGTGCGCGTGCTGTTCGCGTGCTTCGCGTGCGCGGCCGTGTCGGTGGGGCTGATCGGCTCGGTCGCGCATGCGCTGCCGTGGCTGCTGGTCGTCGTGTTCGCGGGCGGGTTCTGCGTGGTCGGCGGGCAGCCGGCCGTGAACGCGCTCGCGGGCCAGTATTACCCGACGTCGCTGCGCTCGACGGGCATCGGCTGGAGCCTCGGCATCGGCCGGATCGGCTCGGTGCTCGGGCCGCTCGTCGGCGGACAACTGATTGCGCTCAACTGGTCGAACGGCGCGCTGTTCCATGCGGCCGCGGTGCCCGTGCTGTGCTCGGCGCTGTTCGTGCTGGGCCTCGCAGGCGTCACGCGGCGCAGCGGCGCGCAGGCGCCGAACACCGTGATGAATTGATGGAGAAAGGAAACGATGACGCTTGACCTGTCGAAACCGGCAACCGCCGGCTACCTGAGCGGTTTCGCGAACGAATTCGCGACCGAGGCACTGCCCGGCGCGCTGCCGCACGGCCGCAACTCGCCGCAGCGCGCGCCGTACGGGCTGTACGCGGAGCAGCTGTCGGGCACCGCGTTCACCGCGCCGCGCGGCCACAACCGCCGCTCGTGGCTGTACCGGATTCGCCCGGCCGCCGTGCACCGGCCGTTCGAGCCGTATGCGGGCGCGCAGCGGCTCGTATCGGAGTTCGGCGATTCGGCCGACGTGCCGCCGACGCCGCCGAACCAGTTGCGCTGGGATCCGCTGCCGATGCCGGTCGAGCCGACCGATTTCGTCGACGGCCTCGTGACGATGGCCGGCAACGGGTCGGCCGCCGCGATGAACGGTTGCGCGATCCACTTGTATGCGGCGAACCGCTCGATGCAGGACCGCTTCTTCTACAGCGCCGACGGCGAGCTGCTGATCGTGCCGCAGCAGGGGCGCCTGTTCATCGCGACCGAATTCGGCCGGCTCGACGTCGAGCCGTTCGAGATCGCGGTGATCCCGCGCGGCGTGCGTTTTGCCGTCGCGCTGCCGGACGGCGACGCGCGCGGCTATATCTGCGAGAACTTCGGTGCGTTGCTGCGCCTGCCGGATCTCGGCCCGATCGGCTCGAACGGGCTCGCGAACCCGCGCGACTTCCTGACGCCGCAGGCCGCCTACGAAGACCGCGAAGGCGCGCTCGAGCTGATCGCGAAGCTGAACGGGCGCCTCTGGCGCGCGGACATCGGCCATTCGCCGCTCGACGTCGTCGCGTGGCACGGCAACTACGCGCCCTACAAATACGACCTGCGCCTGTTCAACACGATCGGCTCGATCAGCTTCGACCATCCCGATCCGTCGATTTTCCTCGTGCTGCAGGCGCAGAGCGACACGCCGGGCGTCGACACGATCGACTTCGTGATCTTCCCGCCGCGCTGGCTCGCGGCCGAGGATACGTTCCGCCCGCCGTGGTTCCACCGCAACGTCGCGAGCGAGTTCATGGGCCTCGTGCACGGCGCGTACGACGCGAAGGCCGAGGGCTTCGTGCCGGGCGGCGCGAGTTTGCACAACTGCATGTCGGGCCACGGACCCGATGCGGACACGTTCGAGAAGGCGTCCGCGAGCGACACGACGAAGCCGCACAAGGTCGACGCGACGATGGCGTTCATGTTCGAAACCCGCACGCTGATCCGGCCGACGCGCTACGCGCTCGACACCGCGCAGCTGCAGGCCGATTACTTCGAATGCTGGCAAGGCATCAAGAAACACTTCAATCCGGAGCAACGATGAGCGACACCCAAGA
The DNA here is from genome assembly GCF_003253915.1 of Burkholderia sp. 28_3. Taxonomy (NCBI): domain Bacteria; kingdom Pseudomonadati; phylum Pseudomonadota; class Betaproteobacteria; order Burkholderiales; family Burkholderiaceae; genus Burkholderia; species Burkholderia sp. 28_3. The sequence continues at coordinate 315,230 of NZ_QKZF01000002.1, forward strand.
CTGGCGCGCGACGCTCGACCCGGCTCGCAAGAGCTGGATCGAGACCGCGAACGATCCCGCCTGCGATTTCCCGATCCAGAACCTGCCGTTCGGCATCTTCAGCGATGCGAAGGGCGCGCGCCGCCCGGGCGTCGCGCTGGGCGACCAGATCGTCGATCTCGCGGCGCTCGCGCGTGCGGGCCTCGTCACGCTGCCGGCCGGCGCCGACGTGCTCGCCGCACCGACGCTCAATGCGTTCATCGCGCTCGGCCGCGACGCGTGGCGCAGCGTGCGCGTGCAGCTGTCGGCGCTGTTCTCGCGTGACGACGCGACACTGCGTGACGATGCGGCGCTGCGCGCGCAGGTGCTCGTCGCGCAGCGCGACGCGACGCTGCATCTGCCGGTCGAGATTCCCGGCTACACCGATTTCTATTCGTCGAAGGAACACGCGACCAACGTCGGCTCGATGTTCCGCGATCCGAAGAATGCGCTGCTGCCGAACTGGTCGGAGATGCCGATCGGCTACAACGGCCGCGCGTCGTCCGTGGTCGTGAGCGGCACGCCGGTGCGGCGCCCGAACGGGCAACTGAAGCTGCCCGACCAGGAGCGCCCGGTGTTCGGCGCGTGCCGCAAGCTCGACATCGAACTGGAAACGGGCTTCATCGTCGGCAAGGGCAACGCGCTCGGCGAGCCGATCGCGTGCGAGGACGCGGAAGCGCATATCTTCGGGATGGTGCTGCTGAACGACTGGAGCGCGCGCGACATCCAGCAGTGGGAATACGTGCCGCTCGGCCCGTTCAACTCGAAGGGGTTCGCAACGACGATCTCGCCGTGGATCGTCACGCTCGATGCGCTCGAACCGTTCCGCGTCGCGCAGCCCGAGCAGTCGCCGCAGCCGCTCGCGTATCTGCGGCATGCGGGCAAGCATGCGTTCGACATCGCGCTGGAAGTGACGCTGCGCGCCGAAGGTGCGGCCGAGGCCACGTCGATCTGCCGCACGAACTTCAGGCACATGTACTGGACGATGGCGCAGCAGCTCGCGCATCACACGGTCGCCGGCTGCAACACGCGCGTGGGCGACCTGATGGGTTCGGGCACGATCAGCGGGCCGACGAAGGATTCGTTCGGCAGCCTGCTCGAACTGACGTGGAACGGCAAGGAGCCGGTCGCGCTGAACGGCGGCGGCAGCCGCACGTTCATCGAGGACGGCGACGAGCTGACGCTCGCCGGCTGGTGCCAGGGCGATGGGTATCGCGTCGGCTTCGGCACGTGTGCGGGCAGGATCTTGCCGGCGCCGAGTGCGTGACGGATCGCGGCGCGAAACGTTACGCGTAGGTCACGTGTAGATCACGCGTAGTCCGGAAGGACAGGGCGGCCCGCATTGCGCGGGCCGTTTTTCGTTTACCGGAGGAGGGGGCGCGAGCGGCCCGATGCGTATCGGTGCATGACGCCAACGCCAACGCCAACGCCAACACCGAGCGACGTCAGACCGCGCGTTGTACTGCGGTGCGCCGCTCCCACAACGCCGCCGCGACGAATGCGGCGACGCAAGCGACCAGCACGCCGACCAGCGCATTGCTGCCCAGTTGCTCCATCAACGCGCCCGCCACCAGCGGGCCGCCGAAGCTCGCGGCGCTCCACGACGCCGACACGAGCGAACTCGCGGTGACGAGCGCCGCGCCGCGGAAACGTTCGCCGCACGCGACGAGCGACAGCGTATAGATGCTGCCGGCCGCCGCGCCGAGCACGAACAGCAGCGGCCAGCACAGCCACGGATTCGCGATCACGAACGGCAGCATCGGCAGGCCGGCCAGCACGATCCAGCCGGCGCCGAGGTGCACGCGCTCGCGGCCGAGCTTGTCCGCGAGCCAGCCGATCGGGAACTGCATCGCGGTATCGCCGAACAGCATGATCGACGCGAGCAGCACGGCGGTCGCGCTCGCGACGCCGTGATCCATTGCGTAGAGCGGCAGCAGCGACAGCGCGAGCGTATCGAACAGCGCGAAGAAGCCGGTGCCGATGATCAGCGCGGGCATGCGCGGCAGCACGTCGAGCCAGCGGCCGTGTGCTTCGTGATGCGCGTCGTCGCCGGCGAGCGGCGCACGGCGGATCGTCGCGAGCGTCGGCAGCGCGAGCAGGAACAGCGCGCCGCACAGCGCGAAGCGGATGTGCGTCGCGCCGGCGATCTGGCTGACGAGCACCGGGCCGGCCATCTGGAACAGCGTGAAATTGGTCGCGTAGATCGCGACGACGCGCCCGCGCGTCGCATCGTCGGCGAGCTGGTTGACCCACGCTTCGCCGATCGTGAACAGCAGCATCAGCGCGGCGCCGCACAGCACGCGCAGCACGCCCCACAGGATCAGGTTCGACGTGAACTGCATCAGCGCGGTGGCGGCCGCGAGCAGCACGACCGACACGACGATCGCGCGGCGCGCGCCGATGTGCCGCGCGAGCGCGGTGACGAACGGGACGATCGCGAGGCCGCCGAGGGCCTGCGCGGCCGTCAGCATGCCGACGACGTTGGTGCCGTGTCCGGCTTCGGTGAGCGCGAGTGCGGTCAGCGGCAGCGTGGCGCCGGTCCCGAGGCCGACGACCGCGACGCTCAGGATCAGCGCGAGGAAATCGCGATTGAGAATGGCTTTCATCGGCCGCGATGCTACACCGCGACCGTTGAAAGGTCCATGAAGGCCGTCACGTTCGAATGGAGTTGCGTACGCAACGATCGCGGCAGGGCCGCGTCACACGTATTCGGTCGGCACGGCCACCGGGCGGCGTTCGAGCGACGCCGACCACAGCGTGAGCGCGAGCGCGGCGACCGCCATCGCGACGCCGACCCACGGCAGGCTCACGAGCGACACGCCCGAGCCGATCGCCATCCCGCCGAGCCATGCGCCGGTCGCGTTGCCGAGGTTGAACGCGCCCTGGTTCAGCGTCGACGCGAGGTTCGGCGCGTCGCTCGCGCGGTCGACGATCATGATCTGCAGCGGCGGCACGATCGCGAACGCGAGGATGCCCCACACGAAGATCGTCGCGAGCGCGGCGAACGGCAGATGCATCGTGCCCGCGAACAGCGCGAGGACGATGCCGATCAGCGCGAGCGTCGCGATCAGCGACGGCATCCGCCGCCAGTCGGCGAGCTTGCCGCCCAGCGTGCCGCCGACCGTCAGGCCGAGGCCGAACAGCAGCAGCACGTAGGTGACCTGACGCGGCGAGAAGCCCGTCACGTCCTCGAGGATCGGCGTGATGTACGTGAACACGCTGAACAGGCTCGCGGACGCGAGCACGCTGATGCCGAGCACCATCAGCACCTGCGGGTGCTTCAGCACGCTGAATTCGCGCGTGATGCTGGTATCGGGCATCGCGAGGTTTTTCGGCAGGCACACCGCGAGCGCGGCGGCCGCGGCGATGCCGATGCCGGTGACGGCCCAGAACGTCGCGCGCCAGCCGAACGCCTGGCCGAGTGCGGTGCCGAGCGGCACGCCGAGCACGTTCGCGAGCGTGAGCCCGGTGAACATCAGCGCGATCGCCTGCGCGCGGCGGTTCGGCGCGACGAGGTTGCTGGCCACCACCGAGCCGATGCCGAAGAACGCACCGTGGCAGAACGCGGTGACGACGCGCGCGGCCATCAGCACCGCATAGCCGGGCGCGATCGCGCAGAACAGGTTGCCGGCGATGAACAGCCCGATCAGGGCCATCAGCGCACGCTTGCGCGGCATCTTCGCGGTGACGATCGCGAGGATCGGCGCGCCGATCGTCACGCCGAGCGCGTAGCCCGACACGAGCATCCCGGCGGCCGGGATCGACACGCCGAGGTCGCGCGCGACATTGGGCAGCAGGCCCATGATCACGAATTCGGTGGTACCGATTCCAAATGCGGCGACGGCAAGGGCGAAAAGAGGCAGGGGCATCGCGGTAGGCTCGGGAAAAGATGCCGCTCGAGCCAGGCGCAGGATGCGCGGGACGGGCGGGATGAGGCGAAGGTCAGCCGCGATTCTACTTCAGTGAAAACCCCTATGCTTGGGGCCAGAGCGCTTGTTGCCGGCGTGCGACGAGGCAGCGACCGGGAAGCTCACAGTGTGGGATTTGGGCGGTGTCAGGGCCGGGATGATGGCGACCGCCGGCCGTGGATCACGCGATGCGTTCGGACGACCGGTCGGGCATCGCGTCCGGGGTGTGCTTCGTTTCGCTGTCCGGGCCTGCGGGCGACGCAGCCGAATCGGCCCGATCGATGGCCGCCGGAGCGTCCCAGCCGTTCTCGAACAGGCACGCTTCGATCGGCATCCGCGCGGCCCAGCGTTCTTCCTCGAGCATCGGCTTCGCATAGAACGCATCGACGTGCCCGACGCACAGCACGGCGATCGGCTTCGCGCCGTCGGGCATCCGCAGCAGCGTGCGCACCGCATTGACGTCGAACAACGATACCCAGCCCATGCCGAGCCCTTCCGCGCGCGCGGCGAGCCACATGTTCTGGATCGCGCACGCGGCGGAGGCCAGATCCATCTCCGGCAGCGTGCGGCGGCCGAACACGTGGCGTTCGCGGCCGTCGGCGAGCGCGACGACCAGCAGCTCGCCGCATTCGCGCACGCCCTCGACCTTCAGCCGCATGAATTCGTCCTGGCGCTCGCCGAGCGCGTCGGCCGTCGCGCGGCGCTCGGCCTCGACCAGCGCGTGAATCGCGGTGCGCAAGGCGGGATCGGTGATGCGGATGAAGCGCCACGGCTGCATGAAGCCGACGCTCGGCGCGTGGTGCGCCGCGCGCAGCAGGCGCGCGAGCACGGCCGGATCGACGGGCGCCGGCGTGAAGTGGCGCATGTCGCGCCGTTCGAAGATGGCGCGGTAGACGGCGGCGATGTCGGAATCGTCGAAACGCATGAGCGGCGAAGGCAGGGATGACATCGGCGCAACGATAGCAGACGGCGCGCGCGAAACGTTACTTCATTCGAAACAATGCGCGGAATTGTTGACGAAGAAAGGGGTGGTGCGCGGCATGGGGCGCAAGCAAACGATTGCGGATGCGCTGCGGGCCGTCGAATTGGCCGTTTCTCAGCGATTTGCCGTCACGACGTTCTGCGGCGCGCCCGCATGCCACGCCTCGATGTTCAGCAGCGTCGTGTGCGCGATCTCGGCCAGCGCCTCGCGCGTGAAGAACGCCTGGTGCGACGTGACGATCACGTTCGGGAACGTCAGCAGGCGCGCGAGCACGTCGTCCTGCAGCGGCAGGTCGGAGTGATCCTCGAAGAACAGCCCGCTTTCCTCCTCGTACACGTCGAGCCCGAGATGGCCGAGCTGGCCGTTCTTGAGCGCGTCGACCAGCGCCTGCGCATCGACGAGGCCGCCGCGCCCGGTGTTGATCAGCATCGCGCCGTGCTTCATTCGCGCGAGCGTCCGCTCGTTGATCAGGTGGTGTGTCGACGGCAGCAGCGGGCAATGCAGGCTGACGATGTCGGCACGATGCAGCAGTTCGTCGAGCTCGACGTAGCGCGCGCCGAACGCGATCAGCTCGTCGTTGTACGGCGGCACCGAGTGCGCGAGCACGTGCATCCCGAAGCCCATCATGATCTTCGCGAACACGCTGCCGATGATGCCGGTGCCGATCACGCCGACGGTCTTGCCGTGCAGGTCGAAGCCGAGCAGGCCGTTCAGCGAGAAGTCGCCTTCGCGGGTGCGGGCGACGGCGCGCGGCAGGCGGCGGTTGAGCGCGAGGATCAGTGCGACCGCGTGCTCGGCGACCGCGTGCGGCGAATACGCGGGCACCCGCACGACCGCGATGCCGAGCCGCTCGGCGGCGGCGAGGTCGACATGGTTGAAGCCCGCCGAGCGCAGCGCGATCAGCCGCGTGCCGCCGTCGGCGAGCCGTTCGAGCACGGCCGCGTCGACGGTGTCGTTGACGAACGGGCAGACGACGTCATAGCCGTGCGCGAGGATCGCGGTTTCCGCGTCGAGGTGCGACGGCTGGAAGTGCAGCCGATAGCCGAACGGCCGGTTGGCGGCGGTGAACGAATCGTCGTCGTACTGCCGGCTGCTGAACAGGATCACGCGCACGCTGCACCTCCGATGGCTGACGCGCGCAGTTTACTGCAGGCCCGTGACGATGTCGGAACGTTCGGGGCCGCGCACCGGCCGCAGGAAGCCGTAGTCGGTGTGGTCGCGGGCGGACGGCGCGCTGAAGTGCTCGAGCGCGTGCTCGACGAAGCTGCGCGTGCGGGCCGGCACGTACTGGCGGTTCGGATAGACGAGCGACAACTGCGCGTCGGGATCGTCGATCCGGTAGCCGGCCATCAGCCGCACGAGCGTGCCGTGGTTGAGGGCATCGGCCACGCACGGCTCGGGCAGGATCGCGATGCCGGCGCCGGCCACGGCCGCCGCCTGGACGAGCGCGAGCTGGTTGACCGTGCAGGCGGGGCGCACCGTGACCGAATGGGCGACGCCGTCGTGGCCGACCAGTTGCCACGTCGGCGCGTGCTGGTGCGGCGCGAGCGTGACCCAGTCGTGGCCCGGGAGGTCGTCGGGCACGCGCGGCTCGCCGCGGCGGTCGAGATAGGCCGGCGCCGCGCACGCGACGAACGGGTTCGGCGCGAGGGCATGGCCGATCAGCGACGGGTTGCCGTCGAGCCGGGTGCCGGTGACGATGCCGACGTCGTAGCCCGAATCGAGCACGTCGAGCGGCCCTTCGGCGACGGTCAACTGCACGCGCAGCTCCGGGTAGCGGTGCCGGAAGCTGCTGACGAGCGGCGTCAGCGCCAGCGGCGACAGCAGCCCCGACGCGACGACGCGCAGCGTGCCGGCCGGCTCGCGCACGGCATGCGCGACGGACGATTCGAGGTGGTCGAATTCCTCGAGCAGCGCGCGGCAACCATCGAGGTAGCGCACGCCGGCCTCGGTGAGCGACAGGTTGCGCGTGGTGCGATGGATCAGCCGTGTGTTCAGGTGGCCCTCGAGCATCGCGATCGAACGCGTGACGAGCGCATTGGACACGCCGAGATGGTGCGCCGCGCGCCGGAAGCTTTGCTGCTCGGCGACGCAGACGAATACACGCATGGTCTGAATCTGGTTCATGGCTTGCGTATTTCTGGCCCGGTTGATTGATTTTGGTTGTGATTTTTTGCCACGCAACGTCGAAAACGCATCGCGCGGCCCCAGTTCGCTCTCGTATCGAAAATGAGATTTTCGATTCCGCAGACAATTGTTAAATGCGGAACCGATATCCGTCAACCTGAGAAAACGGGCGGCTTGCGTAAAATCGAAATCGCGGGTACCGGTTTAAGGTTGCAATGCAGCAAGGACGTGCGCTGGAAAACCGTCGCGGTATTCGAATATGCGTCGCTGTTTCGAGGATTCCATATTCCAATCAATGGGTTGGGGTAAATTGCGGCGCGCCGGGGCATGGCGAATTCGGGAGTCGTTCCCCAATACATACCGCAATGGTGGATGTTTTTTCCACGTTCGGATTTTGTGTATCGAATTCGCTCCGCGATTTGTATCAGGTGGTCGGTGTATTTCGTTCGGTCCACGAAAGGCGCTGAACCACCGGTTTCGAAGAATCGTTTCGATATTGGCCGAGAAAATCGCGCGTCCGGAACCCGAATGGAACCGTTTCGCACCCGGCAGCCAATCGTTTTTTCAATCCGGAAGGCCATCGCGCGCGCGGTGCGCGGCCGGCTGGCCCGGTCCGGCGACCGGGCCAGCGTCGCGCTGTCCGCACGTGCGTGCCTCTTGCGCGAGGCGGCGGAACGCGGAATGATCGATCAGTTCGCTGCGCGGTGCCACGGGCGCGGTGCTGCGGGCGCAGTGCCGCGGCGCGTCCGGGCACTTCCTTTCCTCATCTTTTTCCAGCCATGTCCATCGATTACTCGCCGATTCCCTGTCCCGTCGTCGTGCCGCTCGACGCGATCCTGCCCGAAGAACCGCTGCTGATGATGGGGGCCGGCCCGGTCCCGATCCCGGCCGCGGTGGCCAAGGCGAACACGATCGTGATCAACCACCTCGGCGCGACGATGGCGAAGATCATCGAGCAGGTGAAGGAGATGGCGCGTTACGTGTTCCAGACCCGCACGAAGTGGGTGCTCGGTGTCGCGGGCCCCGGTTCGGCCGCGATGGAAATGGCGATCTCGAACCTCGCATGGCGCGGCACGCGCGTGCTGTCGATCCGCAACGGCTTCTTCAGCGCGCGGATGGCCGAGATGGCCACGCGCGTCGGTGCCGACGTCGCGACGCTCGAAGTGGCCGATCGCGCGGTCGCGAGCCTCGACGAGATCGCCGACGCGATCGCGCGCGAGCGGCCCGAGATCGTCACGATCGTGCAGGGCGAGACGTCGAACACCGTGTGGAACCGCGACCTGCGCGACATCGCGGCGCTCGCGAAGGCGGCCGGCGCGCTGGTCGTCGTCGACGCGGTGTGCACGCTGTCGACGATGCCGCTCGAGATGGACGCATGGGGCATCGACGCGGTGATCACCGGCGGCCAGAAGGGGCTGTCGTCGATCCCGGGCGTGTCGCTGATCGCGTTCTCCGACGCCGCGTGGGAGCGCATGAAGAATCGCCCCGAGCCGAATGCGCACTGGTGCCTCGACATGGCGCTCGCGGAGAACTTCTGGCACAACGCCGGCTATCACTACACGGCGCCCGTGTCGGGCGTGCTCGCGCTGCACGAGGCGCTGCGGCTCGTCTGCGCGGAGACGCTCGAGAGCCGCTTCGCGCGCCATCTGCGCTGCTCGCTGGCGCTCCAGGCGGGCGTCGAATCGATGGGGCTCAAGCTCTATGCGCCGAAGGACTGCCGGCTCAATTCGGTGGTCGGGATCGAGACGCCGGAAGGGCTCACGCCCGGGATGGTCTGCGGCCATATCTCGAAGCAGTACCAGGTCGAGATCTCGGGTTCGTTCGGGTTGCCGATCGTGCGGATCGGCCAGATGGGCGAGCAGTGCCGCGAACACAACCTGTTCCGCACGCTGCATGCGTTCGGCCGCACGATGGTCGACCTGAAGGTGCCGGTCGACCTGCCGGCCGGCGTCGCGGCGCTCGAGCAGGAACTGTCGCGGCGCGGCGCGTAAGCGCGACGCCGCGACGAAACGAGGAAGCGGGCCGCGCTCAGCGGCCCTGCATCGCGCGCCGGTACGTATTCGGCGTCGTGCCGTGCGCGTCGCGAAAGCGATGGCTGAAGTGGCCGGCGTTCGCGTAGCCGCAGGCGGCCGCGATCTGCGCGAGCGGCAGTGCCGTCGTGCGCAGCAGCTCGCGGGCGCGGGCGAGCCGTTGCTCGGCTACCCACGCGTGCGGCGCGCGGCCGAACGACAGCCGGAACATCCGCGAGAAATGGTATTCGGACAGCGCGGCGACCTCGGCGAGTTCGCCGAGCGTCAGCGGCTGCGTGAGATACGTGTCGATGTAGTCGCGCACGCGGCGGCGCACGGCCGGCGCGAGCCCGCCGCGGAACGACGTATCGGTGCGCGTCGTGCTCTGCCCGCGCAACAGCAGGCTCAGCACGTCGTGCGCGGTCTCGTTCACGCGCAGCCGCTCGTCGGCATCGTCCCAGCCCTCCAGCGCGAGCGAGCGCAGCAGCGCGGCGACCCGGGCATCCTCGAAGTAGGTGCGATCCGCGAGCTTCAGCTCGCGTGGCTCGCGATCGAGCTCGCGGATCGCGCGCTGCGTGAAGTGCTCGGGCAGGAAATACAGGTGGACGAAATGCATTTCGCCGCGCACCCACCAGCGCGATTCATGGTCGCCCGGCAGCGCGCACAGCAGGCTCGGCGCGCCGTAGCGCGGCACGCGCTGGCGCTCGGTCCGGTAGCCGCCGTCGAGATAGCACGACAGCGTGTGGTGGCCGGGCTGCTCGTAGACCGTCTCGCTTTCGTCGGTGATCCGCGTCCATTCGGCGATCGCGAGATGGTCGCCGAGCCACGCGAAGCGCTCGAGCGTCGCGTTGGCGTCGGCGAGCGTGCGGCAGACCGATTGCAGGCCGAACGGCAGATCGCCGCCGGCCAGGGCGGCGGCGCGGTCGATGGGCGGGGCGCAGAGGGAGAAACTCATGATGCGCCGAGTATAAGCGGGCGCGCGACGGCGCGTGCGGCGCGCCGAAAAAGACCGCAATTCCGGACAATCGGCACGCGCCGTGCGGCGGCATAGTCGGGATCCCGATTCACCCGATTTTCCGGATTGCCGCCATGAACCTGTCGCTTTATTTCGTCACCGTGCTGATCTGGGGCACCACCTGGATCGCGATCAAGTGGCAACTCGGCTCGGTGCCGCCGCCCGTATCGATCGCGTGGCGCTTCTGGCTCGCGGCCGCCGTGCTGTTCGCGCTGCTGCGCGTGATGCGCCGGCCGGCGCGCCCGCCGCGCGAAGCGTGGCGCTTTCTCGTCGCGCAGGGCTTCGCGCTGTTCTGCCTGAACTTCCTGTGTTTCTACTACGCGGAGCAGGTCGTGCCGAGCGGGCTCGTCGCGGTGATCTTCTCGACCGCGCCGCTGCTGAACTCGATCAACGGGCGGCTGTTCATGGGCCGCCCGCTGCGGCCGTCGGCGATCGCCGGCGCGCTGCTCGGCCTGACCGGCATCGCGTGCCTGTTCTGGCAGCAGATGGCTGGCCATCTCGACGACCACGCGACCTGGACGGGGCTCGCGATCGCGTTCGCCGGCACGATGTGCTTCTCGGCGGGCAACCTGCTGTCGAGCCGGATGCAGTCGATGGGGCTGCACCCGCTCGCGACCAACGGCTGGGCGATGCTGATCGGCGCGGCGATCCTGACCGTCGGCAGCGCGCTGGCCGGGATGCCGTTCACGCCGGACATGAGCCCGCGCTATCTCGGCGCGCTCGTGTACCTGGCCGTGCCGGGCTCGGTGATCGGCTTCACCGCATACCTGACCCTCGTCGGCCGGATCGGGCCGGAGCGCGCCGCGTACTGCACGGTGCTGTTCCCGATCGTCGCGCTGGCCGTATCGACGGTGTTCGAGGGCTACCAGTGGTCGCCGCTGGCGGTGATCGGGCTGCTGCTCGTGGTGGCCGGCAATCTCGTCGCGTTCGACCTCACGCGCCGGCTGTTTCTGCGCACGGCCTGATCGGGCCGCGCGGCCGCCGTACCCGGTCGACGGATGACGAAACGCCCGCATCGCGCGGGCGTTTTCTTTTGGCGCGGCGGCGGTGCGACGTTCGCGACCGGCCGCCGGGCTGCCAGGCACGGTGCCGGCGGGATCAGGCCGCCGCGCCGCTGCCCGCCACGCGCGCCTGCCGCTGGTACAGCATCATCGACAGCGCGACGCCCGCGGCGGCGGCCACCGCCGCGAACAGGAACACCTGCGGATAGCCGAACGCGCCCGCGACATAGCCGGCGAGCGGGCCGGTGATGCCGAGCGACAGGTCGAGGAACACCGAGTACGCGGACAGCGCCGCACCGCGGCTCGCGGGTGGCACGAGCGCGACGGCTTCGACGCCGAGCGCCGGGAAGATCAGCGCGAAGCCGAAGCCCGTGAGCGCCGCGCCGACGAGCGCGACGTGCGGCACCGGCGCGAGCCACAGCAGCACGAGGCCCGAGCATTCGAACGCGAACGACACGATCGCGACGCGGAAGCCGCCGTAGGTCTTGATCGTGTTCGCGAACAGCAGGCGCGCGCCGATGAACAGCGTGCCGAATACCGTCAGCGACAGTGCGGCGTTCGGCCAGTGGCGCGCCGCGTAGTACAGCGTGACGAAGGTGGCGATCGAGCCGAAGCCGGCCGACCCGAGCGCGAGGCCGAGGCCGTGCGGCAGCACGCGCGTGAACACGCTCGCGTACGACATCCGTTCGCCGTGCACGAGCGGCACCGGATCGATCAGGCGGGCGAGGTAGAAGCCGAGCGCGGCCAGCGCGATGACGATCACGCCGATCAGCGCCGGATTCAGCGTATGCGCGATCGCGACGCCGACCGGCGCGCCGAGCGCGAGCGCGCCGTAGGTCGCGATGCCGTTCCATGAGATCACCTTCGCGTTGTGCGCGACGCCGACCCGGCCGATGCCCCACAGGATCGCGCCGGTGCCGCACAGGCTTTCGCCGACGCCCAGCACGAGCCGGCTCGCGACCAGCAGCACGAGGCTCGCGACCGGCCAGTGCGCGAGCAGCAGCGCGACGAGCAGCAGCACGCCCGACACGCCGCAGCCGATCAGCCCGCGCAGCACCGTCTGCTTCGGCCCGAGCGTATCGGCGAGGCGCCCGGCGAGCGGCCGCGACGCGAGCGTCGCGAAGTACTGGACGCTGATCGCGCCGCCCGCGACGATCGCGGAAAAGCCGAGGTCGTCGTGGACGAAGCCCGGCAGCACCGCGAGCGGCAGGCCGATGGTCAGGTAGCAGATGAACGTGAAGCAGACGACGGACACGATTTGCAGCGTGACCGCGAGCCCGCTGCGCGGCGGTGTGGCGGAATCGGTTGACATGGGGTCGGAACGAATGGTGAAACGAACGGAAAACGGCGGAAAAGGGAATCGGGATTTTCCCATGGAACCGGTTTTCCCGCAGGTACCATTTAGTTAATCGAACCTTGTTCTGGCGGATCACGGACGGTCGCGGGCGACCAGGGCGGGCCCGGGCGCACCGTGCGACAAGGCTGTCGGCCGGCGCGGCGCGCATATCGCGGCAGTTATATGGGCCGCATGCGTGATGGGCTATGGGTTGCGGAATTTGACGGTGATAGCGTGCAAACTGTCAGAAAAACGTCGGTCGAGCGCTCCGCGCAGGCCGCCTTGCCCCCCATTTGAAGAACCATCGAGACATGAGTGAGCCGATCCGCTTCTACCATCGTCACGCGATCCGCGAAGTCAGCGGCGCGGACGTGACCCGCACCGTGCTGCAATACCTGCGCGAGGACGCGCATTGCACCGGCACCAAGGAAGGCTGCGCGGAAGGCGACTGCGGCGCGTGCACGGTCGTCGTCGGCGAGCTGACCGACGCCGGCGCGGTCGAGTTCAAGGCCGTCAACGCGTGCATCCAGTTCCTGCCGACACTCGACGGCAAGGCGCTGCTGACGGTCGAGGACCTGCGCCAGCCGGACGGCACGCTGCATCCGGTGCAGCAGGCGATGGTCGATTGCCACGGCTCGCAATGCGGGTTCTGCACGCCCGGCTTCGTGATGTCGATGTGGGCGCTGTACGAGAAGCACGGCCACGAAGGCTGCGGCAGCGCGTGCGCGAAGGCGAAGGACGTGCCGACGCGCACCGAGATCGCCGACGCGTTGACCGGCAACCTGTGCCGCTGCACCGGCTATCGTCCGATCGTCGATGCGGCGGTGCGGATGTTCGACGCGGCCGGCGAAGGTGCGACCGGCGAAGGTGCGTCGGCGCCGGTCGACACGGCCGCGCTGGCCCGCACGCTCGCGTCGCTCAAGCGCGACGACACGTTCGACTACACGACGGTCGACGGTGCACGCTTCACGGCGCCGCGCACGCTCGACGCGCTGGCCGCGCTGAAGGCCGAGCGTCCCGACGCGCGCATTCTCGCCGGCAGCACCGACATCGGCCTGTGGGTCACCAAGCAGATGCGCCGGCTCGACGACCTGATCTACGTCGGCCAGATCGCCGAACTGCAGCGGCTCGCGGAGCGTGGCGACTGGATCGAGATCGGCGCGGGCGTGACGGTCGAGAAGGCCTATGCGGCGCTGGCCGGCACGTATCCGGAGCTGACCGAGATGTGGAAGCGCTTCGCGTCGCTGCCGATCCGCAACGCGGGCACGATCGGCGGCAACGTCGCGAACGGCTCGCCGATCGGCGATTCGATGCCGGGACTGATCGCGCTCGGCGCGCGCGTGGTGCTGCGCGGCGGCGACACGGTGCGCGAGCTGCCGCTCGAGGCGCTCTACACGGGCTACCAGCAGAAGGACATGGCGCCGCACGAATTCGTCGTCGGCCTGAAGGTGCCGACCCGCACCGGCGCGCGCGAACAGCTGCAGTTCCGCACCTACAAGCTGTCGAAGCGCTTCGACTCCGACATCTCGGCCGTGTGCGCGGCATTCGCGTTCATCGCGGACGGCGACACGATCCGCGAGCCGCGCATCGCGTTCGGCGGGATGGCCGCGACGCCCAAGCGCGCGACCCACACGGAGGCGGTGCTCGACGGCGCGCAGTGGCACGAAGCCACCGCGCAGGCCGCGATGCAGGCGCTCGAGCGCGACTACCAGCCGCTGTCGGACATGCGCGCGACGAGCGGGTATCGGCTCGATACCGCGAAGAACCTGGTGTACCGGTTCTGGCTGGAGACGCGTCCGCACGACCCGCTGCCGCCGCAAGCCCTGAACGTGCGTGAAGTGGCCGCCGAAGCCGGCGCCGACGTTGCCGATGCATCGGCGCGCGTCTGAAGACGGAGAACACCGAACATGAACCAGCAAGCAGAACCGTTCCTGAGCACCCTCGACCCGCAAGCCGACGCCGCGCAGGTGCACGTGTCGCGCGCCCACGAATCCGCCCACCTGCACGTGAGCGGGCGCGCCACCTACACCGACGACATTCCGATCGTCGCCGGCACGCTGCACGCGGCGCTCGGGTTGTCGGCGAAGCCGCACGCGAAGATCGTGTCGATGAACTTCGACGCGGTGCGCGCGACGCCGGGCGTGGTCGCCGTGTTCACGGCCGACGACATTCCGGGCGTCAACGATTGCGGTCCGATCATCCACGACGATCCGGTGCTCGCGAAGGGCGTCGTGCAGTTCGTCGGCCAGCCGATGTTCATCGTCGTCGCGACGTCGCACGACATCGCGCGGCTCGCCGCGCGCCGTGCGCAGGTCGACTACGAGGAGCTGCCGGCGATCCTGACCGCGCAGGAAGCGCGCGCGGCCGAAACCTACGTGATCCCGCCGCTGAAGCTCGCACGCGGCGATGCGGCCGCGCGGCTCGCGGTCGCGCCGCACCGCGAGTCGGGCGAGATGCTGCTCGGCGGGCAGGAACAGTTCTATCTGGAAGGGCAGATCGCGTACGCGGTGCCGAAGGACGACGACGGCATGCACGTGTATTGCTCGACGCAGCACCCGAGCGAGATGCAGCACCTCGTCGCGCACGTGCTCGGCGTCGCGTCGCACAACGTGCTGGTCGAATGCCGCCGGATGGGCGGCGGGTTCGGCGGCAAGGAATCGCAGTCGGGCCTGTTCGCGTGCTGCGCGGCGCTCGCCGCGTGGAAGCTGCTGTGCCCGGTGAAGCTGCGCCCGGACCGCGACGACGACATGATGATCACCGGCAAGCGGCACGACTTCCATTACCGCTTCGACGTCGGCTACGACGACGACGGCCGCATCGACGGCGTCGCGCTCGACATGACGTCGCGCTGCGGCTTCTCGGCCGACCTGTCCGGCCCGGTGATGACGCGCGCGGTGTGCCACTTCGACAACGCGTACTGGCTCGGCGACGTCGACATCGCCGGCTACTGCGGCAGGACCAACACGCAGTCGAACACCGCGTTCCGCGGCTTCGGCGGCCCGCAGGGCGCGTTCGCGATCGAATACATCCTCGACGACATCGCGCGTTCGCTCGGCCGTGATCCGCTCGACGTGCGCTACGCGAACCTGTACGGCAAGACCGAACGCAACGTGACGCCGTACGGGCAGACGGTCGAGGACAACGTGCTGCAGGAGCTGCTCGGCGAACTCGAGACGACGAGCGACTACCGTGCGCGGCGCGCGGGCGTGCGCGCCTTCAACGCACGCAACACGGTGCTGAAGAAGGGCATCGCGCTCACGCCGGTGAAATTCGGCATCGCGTTCAACGTCACGCACTTCAACCAGGCCGGCGCGCTGGTGCACATCTACACCGACGGCTCGGTGCTCGTGAACCACGGCGGCACGGAGATGGGGCAGGGGCTCAACACGAAGGTCGCGCAGGTGGTCGCGCACGAGCTCGGCATCCGCTTCGGCCGGATCCGCGTGACGGCGACCGATACCAGCAAGGTCGCGAACACGTCCGCGACCGCCGCGTCGACCGGGTCGGACCTGAACGGCAAGGCCGCGCAGGATGCGGCGCGCCAGTTGCGCGAGCGGCTCGCGGTGTTCGCGGCGAAGCAGTTCGGCGACGGCAAGGTCGATGCGGCCGACGTGAAGTTCGGCAACGACGTGGTGTGGGTCGGCGGCCATGGCGTGCCGTTCGGCGAAGTGATCGCGAAGGCGTACCTCGCGCGCGTGCAGCTGTGGTCCGACGGCTTCTATGCGACGCCGAAGCTGTACTGGGACCAGTCGAAGCTGCAGGGCCGGCCGTTCTACTACTACTCGTACGGCGCGGCCGTGTCGGAAGTGGTGATCGACACGCTGACGGGCGAGATGCGCACGCTGCGCGTCGACGCGCTGCACGACGTGGGCGCGTCGCTGAACCCGGCGCTCGACATCGGCCAGGTCGAAGGCGCGTTCATCCAGGGGATGGGCTGGCTGACGACCGAGGAGCTGTGGTGGAACCAGGGCGGCAAGCTGATGACGCATGCGCCGTCGACGTACAAGATCCCGACGGTGAACGACACGCCGCCCGAGTTCAACGTGCGGCTGTTCCAGAACCGCAACGTCGAGGACAGCATCCACCGTTCGAAGGCCGTCGGCGAACCGCCGCTGCTGCTGCCGTTCTCGGTGTTCTTCGCGGTGCGCGACGCCGTGGCCGCGGTCGGCGACTACCGGGTGAACCCGCCGCTCGACGCGCCAGCCACCGGCGAGTCGATCCTGCGCGCGATCGGCGCGGTGCGGGCGGCGAGCGCCGCGCGGGCAGGCTGAGATGAACCGCCTCTCCGCGCTCGCTTCGTGCGCCGGCCCCGACGGGGCGGTGAGCCTCGTCGTCAGGCCGGCCCGGCGGAGGCCGGCATGAACGGGCCCGCTCGTTCGCCTCGTGCCGCGTCGCAGGCGCCCGCCGCCGGATGCGACGGCGCGTGTGGCGGCGCGCCGTCGTCGATGCAGCCGTTCGCGCAAGGCACCGGCCAGCGCAACCGCGCGACCGGCGCGCCGGCGCCGATGCACGTCGTGCTGTTCGGCGCGGGGCACGTCGGCCACGCGCTCGTCACGTTGCTCGGCGCGCTGCCGTGCGTCGTGCAGTGGGTCGACACGCGCGACGAGCTGTTCCCGGACGAATGTCCGCCGAACGTGCAGCCGGAGCCGACCGACACGCCGGAGGCCGTCGTCGACGCGGCGCCGCCCGGCGCGTACTTCCTCGTGATGACGCACAACCACGCGCTCGACTTCTCGCTCGCCGCGCAGATCATGCGGCGGCGCGACTATGCGTACTTCGGGATGATCGGCTCGCGCACCAAGCGCGTGAAGTTCGAGCGCCGGCTCGCCGCGCGCGGCGTCGATCCCGCGCGGCTCGTGGAGATGGTGTGCCCGATCGGCGTCGCGGGCATCGTCGACAAGGCGCCGGGCGCGATCGCGGTGGCCGTCTGCGCGGAGCTGCTGCAGGCCCGCTCGGGCATGCCGGTGGCCGCTGCGAAGGCAGTCGCGGCCGGGCGCGCGCGCGACGATGTGAGTTGCATGCGATAAGACGCCGACCCCGCGCGGCCGGCGCACGGCCGCGCGTTTTTGCCTACACTGCACGACAACGCGCGGCAGCGGGCCGCGCTTCATCTCACCGTGCACGCGCCCATGTCCGATCACTCCGTCTATCTCGACGCGCTCGACGCGAGCCTCGTCGCCATCGAGCGCTGGCTGTCCGGCGTCGATACCGCGCCGGCGGCGCTCGACGCGCTGCTCGCGGCGTTTTCCAGTGAATTCACGATGATCCTGACCGACGGCCGCGTGGTCGACCACGACGGCACGCGCGCGCTGTTCGCGAAGCTGGCGGGCGCGAAGCCGGGGCTGCGCATCACGCTGTCGGAGATCCGCGTGCTCGCGGCCGACGCAGCGCATGCGGTGCTCACCTATCTCGAAGCGCAGCACGCGGCAGCGGGCGAGCTGCCTGCGCGCCGCGCGACCGCCGTGCTCACGCGTGATGCGGCGGGCGTTGTGCGCTGGTCCCATCTGCAGGAAACCTTCTGCACGGCCTGAGCGACCGCGCTGCCTGACCAGCCGCGCTTCACGCCGGCCGCGGCGTCAGCGCTTGCGCGTGCGGACGACCGTCAGCTCGTCGGACACGCTCTGCATCAGCGCGCACAGCCACGCGATGTCGGTCGGCCGATCGGGTTGCGGGTGCGTGAGCAGGTAGCTCTTGATGCGCGGGAACGGCACGGGCGGCGTGGCGACGACGAGCGGCAGCAGTTGCGCATAGTGGGTCGCGAAGCGGCGCGTCGTCGTGAAGATCAGGTCCGACTGCAGCAGCACCTGCGGCACGATGCCGAAGTACGGCAGCGTCGTCACGATGCGCCGCGTGAGGCGCGCGCGTGCCAGGCCGATCTCGATCGCGTTGCGCTTGTCGCCGGTGTACGGCGTCGGCGCGACGTGCGCGGCCGACGCGTACGCTTCGCGTGTGAGCGGTGCGCGGGCGAGCGGATGCGCGTCGCGCATCAGGCACACGATCGTGTCGGAGAACAGGTCCTGGCGCGCGAACTGCGGGTCGGGCTTCGGCCAGTTGCCGATCACGAGATCGAGCGCGCCCGATTCGAGCGCGCCCGCGTGGTCGAGCGCGGGATTCAGCGAATCGATTTCCAGATGGGCATGCGGCGCCGCGTCGCGAAAACGCTCGATCAGCGTCGGCATGAAGAAATCGTTCAGGTAGTCGGGCGCGGCGACGCGGAACGTGCGCCGCGCGGACGACGGATCGAAGTCGCCGTGCGGCGTCGCGATGAAGTCGACCTCGCGCAGCGCGCGCGACGCGGCTTCGAGTAGCGATGCGCCGTATTCGGTCGGTACCATGCCCGACTTGCCGCGCACGAGGATCGGGTCGTTCAGCGTCTCGCGCAGCTTGCGCAGCGCGGTGCTGATCGCGGGCTGGGTCTGGTTCAGCCGCAGCGCGGCCTGCGTGACGCTGCGCTCGAGCAGCAGCGTGCGCAACACGCGCACGAGCCAGATGTCGAGCGAGGCGGTACGGTCGTCGTCCATTCGTGGAGGGTGATTCGGGTGACGCGTAACCTTACCGCAGCCGCGCGTTGCCGTGCGTGATACCGGCCATCACGCACGTCCCTTCGGCAGCGTGCTGATCCGCTTGACCTCGCGCGATTCGAGCCAGTTCGGCGTGCGTGCGCAGTACAGCACCATCGGCAGCGCGTCCTCGCCCCAGAACAATTGCTGGTTCATCCAGAACGTCGGCACGCCGAACACGCCGAGCGCGATCGCGTCGGCCGTGTTGCGCGACAGCTGCGCAGCGGTTTCCTCGAATTCGATCAGCTCGTCGCCGTGGCCGACGCCGACGCGTTCGCACAGCGCCGCGAAGCCTTCCGGCGTCGACGGATCGTTGCCTTCGCGCCAGATGAAACGGAACATTTCCAGCACGGTGACGATATCGGCGCGCAGCGCGATCGCGAGGCGCAGCACCTTGTCGGAATCGAACGGGTGCGCGGGCGGCATCTTGAAGCGGATGCCGAGCTGTTCCGCGCGGAACAGCGCGTGGCGGTACGTGAACACGCGCTTGGCCGGCACGTCGGCGCTCGAGCGCTGGCCCCAGTGGCGCTGCAGGTCGGGCAGCGACACGGCCACCGGGTCGAACGGCACGTCCGGCCATTTGTCGTGCTGCTCGAGCAGCAGATACGAGAACGGCGACACGAAGTCGAAGAACCAGGCGGGTTGGGCGGTATCGAGGCCGGTTGTCATGTCGTTCTCCAGAAGGTGGGGCGTGCGGCGCCTGGCGGCGGCCTCCATGTTACGCGGCGGCACGCGCATGCAGCAATGATCGCGGATCGTCCGCTCACGCGGAACCGGGAGTCGCCCGGGGGGCGTCGCCGGCCGGCGGCGCGGGGTCGGCGCGCCCCTGCGGCGCGCTGCCGGCGCCGGGCGGGCCCGCCGGCGCGTCCTGGTCGTGCGCGGTGAGCCGTTCGCGCACGAAGCCGATGTGCTCGCGCAGCACGTAGAACTGTCCGGCGTACGCGAGCGGCATCTTCATCCGGTTCACGGCTTCCTCGATGTCGTCGAGCTCGTCAAGCAGCTGGACGCGCTCCTCCGCCGTATGTTCGCCGAGCGCGCTGCGCTCGAGCGCGATCAGCGCGCCGTACCACCGGTAGATGCGCGAGCGCACGCGCCAGCCGTACAGCGACGGCACGAGCCGCAGCCCCGGGATCAGCACGACGATCAGCGGCACGACCACCACCAGCAGCCGGTCGACGAGGCTCGCGACCCAGAACGGCAGCCGCCGGTACAGGAAGGTCTTGCCCGACTTGTAGTAGCGCGCGGCATCGTCCGACAGCGGGAAGCCGCGCGTGACGGACGACGGGAATTCACCGGCATGCTGCAGGATCGTCGCGTGGCCGTGCACTTCGCGCGCGGCCTCGATCAGCAGGTCGGACAGCGCGGGGTGCAGCGAGTCGCGCGCGACGAGTTCGATCGTCGGCGCGACCGTGTGGATGTCGGCGGGCGGCAGGTTGCGGCCGAGGTCGTAGACGCCCATCGGCAGCGTGATCGCGGTCAGGTACGGAAAGCGCCGCGCATAGGCCTCGGCCTGCGTGAACGAATACACGTGCACGCCCGGCGCGCGGAACAGCTTCGCCATCACCGGGATCTGCGTCGAGTCGCCGGACAGGAAGGCCGCGTCGATCTTGCCGTCGAGCAGCGCGGTCGCGGCGTCTTCGCCGGCGGTCGGCAACAGCTCGGTCGGGCCGCCCGGCACGATGCCGTTCATCTTCAGCAGCGCGAGGCTCAGTTCGCGCGCGCCGCTGCCTTCCGCGCCGAGCGCGAGCCGCTTGCCCTTGAAGTCGGACAGGCGCGCGACGACCGGGCCGCGGTACATGATCGCGAGCGGCACGTAACCGATGCTGCCGAGCGACACGAGATGCTCGTCGCGCTCCTTCGGGCCGATGCCGCTCTGCACGAAACCGACGTCGACCGGCGCGTTCGGGTTCGACAGCCGCGCGAGGTTCTGCGCGGAACCTTCGGACGATTGAACGTCGAGCGTGACGCCGTTTTTTGCGAGGATCGCCTTGTATTTCTGCGCGGCGTTCCAGTACGTGCTGCCGGGCGGCCCGGACGAGATCACGAGCGTGGACGGCGGCGCCGGCTGGATCAGCTTGACCGCGAGCCAGACGGCCGCGCCGGCGAGCAGCACGGTCGGGCCGATCGACAGCGCGAGGTCGCGCCACGAGACGGCGACGAAGCGGGCGAGGATGCGGCGCGGCGGGCGAGGGCGGGCAGGCTTCATGGGATCGGCGGATGACGCTGGCGTGACGCATCGGTGACGGTCGTCGCGGGACGACGCGGATTCTCGCGGCGATGGTAACCGGTTTCCCCGCGCATGCGCGAGTCGGGCGGGCTCGCGCGGCTGCGCGGCGACGGCGGCGGGCGCCGCCGCGTCAAAAGCTTTGCGCTTCCGCGGGCGCTGGATTACATTGTGCGACGCAGCCGCGCCCGATTCGCGCGCGACCCGGCACGTGATGAGACCGGGCGCGTCCGGCCGGCGGCTGTCCGGCCCGGCCGGCCCGCTTTCGCGTGCGCCGGCCGCCGGCCCGTGACGCCTCTCTCGTATCGCCGTGGAAAACACCGGCTGTCCCGCCCGTTCGCGCGCGGGCCGGCTGTTTTTGGGGGTATCCGGCCGTACTGTGCACGGCCGTTCCGGAGTGATAAGGAGATAGCATGAAGTCGATCGTGTTGAGAGCGTTGGGCGTCGCCGCCGTGGCGGCCTGTCTGTCGGGCAGCGTGTATGCGCAGTCGAGCGACGCAGCGGCAACGGAAGCGCCGGCGGCCGCGACGAGCGCGCCGAAGGCCGCCGCGAAAACCGCGAAGAAGGCGAACCGCAAGCTCGGCTACGCGGTGCGCAAGGCCATTACGAAGGCCGGCGGCATCGACGTGGCGAACATCGTCGTGCGCTCGAAGGGCGGCGCGATCTCGCTGGAGGGCACGGTGCCCGACCAGGCACAGATCGACAAGGCGGAAGAGGCGGCCAAGAGCGTGAAGGGCGTGACGTCGGTCTCGAACAAGCTGACGGTGCAGCAGCAGTAACGCCGGGCGGCGGCGCGCGAGCGCCGCGCACGCCCGTTCCAGGCGGGCCCCGGCATGCCGGGGCCCGTTTGCGCTTCAGAGGCCGAAAGCCGCGCGACGCGGCGGCGGACCGATAACGATATCGAGAGGGCGGCGATGACGAAGCTCGGGTGGGGCAGGCGGGTGGTGTGGGGAGCGGCGCTGGCCGCGGTCGCGATGCTCGGCGCCTGCAACGGCGACGATTCGGCCGAGCGCAACCGGTTGCCCGGCTTCGTGGCCGGCAGCGTGCGCACGACGGCCTACGACGGCGCGAGCGACGACCTGCTGACGGCCGGCCTCGGCAAGACGGGCCTTGCCGCGGCGAGCGCGCCCGGCTTCGCGAACCCGGCGCGGCCGACCAGCGCGGAATTGCGCCGCCTCGCGATCTGGTCGAACTACCGCGCGCTCGTCGACATGAGCGCGAACGGCGGCTACGGCCGCTTCTGGGGGCCGAACGTCGACCTCGACGGCAATGATACGCTCGGCGAAGGCAAGATCGCCGGCACCGAATATCTCGCGTACGCCGATGATGGCAGCGGCACGAAGAACGTGACGCTGCTCGTGCAGGTACCCGCCCGCTTCGATCCCGCGCAGCCCTGCATCGTCACCGCGACGTCGTCCGGCTCGCGCGGCGTGTACGGCGCGATTTCCGCGGCCGGCGAGTGGGCGCTCAAGCGCGGCTGCGCGGTGGCCTACAACGACAAGGGCGGCGGCAACGGCGCGCACGAGCTCGGCTCCGACACCGTCACGCTGATCGACGGCACGCTCGCCAACGCGGTGCTGGCCGGCACCGCGAGCCTGTTTACCGCGAACGTGACGAGCGGCGATCTCGCCGCGTTCAACAGCCGTTTCCCGAACCGCTACGCGTTCAAGCACGCGCATTCGCAACAGAATCCCGAGCAGGACTGGGGGCGCGCGACGCTGCAGTCGGTCGAATTTGCGTACTGGGCGCTCAACGAGCAGTTCGGACCGGTGATCGACGGTACGCATCACGGCGTGCGTTATCGAGCGGGCGACATCACGACGATCGCCGCGTCGGTCAGCAACGGCGGCGGCGCGTCGCTCGCGGCGGCTGAGCAGGACAGCCGCGGCTGGATTACCGCGGTCGTGGTCGGCGAGCCGCAGATCAACGTGCGGATGGCGCCGAATGCGGTGGTCCGCGCGGGTGGCCAGCCGGTGCCGTCGTTCGGCCGGCCGCTGGCCGATTACGCGACGCTCGCGAACCTGCTGGAACCGTGCGCGGCCGCGTCGGCGTCGCTCGCCGGCGCACCGTATCTGAGCGCGCTGCCGGCCGCGACCACGCAGTCGATCCGCACGCAGCGCTGCGCGACGCTCGCCGCGGCCGGGCTGGTGGCGGGCGCCGACACGCAGAGCCAGGCGGCCGACGCGCTCGCGCAGCTCCACGCGGCCGGCTATCTGGCCGATTCCGACCTGCTGCAGGCGTCGATGTGGGATTCGCAGGCGATTCCCGCGATCGCGGTCACCTATGCGAACGCGTACACACGCTCGCGCGTCACCGACAACCTGTGCAACTTCAGCTTCGCGACGACGAACCCGGCGACGGGCGCGGTCGCGCCACCCGCCGCGTCGCCGATGCCGGCCGTGTTCGGCGCCGGCAACGGCGTGCCGCCGACGGCCGGCATCAATCTCGTGTTCAACAACGGCGCCGGCGTCGACCACCGGCTCGCGACGCCCGATGCGAGCTTCGCGGGCGCGCTGTGCCTGCGCCAGCTGTGGACCAACGGGATGCTCGGGATGCCCGCGAACGTCGATACAGTGCGCGTGAACGCGAACCTGCACGGCAAGCCGGCGATCATCGTGCAGGGCCGCAGCGACGCGCTCGTGCCGGTGAACCACGCGTCGCGCGCGTACGTCGCGCAGAACGGCATCAGCGAAGCCGGGCGCAGCCAGCTGGTGTTCTACGAGGTGACCAACGGCCAGCACTTCGACGCGTTCCTGTCGGTGCCGGGCTTCGACACGCGCTTCGTGCCGGTTCACTACTACAACGTGCAGGCGTTGAACCTGATGTGGCAGCACCTGAAGAACGGCGCGCCGCTGCCGCCGTCGCAGGTGATCCGCACGGTGCCGCGCGGCGGCACGCCGGGCGCCGCGCCCGCGCTGACGAGCGCGAACCTGCCGCCGATCTCGGCCGCGCCGGGCGCGAACGCGATTTCCGTCGGCGCCGGCACGATCGACGTGCCGCTCTGACGGCCGGGCCGTCGCGCCCCCTCCCGCCAGCCGGACAGCCGTCCGGCTTTTTTATCGACGTCGCCTGGAATCGGTCCCGTACCGCCTTCTATCCGAATGGCGAGCGCTGTAACAAATTATTACTTTACGGCGATAAATCCGGAACCTAATATGCGCCGATATTTTCACTTAATTTAATAAATTACTGATACGAGAATATTCCTTTCCGTTTAGTTAATCGATCCTTTCGGTTTTATTCAATCTGCTCGAGTCGCGATTGATCGCCGTTTCGCGATTAATCGGTGTCTCGCCGACGGGAATCGTTCGTCCGTTCGAAGTGAAGGTGCCCCGGTGGGCGGGCTTCACGGGGTGATTCTTTGTCATCGATTTCGTGCGCGTGCGAATTCGTGAAATGAATTCATATTGCCGCGAACCGTTGAATGGTCGTTTGCAATGGAATTGATTCCATTGTGCGGTTGCAAAAACATGGGTGGGGGTAAATCGTGCCGGTCGGTATGCGCCGATCCGGTAAAAAACTCGGAGTGCGTCGCATAACGAATGCATTCCTGGTGCGGAGCGTCGGCGCAAATGATCCTTTGCGACCGGCGGTATTTATCGTTCTGTTCGAGAGGCAATAATGACGACACGGAAGTCCTTGAAAGACGGTTTCGCGCTATTCGGAACGACCTTGAGCGTACCGCTCGCCGCCGCGGCGGCCGCGGCGCTGCTCGTCACGGGATGCGGCGGCGACGACGGGCCGAGCCCGAGCGCGGCGGCCGCCACCGCGGCCGCGACGTCCAGCGGCAGCACGTCGGCCACCGCCGACGCCACGACCGCCACCGCGGCCGACCAGCCGTACGTCGACACCGACGTGTACGGCACCGGGCCGAACGACGCGGTCACCGACTCGACGGAAGGCGCGGCGGTCGTGCACCGGCAGGTCGCGATCGGCGGCAAGACGATCAAGTACACGGCCACCACCGGCCACCTGACGACGATCGATCCGATCACGTCGGCGCCGAACGCGAAGATGTTCTACGTCGCGTACACGCAGGACAATCCGGACCCGTCGAAGCCGCGCCCGGTCACGTTCTTCTACAACGGCGGCCCCGGCTCGTCGTCGGTCTACCTGCTGCTCGGCTCGTACGGGCCGAAGCGCCTGCAGTCGTCGTTCCCCAACTTCACGCCGCCCGCGCCGTACAAGCTGCTCGACAACCCGGACAGCCTGCTCGACCGCACCGATCTCGTGTTCATCAACCCGGTCGGCACCGGTTACTCGACGGCGATCGCCCCGGCGAAGAACAAGGACTTCTGGGGCACCGACCAGGACGCGCGCTCGATCGACCGTTTCATCCAGCGCTACCTGACCAAGTATTCGCGCTGGAATTCGCCGAAGTTCCTGTACGGCGAGTCGTACGGCACCGCGCGTAGCGCGGTCGTGTCGTGGGTGCTGCACGAGGACGGCATCGACCTGAACGGGATCACGTTGCAGTCGTCGATCCTCGACTACGCGAACGCGCTGTCCGCGCCGGGCACGTTCCCGACGCTCGCGGCCGACGCGTTCTACTGGAAGAAGACGACGCTGAACCCGACGCCGACCGATCTCGACGCGTACATGGTCCAGGCCCGCAACTACGCGGACAACACGCTCGCGCCGCTCGCGCAGAAGCCGAACCCGCAGGACGGCGGCTTCGTGAACGTGCGGCTGAACCTGAAGCTCGCGACCGCGCAGCAGATGGGCGCGTACATCGGCACGGACCCGACGTCGCTGATCCAGACCTTCGGCAACCCGGCCGCGCTCGGCAACGTGCCGTCGTCGGACGACAACCCGCCGTACACGTTCTTCCTGACGCTCGTGCCGGGCACGCAGATCGGCCAGTACGACGGTCGCGCGAACTTCACGGGCAAGGGCATCGCGCCGTACATCCTGCCGAACTCCGGCAGCAACGATCCGTCGATCACGAACGTCGGCGGCGCGTACACGGTGCTGTGGAACAGCTACATCAACACCGACCTCAAGTACACGTCGACGTCGTCGTTCGTGGACCTGAACGACCAGGTCTTCAACAACTGGGACTTCAGCCATATCGACCCGACCGGCGCGAACAAGGGCGGTGGCAATACGCTGTACACGGCCGGCGACCTGGCGTCGACGATGAGCGTGAACCCGGACCTGAAGGTGCTGTCGGCGAACGGCTATTTCGACGCCGTCACGCCGTTCCACCAGACGGAGCTGACGCTCGCGCAGATGCCGCTCGATCCGACGCTCAAGGCGCAGAACCTGACGATCAAGAACTACCCGTCGGGCCACATGATCTACCTGAACGACGCGTCGCGGACCGCGCTGAAGGGCGATCTCGCCAGCTTCTACGACGGCATCCTCGCGAACCGCACCGCGCTGCAGCGCGTGCTGAAGCTGCAGGCGCGCACGCAGCAGTTGAAGCAGCAGAAACTGCAGCAGCAGGGGCAGTAAGCGCGGCGGGCGGCGGGTGGTGCCCGCCGCGACGCGACGAAAAAGTGCACTCGCGCAATGGGGGCCGGTGCTTCCGGTCTCGTGCGTTGGTGGCGTCGCTGTTGTTCCAGATGCCCCGTGAGTCATGGACTCCCGGGGCATCGGTTTTTGTGTTCGACGGGCGTCGCCCCGGAAGTTGCGGGTGATGGCACACTTAATCCTCGAAATAGGGATTTATATCCCTCTATTGAGGATTAGGTGAGAAATCCTCATAATGAGGACAGTCATCCCCGATCCAAGGATTTTTGTGGGCGTCGCCGACTTTCTCCTCACACCCGGTATGCAACGTGTGCTGGGTGCCACGTTGCTCGAACCCGACCGCTGCTTTACGCTGCAGGAATTGCTGCGTCTGGCAAGCAGTGGACACGGCAGCGCTCAAAAGCAGATAGACCGGCTGATTGAGGCCGGCGTACTCAAGGAGGACGCGCGCCGAGGCCGGCAGCGGAGCATCCGCGCAAATACGGACTTCGTCCTCTATCCGGAACTCGTCGAGATCGCGCGAAAGACGTTCGCTGTCGCGGAGCCGTTGAAGGACGCCTTGTTGCCTTTTGCCGGGCATATTTCCACGGCCTTCGTGTTTGGCTCGGTGGCCAAGGGTACCGACAGCAGCCGAAGCGACATCGACCTGATCGTCATCGGCGACGCCCAACTTCTCGAGCTATCCGAAGCCTTGCACGCGGCCGAGCATGATCTGCGGCGTCCCATCAACTTCTCGTTGTACGAACCTGCCGAATGGGCCGCGCTGGTCGATAGCGATCCCGTTATCGCGCAGATCGCCCAGGGCCCGACTTTGAGGATTCTGTGATGCCGCGTCCGACCGAATACGAAAACCTCGTCAAGACGAGAGCCTTCGAGGCGGTTGCGCCGACGCCCGGGGCAATCGCGGGCTTCCTGCGCAATGCGGAGGACTACAAGGCCACTGCCGACGAACTGGATCCCACCCGGCATTTGCAGGTATTTACCTTGGCCTACGAAGGCTACTTCCAGCTCGTACAGGCTGTTCTCGAGTTCTACGAGGTGAGGACCAAAGATGCCGGCCGCAATCTGGCTATCCAGCGCGTTTCTACCTCGTTGGGTGTGAGCCCCCCGGAATTCGCCTTCATCACGAAGGCCCACGAGCGACGCAACGGCACGTCGTACGTTTCGCCGTTTCCGCCGGTGTCGAAAGCCGAGGCCGCCACCATGCTGGGCATCCTGGCGAAATACCTGCCTATTGCACGTGCGCTGACCGGTATGTCGTGAAACCGCTTGGTCATCCGTCAAGACAGGCGACAGATGGTTGTGGGGGGTACCCACTGAGGCGGCGTTTTTCGGCAGGCGTGAGAGGCTGCTTACGCCAGCACGAGCCGCACGCCGACCGCGACGAGCGTCGCGGCGAGCAGGTTGCGCAGCAGCCGCTCGGGCGCGCGCGCCGACAGCAGGCTGCCGAGCACGATGCCGGGCAGCGAACCGAGCAGCAGCGACAGCAGCATCGACCAGTCGACCGAGCCGAGCAGCCAGTGGCCCATGCCCGCGACCAGCGTGAGCGGCACCGCATGCGCGATGTCGGAACCGACGATGCGGGTCGTCGCGAGCAGCGGATACAGCAGCAGGAGCACGGTCACGCCGATCGCGCCGGCGCCGACCGAGGTCATCGACACGAGCACGCCGAGCACGGCGCCCGTCAGCACGGTCGACCACAGCGTGCGTGCGGGGCTCGGCGCGAGCGGGTTGCGCGCGGCGAATGCCGTGAGCTGCGGCCGGAAGATCAACGCGAGCGACGTGAGCAGCAGCGCGACCCCGAGCACGAGCTGGATCATCCGCGCGGTGCCCGGCGTGTTCATCCCGTGCGTGTGCAGCCACCACAGCGTGAGCGCCGCGGCCGGCACGCTGCCCGCCGCGAGCCGGCCGGTGATGCGCCAGTCGATCGAGCCTTTCAGGCCGTGGACCAGCGTGCCGGTGGCCTTGGTCGCGGCCGCGTACAGCAGGTCGGTGCCGACCGCCGTCGCGGGGTGGACGCCGAACAGCAGCACGAGAATCGGCGTCATCAACGAACCGCCGCCGACGCCCGTCAGGCCGACGAGAATGCCGACGAACAGGCCGGACAGGGAGTACAGCAGATCGATATGGGGAAGCGACATCGGAAGCAGGCGGTTATGCGGCGTTCGGCGACGGCGCGCGGCCGCGGCGGCGCGCATCAAAGTCCGCCATTGTCGCAAAAGTGGCGCTTCAATGTACGACCGCGTTAAAAATCGGCCGGGAAGGCTCGCGCGGGCGGCGGCCGGCGGGATGTGAAACGGGCGTTTGAGCCGGGGGCGAGGATCGTCGTCAGCCTGACAGATATGACGAACCGCGCGCCTCCGCTGCGCGCAAAAAAGGGCGCGACACGGCGCGCCCTGATTCGATGAAGGCTCCCGGTTCGGCTGCCGACGGTCAGTGCAGCGCCGGGCCGGCGCCTTCGACCGCGCGTGGCGGCCGGATCCGCAGCGCGAACCCGATCAGCGCGGCCACGGCCGCGAACGCCGCGCCGAATGCGAAGGCCGCGTGGTAGCCGCCGTTCAGCGCGTCGAGCGGCGCGGCCCGCGCTGCCGCGAGCGCGTCGGTGCGGGCGCCGGCGAGACTCGCGAGGACCGCGAGCCCGAGCGCGCCGCCCATCATGAACGCGGTGTTGACGATGCCCGACGCGAGCCCGGAATCGGCCGGGTCGACGTCGCTCATCGCGGCGAGCAGCATCGGATTGAACGCGACGCCCGCGCCGATGCCGAGCAGCGTCATGCCGGGCAGCACGTGCCACACGAAACCGCCGTCGACCGGCGCGCGCGAGAACAGCGCGAGGCCGCACGCCGCGATCAGCAGGCCGGCGGCGATCGGGCCGCGGATCCCGAAACGCATCACGATCCGGGCCGACAGCCCGAGCGAGAACGCGGCCATGATCAGGTTCGCCGGCAGGAACGCGAGGCCGACTTGCAGCGGCCCGTAGCCGAGCACGCGCTGCATGTACAGCGCGGACAGGAAGAACCACGCGAACATCGCGGCCGCCCACAGCACGGCGATCGTGTTCGCGAGCGCGACGTTGCGCGCCGCGAACAGCGTGAGCGGCATCAACGGATGCGCGGCGCGCGACTCGATCGCGATGAACAGCGCGAGCAGCACGACGGCCGCGCCGATCAGCGCGACGGTCTGCGTCGACAGCCAGCCGGCCTCGTTGCCGCCGACGATCCCGTAGACGGCCAGCATCAGCGACGCGGTCACGGTGATCGCGCCGGCGACGTCGAGCCGCGCCGTGCCAGCCGGCGCACGCGTGCGCGGCAGCAGCGCGACGCACATCGCGTAGACCGCGACGCCGATCGGCAGGTTGACGAGAAAGATCCAGTGCCACGACAGCGAGCTCGTCAGCAGCCCGCCGAGCAGCACGCCGATGCTGCCGCCGCCCGCGCACACGAAGCCGTAGACGCCCATCGCGCGGGCGCGTTCGCCGGGGGCCGTGAAGAGGTTCATGATCAGCGACAGCGAGACGGCCGACACGACCGCGCCGCCGAGCCCCTGCACCGCGCGCGCGGCGATCAGCATCGCCTGCGATTGCGCGAGGCCGCAGGCGAGCGACGCGAGCGTGAACACGACGAGGCCCGCGAGGAACATGCGTCGCTGGCCGTACAGGTCGCCGAGCCGGCCGCCGAGCAGCAGGCAGCCGCCGAACGTCAGCAGGTATGCGTTGACGACCCACACGAGGGCCGTTTCGGTGAAGTGGAGGTCGGTGCTGATCGACGGCAGCGCAACGTTCACGATCGTGCTGTCGAGCACGATCATCAGCACGCCGAGACAGAGCACGATCAGCGCGTACCAGCGCTTCTCGCCGTGAATCCCGTGGGTCATGGGCCTGCAGCCTTCTGATAGTTATTTGAAAGGATGCATTGTAGACGTCGACGGCGCGGGCTTCCTGCCGGTTTGTGGCAGGAGCGTCGCGTAGTGGCGCCCGGCCCGGCGCGCGTGCAGCGGGCGGCGCGTTACGACTGGGGCAGTTCGCAGCCGTCGGGGCCGCAGGCGGCCGCGTCGCTGCCGCCGAGTGCGACGATGCCGTCGCGCCACGCCCGGTCGAGCGCCTGCGCGAACGCGTCGGCCGGCTGCGCGCCGGACACCGCGTAGCGGCCGCCGAACACGAACAGCGGCACGCCGCGCCCGCCGATCTGCGCGGCACGCGCGATGTCGGCCTCGACTTCGTCGCGGTGCGCGTCGCTGTGCAGCACCGCTTCGACGGCCGAGCGCTCGAGCCCGGCTTCGACCGCAAATTCGGTCAGCGCGGCATGATCGAACAGCGAGCCGTGTTCGCAGAAATACGCGCGATACAGCCGCTCGGTCAGCGCATGCGCGCGACCCGTGGCTTCCGCGAGCTTGACGAGCCGGTGGCCGTCGAGCGTGTCGCCGACGAGCGTGCCGGGCAGGTCGTAGCGCAGCCCGACGCTCGCCGCCGCCTCGGTCACCTGGCGCAGCATCTGGTCGACCTGCGCGGGCGACATCCGGTACTTGCCCGCCAGCATCGCCTCGACCGGCTCGACGGGCTGGCCGGGCATCAGCCGGTATGCGCGCAGCGCGACGTCGACGCGGTCGGCGTGCGCGAACGCGGCCAGCGCCTCGTCGAAGCGGCGCTTGCCGATCCAGCACCACGGGCAGATCAGGTCGGACCAGATTTCGACGGTCAGGGTCAGGCGGGCAGTCGGGGCAGGAGCGGTCGTCATGGGCGGTCCGGGGCGGCAAAAAGTGTAACCGAGACTATATCACTTTATGTTTCGACGTTTCGTCGTCCGGGGGACCGTGCGGAAGGGGCCGCGCCCGCCTGTCGCGAAGCATGGACGCGAAACCGGCAGTCCAGCCCGGTACCGATGACCGGGCCGGCCGTCATTACGCTCGCCGCGTCGCGTTCAGGCGTCGCCTTGGGTTTCCTTCAGATGCTTGAGGTGCTTGTAGACCGTCGCGCGCCCCATCCCCAGCACGTTCGCGACGTAGTTCGCCGCGCTCTTGCCGCGGAACGCGCCTTCCGCGTACAGCGCCTCGACGAGCTCGCGCCGGTGTTCGCGCGTGAGCCCGTTCAGCCCGACCTGGCGCTCGCGCAGCCAGCCGTGCAGGAACGTGTTGATGCGCTCCTGCCAGTCGTCGCGGAACAGCTCGTCGGGCTGCGCGACGACGCCCGCGCCCTTGATGAAGAGGTCGAGCGTCGCGCGTACCTCGTCGAACACCGCGATGTTGAAGTTGATGCACATCATCCCGGCCGCCCGGCCTTCGTCGTCGAACAGCACGTTGCTGACGCAGCGCATGCGCCGGCCGTCCCAGTTCAGCTTCTCGTACGGCCCGATCACGCGCTCGCGCGCCGAATGATCGATTTCCTCGAGCGCCGAATCGTCGCCGACCTCGCGCTTGGACAGGTTGTTCGCGAGATACAGCACGGTCTGGTCGTGCAGGTCGTGGATCACGACTTCCGCGTACGGGAAGAACAGCGCGGCGATACCGTCGGCGATCGGCGCATAGCGGGTGAGCAGCAGGTCTTTGACGGGAGATTTCTTCTTGCGCATCGGTGTCGCGATCTCGGGTGGGCGGGCGCCGGGCAGCGTGCCGGGCCGGCGAGCCGGCGTACCGTCGGTCGGCATGCCCGTGCGCGCGCGCGGCCGCCGCGGCGGTTGCGCCATTGTATCGGCCCCGCGTGCGCGTGCCGCTCATGCGCGCGTCAGATGCGCGTACAGCGCGTGCGCGATCGCGATGTCCTCGAGCCCGAGGCCGATCGAGCGAAAGAACGCGTGACGCGTGCGCGATGGCGCGGCGCAACTGCCGGCGACGAGCGCGGGCAGGTCGCCGACGATCCGGCCGGCATCCCAGCCGTGCTCGGCCGCGGCGATCTGCATCTCGCCGGCGCTCGCGGGCGTCGTGTGCCGGTAGTCGCAGTAGACGTCCATGTCCGGCAGCCACGCGGGCGGGATTTCGTGCGCGCGCGCGACGTTCGTGCTGATCGACGTGACGAGCGCGGGGCGCGTGAGCATTCCGTCGCCGAGCACGG
This sequence comes from Burkholderia sp. 28_3, assembly GCF_003253915.1. Lineage (NCBI taxonomy): Bacteria > Pseudomonadati > Pseudomonadota > Betaproteobacteria > Burkholderiales > Burkholderiaceae > Burkholderia > Burkholderia sp. 28_3. The sequence continues at coordinate 347,928 of NZ_QKZF01000002.1, forward strand.
GCGTGCCCGACGACGTGCACAGCATCACCACGTCCGCGTCGCGCACGCAGGCCTCGACGCTCGCCGCCGCGCGTGCGCGCGGGTCGAGCGCGGCGAGGCCCGCCTGCAGCGCCGCATCGCCGGCCAGCGCGGGCGAGTACACGCGGATCGTGTCCCAGTCGCGCAGCGCCGCCGTGTGCTTCAGGTGCGCGAGGCCGACCGCGCCCGCGCCGACGATCGCGAGATGGCGCGCGTCGCGCGGCGCGAGGCAGTCGACCGCGAGCGCCGTCGTGCCGGCCGTGCGCTCGACGGTCAGCAACCCGGCGTCGCACCACATCAGCGGCTGGCCGGTTCGCATCGACATCAGCGCGGTCCACGCGGTGACGATCGGTTTGCCGTCGGGCTTGCCGCCCGTCACGACGTACGGCGACAGCTTCGCGCCGAATACCTGTGCGTCGGCGAGCGCGCCGAGATACGTGATGAAGTCGCCGGCCTGGTCGGGAAACAGCGTGAGCGTCTGCGGCGGCTGCACCGCGCGCGCCGCGGCGAGCGACGCGAACATGCGGCGCAGCGTGCCGAGCACGTCGAGCGACGGCAGCGCCGCGCGCACCGCGGCCTCGTCGACGGTCAGCGGCAGAGTAGGGACGGTTTGCGTCATGAGGACATCTCCGGTTCGGGCTGGACAGAAAGTCTCGAAAGACGGCGTCCGGTGGGGTTTTTTATGGACGAAAAGTCTAATATAGACAAATGAAATCGGGAGGATTTTTATTTTCGGGACAGAGATTCTTTGCCGTCTTCATAAAAAACGCCATGAAATCAAGGGCATTCCGAGCGGGTGACGAAATTTCGACGTGAAGAAGCAGCGCGATCTCCTCGTATCCCCTATGGTCTATAGTAGACTTTAAGTCTATATTTCTGCGTGCGGGACCCGACACGTCGCCATGCGGCGGCCACCTGCGTCGAATGCCGACCCGGCGCCCGACCCGGCGCGCCGTACGACCCGATCTTCATCGCCACACTCCAGAACAGAAGGACCGTCATGAACTGGAAACTTTCCCTCTGCGCCGCTGCGGCGCTCGCGTGCGCGGCCGTCACGGCCCATGCGGAAACCACGTTGCGCTTCGGGATCGAAGCCGCCTATCCGCCGTTCGAGAGCAAGACGCCGGCCGGCCAGTTGCAGGGTTTCGACGTCGACGTCGGCAACGCGGTGTGCGCGAAGCTGAACATGAAGTGCGTGTGGGTCGAGAATTCGTTCGACGGGCTGATCCCGGCGCTGCAGGCGCGCAAGTTCGACGCGATCAACTCGGCGATGAACATCACCGCGAAGCGCAAGCAGAGCATCGATTTCACGCCGGCGATCTACGTGGTGCCGATCGTGATGGTCGCGAAGCACGGCTCGCCGCTGAAGCCCGACGTCGCGAGCCTGCGCGGCAAGCACGTCGGCGTGCTGCAGGGCTCGTCGCAGGAGGATTTCCTGAAGGCGCACTGGGCCAATGCGGGCGTGGCCGTCGTGTCGTACCAGGATCAGGACCAGATCTATGCCGATCTCGTCGCGGGGCGTCTCGACGCGGCCGTGCAGGAAGCGCAGACCGCGCAGGACGGGTTCCTCGACAAGCCGGCCGGCCGCGACTACCAGATCGTCGGCGAACCGCTGAAGGATCCGGCGACGCTCGGCGAAGGCACCGGCTTCGGGATGCGCAAGAACGACAAGGCGCTGCAGGCGAAGATCGTCGGCGCGCTCGACGCGCTGAAGAAGGACGGCACGCTGAGCGCGCTGTCGCAGAAGTACTTCAAGCGCGACATCATCGCGAAGTAAGCGCCGCCGCGTGCCGGCCGCGGGGCCGGCGCACGGCGCATCCCATCTCGACGCAGTGCGGGGAACCATGGATTTCGACGTGATCGTTCTGGGGGCCGGCATCGTCGGCGTGTCGTCGGCGCTGCATCTGCAGGATCGCGGGCTGCGCGTCGCGCTCGTCGACCGGCGCGCGCCCGGCGAGGAAACCAGCCACGGCAATGCGGGACTGATCGAGCGCTCGTCGGTCGTGCCGTATGCGTTTCCGCGCCGGCTCGGCACGCTGCTGCGCTATGCGCGCAACCGCTCGGTCGATCTCTATTGGGACTACCGTGCGCTGCCCGCGTATGCGGGCTGGCTCGCGCGCTTCTGGCGCGAATCGTCGCCGCAGCGGCTCGCGGCCGCCGCGCGCGACCTGCTGCCGCTCGTGGCGGCGAGCGTCGTCGAGCACGATGCGCTGCTCGCGCGCACCGACGCGCAGCCGCTCGTGCACGACGGCGGCTGGATCGAGGCGTTTCGTTCGCCCGCGTTGTTCGACGCGGAAGCGCGCGCGCAGCAGCGCGTGGCCGACGCGCACGGGCTGCGGATGACCGTGCTCGACGCGCATGCGCTGCGCGCGCGCGAGCCCGGTATCGGCGACGCCTTCTGCGGCGCGTTTCACTGGCAGGACCCGAAGACCGTGTCGAGCCCGGGCGGGCTGACCAAGGCCTATGCGCGGCTGTTCGAGCGTGACGGCGGCACGTTCGTGCGCGGCGACGCGACGACGCTCGTGCAGGTGGATGACGGCTGGCAGGTCCGGACCGAACACGGGCCGCTCGTGGCACGCTCGGCCGTGGTCGCGCTGGGCCCCTGGTCCGATCAGGTGTTCGCGCCGCTCGGTTACCGGATTCCGCTGCGCGCGAAGCGCGGCTATCACATGCATTACCGGCCGACGCGCACGCCGCTGAACGTGCCCGTGTGCGATACCGAGGCAGGCTTCGTCGTCGCGCCGATGGAGGGCGGCCGCCTGCGGCTCACGACGGGCGTCGAGATCGCGCTGCCCGACGCGCCGCCGACCGGCGTGCAGCTCGCGCGCGCCGAACCGCTGGCGCGTGACGCGTTCGGCATCGGCGAGCGGCTCGACCCGGAGCCGTGGCTCGGGATGCGGCCGTGCACGCCCGACATGCGCCCGGTGATCGGGCCCGCGCCGCGCCACCGGCATTTGTGGTTCGCGTTCGGTCATTGCCATCACGGACTCACGCTCGGGCCCGCGACCGGCCGCCTGCTCGCCGAAATGATGACGGGCGCGCCGACCTATATCGATCCCCATCCGTACCGGCCCGCACGCTTCGGCTGAGCCTGCGGCGTGCAGATGCGGCTTCGGCCGCCGGCACGCGCCGGTGGCCATGCGCACGCTTCACAGTTTTTCATTCTGCTATCCGGGTTATCGAAATCCACGCAATCGTAAATGATCTGCGTAATCGATAAGAAAGAAAATCGCGCGATAAAAGAAAATCAGCAAATTCGCGATTTATCAATGCATTTTCATATTGCTGAAATGCGTAATGGGCAGTCCGTCATGGCGGTATGGGGTCTCATCGTGATCGCGTGTTTCGACGTTACGCGGAATGTACCGGAACACGTTACTACGGGGCTCGCAAACGTTACGTTACATCCGCGTTCCGGCGACCTTTTTCATCAGACGATTCGGGCTCCGCAATTCAGGAATTTCGCCTGAAATCGATTAAAAAACGTTATTACCGGTCATTAGGCAGACGAATCAATCCCGTTTTTTGAATTGGCACGCTTCGTGCAATCCGTCCCCATGCTTTGTCAACGTAGTGCCAACCGAGATGGGGAAAATAAAGATGGGACAGAATTTTAAATTGACGGGTGTGGCGCTGTCGGTCGCGACGGTGTTCGGGGTGCTGGCTTCGGGTTCCGCGATGGCGGGGGCGCTCGACTCGCTGCCGATCCCGCAAGTGATCGTCAATCCGCCGACGAACAGCGTGTCGGTCGGGCTGGTCGCGACGGGCACGTCGCCGCTGGGCTCGGTCACCGTGACGGCGGGCGGGTCGGGGGCGATTCAGACGTCGCTCGGTGACCCGGGACACGTGCTGTCCGGCGCCGTGGGGGCGGTGACGGGCGCACTCGGCGGTGGCGGCGGGGTGCAGCCGCTGGCGCCGGTGCAAGGCGTGGTGAATCAGGTGACCGGGGCGCTCGGCGGTGGCAACCCGGCAGGCGCGCTGACCGGGGCGCTGAATACGGCGACGGGCGCGCTGAGCAATGCGGTTGGCACGGCCACGGGTGCGCTGGGCGGTATCGGCGGTGGTGCGAATCCGCTGGCGCCGGTTCAGGGTGTGGTGAATCAGGTGACGGGTGCGCTCGGTGGCGGCAACCCGGCAGGTGCGCTGAGCGGTGCCGTGGGTACCGTCACCGGCGCGCTGGGCGGCATCGGTGGCGGCGCGAATCCGCTGGCGCCGGTTCAGGGTGTGGTGAATCAAGTAACGGGTGCGTTGAGCGGCGGCAACCCGGCCGGTGCATTGACCGGCGCGCTGAATACGGCAACCGGCACGCTGAGCAACGCGCTCGGCACCGCAACGGGCGCACTGGGCGGCATCGGTGGCGGCTCGAACCCGCTGGCGCCGGTTCAGGGTGTGGTGAATCAAGTAACGGGTGCGTTGAGCGGCGGCAACCCGGCTGGCGCGCTGACCGGCGCGCTGAACACGGCAACCGGTACGTTGAGCAACGCGCTCGGTACGGCAACGGGTGCGCTGGGCGGCATCGGTGGGGGCTCGAACCCGCTGGCGCCGGTTCAGGGTGTGGTGAATCAAGTAACGGGCGCCCTGAGCGGCGGCAACCCGGCCGGTGCATTGACCGGCGCGGTGAATACGGCAACCGGCACGCTGAGCAACGCGCTCGGCACCGCAACGGGCGCGCTGGGCGGCATCGGCGGCGGCTCGAACCCGCTGGCACCGGTTCAGGGTGTCGTGAACGGGCTCACGGGCACGATCGGCGGTGGCGATCCGGCCGGTGCGCTGACTGGCGCCGTGGGCACGGTCACCGGGGCGTTGGGCAACCTTGGCGGCGGCTCGAACCCGCTGGCGCCGGTGCAAGGCGTAGTGAACGGCGTGACGGGTGCACTTGGCGGCAGCAATCCCGCAGGCGCACTGACCGGCGCGCTCGGCACGGTGACGGGCGCATTGGGTGGCGTTGGCGGCGGCAACCCGGCAGGCGCGTTGACCGGTGCCCTCGGTACGGTAACCGGCGCACTGGGCGGTGTTGGCGGCGGCAATCCGGCAGGCGCGTTGACCGGTGCCCTCGGTACGGTAACCGGCGCACTGGGCGGTGTTGGCGGCGGCAATCCAGCAGGCGCCTTGACCGGTGCCCTCGGTACGGTAACCGGCGCACTGGGCGGCGTTGGCGGCGGTAATCCGGCAGGCGCCTTGACCGGTGCCCTCGGCACGGTAACCGGCGCACTGGGCGGCATCGGCGGCGGCAACCCGGCAGGCGCGTTGACCGGTGCCCTCGGTACGGTAACCGGCGCACTGGGCGGCATCGGCGGCGGCAACCCGGCAGGCGCGTTGACCGGTGCCCTCGGCACGGTAACCGGCGCACTGGGCGGCATCGGCGGCAGCAACCCCGCAGGCGCACTGACCGGCGCCCTCGGCACCGTAACCGGCGCGTTGGGCAACCTCGGCGGCGGCGCAAACCCGATCACCCCGATCCAGAACGTCGTGAACCAGGTCACGGGCACGCTCGGCAGCGGCAACCCGGCCGGCGCGCTGAGCAACGCGGTCAACACGATCACGGGCACGCTTGGCAACGTCGGCGGCGCCGGGAGCCCGCTCGCGCCGGTGCAAGGTGCCGTCACGCAGATCGCCGGCACGCTCGGCAACGGCGATCCTGCCGGTGCGCTGACGAACGCGCTGAACTCGGTGACGGGCGCGCTCAGCGGCGCGAACCCGCTGGCGCCGGTGCAGGGTGTCGTCAACCAGGTCGTCGGCACGCTGTCCGGTGCGGGCGGCGGCAGCCCGATCACGCCGATCACGAACCTCGTCAACGGTCTGCAGAATGCGCTGCCGGGCGGTAATCCGGCCGGCGCGCTGACCGGCGCACTCGGTTCAGTGACGGGCGCGCTCGGCAATCTCGGCGGCTCCAACCCGCTGGCGCCGGTGCAAGGCGTCGTGAACCAGGTCGTCGGCACGCTGGGCGGCAGCAACCCGGCCGGCACGCTGAGCAACGCGATCGGCACGGCCACGGGCGCCCTCGGCAACGCGGTCGGCTCGGCGGCGGGCGCGCTCGGCGCACTGGGCGGCACGAACCCGCTGGCGCCGGTGCAGGGTGTCGTGAACCAGGTCGTCGGCACGCTCGGCGGTGGCAATCCGGCCGGTGCACTGACGGGCGCGCTGAACTCGGTGACGGGTGCCCTCGGCAATCTCGGCGGCTCCAACCCGCTGGCGCCGGTGCAAGGCGTCGTGAACCAGGTGGTCGGCACGCTGTCCGGCGCTGCGGGCAACAGCCCGATCGCGCCGATCACGAACCTCGTGAGCGGCCTGACGGGCGGCGGCAACCCGGCCGGCGCACTGACCGGTGCGCTCGGTTCGGTGACGGGCGCACTCGGATCCGGCCCGGCGGCACTCGGCCAGGCGGCCGGCGCGCTGTCGGGGGCGGCCGGTTCGACGGCAGCGGCGGGCGGCAGCCTGCTCGGCGCGGGCGCGAACGCGGCCGGCGGTACGGCCGGCGCGGTCGGTTCGCTGCTGACGACGGGGGCCAACTCGACGGCAACGGTCGTCAACGCGGTCGGCACGTCGGTGGGCACGGCGCTCGGTTCCGCGCCGAGCCTGTCGGTGACGCCGCATTCGGGCAACAGCTCGCCGAACAACCCGCTCGCACCGGTGACGACGCTGCTCCAGTCGCTGACCGGCGCACTGCCGAGGTAAGCGGCCGAAACCGGCCGAACCTGCACGACGGCGCTGCATCGGCCGTCGTGCGAAACGGACGTGCAATACGGGCCGTGCGATACGGTCGCGCAACGCGGCATGACAGCGATGTCATGCCGCGTTGTCGTTTGCGGGTTCCCGCTTTCTTTCGTCGCATGAACGATCGTCGCCGCTCGTCGCGCTGCCGGATGGAATAACCGGCCGTCGCCGTCCGTTTACATACCGAGTTCCGGCACCGCCGGCCGGCGGGATAATGATCGCGACGCAGCCGATCGTCCCGTCCGGCGGCACCGTGTCGCGACACGACGCCAAGGAGAACGGGAATGAAACGGATGATCTTCGCTGCCGCGCTGACGGCGGCGATCGCGCGGCCGGCGGCCGCCGAACCGCCACAGGCCGGCGACGGGAAACTGGTCGACGAAGCGCACATGACGCTGTACGTATTCGATCGCGATGCGCCGGGCAAGAGCATGTGCGACGGCACGTGCGCGGCCAACTGGCCGCCCGCGCTCGCCGACGCGTACGACAAGGCGTCGGGCGCGCTGAGCCTCGTCGCCCGCGACGACGGCAAAAAGCAGTGGGCGTACCGCGGCCGCCCGCTGTATCGCTGGAAGATGGACCACAAGGCCGGCGACGCGGGCGGCGACGGAATCGGCGGCATGTGGCACGTCGCGCGGCCATGACCGCGCGGCGACGCGCGAGGCATCCCGATGAGCTATGAGTCGGACCTGCTGGTGTGGCTCCCGCATCTCACGCGCTATGCGCGTGCGCTGACGGGCGAGCGCGCATGGGCCGACGACCTCGTGCAGGACACGCTCGAGCGTGCGCTGAACCGGCCGCCGCGCGACGGCGGCCACCTGCGCGCATGGCTGCTGACGCTGTTGCGGCACCGCTTCATCGACCAGTTGCGCGCGCGGCACGAGATCGCGGTCGACGACGCGACGGCGCCGTGGCAGACGATGGCCGCGCCTGCGGGCGCGGTCGGCGGGCTGGAGTTGCGCGACGTGCAGCGCGCGCTGTACCGGCTGCCGATCGAACAGCGCGAGGTGCTGCTGCTGGTCGCGCTCGAGGAGCTGAGCTATCGCGATGCCGCGCAGGTGCTCGGCGTGCCGGTCGGCACGGTGATGTCGCGGCTCGCACGGGCGCGCGCGCAGATGCGCGCGTTGCTGTCGGACGCGCCGCCGGCGCACGGCACGGCCACGTTACGGGTGATCGGGAAGCCATGATGGACGATCCGCGCAAGCCTTCGAACCAGCAGGACGACGATGCGTCGGCGCAACTGCTGTCCGCGTTGCTGGACGGCGAATTGTCCGGGCACGAACGCCGCGAGATGCTCGAGCGCCTGCAGTCCGATCCGCAGGAAGCCGAACGATTTGCGCATTACCGTGCGCAGCGCGATGCGCTGAAGGCGCTGTTCCCGTTGCCGGGTGCCGCGCCCGCGTTGTTCGTGCAGCGCCGCGCGCCGCGCTGGCGCGCCGTCGCGCATGCGTTCGCGGGGCTGGCGGCCGGCCTGCTGATCGGCGTCGCGCTGCATGCGGGCTGGGCGGCATTCGGCCGCGCACCGGCGTTCGCCGCGCGCGCCGATGTCGCGTACGCCGTGTACGCCGCCGACCGCGAGCATCCGGTGGAGGTGGGTGCGGCCGATCCCGCCCGTCTCGCCGCGTGGCTGTCGGCGCGCATCGGCCGGCCGGTGCGCGCGCCGTCGCTCGACGAATACGGTTACGCGCTGCTGGGCGGCCGGTTGCTGCCCGGCGACGCGGGGCCGGCCGCGCAGCTCATGTACCAGCGCGCGGACGGCGCGCGCGTGACGCTGTACATGACCGCATACGACGCGCGCCGCCTCGCGCCGCGGGCGATGTCGGCCGACGGTCGCTACACGTATTTCTGGTCGGATCGCGGCATGGGTTATGCGCTGTCCGGTCGCGGCGACGAACGGCGTCTGCGCGAACTCGCGATCGACGCATGCGGTGCGCTGGGCGGCCCGACCGACGCGTGGAAGGGATGACGCGCGGCGCCCGCAGGGAGCAGGCAATGAAGACGGCGATGATGAAGGGGCTCGTGCTGGCGGCGTGCGTCGCGGGCACGATGCTTGCGCGAGCGCAGGGCGATGCGCCGGTGCACGTGCCGGTCGATGCCGATGGCGTGCAGCGGGTGACGATCGTCGGCGGCAGCTATTTCTTCCGGCCCAACCACGTGATCGTTCGCGCGCACGTGCCGGTCGAGCTGACCGTATCGGCCGAACCCGGCGTCGTGCCGCACAGCTTCGAGATCGACGCGCCGCCGCAGGCGGGCATCGCGGTGCATACCGAACTCGGCACGACGCCGAGAACGTTTCGTTTCACGCCGCAGCAGCCGGGGCGGTTCGCCTACTATTGCACGCACCGGCTGCTGTTTTTCGGCAGCCATCGCGCGCGCGGAATGGAAGGCGTGCTCGATGTCGAGGCGGCGCCATGATCGCCGCGTTGCTGGCCGCGAGCCTGATAGGAGCGAGCATGACAGCCGATCCCGTGACCGTCGCGCAGGCGCATTTCGACCACGTTCGCTCGTACCGCGCGACGATCCGCTCGTCGGCGCGCGACGGCGAGCACACCGAAATCCGCTACGCGTACCTGAAACCGGGCTTCGTCCGGATGGATTTCGTGTCGCCGCATCGCGGCGCGGTGCTCGCGTACGATCCCGGCGACGGCAAGGTGCGGCTGCGCCCGTTCGGCACGCATGCGCCGCCCGCGCTGACGCTGTCGCCGTCCAATCCGCTCGTGCGCGACCGCACCGGCCACCGGGTCGACCGCTCGGACGTCGGCGAACTGCTGCGCAACGTGCATGCGCTGCAGCAGGGCGGCGCGACGGTGACCGAAGGCGAGGAGGCCGTCGGCGGCCGGACCGCGCTGCGCGTGCTGGTCACGGGCGCGCCCGCGCACGCGGTCGACGGCGTGCATCGCTACCGGCTGTGGCTCGACGCCGCGGACGGTTTTCCGCTGAAGGTCATCAGCTACGCGAACGATGACGACACGCCGCTCGAAACCGTGACGCTCGACGACGTGGAGATCGACGTCGCGTTTCCCGAGCGTTTCTTCGCGCCCTGACGGCGCGCCATCCGCGTTCCTGACGCGCATGCCGGAGGCTGCATGGCGGAGTACCGGTTTTCGACGACCTGGCGGGTGGATGCGCCGCTCGCGGCGGTCTGGGACGCGATCTACCAGGTCGACCGCTGGCCCGACTGGTGGAAGGGCGCCGTGCGTACCGTCGAGCTCGAGCCCGGCGACGCGCGCGGCGTCGGCGCGCTGCACCGGTATACCTGGAAGGGCGCGCTGCCGTACCGGCTGACCTTCGACATGCGCGTGCGGCGCGTCGAGCGGCCGCATGCGCTCGAAGGCCATGCGAGCGGCGCGATCGAGGGCGACGGCCGCTGGTCGTTCGTCGCCGACGGCGCGCGCACCGTCGTGCGCTACGACTGGCACATCCGCACGCACGCGCGCTGGATGAACTGGCTGGAACCGCTCGCGCGGCCGCTGTTCCGGTGGAATCACGACGTCGTGATGCGCGAAGGCGCGAAAGGGCTCGCACGGCGGCTCGGTGCGACCGTCGAGACGGACGGCCGGACCTTTCGGCCGCTGTCGGGCGCGGACTGCGCCGATGCGTGAGGATCGGCCCGGCGAAGCCGAGTGACGGACGCGTCGCGACGGACGAAATCGGCGTCCGTGCGGTTTTTTCGATGCGATGTCAGCGGTCTCGGGAACTCCGGGCTTACCCGGTGTCCAAACGGGGCTGGATGAGATGCGCGGGCCGCACGAGCCCGCGGGCGGAGCAGGATGTGTTCGGTTTGTCTTTGTTTTAAAAGGGTTTTTTGTCGCTTTTGTCTGTTTTCCCCGCTGCGCCGCCGCCCCGAAAATTCCTCCGGTTCCCCTTCTTGAATTTGTCAAAACCCGTCCATATAATTAGCACTCGCTGCACGAGAGTGCTAACAATTCTCTGCCGGGCGATGAGCCGGGCAGATTCCCTAAGCGTTCTTCAATCTCAGTCAAGAGAGGAGTGAATATGAACCTTCGTCCTTTGCACGATCGCGTGATCGTCAAGCGCCTGGATCAGGAAACCAAGACCGCCTCGGGCATCGTGATCCCCGACGCCGCTGCTGAAAAGCCGGATCAGGGCGAAGTCCTGGCCATCGGCCCGGGCAAGCGCGACGACAAGGGTGCGCCGATCGCGCTCGACGTGAAGGTCGGCGATCGCGTCCTGTTCGGCAAGTACGCAGGCCAGACCGTGAAGGTCGACGGCCAGGAACTGCTGGTCATGCGCGAAGAAGACATCATGGCCGTGGTCAACGCCAAGTAAGCGTCATCCGACGGTACATATTCCCAAGAATTCAAGGAGTTAGAAGATGGCAGCTAAAGACGTCGTATTCGGCGATTCCGCCCGTTCGAAGATGGTCGAAGGCGTGAACATTCTCGCCAACGCAGTCAAGGTCACGCTGGGTCCGAAGGGCCGCAACGTCGTGCTCGAGCGCAGCTTCGGCGGCCCGACGGTCACCAAGGACGGTGTGTCGGTCGCGAAGGAAATCGAGCTGAAGGACAAGCTCCAGAACATGGGCGCGCAAATGGTCAAGGAAGTCGCTTCCAAGACCAGCGACAACGCAGGCGACGGCACGACGACGGCAACCGTCCTCGCGCAATCGATCGTTCGCGAAGGCATGAAGTACGTCGCATCGGGCATGAACCCGATGGACCTGAAGCGCGGCATCGACAAGGCAGTCGCAGCGGCTGTCGAAGAGCTGAAGAAGATCAGCAAGCCGTGCACGACCAACAAGGAAATCGCACAGGTCGGCTCGATCTCGGCGAACAGCGATTCGTCGATCGGCGATCGCATCGCTGAAGCGATGGACAAGGTCGGCAAGGAAGGCGTCATCACCGTCGAAGACGGCAAGTCGCTGGCCGACGAACTCGACGTCGTCGAAGGCATGCAATTCGACCGCGGCTACCTGTCGCCGTACTTCATCAACAACCCGGACAAGCAAGTCGCCGTCCTCGACAACCCGTTCGTGCTGCTGCACGACAAGAAGGTGTCGAACATCCGTGATCTGCTGCCGGTGCTCGAGCAAGTCGCGAAGGCTGGCCGTCCGCTGCTGATCATCGCAGAAGACGTCGAAGGCGAAGCGCTCGCGACGCTGGTCGTCAACAACATCCGCGGCATCCTGAAGACCGTTGCGGTCAAGGCGCCGGGCTTCGGCGATCGTCGCAAGGCGATGCTGGAAGACATCGCGATCCTGACCGGCGGTCAAGTCATCGCGGAAGAAACCGGCCTGACGCTCGAGAAGGCAACGCTGGCCGAACTGGGCCAGGCGAAGCGCATCGAAGTGGGCAAGGAAAACACGACGATCATCGACGGCGCAGGCGAAGCTGCAAGCATCGAAGCACGCGTGAAGCAAGTGCGCGCGCAAATCGAGGAAGCTACGTCGGACTACGACCGTGAAAAGCTGCAAGAGCGCGTGGCCAAGCTGGCAGGCGGCGTTGCAGTGATCAAGGTCGGTGCTGCGACCGAAGTCGAAATGAAGGAAAAGAAGGCACGTGTCGAAGACGCACTGCACGCAACCCGCGCAGCTGTGGAAGAAGGCATCGTGGCCGGTGGCGGCGTTGCGCTGATCCGTGCACGCACCGCGATCGCAGGCCTGACCGGCGCGAACGCCGACCAGAACGCCGGCATCAAGATCGTGCTGCGCGCGATGGAAGAGCCGCTGCGCCAGATCGTCACGAACGGTGGCGAAGAAGCGAGCGTCGTGGTGGCGGCAGTTGCAGCAGGCAAGGGCAACTACGGCTACAACGCAGCAACGGGCGAGTACGTCGACATGGTGGAAGCCGGCGTCGTCGACCCGACCAAGGTCACGCGTACCGCGCTGCAGAACGCAGCTTCGGTGGCAGGCCTGCTGCTGACGACGGACGCAGCTGTCGCAGAACTGCCGAAGGAAGACGCACCGATGCCGGGCGGCATGCCGGGCGGCATGGGCGGCATGGGCATGGACATGTAATCGACTTCGGTCGACGGTGTCCGGGGCGCGCAGCGATGCGCGTTCCAGCCAAAAGAAAAGACCCGCAGCGATGCGGGTCTTTTTTTATGTGCGCGCGGTTTTCGATGCGTACGCGAGGCGGCCGGATACGCCACGCCTCAAAGCGTCGAGGCGCGGCGTGCGACGGCGGGGCCTGCCCGCCGCGTCGCGACTCAATGCCGGTGCGACGTCCTCGGCGCCGGGTCGGCCTTCACGGCCGGCGGCGTATCCGAATCGTCGTTGCTGCGCGCCCAGAAGAACCGGTCGGGCAGGTACGCGCCCATGCCGGGCCGGAACGCGTCGCGCACGGCCTGGTACAGGTATTCCTGCGCCTCGCGCACGGCTTCGGGCGGCTCCTGGCCGTTCGCGAGCAGCGCCGCGATGGCCGCGCCGAGCGTGTCGGTGATGCCCATCAGCCGGTGCGGCGAGCGATCCCACATGTCTTCGCGCAGCTGGCCTTCTTCGCCGTACAGCGTATTGACGAGCCGGTGCGAGCCGGTTTCCGACGACAGGATGTATTCGCAGCCCTGCGACAGCAGGTGCGATACGGCCGCGTCGAGATTCGGCGCTTCGGCATCGCCGTCCGGCTGGGCGAGCGCGATCAGCGTCGCGTGGTCGGCGACCAGCAGGGTGGTTTGCGGCGCCAGCAGGTCGGCGATCGATTCGCGCAGGTCGTCGGCGGCGAGCACGTGCTCGTCGTCGAGCGTGAAGTCCGGGGCGAGCACGAGCGGCACGCCGTCGTAGTCGGCGACGACTTCGGCGATCGCGCTCACGACTTCTGCACGCGTCGCCGCGCCGATCTTGAACGCGGCAACCGGCATGTCTTCGAGCAGCATGCGCGCCTGCGCGGCGACGACGTCGGGATCGAGGCCCGTGACTTCATCGCAGGCGGCCGAGTCGCGCACGGTATAGCCGGTCAGGACGGACACGCCGTGACAGCCCATGCTCGCCAGGGTCATCAGATCGGCTTGGAGGCCGGAGCCGCCGGTGGGATCGGACAGGCCGAAGGTGAGGACGATCGGAGGGGCGTTGCTGGACATGTAAAAATGGGGCAAGAGAAAAACGGACAAGCGACGGAAATGCGGACGGCGAGGCGAATGGGCTTTTTTTGCCCTGTGTTGCCCGGCAGGCCGCACTTTTCAACCATTATGCGGTGGAATCCGGCCGGTACGACGGAATTTTTAGCGCAGCGCAACGTAGTTGCCGTCCTCCAGCGCGATTGCTAGGCAGTCCGGCCCCGACACGGTACCATCATGGCTCCCGAATTTACCGACTTTTCCCCGACGCGGCTTAAGATGGAATACAAGAGCTGGATGTGCCTGATTTGTGGCTGGATTTACGACGAAGAAGCCGGGCTGCCGGAAGAGGGCATCGCCCCGGGCACGCGCTGGGAAGACGTCCCGATCAATTGGACGTGTCCCGAATGCGGCGCCCGCAAGGAAGACTTCGAGATGGTCCAGATCTGACCGGGCCGCTGGCCCACGGACACTCCGCTCAGGCCTCGCACCGGCCCGGCGCTTGCGCGCCGCGGTTCGCGCGAGCGACTTGACGATGACAGGCGCGCGTGTCCATGACGTCCGATCCGGCGAACGTTCCCAACCCTGACGCATTGCCCAACCCGCGTGGCGGAGCCGTGCGCGCGGCCGACGCGTGGCTGGCGGCGGCCGCCGACGCATTCGAGCGGCGCGATGACGCAGCGGCGCCGCTTTCCGCGGCCGCGGCCGTGCTGGCGGAAGCCGGCTGGTTGCCGGCCGCACGGTTTGCCGGGCAACTGTCGGCCGCCGTGCCGCTCGTCGCCACCGAGCCGACCTCGGCCGGCTGGCGCGCCGCACTGCGCGATTTTCGTGCGGCCGTCGGACGCCACAACCTGCGCGAGCTCGCGTGCTCGCCCGTTCTCTTCGAGCATTTCCGTGCGTTGCGCGCGCAAAGCGCCGCCGACCTGCGCACGCGCACGCCGCCCGATGCGCTCGCGCTGGTCGGCCGCGCGGTGCCGCCTGCCACGCTGCGCGCGTTGCCCGACGCATTCGCGCCCCGGATTCGCGCCCGTTACGAGCAGGCGCTGCTCGGCGTACTGCGGGCCGAACACGGCGCCCCGGGCGCCGCACTCGACGAACTCGACGCGCTGCTCGCCGCGCTCACCGACGACGGGCCGTACGATTTCTGGCGGCTCGCGGCCGCGTGTACGCGCGCGCTGCGCGCAAGCGGCGCGCCGGAGCTGAAGCGCTTTCTCGCGCGGACCAACCTGCTGCTCGGCGAACACGCGCAGGGCCGACGCAGCGCGCCGCCCGAATTGGTGCGCGAGACGGTGGCGCTGCTGTGGCGCGATTTCGCGCTGTTCGGCGCCGCGGCCGAGGACGTCGCGCTCGTCGACGTATTGCACGACTACGGATTGACGGTCGACTGGCACGTCGCCGGCACGCCCGCGTCCGAAGCGTTGTGGGAGGCCGATGCCGCGCGGGCCGAGCGCGATGCGGTCGCGGCCGCGCCCACTCGCGCGCTCGGCGTCGTGACCGTCAACGCGCATGCCTATGAGGATTTCCTGCAGACCGCCGATGCGTCGATGGCCGATCTGGCGGCCGACCCGGCCACGGCCGACGCCGGCGCCGCGTGGCACGCGTCCGGCGCGGCCTATCGGGTCGGCACGGCCGCATGCGCGCTCGGGCTCGGCCACGCGGCGCTGCTCGCCGACACGCTCGGCCTGGCGTGGCGCCGCGCGGCGCACGGCGTGCCGCTCGCCGACGGCGGCCTCGACGCGCACCGCCACGCGTCCGACATGCTGCGCGCGGCGCTCCTGAAGATCGCGGCCGGCGTCGCGCCGCCGGATCTCACCGCGGCGTCCGCAGCGCTCGGTACGGCGCTCGGCCGGACCTGACGAACAAGGGGACGGACACGCGACGGCGGCCCTTGTCGCGCGGGCCTGCAACACGCTGCCGACAGCGCCCGCGCGCGTGTTAGAGTGCCGTGTGATCCGCGCGCGCCGTTGCCAGCGTGGCGCGGCGTTGCTTGTTGATCGCGGCCCGGTCAGGTCGCGGCGTCTTTGCTAAAATTCAAACCATGTCAAAGCCTTCCGATCGCATCAATCTCACCAACCAGTTCCTGATCGCCATGCCCAACATGGCCGATCCGACGTTCTCGGGAACGGTGGTCTATCTTTGCGATCACAGCGAGCGCGGTGCGCTCGGCCTCGTCATCAATCGTCCTACCGACATCGACCTCGAATCGCTGTTCAACCGCATCGACCTGAAGCTCGACATCGAGCCGCTGCTGCACATTCCCGTGTACTTCGGCGGCCCGGTCCAGACCGAGCGCGGCTTCGTGCTGCACGAGCCGGTCGAGGGCGCGAGCTACAACTCGTCGATGTCCGTCGACGGCGGGCTCGAGATGACGACGTCGAAGGACGTGCTCGAGGCGGTCGCGACGGGCACCGGCCCGAAGCGCTTCCTGCTGACGCTCGGCCATGCAGGCTGGGGGGCAGGGCAGCTCGAGGAAGAAATTTCCCGCAACGGCTGGCTGACGGTCGCCGCCGATCCGCGCATCGTGTTCGACACGCCGGCCGAAGAGCGCTTCGAAGCCGCGCTCGGCCTGCTCGGCGTCAGCTCGTCGATGCTGTCCGGCGAAGCAGGGCACGCATGAGTGGCGCGAGCGCGCGCGATGCGACGCTCCTGGCGTTCGACTACGGCGAAAAACGGATCGGCGTCGCGATCGGCAACGCACTGACGCGCTCGGCCCGCGCGCTCGTCGTGATCCAGAATTTGAACCGCGAGCACCGCTTCAAGGCGGTCGGCGACCTGCTGGCCGAATGGCGGCCGGACGCGCTCGTCGTGGGCCTGCCGATGCATCCGGACGGCACGCCGCACGACATGACGCAGCAGGCGAAGCGCTTCGGCAACCAGCTGAACGGCCGCTTCGGGCTGCCCGTCACGTGGGTCGACGAGCGCTATTCGTCGGTCGAGGCCGAGGCCGGACTGCGCGAGCGCAACGTGCGCGGCCGCGCACGCACCGACATGCTCGATGCCGAAGCCGCGCGCGTCATCCTTCAACAGTATCTCGATCAATTGTCCGACCATGAGCACCATTGACGCCGAGGCGCTTTACCGCGTCCTGCTCGACCAGATCCGCGCCGCGTACGGCACGACGTTCGCCGCACCGGGCGGCCCGCGGCTCGCCGGCATTCACAGCGGCGGCGCGTGGCTCGCCGAGCGCCTCGCACGCGATCTCGGCGCACCGGCGTTCGGCGTCGTCAACGTCGCGCTGCATCGCGACGACTACGCGAAGAAGGGGCTGCACAGCCAGGCCAGCCCGACGTCGCTGCCGTTCGAGATCGACGGCGCGTGCATCGTGCTCGTCGACGACGTGCTGTACACCGGGCGCACCGTGCGCGCGGCGCTCAACGAGCTGTTCGACTACGGCCGTCCGGCCGCGGTCGAGCTCGCGGTGCTGGCCGATCGCGGCGGCCGCGAGCTGCCGGTCGCTGCGCGCTTCGCGGGCGGCGCACTCGACGTGCCGGCCGACGCGACGCTCGTGCTCGCGCGCGACGATGCGCGATTCACGCTGCGTATCGAGGCCCAGAGCGAGTCGCACGGCGCCTGAACGACACGCGAACCGTATCCCGGGCCGCTGGTTTGCACCGCGGCCCGTTTGCATAGTTGGAATCACGCACACCATGACCACCGACACCACTGGCCGCACCGGCAATCCCGCGGCGGCCGCGAGCCCCGACCGGTTTCGCTACGGGTTCCTGAAGGGCAACCCGCAGCTCACGAAAAACGGCGAGCTGAAGCATCTGCTGTCGATCGAGGGCCTGCCGCGCTCGATCGTCAATCACATCCTCGATACGGCCGAGCAGTTCGTCAGCGTGACGGACCGCGAGGTGAAGAAGGTGCCGCTGCTGCGCGGCAAGTCCGTGTTCAACCTGTTCTTCGAGAACTCGACGCGCACGCGCACGACCTTCGAGATCGCCGCGACGCGCCTGTCGGCCGACGTGCTGAACCTGAACATCAACGCGTCGTCGACGAGCAAGGGCGAATCGCTGCTCGACACGATCAACAACCTGTCGGCGATGCATGCCGACCTGTTCGTCGTGCGGCACGCGTCGAGCGGCGCGCCGTACCTGATCGCCGAGCACTGCGCGCCGCACGTGCACGTGATCAACGCCGGCGACGGCCGCCACGCGCACCCGACGCAGGGCCTGCTCGACATGTACACGATTCGTCACTACAAGCGCGACTTCACGAAGCTGCGCGTGGCGATCGTCGGCGACATCCTGCATTCGCGCGTCGCGCGCTCCGACATCCACGCGCTGACCACGCTCGGCGTGCCGGAAGTGCGCGCGATCGGCCCGCGCACGCTGCTGCCGGGCGGCCTCGAACAGATGGGCGTGAAGGTGTTCCACAACCTCGACGAGGGGCTGAAGGGCGTCGACGTGATTATCATGCTGCGCCTGCAGAACGAACGGATGAGCGGCGCGCTGCTGCCGTCCGCGCAGGAGTATTTCAAGACGTGGGGCCTGACGCCCGAGCGCCTCGCGCTCGCCGCGCCCGACGCGATCGTGATGCACCCGGGGCCGATGAACCGCGGCGTCGAGATCGATTCGCAGGTCGCCGACGGGCCGCAGTCGGTGATCCTCAACCAGGTCACGTTCGGCATCGCGGTGCGGATGGCGGTGATGGGCATCGTCGCTGGCAACAGCGATTGAGCCCGCTTTCGCGCCTCCTCGTTCAGGCATTCAACGCAATCAACGCATTCACAGACAGCGCATGAAGATTCATATCAAAGGCGGCACGCTGATCGACCCGGTCGCCGGTACCGAAGGGCAGGCCGACGTATTCGTCGCGGACGGCAAGATCGCCGCGCTGGGCAGCGCGCCCGCCGGTTTCAACGCGGACAAGACGATCGACGCGTCGGGCCTGGTCGTCGCGCCCGGCCTCGTCGACCTGTGCGCGCGGCTGCGCGAGCCCGGCTACGAACACAAGGCGACGCTCGCGTCCGAGATGACCGCGGCCGTCGCGGGCGGCGTCACGACCCTCGTGTGCCCGCCGGACACCGATCCCGTGCTCGACGAGCCGGGCCTCGTCGAAATGCTCAAGTTCCGTGCGCGCAACCTCCACCAGGCGAACGTGCATCCGCTCGGCGCGCTGACGGTCGGCCTCAAGGGCGAGGTGATCACCGAGATGGTCGCGCTGACGGAATCCGGCTGTGTCGGCTTCACGCACGCCAACGTGCCGGTGCGCGACACGCAGGTGCTGCTGCGCGCGCTGCAGTACGCGAGCACCTATGGCTACACGACGTGGCTGCGTCCGCTCGACGCGTTCATCGGCCGCGGCGGCGTGGCCGCGAGCGGCGCGCTCGCGTCGCGGCTCGGGCTGTCCGGCGTGCCGGTCGCGGCCGAGACGATCGCGCTGCACACCATTTTCGAACTGATGCGCGTGACGGGCGCACGCGTGCACCTCGCGCGGCTGTCGTCGGCGGCCGGCCTCGCGCTCGTGCGCGCGGCGAAGGCGGAAGGGCTGCCCGTGACCTGCGACGTCGGCGTGAACCACGTCCACCTGATCGACGTCGACATCGGCTACTTCGATTCGCAGTTCCGGCTCGACCCGCCGCTGCGCAGCGAGCGCGACCGCGAAGCGATCCGCGTGGCGCTCGCCGACGGCACGATCGACGCGATCTGCTCGGATCACACGCCGGTCGACGACGACGAGAAGCTGCTGCCGTTCGGCGAAGCGACGCCGGGCGCGACGGGGCTCGAACTGCTGCTGTCGCTGACGCTGAAGTGGGCGGACGAGACGCGCACGCCGCTCGCGCAGGCGCTGCGCCGCATCACGTCCGCACCGGCCGACGTGCTGCAACTGCCGGCGGGCCGCCTCGCCGAAGGCGGCGCGGCCGACCTGTGCGTGTTCGATCCGCGCGC
Organism: Burkholderia sp. 28_3; assembly: GCF_003253915.1. NCBI lineage: Bacteria > Pseudomonadati > Pseudomonadota > Betaproteobacteria > Burkholderiales > Burkholderiaceae > Burkholderia > Burkholderia sp. 28_3. The sequence goes on from NZ_QKZF01000002.1 coordinate 367,562, forward strand.
GCACTGGCGTGTCGAGCCGCGTGCGCTGAAGAGCCAGGGCCACAACTCGCCGTTCCTCGGCTACGAACTGCCGGCCACCGTGCGTACCACGCTCGTGGCCGGGCAGGTCGCGTTCGAGCGCCACTGAACCTCGCCGGACCTTCGCCATGATCGCCTTTCGCAAGCTGCGTCTCGTCTTTCACCTGTTGCGCGGCATGGTGATCGTCGCGCTGCGTTTTTCGCATGTCACGCCCTCGCGCCGCGCCGAGATGACGCGCCGCTGGTCGATCAAGATGCTGCGGATCTGCGGGATGCGCCTGGTCGTCCACAACGACGGGGCGCGGCTCGACGCGAGCGCGCTCGTCGTCGGCAACCACGTGTCGTGGCTCGACATCTACGCGGTCAACGCGTGGCGGCCGACGCCGTTCGTGTCGAAGGCCGAGGTGCGGCAATGGCCGGTCGTCGGCTGGCTCGCCGAGAAGCTCGACACCGTGTTCCTGCAGCGCGAGAAGCGCACCGAGGCGATGCGGATCATGCACGAGATGGCCGAGCGCCTGCGCACAGGCGGGCTGATGTGCGTGTTTCCGGAAGGGACGACGTCCGATGGCCAGGAGCTGCTGCCGTTCCATGCGAACCTGTTCCAGGCCGCGGTCTCGGCCGGCTGCGCGGTGCAGCCGATCTGCCTGATGTACGAGGACGCGAGCGGGCGACAGTCGGTCGCGCCGGCTTACACGGGCGACCTGTCGCTCGGCAAGTCGCTCGACATGGTGCTGCGCGGCGGCCCGCTCGTCGCGCATCTGTACGTGTGCGAACCGATCGCGCCGGGTGGCGACCGTCGCGCGACGTCCGCGGCGGCGCGCGACGCGATCGCCGCTGCACTGGCGACGCTGCAGGAGAAGGTCGGCAAGCCGACGGCCGAATCGCTCGCCGAGTTGCAGAAGCATGCGTATCCGGCGACCGAGCTCGGTGCCGCTGCGGCGGGCGAGGCGACGACCGACGCGCCCGTGCCGGGGCGCGAGGGCTGACGCGCCGCCCGGCCGGGGCCGGCCAATCAGCGTGCCGTCACTCGCCGCCCGGCGAGCGGCACGCTTCGCACTGCACCTGCGTGACGGTGCGCTGCGCCGGATCGGCCGTGAGCCGCACGGCCGACAACTGGTTTCCCCATACGCATCCCGAATCGAGCGCGACGACGTTGTCGCGCAGCATCAGGCCGAGCGCGGCCCAGTGCCCGAACACGACCGTCACGTCCTCGGTGCGGCGCCCGGGCACGTCGAACCACGGCAGGTAGCCGGGCGGCGCGCTGTCGGGGCCGCCGTTCGCCTTGAACTCCATCGCGCCGTCGGGCGTGCAGAAGCGCAGGCGCGTGAACGCGTTGAACGCGACGCGCATCCGGTCGCGTTTTTTCAGGTCCGGACTCCATTGATTCGGCTCGTTGCCGTACAGGTCTTGCAGCGTGTCGCGCCAGTCGGGCGCACGGAGCGCGCGCTGGAGCTCGTCCGCGAGCTCGAGCACGAGCGTGGCGTCCCATTGCGGCAGCACGCCCGCGTGCACGAGCAGCATTCCGTGCTCCGCATGCACGAACGGGCGGTGGCGGACCCAGTCGAGCAGCGCGTCGGCGTCGGGCGCATCGAGGATCTCGCCGATGGTGTCGCCCGGGCGCTCGGTACGCAGCCCGGCGGAAACCGCGAGCAGGTGGAGGTCGTGATTGCCGAGCACGACGGTCGCGCGCGGGCCGAGGTCGACGAGCGCACGCAGTGCGGCGAGGGAGCCGGGGCCGCGGTTGACGATGTCGCCGGCGATCCAGAGCGGCGTGTCGGCGGGGGGCGAGAGCTTGTCGAGCAGCGACTGGAAAGCGGTGTGACAGCCTTGGATGTCGCCGATGGCGATGGGGGGCGGGGGCATGAGGGTCGGATTGTGAGCGAATCGGATGAACTGAGAAAAAAATCGCACAAACCCACGGCTGGCGCAACGGCCATTCCATATCAAGTGGCCTGCCTGGCATGCGATTTTCGTAACGCAAAGGGCCGGGGTGCTGTATCAAGTTGTTAGCAGCATGGAGTTGGCGTCGCTTGGATTCCTATAATCGGCATTTTCGCTCTGAAATTAACATCTCGTGACCTGGCCGGTCGTGGCGACCGGTTAAAATGCCGGGCCTGATCGGCTGAGACTTGGCCACTGTGCATGACAAGAAGTGCGATGAGCGCCTGCCAGGCGCGCCGCACATTACGTAGAGGAAGTTTCATGATCCTGGTTACCGGCGGCGCGGGTTTTATCGGTGCCAATTTCGTACTCGACTGGATGGATGCTTCCGGCGAGGCCGTGCTCAATGTCGACAAGCTGACCTATGCGGGCAACCTGCGGACGCTGGTCCCGCTGGACGGGAATCCGGCCCATGTGTTCGCCCGTGTCGACATCTGCGATCGCGCGGCACTCGATGCGCTGTTTGCCGAGCACAAGCCGCGCGCCGTGATCCACTTCGCCGCCGAAAGCCATGTCGACCGTTCGATCCACGGACCGGCCGATTTCGTGCAGACTAACGTCGTCGGTACGTTTACGCTGCTCGAAGCGGCACGTACGCACTGGAATAGCCTGAACGATACGGACAAGGCGGCCTTCCGCTTCCTGCACGTGTCGACCGACGAGGTATTCGGATCGCTGTCGGCCACCGACCCGCAATTCTGCGAGACGACTCCGTACGCGCCGAACAGCCCGTATTCGGCGACGAAGGCCGGCTCTGATCATCTGGTGCGTGCGTATCACCATACGTACGGCCTGCCGACTCTCACGACGAATTGCTCGAACAACTACGGCCCGTACCAGTTCCCCGAGAAACTGATTCCGCTGATGATCGCGAACGCGCTCGCGGGCAAGCCGCTGCCGGTCTACGGCGACGGCCAGAACGTGCGCGACTGGCTGTACGTCGGCGACCACTGCAGCGCGATCCGCGAAGTGCTCGCGCGCGGCGTGCCGGGCGAGACGTACAACATCGGTGGCTGGAACGAGAAGAAGAATCTCGACGTCGTGCATACGCTGTGCGATCTGCTCGACGCGGCGCGGCCGAAGGCGGCCGGTTCGTACCGCGAGCAGATCACCTACGTGAAGGACCGTCCGGGCCACGACCGCCGCTACGCGATCGATGCGCGCAAGCTCGAGCGCGAACTCGGCTGGAAGCCCGCCGAGACGTTCGAGACGGGGCTCGCGAAAACCGTGCGCTGGTATCTCGACAATCAGGCGTGGGTGGACGACGTCGCGTCGGGCGATTATCGCAAATGGGTCGAAACCAATTACGCGCAACGCACGTGAGGGGCTGATCGATGGCACGTAAAGGCATTATCCTTGCCGGCGGTTCGGGCACACGGCTGTATCCGATTACGCATGTCGTATCGAAGCAGCTGCTGCCGGTGTACGACAAACCGATGATTTACTACCCGCTGTCGACGCTGATGGTGGCGGGCATCCGGGACGTGCTGATCATCTCGACGCCGCACGACACGCCGCGCTTCGAAGCGATGCTGGGCGACGGCAGTCAGTGGGGCATGAATATCCAGTTCGCGGTGCAGCCGTCGCCGGACGGGCTCGCGCAGGCCTTCATCATCGGGAAGTCGTTCATCGGCAACGAGCCGTCGGCCCTGATTCTCGGCGACAACATCTTCTATGGACACGACCTCGCGAAGCAACTCGAACGGGCCGATGCGAATACGAATGGCGCAACGGTGTTCGCGTATCACGTTCAGGATCCCGAGCGGTACGGCGTGGTCGAATTCGACCGGGATTTCCGTGCGTTGTCGATCGAGGAAAAGCCGGTCAAGCCGCGTTCGCACTACGCGGTGACGGGCCTGTACTTCTACGATAACCGCGTGTGCGATATCGCGTCCGACATCAAGCCGTCGCCGCGCGGCGAGCTCGAGATCACCGACGTGAACTCGCGCTATCTGGCCGACGGTGCACTCGATGTCGAGATCATGGGGCGGGGCTATGCGTGGCTCGATACGGGTACGCATGATTCGCTGATCGATGCGGCAATGTTCATCGCGACGCTGCAGAAGCGCCAGGGGCTCGTCGTGGCGTGCCCGGAAGAGATCGCCTACCGCAAGCGGTGGATCGACGCCGAGCAGTTGGGCAAGCTCGCCGCACCGCTGTCGAAAAACAGTTACGGGCGATATCTCCAACATATTCTTTCTGACCAAGTCGCATGGCCATCCAGGTAACAGCAACGGCATTGCCGGAAGTCAAGATCATCGAGCCAAAGGTATTCGGCGACGCGCGCGGCTACTTCTACGAGAGCTTCAATGCCCAGGAGTTCGCCGAACAGGTCGCGCCGGGCGTCGAGTTCGTACAGGACAATCACTCGCGCTCGATGCGCGGCGTGCTGCGCGGGCTGCACTACCAGATTCAGCATGCGCAGGGAAAGCTGGTGCGCGTGGTCGAGGGCGAGGTGTTCGATGTCGCGGTCGATGTGCGTCGCAGCTCGCCGAACTTCGGCAAATGGGTCGGCGTGACGCTGTCGACCGACAACCATCGCCAGCTTTGGGTGCCGCCCGGTTTCGCGCACGGCTTCGTCGTGCTGTCGGAGTCGGCGCAGTTTCTCTACAAGACGACTGATTACTGGTTTCCCGAACACGAGCGGAGCATCGTCTGGAACGATCCGGACATCGGGATCGAATGGCCGTTCGACGGCGAGCCTGTGCTCGCCGCGAAAGACGTGGCGGGCCTGCGGCTGGCCGACGCGGAAGTATATGCGTGACCCGGCAGTGGGCATCCGACAGAACGTCATCCAACTGTGAGTGCAATGACTGATTCATTTCGTGTAACACGGCCGATTCTCGTGACGGGCGCCAATGGGCAGGTCGGCTTCGAGTTGACGCGCTCGCTGCAGGGCCTGGCGCCGGTGGTCGCGCTGGATCGCAGCGGGCTGGATCTTGCCGATCCGGACCAGATTCGTCGCGTCGTGCGCGACATCGGTCCGGCTGCCATCGTCAATGCGGCCGCGTATACCGCGGTCGATCGTGCGGAGAGCGACGAGGCGGCAGCGCGCAGGGTCAATGGCGAAGCGCCCGGGATACTGGCCGAAGAGGCGGTGCGCGCCGGTGCGCTGCTGGTTCATTACTCGACGGATTACGTGTTCGACGGACACGGCGATCAGCCGTTTCGCGAGGACGACCCGACCGGCCCGCTGAATGTCTATGGCCGCACGAAGCTCGCGGGCGAGCAGGCGATCGCAGCCGTCGGCGGCGACTATCTGGTATTTCGCACGAGTTGGGTCTACGGTGCAACAGGGAAGAATTTTCTCGGGACGATGCTCAGACTCGGCCGCGAGCGCGACGAACTGAGTGTTGTCGCGGATCAGATCGGCGCGCCGACGTGGAGCGGCACGATTGCAGCCTTGACCGGCCATGTCCTGGCCCGCTACTGCGCCGAGGGTGGGGATTCGCGCGACTGGTGGCGCGAACACACCGGCGTTTATCATCTGACGAATGGCGGTGAAACGTCATGGCACGGTTTTGCCAAGGCCATTTTCGCCCGCGCAGGTCTGAATGTCGCCGTGCATCCGATCCCCAGCGACCAATACCCGACGCCGGCGGCACGCCCGCGCAATTCGCGATTGTCGGGCGACAAGTTGTCCAGCGTGTTCGGGTTGTGCGCGCCGTCCTGGGAGGAGGCGCTGGCGCGTTGCCTGCAGGAACCGGGATTTCCATAACGGTTACCGGCGCACGATCTGACCGTCGTCAGCCTCGCAGAAATGGGGTGGCATCATATTTGATGACACAATATGTTCTGCCGCAACAATCTGTAACAGGGCTGCTCATTTATAATGCTGCCCGGGCGCGTTGAGCCCAACGCCGGTTTTCCGGGCAAAGGCAACATCACATTGTTGCGCCCCGGTGCGGACGCGTTTTTCCGGTGAGCGCATCTGCAAGCAACGGGCCGTGGCGTGCAGTCTAGCGGGTGGCGGCACAGGCAACTTTTACAAATTGATAAAATTTCGCGGCCCACCTTCAGTACCATTTCTCGGTTGCTGTGACCTGGCGAGGTCTTCCCAAGCGGATTTGCATGACAGGTGGTGGCAGTAAGGTGCAAACAGCGAAACCACAATCTGCTCAATGACTCGATCTTCGTCGCCCAGCTATCTACTCTCGATTTCCGTTGTCACGTATCGACCGGATCCGGTGCTGCTCGAGCGTACGCTGGCGACCCTGCTCGATTCGCTGCTGGCATTGCGTGAAGCGCCGCAACCGGCGGATTGCGACCGGCTGGCAAAGTTCTATTTCGTCGACAACGGCGACAGCGAGGTTCCGCACGCGTGGCGGGAGCGGCTCGAACGGGCCGGTGTCGATTTCGAGGTGTTGCGCGGTCACGGTAACGTGGGCTATGGCCGAGGCCACAATCTCGCGATCGAGCGCAGCGACAGTGTCTTTCATCTCGTCCTGAACCCGGACGTGCTGTGTGAGCGCGACACGCTGACGGCTGCCGTCGAACTGATGGTGGCATATCCGGAGATCGGTCTGGTCGTGCCCGAGGTACGCGGCGAGGACGGCTCGATCCAATATCTGTGCCGCCGCTATCCGAAAGTCCTGGATCTGCTGCTGCGTGGCTTTGCGCCGCAGTCGATCCGCCGTCTGTTCAAGGGGCGCCTGGAGCGCTATGAAATGCGCGAAGAGTGCGGCACGGCCGAAAACGTGTGGGGGCCCGCGATCGTGAGCGGCTGCTTCATGTTTTTTCGAAGCAGCGTGTTGCGCAAGCTGGGCGGCTTCGATCCGCGCTATTTTCTCTATTTCGAGGACTACGACCTCAGCCTTCGAACGGCCGAGGTGGCGCGAATCGTGTATTCGCCGCGCGTCCGGATCGTCCATTTCGGCGGCGGGGCGGCCAGGAAGGGCTGGCTGCACGTCCGGCTGTTCGTCGCGTCGGCGACTCAGTTCTACAACCGTTTTGGCTGGCGGTGGATCTAATGCGCATCCTTGTTTCCGGTGCGAACGGCTTCGTCGGGCGCGTGGTATGCGCGGCGGCGGTAGCGCGCGGCCACGACGTGACAGCACTTGTCCGTCGCGCGGGCCTTGGTATTCCCGGCGTGCGCGAATGGGTGTCGCCCGAGCCTGATTTCGTTTCGGTGGGCGACGCGTGGGGTGCGGGCGAGATTGATGCTGTCGTGCACACTGCGGCGCGCGTGCATCAGTTCGGGCGTCACGAGGCGCAACTGCTCGATGCGTATCGCCAGACCAACCTCGATGGCACGCTGCGACTCGCCGAAGCGGCCTATCGGCACGGCTGTCGTCGGTTCGTTGGTATGAGCAGCGTCAAGGCGCTGGCTGAGCGCGATGCCGGCCGCCCGTTGCGCGAGAGCGACACGCCTCGACCGCTCGATGCATACGGCATGTCGAAGCGCGAGACCGAGGAGGCGCTGGCGGCGCTCGCTGCCCGCTCCGGGCTGCAGGGCGTTTCCGTGCGCTGCCCGCTCGTCTATGGTCCGGGTGTCGCCGGCAATTTCGAACGTCTGATGTCGGCGGTTGCGCGTCGTATGCCGCTGCCGCTCGGGCGGGCATCCGCAGCGCGCAGCCTGGTATTCGTCGGCAACCTCGCCGATGCGTTGCTGGCACTGGCGGAGCATCCGGGCGCGTGCCAGTCCGTCTATCATGTCGCGGATCGCGAAACGCTGACCGTGCGCGAACTGATCGAAGCGCTCGGGCGTCATCTCGGGCAGCCCGCACGGTTCATCGATGTTCCCGTCGGCCTGCTGCAACTGGCGGCGCGCATGACCGGGCGGACCGAGACGGTGCGCCGGCTCGTCGATCCGCTGCGACTGGATATCGGCGCCATCCGGCAGGATCTCGGCTGGGAGCCGCCTTTCAGCTGTGAAGAGGGGCTCGCGCGCACTGCCTGGACGTATCTTGAACATCGCGAGGAGGGGCGCTGAACATGCGGGATCTTCCTTCGATCGCCGCAGCTGCGGCGTTGGCCGCCGTCGCGTGCGTCGCGTTGCTGGCATGGCTGCTGAAGACCCGGCTCGCGTGGCGGCTCGCGATCGACACGCCCAACTGGCGGTCGCTCCACACGATACCCGTGCCGCGCGTCGGCGGCTGGGGGATCGTGCCGGCGGCCGTGATCGCCTCTTTCGTCGTCGGTGCCGGCTCGCGGATTGGTTATGCGCTGGCCGGCATGGTCGCGCTGGCGGTACTCTCGTTCATCGACGATCGTCGCGGGCTGCCGGCCAGCATCCGGTTCGCCGTCCATTTCATCGTCGCGGGGCTGTTCGTCTCGTCGCTCAAGACGGGCGATGCCATGTGGGTGATGATCGCGTTGGGCGTGACGACCGTCTGGATGACCAATTTGTACAACTTCATGGACGGGCTTGACGGCCTCGCTGGCGGCATGGCGCTGTTCGGGTTTGCCGCCTATGCATGGGCGGCCGCCGGCCATGCAGCGGAGTTGGCCGTCCTGGCCGCCGCGCTTGCCGGCGCCGCGCTGGGTTTTCTCGTGTTCAATTTTCACCCGGCGAAAATCTTTCTCGGCGATGTCGGCTCGATTCCACTGGGCTTCATGGCCGGCGCACTTGGGCTGTATGGCTGGCGAAACGCGGTCTGGCCGCTCTGGTATCCGGCGATCGTCTTTTCGCCCTTCATTGCCGATGCATCGCTGACGCTTGCCAAGCGCGTGATCCGGAAAGAGAAGATCTGGGAGGCGCACCGTGAGCATTACTACCAGCGCTTGGTCCGTATGGGCATGGGACATCGGCCGATCACACTGGTCTGGTACGGCCTGATGGCGGTCGCGGCGCTATTGGGGATCGGGATGCTGCAATTGTCAGCGTTCGCTCAATACGCGATTCTGGTGTTGTGGTATCTAGGGTTGCTTGTTGCCTGCTTCAGGCTGGATACGGCCTGGAAGCGCTTCGAGCGCCGGAAATCCGCCTGAGCCGAAAGCGGCCGGCCGGCTCGACGAAATCCTGCGTCGGGTGGCCGAAGGAAGCGTGCGGTCGCGTCGACGGATGGCGCGCGGATGCGAAGGTAAATTGGAGCTGGACAACTGATACGTATGAGTCAAATCAATTACCGAAGGAACGAACTGTTCGACACGGTCAAGGCGCCGCAACTGTGGGGATTGCTCGCGTGGTACGACATCAAGCAACGCTATCGCCGTTCGGTGCTGGGGCCGTTCTGGATGACGCTCAGCACCGGGATCATGATCGCGACGCTGGGTGTCGTCTGGTCGATGATCTTCAAGATGCAGATTCACGAATACCTGCCGTTCTACGCGATCGGCCAGGTCGTCTGGTCGTTCTATTCGACGCAGGTCAACGAGTCGTGCACCGCGTTTTCCCAGTTCGAGGGGCTGATGAAACAGACGCGTCTGCCACTGCCGTCGTTCGTGCTCCGGTTGGTGTGCCGCAACCTGATCATCTTCGCGCACAACTTCGTCGTGGTCGCGCTGGTCATCACGTTCGTCGGCCCCGGCTGGTCGTGGTATGCACTGCTTGCGGTGCCGGGTCTCCTGCTCGCCTCGGTTGCGATTTTCTTCATTTCGTTGTGCGTGGCCATTCCGTGCACCCGTTTTCGCGATCTGCTGCCCGTCGTGCAGAACCTGACGATGATCGGCTTCTACCTGACGCCGATCCTCTGGCAGCCGAAGACGCTCGGTTCGAAATTCGCCTGGATGGTCGCCCTCAATCCGGCCGCGCATCTGCTGGACGTCGTGCGCAGCCCGTTGCTCGGGCAGATGCCGTCGCTGACGTCGTGGATCTGGGTAATCGGCATTACTTTGGTAACCGGCGGGGTGGCGTCGCTGATGTTGTCGCGGTATCGCCACCGTGTCGCGTATTGGCTTTGATCGAGAGTGGGCTGTATGGAATCTGTGCATATTCGTGCTGAACGCATCACCGTCGAGTTTCCGATTTTCAATGCATCACACCGTTCGCTGAAGAAGGCGGTGCTGCGTGCAACGACCGGCGGGCGCGTCGCACACGATGCCGGCAAGCACGTCGTCGTGCGCGCGGTCAGCGACGCGACGTTCGAGTTCAAGCCGGGCGATCGCGTTGCGCTGGTCGGCCATAACGGGGCCGGCAAGACCACGTTGTTGCGCGTGTTGTCGGGCGTGTATGCGCCCGTTTCGGGACGGCTCGACGTGAAGGGGCGCATCGGCTCGCTGCTCGATATCTCGCTCGGGATGGATCCGGAGGCGACCGGCTACGAAAACATCTTTCTGCGCGGCGTCGTGATGGGGCTGCGGCCGAGCGAGATCGAAGCGAAGATCGAGGAGATCGCCGAGTTCAGCGAACTGGGCGACTACCTGAACATGCCGACCCGAACCTATTCGAGCGGGATGGCCCTGCGTCTGGCTTTCGCGGTCTCGACCGCTGTCCATCCGGACATTCTTCTGATGGATGAGTGGCTGTCCGTGGGCGACGAGTCGTTCAACAAAAAAGCGTCGGACCGGTTGAATTCGCTGGTCGAGCGATCGTCGATCCTCGTGATGGCATCGCATTCGCCGCAACTCGTCGAGCGCGTCTGCAACCGAAAGATCGTCATCGACCACGGGACGCTGACCGAGGTGCCGATGGATGCGCCGACGTCGGATCTGGTGGTGAATTCGTAGTTCACAACATTTGTCAAATGCGCCGCCGGCTCGGCGGTGCGCGAAGACGGGTGGGATATAATCCGCTACGGCTATACGGGGCATACCTCGGGCGGGCGAATCTTGATGCAAACGATTCGCGTCTGCCAGCGGGATCGCGACAATCGACGAGAGCGTCGCGTGCCTGCCCTGCAATGGATGGGTTGGCGTCCTAACGAGAGCAATCTCTGGGGCGGTATGGTCCAAGTTCTTGAAAGGCTTTGGTTCGAGAATGTCTGCCAGGCCCGGTCACGACGGCAGTCGTTTGTCGCCAGGATCTGGCGGGCAGACGGGTATCCTCTCGTAGAAGCCGGATGGAAGGTAACTTTATGCGCATATTGGTCCTCGGCGTTTCCGGCATGCTGGGAAACGCAGTCTTTCGAGTATTTGCAGGCGATTCGGCCTTCGAAGTTTTTGGTGCCGCACGTAGCGCCTCCGTGTTGCGGCATTTCGACGAACAGCTCGCGCCGCGCATTCTGGTCGGCTTCGACGTCGAAAGCCCCGATGCATTGATGCGATTGTTCGCCGCGACCAAGCCGGATGTGGTCGTCAACTGTATTGGCCTCGTCAAGCAGTTGTCCGCAGCCAACCAGGTCCTCGATGCCGTCCCGCTCAATACGATTCTTCCGCACCGTCTCGCAGTGCTTTGCGAAGCGGTGGGTGCGCGACTGATCCAGGTCAGTACCGATTGCGTTTTCTCTGGCGCGAAGGGCGGTTACCTGGAAAGCGATTTTCCCGATGCGTACGACATTTACGGCCGCTCGAAGTTGCTCGGCGAGGTCGACTACCCGAACGCGATCACGCTTCGCACGTCGATCATCGGTCACGAACTCGAAGGCAGCCGCAGCCTGGTCGGCTGGTTCCTGTCGCAGCAAGGGGCCGTGAAGGGCTTCACCAAGGCCGTTTTCTCGGGCCTTCCGACCGTCGAACTGGCGACGGTCATGAAAGACTACGTGGTTCCGCGTCCGCAGATGCGCGGCCTTTACCACGTATCCGCCGCCCCGATCGACAAGTACGAATTGCTGCGGCTCGTAGCCGATGCCTATGGCAAGGAGATCCGCATTGATCCGTCGGACGAACTTGTCATCGATCGCTCCCTCGACTCGACGCGCTTTCGGGCCGAGACGGGTTATCAGCCGCCTGCGTGGCCGGAGCTCGTCCGTCGCATGCGCGATTTCAAATGACTGAACGATAAAGGTTAGACGTACGGCAATGTTTGCAAACAAAACCCTGATGATCACGGGCGGCACCGGCTCCTTCGGCAACGCCGTTCTCAAGCGCTTCCTCGACACCGACATCTCCGAGATCCGGATTTTCAGCCGCGACGAGAAGAAGCAGGAAGACATGCGGATTGCGTTCAACAATCCGAAGCTGCGTTTCTATATCGGTGATGTGCGCGACTACGACAGCGTGCGGCAGGCAATGCACGGCGTGGACTATGTGTTCCATGCGGCAGCGCTCAAGCAGGTGCCGTCGTGCGAGTTCTACCCGATGGAAGCGGTCCAGACCAACGTCATCGGCGCGGAAAACGTGATGGCCGCGGCGATTCACGAAGGCGTTGCGCGTGTCATCGTGCTGAGCACCGACAAGGCCGTCTACCCGATCAATGCGATGGGGTTGTCGAAGGCTATGATGGAAAAGCTGATGGTGGCCAAGTCGCGGATGCGGCGTGAAGGTGAGACGATTCTCTGCGCAACGCGTTACGGCAATGTGATGGCGAGCCGCGGGTCGGTTATTCCGCTGTTCGTTTCGCAGATCCAAGAAGGGAAGCCACTGACCATCACGGATCCGAAAATGACACGTTTCCTGATGTCGCTCGACGATTCGGTCGATCTTGTGCTGTACGCGTTCGAGCACGGCAACCAGGGTGACATCTTCGTGCAGAAGGCGCCCGCGTCGACGATCCAGGATCTCGCCGAAGCGTTGAAGGATCTGTTCAAGGCAGGCAACGAGATCAAGGCGATCGGCACGCGGCACGGCGAGAAGCTGTACGAGTCGCTCGTGAGCCGCGAGGAGCTCGCGCGCGCTGAAGATCTCGGCGGTTACTATCGCATCCCGGCGGATGCACGCGACCTGAACTACGCGAAGTTCTTCGTCGAAGGCGAAGCGAAGATTTCGACCTTCGAGGATTACACGTCTCACAACACCGAGCGGCTGGACCGCGAAGGCGTCAAGTCGCTGCTAATGAAGCTCGATTTCATCCGGGAGCAACTCGATGCTTAAGGTCATGACGATCGTCGGCACACGCCCCGAGCTGATCAAGATGGCCCGGGTGATTGCCGAGTTCGACAAGCACACGCATCATGTGCTGGTTCATACCGGTCAGAACTTCGACTTCGAGCTGAACCAGATCTTTTTTGACGAGCTTGGCATTCGCAAGCCTGACTACTTCCTCGAGGCAGTCGGTGAGAACGCGGCGCAGACGATTGCACGCGTGATCGAAAAGTCGGACAAGGTGATGGAGCAGGAGAAGCCCGATGCGGTGCTTCTCTATGGCGACACGAATTCGTGTCTCGCCGTCATCTCGGCAAAGCGCCGCAAGATTCCGGTATTTCACATGGAAGCCGGCAACCGCTGCTTCGACCAGCGCGTGCCCGAGGAACTGAACCGCAAGGTTCTCGATCACCTCAGCGACATCAACCTCGTGCTGACCGAACATGCGCGGCGTTACCTGATCGCCGAAGGCATTCCGCAGGACCGGATCATCAAGTCCGGGTCGCACATGGCCGAGGTGCTGGAGCACTTCAAGGACGAAATCGAATCCGCGACGGCGCTGGAAAAGCTCGGGCTCGAAGAGCGGAAGTATTTCGTGGTCAGCGCGCACCGCGAGGAGAACGTCGATTCCGAGGACAACCTTCGCAGTCTTGTCGCGACGCTCGATGCGCTGGCTGCCAAGTACGGCTTTCCGGTCATCGTGTCGACGCACCCTCGCACCCAGAAGCGTATGGCGGCGCTCGATCTGAAGCCGGCCTCGTCGCTGGTCTGGTATCTAAAGCCGTTCGGCTTCTTCGACTACGTCAAGCTCCAGCAGAAGGCGACCTGTGTCCTGTCGGATAGCGGAACGATTACGGAGGAGTCGGCGCTGCTGAACTTCCCGGCGGTTACGATCCGAAATTCGCATGAGCGGCCCGAAGGCATGGACCAGGGAACGCTCGTGATGTGCGGGCTGCAGGCGGACTACGTGCTCGATGCCGTCGGCATCGTGACGGCGCAATGGGCAGAGGCGGGCGATACCTACCGGCCGCCCGCCGATTACGTCGCCGAGAACGTCTCGCAGAAGATACTTCGTATCGTTTTGAGTTACACGCGATTCGTCAATCAGCGCGTGTGGTTCCAATTCTAGACACATGGGTCGAGAAATGACGCAATTTACCCAAGCTCAACTCAAGTCGGTTGCCGAATATTCCTGCGCTCGACTGCTCGCTGCCCGCGAGGGCGTCGAGCTCTTCGACGAGCCCTTCAAGCACGTCGTCATCGACAATTTTTTCCCCGATGATTTTGCGAAGGCTTGCCTCGACGCGTTTCCGGACATCACCGATCCGATCTGGGAGCACTCGAACGATCCCGACATCGAAGTGAAATTCCGGACCGACTGGAAATCGGAATTCGACATTCCGGATGGCATGCTGCCGTCCGTGCGTATCCTGAACAGCGCGCCGTTCCTGCAGGCGATGTCGAAGGTGATGGGCATCCAGAAGATCATTCCGGATCCGTACTTCACGGGCGGCGGCCTCAACGTGACGATGCGCGGCGGCTTGCTCGACGTGCACGTCGACGGCAACTACCACGACGCGACCGGCTTGAACCGGCGCCTGAATGCGCTCGTCTATCTGAATCCGAACTGGCAGGAAGAGTGGGGCGGTGAATTCGGCGTGTATGACGCCGAAGGCGAAGTGTGCGTGAAGAAGGTTGCGCCGCTTTACAACCGCCTGGTGATTTTCGACTCGCACGACAAGAGCTTCCATGGCTTGCCGGATCCGGTGAACTTCCCGGAGCACGAGCCGCGCCGGTCGATCATTCTTTACTACTACACGAAGGAACCGCGCCCTGATGGCCACGTCGTCGTGGACGAGCCGCACAGCGCGCTGTGGAAGAAGCGGAATCTCTTGGATAAGCGCGGTAACAAGACGCGCAACTTCACCTGATCCATGCGCACTGTTCTGAATATTTCCAAACATGACGCGACCGGACGGAGATTCAATAATCTGGATGCCCGTCCGGGTTTTCGCGCGCATGGTTGGGACGCGAAGTTTGCCTGCTGGACCCCTCGCACGGAATCGGAGGAGTACGTTCAGCAGGCAGGTTCGAGCTTGACCCGCAACATGACGCCGTTGTTGTCCGAACTGGCGCGTCGGACCGGCAACCTCAACGGCTATTACCGCAACGCATCGGCAATTACAAATCTCGATTTTTATCGGGCGGCCGATTTGCTGCATTTCCATATCGTCCACGAGGAATTCCTGTCGGTGCGTGACTGGGTCGAGATTGCCGCCGACAAGCCGCTGGTATGGACGTGGCATGACCCATACATGTTAAGCGGGCACTGCATTTATTCGCTGGATTGCAACGGCTTTGAATCCGGTTGCATACGTTGCCCGAATCTCAATTATCATTTTCCGATCAAGCGGGATCGCAGCGCGCGAAACCTCGAGGAAAAGCTTGCGGTGGTTAAGAAGCTTGATCCGATGGTGATTGTGGCTTCTGAATACATGCGCGAGTTGGTGGCGCGGTCGGTATACGAAAATCAGATTCGGGTGCGCGTGCTGCCATTTGGCGTTGAAATGGGCTCTGGGCTCAGCCAGGTCGACGCAAAGCGGGCACTGGGCATTCCGGACGGTAATATCGTGGTCGGATTCCGGGCCGTATATTCGGAATACAAGGGGATGACATTGATCCTCGCCGCGTTGCGCCGGTTGTCCGCGCGTTATCCGGGCCTGCCGATCACTATCATCGCTTTCCAGGAGACGGGCTGTTGTCGTGGCCTGTCGAGCCGTTATCAGATTATCGACACCGGCTGGATCAAGGATGCGGAGATCGCCAAGTATTACAGTGCGATGGACTACTTCTTCATGCCGTCGAAGGCGGAAGCGTTCGGCCTGATGGCCATCGAGGCGATGGCGGCCGGCGCGACGCCGATCGTGACGGTGGGGACCGCGTTGCCGGCCCTGGTCGGAGCGCCGATCTACGGCCTGTGCAGCGAGCATTCGGACGACGCATATGCGGATGTCGTCGAGACGGCCGTTCTGCGCGCGGCGCGCAACGCCGAAGGGCGGGCGGCTCGCCAGCAGTTTGCGCGAGACCATTACAGCATGGATGTCTTCTGCAAAGAACTCTCCGGAATTTACGATGAAGAAGTTGAGTATTCCCATAGTGTCCGACGTGCCGCCTGACTCCAGCTATACGGCTGGGCAGGTGTTGCATCGGATCATGTCGTCGATACCCGACGCCCGGTTCGAGTTCTTCTGGGTCAATCACTCGGGGCTTCCAGGGCACATCGCCGTGCCGGAAAACTGCATGATCGCCCGCATATTCGGCTTCCAGCTGGATGGCATTTGGCTGCGAATCGCGCGTCTAACGAAGCGGATTGGCGAGCGTTCGACGCTGCTGCACCGTTTCGGGCTTGTCGTGCGCATGATGATGTGGATGGCCAAGACGGCGTTGATCGGCGTGCGGCTCGGCCTCAACCTCCGCCATTCGCCGTCGCGCGTGGTGTGGTTCGTGGTGCAGGGCGAGAAGACCGTGCTGTGCTACACGGTGGCCGCCTGGGTGTCCGGCAAGCAATTCATCGTCCATCAGTGGGATCCGCTTGCGTGGTGGATGACGCACCGCGGGCATCCGCGCCAGCTTCATGGCCTGATGCGCAGGCTGCTGAATCGACTCGAGCGGCGTGCGATCCTGAACCTGGTACCGAGTGATGCGTGGAAGGCGCGTCTGACGAGCGAAGGCAAGCACAGCATCCGGATCGACAACTTCTTCGACGATCCGGTCGACGACGCTCAGGATCTGGTTCTGCTGTCCGACCCGAAGGCCGTGCACGCGGTGTTCGTCGGTCAGTTCTATTCGAATGCGGAACTCGATGCGTTGCTCAACGTGCTGTCGCGTACGTTGCTCGCGATGGGCAAATCGCTGGTTCTGCATTATTTCGGCTACGGTAATCCGTCCGCGACGAATCCCGGCTATCGACTGATCGCGCATGGCGCGTTGCCGCGCGACGAACTCGTCACGCGAATTGCAAAATGGGATCTTGCGTTGCTACCGTACCCGACGGAGGAGCGCTTCATCGAGACGTCCACGCTGTCGTTCCCGTCGAAGTCGCGCGTCTACCTTGCAGCCGGTCTGCCGATCATGTCGTGGGCCCGGGAAGGCGCTTCGCCGGACGTGTTCTATCGCCAGCATTACGGTGCCCACTATCACAACGGTTCGGTCGCGGAAGGGACCGACGCGTTCATCCGTTCGATCATGGAAGCCACACCCGCGCACCGGCGGCAACGCCACGAAGCTGCGCGACAGATCCTGAGTGAGCAATTCTCGTATTCATCCGAGCTCGTTCCATTTCGTGACTTTCTGGTGCAACACGTATGAGCAACATGACCCTGGAATCCCTGGTTGTCGAAAACAAGATTCTGAAGAATCAGGCCAACCAGCTTCGATACTTCCTCGGTGGTTCGCGGATCGATGTCCGGACGGTGAACGATGTCGAATACGGACAGACGCTCCATTGCAGCCATGATGCGCTGCATCGCGTGGCGACCAGTCTGCTGAAGCCGGTGGACGTCTGCCTCGACATCGGGCCGGGCGTGCGCCCGCAACGGATGCTCGATTGCCCCGTCCATGTGCTCGTCGAGCCGCATCGTCCGTATGCCGAGAAGCTCGTTGCCAGCTACCCCGACAAGGTCGTGTATTGCGTCGACGGTCTCGAATACTTCAAGAGTGCGCTCGACAAGAGCACCGACACGGTGTTCATGCTCGATGTGATCGAGCATCTGGAAAAGGAAGATGGCCAGAAGCTGCTGGATCAGGCATTGCGGGTGGCGCGCAAGCAGGTCGTGATATTCACGCCGCTGGGTTTCATGCCGCAGCACTACACGGAATCCGTGTCGTGGGAGGGCGTGCCCCATTCGGAGCTGCAGAACCACCGGTCGGGTTGGGAGCCGCACGAGTTCGACAATGCCATCCACGTGGTCTGCGACAACTATCACTCGTCGGGTTCGAAGGTGTATGGCGCGTTCTACTCGATCATCGATGCATCGGCCGAGCGACAACCGCGGCTCGTGCTGATTTCCGATGGCGTTCCGAACGACTTCGAATTTCAGGACGGAGACGTCATCATCGCGGATGTGATGTTCTCGGAGCTGAGCTGGAAGATCAATTACGTGCCTAAGCGCAACATGATCGTCGTCCCGCTTCAGCTGGTCGCCGAGGAAAGCCTGACGCCTCCCGAAATCCTGCGCAACTCGATCATTAACTTCGGTGCGCTCGAAAACTATCTCCGCCGTTTCGACAATGTCGTCGCGGTCGGTGCGTCGGCAGAGGTCGTGCTTCAACGTCATCGCAACGGCTGGGCCTGATCCGGCCCAACGCCCTGCGTCGCGCACCGGATGCCGTTTGACGAATCCGCCGGCGCGGCGCGGTGTCGTCGGACCGGGGGCAGCAACCGCCGCCGCGCGCTTGAATTGGGGCTCTTTCCCATATGCTGCGCGGCCGCTCGCGATGTTGCACTTTGTAGCATCCGGAGATGGCCAATGATGAGAGACTCTCGTCTTGCGATCCGTATTGCAATGCGCGGTCGCATCGTGGCCGCGCACTATCTTGCCGGCGACTGCGCCGCCCGGGGCAATCGCCAGCGTTGATGCCCGATAGGCCGACACATCGCGTTCCCGAGCCGCCGTGGCGGCACACATCACCGGGCCGATGACCGATGACGCATGCTCCCGACCGGGCCTCGGGCCGGAATGCGCCTGAATTTTCAAGCTTGGAACGTCTAGCCAATCGTGATTGACACGCTTTCTACCTCGTCCGTGGCCCAAAACGCCGCCACCCAGTCGACTGCAGTCGTGGTCGTCGTGCCCGTGTACCGGGATTGTGAACTGACGCGAGCGTGTCTGGCATCCGCGATGCCGGCCGTGATGCGCCATCCCGGTGCGCGGCTGGTGGCGATCAACGACGCATCGCCGGATGCCGCGATGGACGACACGCTGGCAAGCGAGGCGCGGCGATGGGGTGAGAAACTCGTTGTACTGCGCAACGAGGTCAACCTGGGCTTCGTGAAGACCGCCAATCGCGGCATTCGGTACGATGCCGCCGCGGACGTCATCCTGCTGAACAACGATGTGGTCTTGCCGGATCAGTGGCTCGAGCGAATCGTCGAGGACGCGGGCGCGCTCTCCGACGCGGGAACCGTGACGCCGCTGTCGAACAATACGACGATCTCGTCGTTCCCCAATTTCGTCGCCGACAATGCCAGCCCGCTGCAGCTCGAGTTGGAGCAGATCGACCAGGCTTTCCGGACGGTACGCCTGAACCCCGTCGATGCACCGACCGGCATCGGCTTTTGCATGTATATCAAACGCCAGTGCCTGGACGAGGTCGGCGAGCTGGACGAACAGTCGTTCGGCACCGGCTACGGCGAAGAGAACGACTTCTGCCAGCGTGCGCTGCGCAAAGGCTGGAAAAGCTATATTTCGCCGAACCTCTACGTTCACCATCGCGGTGGCGTCAGCTTCGGAGATCAGCGAACCGAGCGCATTCGCCACGCCGATCAGACGCTCGATCGCCGCTATCCGAACTACCACGCCGATGTGCAGTCCTTCGTTGCAAAGGACGAACTGCGCGGCGCGCGGCTGCAACGCTATTTCGATCTGTTGCGCACGCGGCAGGCCCCGATCGTGCTGCATGTGTCGCACGGATTGGGCGGCGGCGTCGATCAGCATATCAAGGACATCGCCCGCCGCTGCGAGGGGCGCCTCGTGTCGCTCGTGCTTCGGCCGGAAGACGGCGGGCGGCTGGTGTCGATCGGTGCTTGGGATGCAGATTCGTCGATGCGAATCGCAGTCGATGCGCAGCAGGGTTCGGCCGCGCTCCTGCCGTTCCTGAAGGCGATCGGCGTCGATCTGGTCCACTATCATCACGTGCTCGGCCTGTCCGCGGACTACCTGTCGCTCGGCGCGGTGCTAGGAGCTCGGCAGATTTTCACGGTACACGACTTCTATCTCATTAACGGCAACCCGACGCTGACGGATGAGCGCGGCGTGTTCGACGCCGTCGATCTGGACAAGGCTCGGAACCCGTTGTATCCGCTACCGAAGGACGTCACTCGCGAAGCGTGGCGCGACCGGTATCGAGGTTTTTTGGCCGCGTGCGAACGCGTGGTTTTCCCGTCGCATTCGACGTTCGCGTTGTTCGAGCGCTTTTTCGAGGTCCGCAATGCGCTGCTGGCCTACCATCCCGAAGACATCGCGCAGCAAGACCGGCCGCATCGCCCCTTCACGCCCAAGAAGACGTACACGATCGGGGTGCTGGGGGCGTTGAGCCGCGAAAAGGGCGCCGACCTGCTCGAAGCCGCGGCGGCGCTGGCCGCGTCCCGGCAGTCGAAAGTCGGGTTTACGCTGATCGGCTACGCGTATCGTCCGCTCCAGGGAGTCAAGACCACCGGGCCATACGAGAGCGCGCGAATCGGTGAGTTGATCGACAGCGCGTCGTGCGACCTGATCGCCTTCCCGGCCCTGTGGCCGGAGACATACAGCTATACGCTCAGTTCCGCGCTGGCCAGCGGGCTGCCGATCGTCGCTCCGAGTATCGGCGCCTTTCCCGAGCGCCTGGCCGGGCTCGACAAGACGGCGTTGCTTCCGCATCCGCCAACGGCCGATGCATTGCTCGCGGCCATCGAGTCGCTGCTGGCCACGCTCGAGCAGGGCGGGCAGTCGCGCGCGCCGGAATTCGTCGGTGAACGGCCGTGCACGGATTATTACGAGGAGCAGTATGTGCGCGATGCCGGTCCCGCCAGAGGGCAAGCGCGACGTACGGAGATGGTCACGGCGCTCGATGCGGTGCTGGCCGTGCAGGAGACGGTCGTCCACGGCGTGCGCGAACGCGTCCTGCGGGTTCTCTGGGGCATTTATACGGATCCGCGCACGCAGGCAGTGTCTAGGCTGATTCCGCATCGGATGAAACGTGCAGTCAAGCGTTTGCTTTCGAAGCGGCCATTACATGAAGTGATTCGCAGCTGACATGCGTTGCCGAGCACGACGATGCCCGCATGCGCGGTCACGCGGGCCTGCTGCCGACGCAGCGCGGGTGAGCGAAGGGGCGCGATATTGCGCTGCAGCATCCCTGCCGCACCAGATGTGATTCCGGTGACAGGCCGCGGTTTCGCCCGCATCGAGTTTCGAGCGCGTCGTCGCGTTTTGCCGCGATGCGTAGTTCGGTCGGTTCCGCGCGGCGGGGCGGTGTATTGGAACCCCCGGTCGTTGACGGCATAATGGTCGCCGTTGGCCACCTCGGCATGCCATCATGACGGCGCCGCGCGCGGTTTT
Organism: Burkholderia sp. 28_3; assembly: GCF_003253915.1. Taxonomy (NCBI): domain Bacteria; kingdom Pseudomonadati; phylum Pseudomonadota; class Betaproteobacteria; order Burkholderiales; family Burkholderiaceae; genus Burkholderia; species Burkholderia sp. 28_3. The sequence continues at coordinate 388,678 of NZ_QKZF01000002.1, forward strand.
TCGATCGACCGGCATGGGTTCGGCGCGGGCAGTTGAATCCGCAAGGCAGCGCCGCACAATTTCTTCGAGGTCTTCGTCGATGTTTCGTTTCAGGGCGTCGTGGCAGTCGTTGAGCGCTTTTCTGTTCGACCTGATTGCGGTTGCAGGCGCTTGGCTGACCGCTTACGTAGTTCGATTCAACGGGATCGTGCCCAGCGATTTTCTCGCCGGCGCATTCAGTGCGCTCGCGTGGGTGCTGCCGATCTACGGATCGATGTTCCACTGTTTCGGCTTGTACCGCGGGCTGTGGGTATTCGCGAGTCTGCCCGACCTTCTGCGCATCTCGAAAGCGGTGATCGGCGGCGGATTGATCGTGATGGTTGGTGCGGTGATGCTGCAGCCGACGCCCATCATTCCACGTTCCGCCCTCGTTCTGTCGCCGGTGCTCCTGTTCCTGGCGATGGGCGGCGCACGTGCACTATATCGCGCCAGCAAGGAGTTCTATCTGTACGGCGGTCTCGTCGGCAAGGGCAAGCCGGTGCTCGTACTGGGTGCCGGCACGGCCGGTGCCAGCCTCGCTCGTGAGCTGTCCCGCTCCGGCGAGTGGCGGCTCGTCGGTCTGCTCGACGACGATCCGGCCAAACGCGGTCGCGAAATCTACGGCTACAAGGTGCTGGGCGCGATCGGCGAACTGAATCACTGGGCGGAATTCACCAAGGCCGAGCACGCGATCATCGCGCTGCCTTCCACGCCGGTTGAAGTGCAGCGCCGGGTCGCGACACTGTGCGTACGTGCCGGTGTGAAGGCAATGGTGCTGCCGGCGTTGACCGCGCTGATGCCGGGGCAGGGTTTCCTGTCGCAGGTGCGGAACATCGACCTCGAAGATCTGCTCGGCCGCGAGGCGGTGACGATCGATACGCCGCACGTCGAGGCATTACTGCACGGCAGGGTCGTGATGGTGACGGGGGCGGGCGGTTCGATCGGCTCGGAACTGTGCCGCCAGATCCTGCGTTTCGCGCCGGCGCAATTGATTGCGTTCGACCTGTCCGAGTACGCGATGTATCGACTGACGGAGGAGTTGCGAGAGCGCTTCCCCGATCAGCCGGTCGTGCCGATCATCGGCGACGCGAAGGATTCTCTGCTGCTCGATCAGTTGATGTCGCGGCATGCGCCGCACATCGTGTTCCACGCGGCCGCCTACAAACATGTGCCGTTGATGGAGGAGCACAACGCCTGGCAGGCACTGCGCAACAACGTGCTCGGAACATATCGTGTCGCGCGCGCGGCGATTCGGCACGACGTGCGCCACTTCGTGCTGATTTCGACGGACAAGGCCGTCAATCCGACCAACGTGATGGGGGCGAGCAAGCGGCTGGCCGAGATGGCATGCCAGGCGCTTCAGCAGACGAGCGAACGTACGCAATTCGAAACCGTGCGGTTCGGTAACGTGCTCGGCAGCGCGGGCAGCGTGATCCCGAAGTTTCAGCAGCAGATCTCGAAGGGCGGCCCGGTGACGGTCACGCACCCGGAGATCACGCGATTCTTCATGACGATCCCGGAGGCGTCGCAGCTCGTGCTGCAGGCCTCGAGCATGGGGCACGGGGGGGAAATCTTCATCCTCGACATGGGGCAGCCGGTGAAGATCGTGGATCTCGCCCGCGACCTGATTCGCCTGTATGGGTTCTCCGAAGAGCAAATCCGCATCGAATTCACCGGGCTGCGCCCTGGCGAAAAGCTCTACGAGGAACTGCTCGCCGACGATGAGGAGACGACCCGTACGCCGCATCCGAAACTGCGGATCGCCCGTGCACGCGAGGTACCGGACAACCTGCTCGACGAACTGCTGCCGTGGCTGATGCAGCATCGCGTGCTGAGCGACGACGAAGTGCGGCGCGATTTGCGTAGATGGGTGTCCGAATACCAGTCGCCGAGCGCGCCGGTCCTACACAGCGTCCCCACTCGTGCTGCGTCGCGGGTTTGACGGATGATCGACCGGGTCGACATTGCGCCAATTGCCGTGAGCCGTTCACGAAGACGCGATCCGCACGTTCCCGTGCCGGTCGCGTCTTGCGTTGCAGGGTGCCCGTTGTTCCGCCTGATCAGATGACGATCCGAAGAGGGCGATACCGGAACAACGGAATCCAGCGCAGAAAAGCAATGATTGCAAACGCCGTGCCGAAGATCAGCAGCGTGGCTAGCAACGGATCGATCCACGACCACCCGGTCAACTGCAGCAGTTCGAAGCGTTTCGCAAATGGATCGATCAGGAAGGGATGCAATCCATAGATACCGAGCGTACATCCCGAGACGGTATTGAGCAGCGGCGATGCCTTGCCCGGGGTCATGCCCATGAATGCATGGAAGAGGCCGCATGCGGCGATGACGACGAGCGGCGACAGGTAGAGCTGGAAGAACGGGTTCGGCACGCCATGGATGCGCGATTCCCAGATCGTGGTGAGCGCGGTGGCCACCACGGCGGCGGCGAAGACCGACAAGCCCCTCACGACATTCCCTTTCAGGTCCGCAAGCCAGGCGCCGAGCACCATGAAACCTGCATACATGCCATAGTAGGACGCATCGTAAACACTCTCTCTTCCCCACTTGGCGATCAGGTCGTCTTCGCGCCCCGTGAACAGCGCCTGCAGGGTCGGGTAAAGTGAAGCAGTCAGGAGCCACACGGCGAGCAGCCACATTCGCTCCGATTGCGATGCGTTTTGATAGAAGCGACGCATAGCCGGCACGACCAGATAGATGCCGAAAATCACGTAGAAGAACCACAGGTGAAACATGGTCGGGCCCGCGACGATCGCGAGAACCCAGTTCTCGGTGTGCACGTTGTTGAAGTCGAGCCACCAGAGATAGAACACGGACCAGAAAACGAGCGGGGGAATCACGCGCAGCACGCGCTTCGACAGGAACGTCCCGAGAGGTTCATTTTTCCGCAGCAGATTGGCTCCGGAGATCATGAGGAAAATCGGTACGCAGGCGCGTGACAGCGATTCGTAGCAGTTCGATGCATTCCACGCTGCGCTGTACCTCACGAAGCTTTCGCTGGAAACGTGCAACAGCACGACCAGGAAGCAGGCAGCCACGCGTAACGCGTCTACTCGTCTATCCATCCCGATAGTCTCTCCACGCCTTGGGCGTTGTTTCAGCGGGGCTTCATGTTAGACGATATCGGGTATTTTCGGGATGGTGGAAATCCACCATTTCGACGTTTGTCGCAGTACGGATGATCAGCCACGCCGATGCTTCCTCACCACCATCCACCTCGGCGCCTTGAACCGCACGATGCTGAGATAAAGCCACACATAAGTCACCGCGAACAGTACGACGAACGCGAACAGGTGTACCGTATGCCGCCAGAACAGCGTCGCCGGTATTACCGCGACGAGGCACAGCAGCCACAGATAAGGTGAAGTCAGCGAATTCCGCCGCGTTAGGTCGTGCGCATGCTTCGTACCGACGGCCCAGCGCATCAACCGCTTGTACACGAGCATGTGCAGGTGCACGCCGTCCGGAATCCCTGGCGACATCCCGCGAATGAACTTCTTCCGGTAGATCGAGAAGCAGGTCTCGAAGATCGGATACATGAACAGCAGCACCGGGTACCACGCGGACACTTCGCGGTTGCGCATCACGAGCATGATCGCGAGTTCCGCGAGCATGAAGCCGATGAAATACGCGCCGCCGTCGCCGAGGAAGATCAACCCGGCCGGGAAATTCCACAGGAAGAAGCCGAGCACGGCGCCCATCATGATGATCGACGCGGACATCACGACCGGGTCGTTGACGTGGAATGCGACATACGCGAGCGACGCGAACATCATGAAGCTGACCATCGACGCGAGCCCGTTGAAGCCGTCGATGATGTTGATCGCATTCGCGAGCGCGGCGACCGCGAGCACGGTGACGAACGCCGAGATGGCGACGTAGCCGAGCAGGAAGTCGAGCGGCGGCACGCTGATGCGCGTGACCGCGATGTGCATCAGCCAGAATGCGAGCGCGGCCGCGCCCATCGTGCAGAGCAGCCGCGCGCGCGGCGACACGCGCTTGGTCAGATCCTCGACGAGACCGGACAGGAAAGCCGGCATCCCGCACGCAACGATCCCGAGAATGCTGCCGGAGATCGTCGGATAGCGCCGGAACAGCACCAGCGCGGCAACGACGACCCCGGCGAGGATCCCGATGCCGCCCACCCGCGGCACCGGCCGCACATGGAATTTCTGCACGCCGGCCAGGTCGCTGTCGATCGAGAATTTCTCGTGAAGGTGCGCGTAGCGCACGATGAACAGCGTGACGAGCAGGGAGACGATGAAGCCGGACGCGAAGCTGAGCATGGGACCGCTCGGAAAATGGACAGCGGATTATACAAAACCGCGCGGGTTCCCCTCCTGCCATCGCCAGTGGTCGGCACACATTTCCTCGATGCCGAGCGTCGCGCGCCAGCCGATGATGTCGGCCGCGGCCTGCGGGTTCGCATAGCACTCGGCGATGTCGCCCGGGCGGCGCGCGACGAGTTCGTACGGCACCGGACGACCCGACGCCTTCTCGAACGCGCGCACCACTTCGAGCACGCTGTAGCCTTGCCCGGTGCCGAGATTCACGACGAAGCTCGCGTCGCGCTTCGCGAGCGCGTCGAGCGCGGCGATGTGCCCCTTCGCGAGATCGACGACGTGGATGTAGTCGCGCACGCCGGTGCCGTCCGGCGTCGGGTAGTCCGAGCCGAACACGCGCAGCTTTTCCAGCTTGCCGACCGCGACTTGCGCGACATACGGCATCAGGTTGTTCGGGATGCCGGCCGGATCCTCGCCGATCAGCCCGCTTGCGTGCGCGCCAACCGGGTTGAAGTAGCGCAGCGTCGCGATTCGCCACGACGGGTCCGAGACTTCGAGATCGCGCAGGATCTGCTCGGCGATCAGCTTCGACTGGCCGTACGGGTTCGTCGCGGACAGCGGGAACGATTCGTCGATCGGCGAGCGCTCGGGCACGCCGTACACGGTCGCGGACGAGCTGAACACGAACTGCCTGACGTTGCGCTCGCGCATGACCTTGAGCACGGCGAGCAGCCCGCCGATGTTGTTCTGGTAGTACTCGAGCGGCTTCTCGACCGATTCGCCGACAGCCTTGAGCGCCGCGAAATGAATCGTGCCGGTGATCGGATGCGCGTCGAACACTTTCGCGAGCGCGGCTTCGTCGCACACGTCGACCTGGTGGAACGCGGGCGTCTTGCCCGTGATCCGCTCGATCCGGCGCACCGATTCGGCCTTGCTGTTGACGAGGTTGTCGACGATCACGACGTCGTAGCCGTTGTCGAGCAGCTCGACGGTCGTGTGCGAGCCGATATAGCCGGCTCCGCCGGTGACGAGGATGGTGCCTTTAGCGGTCATTGCTGATGCGCTCCTTCAGAGGGTGATACCGGTTAACGAGTGGATGGTACGCCGGTAGCGTTCGACGACCTGCTGTTCGTCGAATTCCGCCGTGACCTTCTGCCGGCCGCGCGCGCCCATCGCTTCGCGTCCGGCCGTTCCGAGTTCGATCATGCGAGTCAATTGCTCCGCGAGGCTCGCGCTGTCGCGCACACGGCACAGGTAACCTGTTTCGCCGTCGGCGACGACGTCGCGGCAGCCCGGCACGTCGGTCGCGACGATCGGGCGGCCCATCGCCGATGCTTCCATCAGCGTGCGCGGCACGCCTTCGCGGTACGACGGCAGCACGACGCAGTCGGCCGCCGCGATGTGCGGTCGCACGTCGTGCGCTTCGCCGAGATATTCGACGATGCCTTCGTCGACCCACGCGTCGACATCCGCGCGGCCGATCGCGCTCGGATTGTCGACGCCGAGCGGCCCGAGCAACTGGAAGCGCGCGTTCGGGAAGCGCTCGCGCACGAGACGCGCGGCCTCCACGTATTCGCGCACGCCCTTGTCCCACAGCAGCCGGCCGATCAGGATGAACACGGGCGCGTCGCCGGCGGGCAGCGGCACGGGCGCGAACTGTTCGAGATCGACGCCTTCGCCGTGCAGCAGCCGTGCGCGATCGGGGTGCGCGAGCAAGCGCTCGTCGGTGAAGGTCGCGAGATCGTCGCGGTTCAGGAACCACACTTCACGCGGGAAGCGGAATGCGAACCGGTACAGGCGCTTGGCGACGCTCGCCGCGCGGCTCTTCTGGATGAACACGTAGCCGAGGCCCGTCGTCACCGCGATCGACGGCACGCGCGCGAGCCACGCGGCCACCGAGCCGTAGATGTTCGGCTTGATCGTGTAATGGAACACGAGGTCGGGCCGCAGCGCGCGATAGTGGCGCACCAGCGCGGCGAGCGTGCCGAGATCCTCGCGCGGGCTCGTGCCTTTCGACGCGACCGCGAGCGCCACGTAGCGGCAGCCCATCTGCTCGAGCAACGGCACGGTGCGATCGTGCGGCGCGATCACGACGACCTCGGCGCCGCGCGCGACGAGCGCACGGATCAGCCCGTGGCGATACGTATGGATCGCCCAGGCCGTGTTGCAGACGAGCGCGATGCGCAGCGGGGAGGTGGCGGACATGAAAAAAAGAAAAAATAAAGCGTCGAAATTGCCGAACGGGCCGGATGCACGTCAGGCGGACGGCCGCGCGGCGAACAGCGTCTGCTTGATGCGCTGCAGCGTACGGTACGGCGTCACGAAATGCAGCAGGTTCTTGGCGAGGCCGGCCCAGTCGTACGGGTTCAGCACGTTGAAGTGGCGCAGCAGCAGCGTGAGCGTCGACACCAGCTGGCGCCGGCGTTTGGTCGCGCTGATCCCGCCCTCGTTAAGCTCGTAATACAGGCCGAGTTCCGGCAGGTTCGCGCAATCGTAGCGTTGCATTAACCGTAAAAAAAGATCGAGATCCTCGGCCGCGCGGTACTTTGCCCGATAGTTGCCCACTTCGCGCACGGCGTCGATGCGCAACATCACAGACGGATGCACGAGCGGCGAGCGCAGGAAGCGCGTGCGGCGCAGCGTGCGCGGATCGGCGGCCGGCGTGAGCATGAAGCGCGGCTCGCCGGCGCGCGACACGACCTGCGTCCACATGCCGACGCAGGCTACGCGCGGGTGGGCGCCGAGATAGGCGCGCTCCTTCGCGAGGCGCTGCGGCGCGGCGAGATCGCCGGCGTCGATACGGGCCGCGTAGCGGAAGCCGCGTGCCGCGAGCGCGTCGATGCCGGCCGCCAGCGCGCGTTCGATGCCGCCGTTCCGGGGCATGCGCAGCACGTCGATCGACAGGCCCGGCAGATCGGGCGCGACGATCGGCGGCGTGCTGCCGTCGTCGACGATCAGCACGTGCACGGGCGCGTCCTCGCGAAACGACGCGAGGGTCCGGACGACGTCGTCGTGCCCGTTGTAGGCCGGCATCAGCACGGCCACGTCGTCGAGCGGGGTCGGGCAAGCAGGGGACGTCATGTTCGCAGCTTGAAACGGATGTAATAAAAGTTGACGGCGGCCGCGGCCAGGTAGCCGGCCGCCAGCCCGACGAGCGCGCCGTACAGGCCGAGCCGCGGGATCGCGAACAGGTTGACGAGCGCGGCGATGGCCAGCGCGAGCAGCCATTTCGACAGCAACACGAATTTTGCTTGATATTTGAGAACGATAAGATTGCCTATCGCCTCGATGCCGGCCGGCACGGACAGCCAGACGGCCCAGCGGAAGATGTCGACCGACGCCTCGTAGCCGCGGCCGAACACCTTGCCGACGATCAGCGGGGCGGCGGCGTCGAGCACGAGCGCGCCGGCCGTCATCAGGCCGGCCGTCATCGCGATCAGCCGGACGATGTTGCGGCGCAGCCGCGCGACGTCCTGCACGCGGTAGACGAAGGCGGGCGCGATCGTCTGCGCGAGCATCAGCGCGAGCGTGATCCAGTTCTCGTTGAGCTGCTGCGCGGCCGAATAGCGGCCGAGATCGGCGAACGACACGTGGCGCTCGAGCATCAGGCGGTCGAGCTTCAGGAACAGGTACATGCAGATGAGGCCGAGCCAGAACACGGTGCCGGCCGTTGCAAAGTGCCGGAACAGCGGCTTGTCGAACGTCCAGCCGAGCGCACCGCCGTTACGATGGCGGTAGTACAGCAGCAGCGCGAAGCCGATGGCGGCGGCTTCCAGCGCCCACAGCCACGCGAAGCGGGCGGGGCCGGCGGCCGCGCGGACCAGCAGCCAGACGAGCAGCGCCTTGGCGAGCGCGGTGACCATGCTGGTGACGAGCTGCGGCTTGCTGTAGGTCATGCTCTGCAGCCACGCGTTGATCACGCCGACGAACGGCTCGCGGAACACCATCGTGACCGCGAGGCCCGCGAGCATCGCGCCGACCAGCGGGTCGAAGGCGCCCGCGGCGATCGCGATCCAGGTCGCGGCGAGCGCGGCGGCCGACACGGCGATGCGCAGCACGAACGCGCTGCCGAGCACCGCGCCGAGCTGCGCGGGCGGGCGCTGGACGATGGTCGGGACGAGGATTTCCGCGCCGCACACCCAGGTGAGCGGCGCCAGTACCAGGAGAAGCGTATTCGCATACTGCCATTTGCCGAACACATCTGGCCCGAAATAACGGGCCAGCAGGCCGCTGATCGCGATCGCGACGCCGATCTGGGTGAGCCGTTCGAGCCCCAGCCAGACGAGGTTCGCGACGGCCTTCGCGACGTCCGGGTTGCCGAAGCGCTTCAGCATGCGCGGCAGCGGCGGCGCGCGCGAGGGGCGGCCGGAGGCGGCAGGTGGGCGGCGGCGGGGCGGCTAGGCATTAAAATGGGCGACATGCGCGTCATCGAAACCCGCGATTATAAGTGGGATCGCGGCCGCTCCAGCCGTTGCGCCCCGTGTTCCGCCGGCAGGCATGTATCATGCGCGGCACCCGCGAGCGGCGGCCGCGCAAGCCAGACAATTTTTCATGCACGCAACCGAGAGAAGAGAATCGATGATCTCCCAATCCATCTTCAAGGCATATGACATTCGTGGCGTGGTCGGCAAGACCCTCGACGTCGACACGGCGCGCGGGATCGGCCGGGCATTCGGCAGCGAAGTGCGTGCGCAGGGCGGCGATGCGGTCGTCGTCGCGCGCGACGGCCGCCTGTCCGGACCGGAGCTGGTCGGCGCGCTGGCCGACGGCCTGCGTGCGGCCGGGGTCGACGTCGTCGACGTCGGCATGGTGCCGACGCCGGTCGGTTATTTCGCGGCGAACGTGCCGCTCGCGCTGAAGGGCGGCGAGCGCCGCGTCGATTCGTGCATCGTCGTCACGGGCAGCCACAACCCGCCCGACTACAACGGCTTCAAGATGGTGCTGCGCGGCGCCGCAATCTACGGCGAGCAGATCCAGGCGCTGTACCGCCGCATCGTCGACGAGCGGTTCGAGACGGGCAGCGGCACGTATGAAGCAATCGACGTCGCGGATCAGTACATCGCGCGCATCGTCGGCGACGTGAAGCTCGCGCGGCCGCTGAAGCTCGTCGTCGACGCCGGCAACGGCGTCGCGGGCCCGCTCGCGACGCGCCTGTTCAAGGCGCTCGGCTGCGAACTCGTCGAGCGCTTCACCGACATCGACGGCACATTCCCGAACCACCACCCCGATCCTGCCCACCCGGAAAACCTGCAGGACGTGATCCAGGCGCTGAAGGACACCGATGCGGAGCTCGGCTTCGCGTTCGACGGCGACGGCGACCGTCTCGGCGTCGTCACGAAGGACGGCCAGATCATCTATCCGGACCGCCAGCTGATGCTGTTCGCGGAAGAAGTGCTGTCGCGCAACCCCGGCGCCCAGATCATCTACGACGTGAAGTGCACGCGCCACCTCGCGCAGTGGGTGAAGTCGAAGGGCGGCGAGCCGCTGATGTGGAAGACCGGCCATTCGCTCGTGAAGGCGAAGCTGCGTGAGACGGGTGCACCGCTCGCCGGCGAAATGAGCGGCCACGTGTTCTTCAAGGATCGCTGGTACGGCTTCGACGACGGCCTGTACACGGGCGCGCGCCTGCTGGAAATTCTCGCGAAGACGGCCGATCCGAGCGCGCTGCTCAACAGCCTGCCGGACGCGATGAGCACGCCGGAACTGCAGCTCTGGCTCGACGAAGGCGAGAATTTCCGCCTGATCGAGCAGTTGCAGAAGGAAGCGAAGTTCGACGGCGCCGACGAAGTCGTGACGATCGACGGCCTGCGTGTCGAGTACCCGGACGGCTTCGGCCTCGCGCGTTCGTCGAACACGACGCCGGTCGTCGTGATGCGCTTCGAAGCCGAGACGCAGGAAGGGCTCAAGCGCATCCAGGAAGACTTCCGCCGCGTGCTGACGGCCGCGAAGCCGGACGTCAAGCTGCCGTTCTGAGCGCCGGCGGCCGGCGGGCCGCCCGTACGATGGCCGGCTCATCGGCCGGGTTTATCTTGAAAAGCGGCGCGCGCCCCGGGCGCGTGGCCGCTTTTTGTCTGTCCGGCCCTCCGGGCGGGATAAAATCCCCCCTTTATGTCTGTCGCCGGCTGCCAGCCGGCGTTTTTTCAGCGTGCAAAAGATCCTGATCGTGCGTGTGTCGTCGCTGGGCGACGTCGTGCACAACATGCCGGTGATCGCCGATATCCGGCGCCGCCACCCCGATGCGCAGATCGACTGGCTCGTCGAGGAAAGCTTCGTCGACCTCGTACGGCTCGTCGACGGCGTGCGCAACGTGCTGCCGTTCTCGCTGCGCCGCTGGCGCAAGAAGCCGTTCTCGGGGGCCACGTGGCGCGAGATCCGCGCGTTCCGCCGGCGCCTCGCGGCCGAGCAGTACGACCTCGTGATCGACTGCCAGGGCCTCATCAAGACCGCGTGGGTCGCGAGCTGGGCCCGCGGCCCGCTCGTCGGGCTCGGCAACCGCACCGACGGCGCCGGCTACGAATGGCCGGTGCGCTTCTTCTACCGCAAGCGCGTGCCGATCGCGCCGCGCACGCACGTCGTCGAGCGCTCGCGCCAGTTGGTCGCGGCCGCGCTGGACGACCCGGCGCCGACCCCGGCCGACCCCGTCGAGTTCGGCCTCGACACGCGGGCGGCAGCGCGCGCGGTGGCCGCGCTCGGCCTGAACTTGCCGGTGCCGTACGTCGTGTTCGTCCACGCGACGTCGCGCGCCGACAAGCAGTGGCCGGACGCCGCGTGGATCGAGCTCGGCCAGGCGCTGGTGCGGCGCGGCGCGTCGCTCGTGCTGCCGTGGGGCAACGACGCGGAACGCGCGACCAGCGAGCGGCTCGCGAAGGAATTCGGCGCGGCGGCGATCGTGCCGCCGAAGCTGTCGCTGCCGGCCGTGGTCGGGCTGATCGACGGCGCGGCTGCGACGGTCGGGGTTGATACAGGTCTGGTTCACATCGCGGCCGCGCTGAAGCGCCCGACGGTCGAACTGTACAATTTCGCGACGGCCTGGCGGACCGGCGGCTACTGGTCGCCGAACGTCGTCAATCTCGGCACGGCGGGGCAGCCCCCGTCGATCGCGCAGGTGAAGTCGGCGCTCGCGGGCTTCGGCCTCCTGTAACGCTGTCCACACGCGAACCGATCATGAGCGAATCCCAGATCATCGAAGTCCCGTCCGCCGACTGGAGCGGACACAACCTGTCGGCGCCGCGCGAGCAGTTGCTGGCCGCGGTCGAGGAAGGCAAGGTGCTGTATTTCCCGCACCTGCGCTTCGCGATCGAAGGCGGCGAGGAAGCGCTGCTCGATCCGGCGCTCGCCGATCCGAAACGCAAGAACATCAGCCTCGCGCCGAACGGCGGCGCGCTCGCCGGCGTGCTCGGCGACAGCGTCACGCAGTCGGCCGTGCGCGCGCTCGTCGCGCGCTTCCAGCAGCAGGCCGGCACGCTCGTCGACGGCCTCTTTCCCGAATACCGCGGCAAGCTGCGCGTCGCGCCGACGAGCCTGCGGCTGATGCAGGTCGAAACGCGCCAGACGTCGTGGCGCAAGGACGACAGCCGGCTGCACGTCGACGCGTTCCCGTCGCGGCCGAACTACGGCGAGCGCATCCTGCGCGTGTTCACGAACGTGAACCCGGCCGGCGCGCCGCGCGTGTGGCGTGTCGGCGAGCCGTTCGAGGACGTCGCGAAGCGCTTCCTGCCGAAGATCCGGCCGCAGTTCCCGGGCTCGGCGTGGCTGCTGAACCTGCTGCACGTGACGAAATCGCCGCGCAGCGCATACGACCACCTGATGCTGAACCTGCACGACGGGATGAAGGCCGATCTCGACTACCAGAAGACGTGTCCGCAGCAAACGATGCCGTTTCCGCCGGGCAGCGTGTGGATATGTTTCTCCGATCAGACTTCGCACGCTGTGATGTCGGGCCAGTTCATGCTCGAGCAGACCTTCTTCCTGCCGGTCGACGCGATGGTTCGCCGCGAATGCGCGCCGCTCGGCATTCTCGAACGCCTGACGGGCAGGGCGCTGGTTTGAGCGCGCGCCTGCTTCGACGCAATACCCGGGCGGCCGCATGCTGAGGGCGATCTATCGCGCGCTGTGGTGGCTCGTCGCGCCGGCCGCAGTCATCCGGCTCTACGTGCGCTCGCGCAAGGAGCGCGGTTATCGCGAGCATATCGCCGAGCGCTTCGGTCACGTCGCGGGCCGCTCGCGCGACGACCGCGCACCGCTGATCTGGGTGCATGCGGTGTCGGTCGGCGAGACGCGCGCCGCGCAGCCGCTGATCGATGCGCTGATGCGCGCACGCCCCGATGCGCGCATCCTGCTCACGCACATGACGCCGAGCGGCCGCGCGACGGGCGAACAGATCTTCGGCGATCGTGTGCTGCGCTGCTACCTGCCGTACGACATGCCGGGTGCGGTGCGGCGCTTCCTGCGTGCATGGCGGCCGACGCTCGGCCTCGTGATGGAAACCGAGGTGTGGCCGACGCTGATTGACGAGTGTCGCCGCGCGGACGTGCCGCTGGTGTTGACCAATGCGCGGATGTCCGCGCGTTCGTTCCGGCGCGCGGCAAAATTCGGCGCGGCGACGCGCGACGTGTTCGGCGGCTTCTCGCGCGTGCTCGCGCAGAGCCCGGCCGATGCGGAGCGGCTGACGTCGCTCGGCGCCCGCAACGTGACCGTGCTCGGCAACCTGAAGTTCGACATGACGACGCCGCCGGAACTCGCGGCACGCGGCCATGCGTGGCGCGACGCGATCGGCGCGCGGCCGGTGTGGGTCGCCGCCAGCACGCGCGAGAACGAAGAGGCGCTGGTGTTGCAGGCGTTCGCGGAAATGCGTACGCCCGGCGCGCTGCTGGTGCTCGTGCCGCGTCATCCGCAGCGCTTCGCCGAGGTCGAGGCGCTCGTCGCGCGCGGCGGGCTCAAATGCGTGCGGCGCTCGGTGTGGGCGGCCGACGCGGCCGCGCTCGCAGCGGGCCGGCCGGCGGCCGACCCGCTGCCGGACGATGTGACGGTGCTGCTCGGCGATTCGATGGGCGAGCTCGGTGCGTACTACGCGGCGGCCGACATCGCGTTCATCGGCGGCAGCCTGCTGCCGCTCGGCGGGCAGAACCTGATCGAAGCGTGCGCGGTCGGCGTGCCGGTGCTGATCGGGCCGCACGTGTTCAACTTCACGCAGGCGACCGCCGATGCGGTCGCGGCCGGTGCGGCGATGCAGGTCGAGGATCCGCTCGATCTGGCACACGTGCTCGACGCGCTGTTCGCCGACAACGCGCGGCGCATCGCGATGGGCGCGGCCGGTGCGGCCTTCGCATCGCGTCACCGCGGCGCGACCGCGCGCACGGTCGACGTGCTCGCCGCGCTGTTGCCGCCTGCCGCAACCGGCGCGCGTGCGCTGCCGGACGTGCAGGACGCTCCGGACGACGACGCATAGACGGCGCGGGCGGCGCGATGCCGCCCGGACTCGCGTGGCGGCGTCGCAGGGCGCCGACGCGCCGCTCACACCGTCAGCAAACCCTTCTTCTCGATGAATGCGATCACGTCCGCGACGCCGTCGAGCGCCTTCAGGTTCGTCATCACGTAAGGCCGCTCGCCGCGCATCTTCCGCGTGTCGGACGCCATCACGTCGAGGTTCGCGCCGACCAGCGGCGCGAGGTCGGTCTTGTTGATCACGAGCAGGTCGGACTTCGTGATGCCGGGGCCGCCCTTGCGTGGAATCTTCTCGCCGCCGGCGACGTCGATCACGTAGATCGTCAGGTCCGACAGCTCGGGGCTGAAGGTCGCCGCGAGATTGTCGCCGCCGGACTCGATGAACACGATGTCGGCATCGGGAAAGCGCGCGAGCATCCGGTCGACGGCTTCGAGGTTGATCGATGCATCTTCCCGGATCGCCGTGTGCGGGCAGCCGCCCGTCTCGACGCCCATGATGCGTTCCTCGGGCAGTGCGCCCGCGACCGTCAGCAGTCGCTGGTCTTCCTTCGTATAGATGTCGTTGGTGATCGCGACGAGGTCGTAGCGGTCGCGCATCGCCTTGCACAGCATTTCGAGCAGCGTGGTCTTGCCGGAGCCGACGGGGCCGCCGATGCCGACGCGCAGCGGCGGCAGTTTCTTCGTGCGGCGGACGGAGGAGGGGGCAGGTGCGTTCATGGTCGGGCAAAGAGGTTCAGGAGCGGAACAACCGCGAGTACTGGGTTTCGTGCCGCGCGGACAGGATGCCGAGCTGCGGCGCGAACGTGTTGACGGCGTCGGGCGGTGTCGCGAGCGCGCGGCGCACGGCCGCGTCGATCGCGCCGCGCAGCGCGACGATGATGCGTTGCCCGGCGAGCTGGCCGAGCGGTACGGCCTTCAGCGCGGCGGACGTCTGGTTCTCGACCCAGCCGAACGCATACGCGGCGAGCGTCGCGTCGGCGCTGGCATCGTGTGCGGCGGCCGCGTACGCGAATGCGGTCGGCAGCGCGATCGGCGACAGCGACGCGAGCGTCGCGCGGCGTGCGGCGTCGCCCCATTCGAGCGACGCGCACAGCTGCGCGAGCGACCAGCCCATCTGTTCGGTTTCGCGGCGCAGTTCGGCCGATTCCCGGCTCGCGACGAACCACGCGTTTTCGGCGGCGAGCGCGTGCGTGTCGTGGGTCTGCCAGCGCGCGAGCTGGTGTGCGAGGAACGGCAGTTCGCCGTGCGCGAGCACGTCGGTCAGGCCGCTGGCAATCCAGTCGCGCGCGGAATCGGCGTCGCGGATCAGGTTCGCGTCGAGCGAGGCTTCGAGGCCCTGCGAATAACTGTATGCGCCGATCGGCAAAGCCGGCGACGCGAGGTGCAGCAGTGCGACGAGTTCAGTGGTGGTCATGACCGTGGTGGCCGTGCGTGCAGCCGGGACCATGCTGATGATCGTGATCGTGATCGTGATCGTGATCGTGCGAATGCGCATGCCCGTGATGTTCGCCGAACACCTGCTGCGCGAGCGCGTAATCCTCGGCGAACGTCGCGTCGTGCCCGTGCTTGTGGCCGCCGCCGTACGCACCGGCTTCCGGCTGGAACGGCGCGCGTGCCTCTTCGACCCGCGTGCCGAGCCGGCGCAGCATGTCCGCGAGCACCGGATCGGCTTCGAGCTTCAGGTAGCCGTCGCCGATCTCGACCGGCGTGTGACGGTTGCCGAGATGGTACGCGGCGCGCATCAGCGTGAGCGGGTCGGCCGCACGCACGAGCAGCACGGTTTCGGGCGCCGCGGCGATGCGCACGAGCGCGCCGTCGTCGGCGACGAGCACGTCGCCGTCGCGCAGCACGGTGCCGCGCGGCAGCAGGACCGCGACGTCCTCGCCGGTATCGAGCGTCGCCGCGAGGCGGCTCTTGCAGCGGGCGTCATAGGCGAGCGTGAGCGTCGGCGCGCGCGCGACGAGCGACGCGGCGAGTTTCACGTTCGGGGCAATACGTTTGTCGAGGGTGCGCATGAAACCGTGGATCTCGAATCAGAACAGGAAATAGCGCTGCGCCATCGGCAGCACAGTCGCCGGCTCGCAGGTGAGCAACTGGCCGTCGGCGATCACGTCGTAGGTTTCCGGGTCGACGCTGATCGACGGACGCCAGGCGTTGTGAATCATGTCGGCCTTCGTCACGTTGCGGCAGTTGCGCACCGGCACGATCCGCTTCGCGAGGCCATAGCGCTCCGCGATGCCCGCATCGGCCGCCATCTGCGACACGAAGGTCAGCGACGTGCGCGCGAGCGCCCCGCCGCGCGTCGCGAACATCTCGCGATAGTGAACCGGCTGCGGCGTCGGGATCGACGCGTTCGGGTCGCCCATCTGCGCGAGCGCGATCATGCCGCCCTTGAGGATCATCGACGGCTTGATCCCGAAGAACGCGGGTTCCCACAGCACGAGGTCTGCCCATTTGCCCGGTTCGATCGAACCGACTTCGTGCGCGATGCCGTGCGTGAGCGCCGGGTTGATCGTGTACTTCGCGACGTAGCGCTTCGCGCGGAAGTTGTCGTTGCGCGCGGTGTCCTCCGGCAGCGCACCGCGCTGCACCTTCATCTTGTGCGCGGTCTGCCAGGTGCGGATGATCACTTCGCCGACGCGGCCCATCGCCTGCGAATCGGACGACAGCATCGACAGCGCGCCGAGATCGTGCAGGATGTCCTCGGCCGCGATCGTCTCGCGACGAATGCGCGATTCGGCGAATGCGAGATCCTCGGCGATCGACGGATCGAGGTGATGGCACACCATCAGCATGTCGAGATGCTCGTCGAGCGTGTTGATCGTGTACGGGCGCGTCGGATTGGTCGACGACGGCAGCACGTTCATCTCGCCGCACACCTTCAGGATGTCGGGCGCATGGCCGCCGCCCGCACCTTCGGTGTGGTACGTGTGGATCGTGCGGCCCTTGAACGCGGCGACCGTCGATTCGACGAACCCGGCCTCGTTCAGCGTGTCGGTGTGGATCGCGACCTGCGTGTCGGTGTCGTCGGCCACCGACAGGCAGTTGTCGATCGCGGCGGGCGTCGTGCCCCAGTCCTCGTGCAGTTTCAAACCGATCGCGCCGGCCGCGATCTGCTCGACGAGCGGCTGCGGCAGGCTCGCGTTGCCCTTGCCGAGAAAGCCGAGATTGATCGGCCAGCCGTCGGCGGCCTGCAGCATCCGCTCCATGTGCCACGGGCCCGGCGTGCAGGTCGTCGCGTTGGTGCCGGTGGCCGGCCCCGTGCCGCCGCCGAGCATCGTCGTGACGCCCGACGCGAGCGCCTCGTCGATCTGCTGCGGGCTGATGAAGTGAATGTGCGTGTCGATGCCGCCCGCGGTCACGATCAGCCCTTCGCCGGCGATGACTTCGGTCGCGGCGCCGATCGCGATCGTCACGCCCGGCTGGATGTCGGGGTTGCCGGCCTTGCCGATCGCGGCGATGCGGCCGTGCTTGATCGCGATGTCGGCCTTCACGATGCCCCAGTGATCGAGGATCACCGCGTTCGTGATGACGGTGTCGGGCACGTCGGCGGCCACGCGCTGCGACTGGCCCATCCCGTCGCGGATCACTTTTCCGCCGCCGAATTTCACTTCCTCGCCGTACGTGGTGAAGTCGCGTTCGATCTCGATCAGCAGTTCGGTATCGGCGAGCCGGACGCGGTCGCCCGTCGTCGGCCCGAACATTTCCGCGTACGCGCGGCGGCTCAAGCGTAGTGTCATGTTGCTGTTCCTGAAGAGCGGGGCGCGGCTTACAGCGGCCCCATCACCTTGCCCTGAAAACCGTAGACGGCGCGCTCGCCCGCGAGCGCGACGAGCTCGACGGTGCGCGTCTGGCCGGGCTCGAAGCGCACGGCCGTGCCGGCCGCGATGTTGAGCCGGAAGCCGCGCGCGGCCGCGCGGTCGAACGACAGCGCGTCGTTGACTTCGAAGAAGTGGTAGTGCGAGCCGACCTGCACCGGGCGATCGCCGGTGTTCGCGACGACGAGCGAGCGCGTCGCACGGCCCGCATTCAGTTCGTGTTCGCCGTCGTCGGTGAGGATTTCGCCGGGGATCATGCGGGGCCTCACGGAATCGGGTGGTGGACGGTCACGAGCTTCGTGCCGTCGGGGAAGGTCGCTTCGACCTGGATGTCGGGAATCATTTCCGGCACGCCGTCCATCACGTCGTCGCGCGTGAGCAGCGTCGTGCCGTAGTGCATCACCTCGGCCACCGTCCTGCCGTCGCGCGCGGCTTCCATCAGCGCCGCGGTGATGAAGGCGACCGCCTCCGGATAGTTGAGCTTCAGGCCGCGCGCACGGCGGCGTTCGGCGAGCAGCGCCGCCGTGAAGATCAGCAGCTTGTCCTTTTCGCGGGGAGTCAGTTTCATGAAGGCAGACGTTCAGGAAAACGTAATTTTTATCGGTGCGCACGCAACGGGCGGGCGCGCGGTTCATCGTAGCACCGCGCTGTTTTGCGTGCGTCGTGTATCGCTTATGTAAGGAGCAAGGTGCGTGCCATGTGCATTGCACGCGGTGCGATGCGCGTTCGTGGTGCGCGATGCATGGAGAGGGTGCGTCGCGTGTCGCGCGCTGCGCCGAAACGGTGCGTGATGCGCGCGTTCAGGTTTGCCAGAGACGCAGCGGCCGCGCGTCGACGCCGTGCACGATCGGTCGCAACTGCAGCCAGCAGTCGGTGAAGTGGCGCTGCAGCGCTTCCATCGACGTCGCGAGCGCACGCACGAGCACGACGCCGGGCGTCACGCAGGTGGCGCCCGCGCGCAGCGTGTCGTCGAACGGCATGCGCGCGGCGAGCGCTTCGGCGAGCGTGGCGTCGCACGCGGCGCCGGCGGCCCACAGCGTGCCGTAGACGGGAAAACCGGCGAGGCCCTGCAGCGCGCCGCGCAGCGGGTCGCGCGCGTCGAGCAGCGCGCGCTCGGTCCACAGCGGCCGGCCGTCGGCATCGACGAGCGCCGAGGTCGACGCGATGCGTCCCGCCGACCAGGTTTCGCCGGCCGCCTGCCGGCCGAGCTGCGTCGCGTCCCAGCCGATCGCGCTCGCGCCTGCGCCGAGCGTCACCGTGAAGTCGAGCGCCGCGTGCGCCGCGTCGAAGAACAGGTTGTTCTGCGGTAGCCAGTCGAGCTTCGCATGCGCGCCGATCGCGATGCCGATACGCTGTGTCGCGTCGAGGCCGTTCGACTTGTACCACTTGGTCGCGCCGGGCGTCGTCAGCACCGCGTGCGTGCCGTCGCCGAGCGCGATGTCGATGTCGAGCCGGTCGCCGCCCGCGACGCCGCCCGGCGGATGCACGATCACCGCGTGGCAGATCGCGTCGCCTTCCGGGTACAGCGGCCGCTGCACGCGCAGCGGGCCGTCGTGCAGCCGGTGCGCGAGCGTCGTGCGCGCACCGTGCCGCTCGAAGCCGAGTTCGAGGCGGCCGCGCCACGACTTGGCGACGGCGGGGCGGGACAGCGAGGCGTGCGAATCGGAGGCGGACATCGGCGGCGAACGGGAAACGAGGAAGCGGGTGCGAAGAACGTGGATGCTACCGGAACAATAATGCAGATGCCGCGTTCGTAGGAAGCGCCGCGTGCGTGCGTCCCGCGAGCCGACCGTACGTGTCCCTCGCCGTGCCTACCGCCGTGCCTACCGCGGTGCCGCCCCATCACACCGCGATCAGCTCCCGCACCCCGTTCGTCTCCATGTCCTGTGCCTCCCCGCCCGCGACGATCTCGCCACGACTCATCACCCAGTACCGGTCGGCGATCGATTGAGCGAAATCGTAATACTGTTCGACGAGCAGCACGGTCATCCGCGATTCGTCGACGAGCTGGCGCAGCGTGCGGCCGATGTCCTGGATGATCGACGGCTGGATGCCTTCGGTCGGCTCGTCGAGGATCAGCAACTGCGGCTCGCTCATCAGCGCGCGGCCGATCGCGAGCTGTTGCTGCTGGCCGCCCGACAGGTCGCCGCCGCGCCGCGCGCGCATGTCCTTGAGCACCGGGAACAGGTCGTAGATGCGATCGGGCACTTTCGACGGCGCCTTGCGGCTCGCCGCGCCGACGAGCAGGTTTTCCTCGACGGTGAGCCGCGGAAAGATGTCGCGGCCCTGCGGCACGTACGCGAGCCCCGCCGCGACGCGCGCATACGGCGGCAGTGCGCCGAGCGCGGTGCCGCGCCACGACACGCTGCCGCTTTTCGCGGCGACGACGCCCATCAGGCAGCGCAGCAGCGTGCTCTTGCCGACGCCGTTGCGGCCGAGCAGCACGGTGAGCTTGCCGTCGTCGGCGACGAGGTTCACGTTGCGCAGGATATGGCTGCCGCCGTAGTACTGGTTCAGCGCTTCGATTTTCAGCATCGCATCATCGTCCGAGATAAGACTCGATCACCGCGTCGTCGCGCTTGACCTGGTCGAGCGTGCCGTGCGCGAGCACCGCGCCTTCGGCCATCACCGTCACGCGTCCCGTGTCGCCCGCGAGCGCCGCGACGAATTCCATGTCGTGCTCGACGACCATCATCGAGCAGGTGCCGCGCAGCGTGTTCAGCAGCTCGGCGAGTTCCATCGTCTCGTGGTCGGTCATCCCGGCCGCCGGCTCGTCGAGCAGCAGCAGCGCGGGGCGCTGCATCAGCAGCATGCCGATTTCGAGCCGCTGCTTCTGGCCGTGCGACAGTTCGCCGGCCGCGCGATACGCATGGCTTTCGAGGCCGATCAGTGCGAGCGTCTCCTCGATCTTCGCCTGCGCGGTGCGGTCGAGCCGCGCGCGCAGCGACGCGAGCCAGCCCTTGTCGGTCTGCATCGCGAGTTCGAGGTTTTCCCATACCGGATGCTGTTCGAACACGGTCGGCTTCTGGAACTTGCGGCCGATGCCCGCCCGCGCGATCTCGGGTTCGTTCATCCGCGCGAGGTCGATCGTCTGGCCCAGAAACACCTTGCCCGCATCGGGCCGCGTCTTGCCGGTGATGACGTCCATCATCGTCGTCTTGCCCGCGCCGTTCGGGCCGATCACGCAGCGCAGCTCGCCCGCGTCGATCGAGAGCGACAGCTTCTTCAGCGCGCGAAACCCGTCGAAGCTCACCTCGATGTCCTCGAGATAGAGAATCGTGCCGTGCGACGTATCGATGCCGGGCGGCACGACGCGCCCCATCGACGCGCTGCCGCTGACGGTCAGCTCGTCCTCGGGGGGCGGCGTGAACTGGTAGAGCGCCGTTCCATTCATGCGCGTTTCCCCTTCGCGAGCACGGTTTCGACGAGGCCCATGATCCCGCGCGGCAGCAAGAGCGGCACGAGCACGAAGATCAGACCGAGGAAGAACAGCCAGTATTCGGCGAAGTACGCGGTGAAGACGCTCTTCGCGCCGTTTACCGCGAACGCGCCGACGATCGGCCCGATCAGCGTGCCGCGTCCGCCCACCGCGACCCAGATCGCCATTTCGATCGAGTTGCCGGGCGACATCTCGCCGGGATTGATGATGCCGACCTGCGGCACGTACAGCGCGCCGGCGATGCCGCACAGCACGGCCGACACGGTCCACACGAACAGCTTGTACGCGAGCGGGCTGTAGCCGAGGAACATCAGCCGCGTCTCGCCGTCGCGCACCGCGGTCACCACGCGCCCGAGCTTGCTCGTGACGATCGCGCGCGCGGCGATGAACGCGAGCACGAGGGTCGCGAACGTCAGCAGCAACAGCACCGTGCGCGTGCCCGGCGACGTGATCGCGAAGCCGGCGATGCGCTTGAAGTCGGTGAAGCCGTTGTTGCCGCCGAAGCCCGTCTCGTTGCGATAGAACAGCAGCATCGCGGCGAACGTCAGCGCCTGCGTGATGATCGACAGGTACACGCCCTTCACGCGCGAGCGGAACGTGAAGAAGCCGAACACCCACGCGAGCACGGCCGGCACGAGCACGACCAGCGCGAGCGCCCACGCGAGATGCTGCGTGCCGCTCCAGTACCACGGCAACTGGTGCCAGTCGAGGAACACCATGAAGTCGGGGAGGTCGCTGCCGTACTTGCCGTCGCGGCCGATCTCGCGCATCAGGTACATGCCGATCGCATAGCCGCCGAGCGCGAAGAACAGGCCGTGGCCGAGGCTCAGGATGCCGCAGTAGCCCCACACGAGGTCGAGCGCGAGCGCGGCGATCGCGTAGCACATCAGCTTGCCCGCGAGCGTCATCGCGTACGCGGACAGGTGGAACGCGCTGGCTTCGGGCGCGACGAGTGCGGCGAGCGGCACGCCGATGCCGATCGCCACGCACAGCGCGACGAGCGCGAGCCATGCGCGGCGCGACAGCAGCGCGGGGCGGGGCGGCAGGGCGAGCGCGAAGCCGTCCGCCGCGCGTCCGGCGGCAGCGGGCTTCGACGTGTCGGCGACCGGGTTCGATATCGAATCGGTGAATGAAGTCACGTCAAGCCTCCGCGCTGCGGCCCTTCGGGGCGAACATGCCCTGCGGGCGTTTCTGGATGAACAGCACGATCATCACGAGCACCGCGATCTTCGCGAGCACGGCACCCCAGAACGGTTCGATCGCCTTGCTCGCGAGGCCGAGTCCGAAGCCGCCGAGCACGGTGCCGGCGATCTGCCCGACACCGCCGAGCACGACGGCCATGAACGAGTCGATGATGTAGTTCTGGCCGAGATCGGGGCCCACGTTGCCGATCTGCGACAGCGCGCAGCCGCCGAGGCCTGCGATGCCTGCCCCGAACGCGAACGCATACGCGTCGACCCGCGCGGTCTTCACGCCGACGCAGGCGGCCATCCGGCGGTTCTGCGTGACCGCGCGCACGAACAGGCCGAGCCGCGTCTTCGTCAGCACGGCCCACGCGACGACCACCACCGCGAGCGCGAACGCGAGGATCGCGAGCCGGTTGTACGGCAGGATCAGGTTCTGCATCACCGTCACGCCGCCACTCATCCACGACGGGTTCACGACCTGCACGTTCTGCGCGCCGAACAGCATGCGCGTCGCCTGGATCAGGATCAGGCTCACGCCGAAGGTCGCGAGCAGCGTTTCGAGCGGGCGGCCGTACAGGTGCCGCAGCACGAGCCGTTCGAGCACGATGCCGACGAGCGCGGCCACCGCGAACGACACCGGCACGGCGACGAGCGGATACCAGTCGAATGCGCCGGGCGCGTAGCGCTGGACCAGCGTCTGCACGACATAGGTTGCGTACGCACCGATCATCAGGAATTCGCCGTGCGCCATGTTGATCACGCCGATCAGCCCGTACGTGATCGCGAGGCCGAGCGCGGCGAGCAGCAGCACGCTGCCGAGCGACAGGCCGGCGAACACCGTGCCGACGATTTCGCCGCGGCGCTGCAGCGCGTGCAACGTATCGAGCCCGTGTTGCGCGGCGTCGCGCACGCGCGCGTCGGGCTCCGCGTAGCTGCCGTCCGCGTTTTTAGCGACGAGCGGGCGCAGTTGTTCGATCATGTCGAGATCGCTGCGCGCGGCCACCACCTGCACGGCTTCGAGGCGCTTCGCCGGATCGGGATCGTGCAGCGCGGCGATCGCCCACAGCGCATCGAGGCGGCGTTTCAGCGCCGGATCGGTTTCCTTCGCGCGGGCGCGGTCGATCATCGGCTTGAGCGCCGGGTCGGGCGACTTCAGCAGTGCGTCGATCGCGTCGCGGCGCGCGGCCACGTCCGGCGACGCGAGCGCGAGGCCCGACAGCGCACCGGCGATCTTCGTGCGCAGCAGGTTGTTCAGCATCACCGGCTGCGCGTCGCCGGCCGGCGTCGCGGCCTGCGTGAGCGCGTCGTGCGCGGTGTCGCCGGCCTGGATCAGCAGGCGGCCGTCGCCGGTCGCGAGCGCATCGCCGCTCGACAGTGCGTTGAGCACCGCAACGGCGCGCGGATCGGTGTCGGCGGCGAGCCGTTCGATCGCGGCCGTTTTCGCGTCGAAGTCGTCGCCGGCGAGCGCGGCGGTATCGGCCGCCGTCAGCGCGAACGCGGCGTGCGGCAGCAGGCCCGCGAGGGCGGCGCATGCCGCGATCGCGCGGGCGGCTCGGCGAAAGCGTGTTGGCATCGGGAAATCCTGTCGGGCGTGGGAAGCGGAGTGGGGCGGCGCTGCGCCGTTGCCGACGGTCCGTCGCGGCAAGCGTGGCCGGCGCATCGGCAGCGGGCCGGCGGCACGTCGCACACGAAGCGCGACGCGCCGCTCGACGTCAGGCCAGCGCGGCGCGCTGCCGGCGCAGGAACGCCGGAATCGAGCTGACGACGTCCGGCTTGCCCTGGTTGCCCGCGATGAACGGGCTCCACGGTTGCGCGCGCACGGCCGTCTTCGTCTTCCACACGACGTTGAACTGCCCGTCGCCACGGATCTCGCCGATCATCACCGGCTTGTGCAGGTGATGGTTGCCGTCCATCGCGAGCGTGAAGCCCGATGGCGCGGCGACCGTCTGGCCGATCATCGCGACGCGCACCTTGTCGACGTCGGTGCTCTTCGCCTTCTCGACGGCCTGCTTCCACATATGGATGCCGACGTAGGTCGCTTCCATCGGATCGTTGGTCACGCGCTTCGCGCCGCCCGGCAGGTTGTTCGCCTTCACCCACGCGGCGAACTGGTCCTTGAATTTCGTGTTGGTCGGGTTCTTCACCGACATGAAGTAGTTCCACGCGGCGAGGTGGCCGACGAGCGGCTTCGTATCGATCCCGCGCAACTCTTCTTCGCCGACCGAGAACGCGACCACCGGCACGTCGGTCGCCTTGATCCCCTGGTTGCCCAGCTCCTTGTAGAACGGCACGTTCGAGTCGCCGTTGATCGTCGAGACCACGGTCGTCTTGCCGCCCTGCGCGAAGGTCTTGATGTTCGCGACGATGGTCTGGTAATCGCTGTGGCCGAACGGCGTGTAGACCTCCTGAATGTCGGCGTCTTTCACACCCTTCGATTTCAGGAACGCGCGCAGGATCTTGTTGGTCGTGCGCGGATACACGTAGTCGGTGCCGAGCAGGAAGAAGCGCTTCGCGCCGCCGCCTTCCGCGCTCATCAGGTACTCGACGGCGGGAATCGCCTGCTGGTTCGGCGCGGCGCCCGTGTAGAACACGTTGCGCGACATTTCCTCGCCTTCATACTGCACCGGGTAGTAGAGCAGCCCGTTCAGCTCCTCGAATACCGGCAGCACCGACTTGCGCGACACCGACGTCCAGCAGCCGAACACGCACGCGACCTTGTCCTGCGTGAGCAGCTGGCGCGCCTTCTCGGCGAACAGCGGCCAGTTCGACGCCGGGTCGACCACCACCGGTTCGAGCTTGCGGCCCATCACGCCGCCGCTCTTGTTGATGTCGGCGATCGTCATCAGCGCGGTGTCCTTCAGCGACGTCTCCGAGATCGCCATCGTGCCCGACAGCGAATGCAGGATGCCGACCTTGATCGGGCCGGTGCCCGAATCGGCCGCGTGCGCGAACGGGCTCTTGCCCGCCAGCGCGAGCGCGCCGGCCATCGAACCGAACTTCAACAGACTGCGACGTTTCATCGGGATCCCCTTGTCGTGTTGGATGTGCGTGCGCCGTGGCGGCGCCGGCCATCGTGTAACGCAAGGCATGTGCCAGTCGCGCGGATGCACGTCCGGCGTGCCTGCGCGGGGCATCGGCGGGCATCGGGGCGGTGCGGATGACGCGTGGTGCAGCATGCGCGGTCCGTTGCGGTGCAGACGCGCGGGCGCAAATGGTGCACGTCGGTGCCGCGGCGCCGCGACGCGGGAAACGACGGAACGGCGCGCGGAAAAGAGAAACGGGCGCGCAATGCGCGCCCGTTCGGCGGATCGGTGCGGCCGGCGGCGGGGGCCGGGCGGCGCGGCGGCGCGTGATGCGCGGCCGGAAGGATCGGTCAGTAGCGCGGCACGGACGGATCGACGTCGCGCGACCACGCGTCGATCCCGCCTTGCAGGTTGTACAGCTTGGTGAAGCCGCGCGATTCGAGGAACATCGCGACTTGCGCGCTGCGCATCCCGTGATGGCACACGCAGACGATTTCCGCTTCGTCGTCGAGCTCTTCGCTGCGCGCGGGAATCTGCTGCATCGGAATCGACACGCTGCCGGCGATCTGCGCGGTCGCGATTTCCCACGGCTCGCGCACGTCGAGCACGACCGGCGCGGGGCGCGCCGTGTCGCCGAGCCATTCCGCGAGCATCGCGGGCGTCAGGATCTGCATGGAGGCTCCGCCGCTCAGAACTTGAAGCGCGACGGCTCGATCGCGTTGACGAGGTGGTCGATGTACGTTTCGAACACGTCGGCCACGCGGTACTGCTTGTCGTCGATGCGCGTGATGATCTGCGCCTTCATCACCGGACGGCCGCCGACGAACGCCGACAGGCGGCCGCCGACCTTGAGCTGTTCGAGCATTTCCTGCGGCACGACCGGCAGGCCGCCCGCGACGCAGATCACGTCGTACGGCGCCTTCGCGGCCCAGCCGCGCGAACCGTCGCCGAGCACGACTTCGGCGTTGGTCACGCCGTCGTTGCGCAGGTTGTCTTCCGCGAATTTCGCGATCGCCGGATCGATCTCGACGGCCGTCACGTGCTGCGCGCGATGCGCGAACAGCGCGGCGAGGTAACCCGAGCCCGCGCCGATCACCAGCACGTTCTCGTGCTTCTTGACGCCCAGCTCCTGCAGCACGCGCGCTTCGACGCGCGGGAACAGCATCTTGCTGGCGCCGCCGGGCAGCGGCAGTTCGAGATCGGCGAATGCGAGATCGCGGTATTGGGCCGGAACGTAGTTTTCACGCTTGACGATCGACAGCAGGCCCAGGACATCCAGATCCAGCACGTCCCACGGACGGATCTGCTGTTCGATCATGTTGAAACGCGCGTTTTCGATATTCATGGTGTGGTCACGCAGCCAGGTCGGCCATCAGCGGGGATAGAGAAACTTCGTGATTGTACCAAAGGGCACGGCCGCGAAGCCTTCAGGCGGCCTGCAACAGACCTTTACCCCTTGCTCTTCTTGATCTGCGCCTCGAACGCGAGGTCGAGCTTGCTCGCCTTGCGCGGTTTTTTGGGGCCGAATTCGTCGACGAACTTGACGAATTCGTCGAGCGGCAGCGGCTCGCAGCGCTTCTCGGCGGTGCCGCCCGAGCGGTCGACGAGATAGAACAGGCCGCCCGCCATCGCGACGGCCGCGAATTGCGGGTTGCCGGAGCGGGTCTTCAGGCGTTCGACCGCGTGGGTCGCTTTGGTGGTGCGCATCTTGGGGGCTGGCGAAGCGGGTGTAAGCCTCACACTGTATCAAACCGGCCGCCTGCTTGCGGCCGGCGGCCCGCCCGTGGCCGGCGCGAACCGGCCCTAAACCGTGCGCGAGTAGCGCTGCCGCGGCGTCTGGCCGAGGTACGCATCGAACGCCATCGCGATGTTGCGTACGACCATCCGGCCGGCCGGGTGGATCGTCAGGCGGTCGCGCGCGATCGTCAGCAGCCCGTCGCGCTCGAACGGGCGCAGCGCGTCGAGCTCGCGTGCGAAATGATCGGCGAAGCGGATGCCGTGCGCGGCCTCCACATGCGAGAACGGCAGTTCCAGGTTGCACATCAGTTGCGTGATCACGTCGCGGCGCAGCCGGTCGTCCGGCGTGAGCCGCACGCCACGCGCGATCGGCAGCCGGCCCGCGTCGAGCGCGGCGCCGTACGCGGGCAGGTCCTTCGCGTTCTGCGCGTAGACGTCGCCGACCTTGCCGATCGACGACACGCCGAAGCCGATCAGGTCGGTATCCGCACGCGTGCTGTAGCCCTGGAAATTGCGCTGCAGCGTGCCGTTGCGCTGCGCGCGCACCAGCTCGTCGGACGGCCGCGCGAAGTGGTCCATCCCGATGTACACGTAGCCGGCCGACGTCAGCATGTCGATCGCGAGGCCGAGCAGCGCGATGCGCGTTTCGGGCGGCGGCAGCGTCGTGTCGTCGATCTGCCGCTGCATCTTGAACAGGTGCGGCATGTGCGCGTAGCCGAACACCGACAGCCGATCGGGCGCGAGTTCGATGATCGTCTCGAGCGTGCGCGCGAACACCGCGACCGTCTGGTGCGGCAGCCCGTAGATCAGGTCGACGCTGACCGAATGAAAGCCCGTCGCGCGCGCGGCGCCGAGCAGGTCGGCGGTCATCGCGAGCGGCTGGATGCGGTTGATCGCCTGCTGCACGACCGGGTCGAAATCCTGCACGCCGAGGCTCAACCGGTTGAAGCCGATCGTGCGCAGGTGCACGAGCGTGGCCGGCGTGACCGTGCGCGGGTCGATTTCGATCGAGAACTCGGCGTCGGTATCCGGCGCGAGCGAGAAATGCTCGCGCGTGGCCGCCATCAGCTCGGCCGTTTCGTCGTCGGACAGGAAGGTCGGCGTGCCGCCGCCCCAGTGCAGTTGCGTGACGGGGCGGGACGGATCGAACAGCGCGGCCTGCAGCGCCATTTCGCGCTTGAGCTGGTCGAGATACGGGCGCGCGCGGCGGCGGTTGTTGGTCGCGATCTTGTTGCAGCCGCAGTAGAAGCACGCGGTGTTGCAGAACGGGATGTGGAAGTACAGCGACAGGTCGCTCGATGATGCGCCGGGGTCGCGCGCCGCGCGACCGTAGTCGGCCGGGTCGAAATCGTCGCGGAACTGCAGCGCGGTGGGGTACGACGTATAGCGCGGCCCGTTCGCGCCGTATTTCGCGACTAAATCGGGACGGAACATCGTGTCGGCAGAACCAGAACGCATGGCGGTCTCGCGCTTTTTGGGATGCTTCCGAGTATATGAACGCGCGATCGGGCTGCATTGTGTAATAACGTCGCAGCGGGCGATGGCACAATGCGGGGTGGGGCTGCCGGACGCCGCGTCCGGTTGCCGCACCGTTTTTCGTTGTTCGTCGAGAGAGCCGAGTGTCCGTCGAAATGCCTGTCCGTCCGGCACCCGCCGAAGTTCCGCCGCCGCATGCGTGCCGCGAGGGCTGCGGCGCGTGCTGCATCGCGCCGTCGATTTCCAGCCCGATTCCGGGCATGCCCGACGGCAAGCCGGCCGGCGTGCGCTGCGTGCAGCTCGGCGACGACCTGCGCTGCATGATCTTCGGCCGGCCCGAGCGCCCCGCGTGCTGTTCCGGGCTGCAGCCGTCCGCCGACATGTGCGGCGCGTCGCGCGACGACGCGCTCGCGTGGCTCACGCGCCTCGAGGCCGCGACGCGGCCGGCGCATCCAGGAGAGAGTTCAGCATGACCGTTGCTCGCGCGCCCGGCCGGCGCCGTTTTCTCGCTGCCGCCATCGGCGCCGTCGGCGTGTGCGTATCGCTTGCCGCCTGCGCGTCGACGTTCCCGTTCATTCCCGATCACTACACGTTCTCGCGCGGCGACGTGCAAAAGGCCGTCGCGCGCAAGTTTCCTTACCAGAAGACGGTCGCGCAGGTGGTCGACGTGTCGCTCGCGAACCCGGCCGTCAACCTGCTGCCCGACCAGAACCGCGTCGCCGTGCAGCTCGACGCCCATTTCGCGAGCCCGTTCCTGCGCGGGCCCGTCAGCGGCAAGTTCACCGTGTCGGGCCAGCTCGCGTACGACGCGCCGAGCCGCTCGGTCGTGCTGAAGGCGCCGGCCGTCGACAGCCTCGTGCTCGACGGCGATGCGCAGATGTACGCGCAGCAGGTCGGCGCGGCCGCAGGCCTGCTGGCGACGCAGTTGCTGACCAACTATCCGATCTACACGTTCAAGCCCGAACAGCTCCAATTTGCCGGGGTGAACTACGAACCCGGTACAATTACGATTCTTACAAACGGCATACGCGTGGCGATCGTCGAAAAGTGACGACGGCGCGCGCACGGCCGGGCGGGCCGCGCGCGCAAGAGTGGCCTTTTCTTTCGACCATTTCGGAGTTGGGCCACGGATGGACTGGATCCTGATCTGCAAGGCATTGATCCTCGGCGTCGTCGAGGGGCTGACGGAATTCCTGCCGGTGTCGAGCACCGGTCATCTGATCGTCGCGGGCAGCTTCCTGAATTTCAACGATTCGCACGCGAAGACGTTCGACGTCGTGATCCAGTTCGGCGCGATCCTCGCGGTCTGCTGGGAATACCGGCAGCGGATCGTGTCCGTCGTGTCGGGGCTGCCGAGCCGGCCGGATGCGCAGCGCTTCACGCTGAACGTCGTGATCGCGACGATTCCCGCGATCGCGCTCGGTCTCCTGTTCGAGAAGAAGATCAAGGCCGTGCTGTTCTCGCCGGTGCCCGTCGCGTTCGCGCTCGTCGTGGGCGGCGCGATCATCCTGTGGGCCGAGGCGCGGCAGCGCGAACGCAGCGAGCCGCCGCGCGTGCTGTCGGTCGATGCGCTGACGCCGCTCGACGCGTTCAAGGTCGGGATCGCGCAGTGCTTCGCGCTGGTGCCCGGCATGTCGCGCTCGGGCTCGACGATCATCGGCGGGATGTTGTTCGGGCTCGACCGCCGCGTGGCCACCGAATTCTCGTTCTTTCTCGCGATCCCGATCATCTTCGGGGCGACGCTGTACGAAACCGTCAAGGACTGGCAGGCGTTCACCGTCGATTCGCTCGGGCTGTTCGCGCTCGGGCTCGTCGCCGCGTTCGTCAGCGCGTTCGTGTGCGTGCGCTGGTTGCTGCGCTACGTCGCGACGCACGATTTCACGGTATTTGCGTGGTACCGGATCGCGTTCGGGCTGTTCGTGCTGCTGGTCGGTTACAGCGGCTGGCTGAACTGGGCGTGATGCCGAGCATGGGCCGATGCGCGGGCCCATGAAAAAGCCCGACCGGCGAGAGATGCCGGTCGGGCTTTTTCATTTTGCGTGGGGCGAAGCCGCTCAGCTTGCGCGCTTGCGGAACACCAGGTCCCACACGCCGTGGCCGAGCCGCAGCCCGCGCCGTTCGAATTTCGTCACCGGACGGTAGTCGGGGCGCGGTGCGTAATCGGCGGCGGTGTTTTCGAGCGTCGGTTCCGCGCCGAGTACTTCAAGCATCTGCTCCGCGTAGTTCTGCCAGTCGGTCGCGCAGTGCAGGTACGCGCCGGGTTTCAGGCGCGATGCGAGATGCGCGACGAGCGGCGGCTGGATCAGCCGGCGCTTGTGGTGACGCGCCTTGTGCCACGGATCGGGGAAGAAGATGTGCACGCCGTCGAGGCTTGCCGGCGCGATCATGTGCTCGAGCACCTCGACCGCGTCGTGCTGGATGATGCGGATGTTCGACAGATCCTGCTCGCCGATCAGCTTCAGCAGCGCGCCGACGCCCGGCTCGTGCACCTCGACGCCGAGGAAGTCGTCGCCCGGGCGGTGCGCGGCGATTTCCGCGGTCGACGCGCCCATTCCGAAACCGATCTCGAGGATACGCGGTGCGCTGCGGCCGAAGATCGCGTCCCAGTCGGGCAGCTCCGGCGCATACGGGACCACGAAGCGCGGGCCGAATTCGTCGAGCGCGCGGCGCTGGCCGGTCGACACGCGGCCGGCGCGCGTCACGAAGCTGCGGATACGGCGGCGGTGCAGCGGGTTGACTTCGTCGGCGCCTTCGGCGGCTTGGTCGGCTGCGTCGGGAATGGCGTCGTCGTGCGGCGGCAGGCCGGCTTCGTTCGGATCGTCGTGCATCATCGGTACAGAGAAAGGCTCGGTTCGGGCGAGGGCATCGGGCGCGCGGGATGCGCCGGCGCGGTACAAAAAAGCCGCCTTCGACGAGGCGGCTGGCGCGCGGTTGCGGAACGTGGCGACGGGAGCGGCGATACGCCGTCAAGCCGTTGATCCTTAAGGATTTCCCGTTCAGCCAACCGGAAAGAGCCGGATTATGGACTGGTTTGATCGGGCTGGCAAGGTTGTGCGGGTCGCCGCCGGGTTTGGCCGAGCGAGGCGTGAATGGGCTCCGGTCTCGGGGCCACATCTCGCGAGGGGCCGAAGCGTATGCCGCTTCGGTGCTCGTTTCAGCGATCGGGCATGGTGCATGTCACTCGCAGCTTTCCCATTCGAAGATGCTAGCGTTCGTGAGTTCGCGCCATATCTTGCCGCCGAACGATTGAGTAGAATCGCCGACGCAGCCGGCTTGACCGGATGCGCCGGACGCGTGCGCAATCCGATGAAAATGAATAGTGTGCGCTTCATTCCGCATGCTCGCGGCCAGAACGACAAGAAGGGGTAACGGCCGCATGATGCTTGATGTTCGATCGATGGTTGTTTTCGCAACGGTCGAGAGAAAGGACGCGTCGGCATGATCCACGGCCAATGGCCTTTGGGGAGAAAAGCCATGAGTGAAACAATTTTTGTACGGCGCAAAGTCGGCAGCGGCCCGGCGATGCTCGCACTTGCCGAGTGTGTGATCGCCGGTATCGCCGGCATTTCAATCGTGAGCGATCCGGGCAGCTTTGCCGGCGCATCGGGATTCGGTGCGATCGGCGCGGCACTGGTCGTCGCGGTCCTATGCGGCGTCGCTTCGCTCGGCGGTCTCGTTTGGGCGATCAGCACGTTGCTCAACGCGAATGGCGATGCCGGAACGGACGGCGTGCCGGCGTATTGCGCGATCATGCTTCATGGGTTGCTGTGCTTGCCCATCCTCATCGTGGTCTTTGCGGGCGGCATGCGGTAGGCGCCGGGTTTTTCGTCACGAACTGGCTATCGGGAAGATGTCGCGATGAGCGCATGACGGACATGATTCGCCGAACACATTCGGGATCGGGTATTGCTGGGAGGGGAGGTACGGCTGCCGCTGGAACCCTGCAAGCTTTGCGCGGCAAGGGTTGGGGAAAGGCTGGAGCGGGCGATGGGAATCGAACCCACGTCATCAGCTTGGGAAGCTGAGGTAATGGCCATTATACGACGCCCGCAGAACTGTCGATTCTACAGGGGTTCGGGTGGGAATGGCAAGCGAGGCGTCTGGGTCGGCTGTATCGAAACTGGCATTGTTGTTGCTCGGCGGCTGTCGGAACGGGGCACTTTCAGGCATTCGACACACACGCTAATATCGTCAACAATCGCGCGTCAGGATTCCTCCAGTTCGACAAGGATCGATCCCATGCTTGTTCGCTCGCTCGCCGCTTCGGATGCACGGATCAGAATGCTCGATCGTTCACAAACTCCGTCGTTTGGACAAATTCCACTACGTCCCCGAGAACATCCACACGGGGCTTCCCTCCGGATAATCGAAGCAGTAGCGCATCGATTTCGGCACGATGGAATGTACCGCGTCGAGGGTTGAAAACTGCAACGTGACTCCATCGTTGCCGTCCCGCGCCAGCGTCAAGTGCGAGATAAGTTATGAGCTGCCTCAGATCCTTTCCGGAAACATTACGGGTCGTCGTTTTGATTTCGACCAAGGTCCCATTGATCCCGAGATCGCCCTCTGCTGCGTTCAGGAATCCGCATCCTTCGAACCGCGGGCTAAACTCGACGTCGTCTGCCGGCAGGCAGGCGCGGTAAAGGGACGCATAATTGCTCGCAAGTGCGACGCCTTGACTCAACTCTGGGGGCGTTAGTGGCTCGATCGGGTCGGGCTTTGCGCCTTCGTACTTTTGCACTACCTCGAAAGCCATGCGGCTTGCCTCTTGCACAATCTCGGCCTGATCGAGGAGGTCATCGGCGTGTCGGCCGCTGTCATGCAGCAATCTCGCAGCCCAGAAAGCGAACTCCGCAACCATGTCGGCGCGTATGCCGGGCACTATCGGAATCGCTCGTAGAGGGTCTCCAGACTTGTCGACAAGCTCTTTCCGGTAAGCTTCATTGAAGAGACCCACGAAGCGCGGCGTCAGCAACGGCACTAGTTCCTGCCAGAACGAACAGAAAGACTTCGCGAAGACGCGCTCGGATATCATAGCGGTACGCTTTTGTTTGACTGGAATCTGCTGGAAAACCAGTCGCGAACCAATATCTCGGCCTTGGACCAACTGGCTTTGACGTGATCTCGCCAGTGTCTCCCCTCGTCGCCTAAAAAGTACGACGCAATAATGAAGGCGCGGCGCTCGAAGACGGACATCGCGCCATATTTCGTTTTCGCATCCGAAAGCCAATAGTGGCACGACCACTTGGCCATCGCCAAGATGACTAAACGTCGAATCATGGGGTTGGCGCTATCCTCGAAGATCTTTATGAGGATCTCCTCTTTTTGCTGTGTTTGGTCGCCGGCCAGAGCCCGGATGTAGTAGGACAGATTTACCTCCACCGATAACAACGGTGACTGCTCGCTCCACAGTTTGCAGAGAGCTTCGTCGAGGCGGGCTCTCGCATCTGAAGCGAGCCCTGCATAGACATCGCGTACGGCGCGCATAACGGTCACGAAGACTGGCGCGAGCGTCATAAGGTTGTCACCGTCTAGCAGCATGCCAACTGCCTGCATTCGCTGGGCTGGATCGAGAGCGAGGATTGCCTGGACGGCCTGCTTGGTTACGGAGGTATCGATCGTAGTTTTGGCAATCTCCCGTCCTAGGATTCCAATGATGTCGATTTCCTGAATGGCTCCTTTGAGTTCCTCGTAATCCTCCTCGGCAGTGGGTGAGTAGGGATCGAAGCGCAGCGATATGCTCAGGAGCTTCTGTTCCTCGGTGGCCAGCGCATTTGCGGCTTCGGCAGGGTCCAGCAACTGCGCTGTCTCTCGAAACTCCTGCGCAGAGAGAATGCGCGTCTTCTTCTTCTGAAGCACCAACCCTTCGTTCGCTAGCTTTTCAGATAAAAAGACAAGGGTTCGATAGGCTTCAGCTTTGTCAGCACAGAAGATTGCATAGTCATCAGCATAGCGGCAAAAGCGCACGCCCCGGCGGACTAGGAGCTTATCGACTCCATCGAGCGAAAGCTCAGCCAAAATTCGTGAAGCCGGACCACCTACAGGCAGACCATAAGAGACATTCTGCGAAAACTGTTTGAGTAAGTCCATGAGACGCTTCGGCTGATCCCCAACGCCAGGGAGCCGCTGTAGGGCGTTCTCGATACGATGATGGTAAATGCGGGAATAGAAATCGGAAATGTCTGTCTGTACCACGACGGGGTAGTCGTTGCTGAGTAACAGACACTGCTTCCTAAAATCGATCCAAGTGCTGTCTTTGAAGATCTTGGCGTCACTTTCTTGCCAATGAAAACGATAAGAGAAAACTGTCTTCTCGGTTTCCGGTACGCGAACGGACTCGATCTTATCGGCAATCGACAGCACCAGCGACAAGTAGGAACAATTCCAAAATGGATCGATCAACGTAGCCCAACGAAACCCAGCATAGCCAACTTGTGCCAAACTGCGCATCGTTTCCGGTGGATAGACTGAAAGCCACTGGTCCCAGTTTGCATGGATGGTCCGTATCAGCGTGGCTGAATCCGCTGGCCTATCACGGAACAACAGATTTTCGAACGAAAACGAAAAAATATCCGTGTCACCGTGTTCGGCCACATTGCGAAGCGCCGCTGCGATGGCTTGATCGATGTTCATTTCGCGGTTGCTCGGGATTGTATTCTTTATTTAACGTCACGCTCTGACGAATGGTCTACAAGACCGAAAATCTTGGCCCGGACAGATTGGTCCCAAGCTTGTGATCGGCATACCATGCCAACCAACGCATCTTCTCCTGTACCGAGCTGTCGCTACTTCGTGATGCTGCTATCACGCCTTGGATTGATGTATTGAATTTATCCTTCTCGTCCTGATTGTCTATCTCGAGATAGTCGATAAATGAAATGCCGTCCTCTTCGCGAATCAAATTCAAGGCTCCAATATCCACCGTTGGCTGCGCAAGCTGAAGCAGGTTTTCAGATACGACTATTCTGGGGTATTTTGCTTGTGTGCTCTCGAGGCGATAAGCGTCTATTAAGCCTTTGCTGAACAAGAACCTATCTTTGACGAAGTGTTTGCCGAAGGTGACTCCGCCTCGGCATAGTAATCCATCGAGAAGGAGTGAGCGTTGCCATATTGCTATTGTTGAAATGAAGTTGGATAGTGATGGTAGATCAAATGGTCGACTTAACACTATTGAATCGGAGAATTGAGTAAGGCCGGAATCTAGATCCTTGCTGAAAAGTGCGGCCGCGCGAAGATGCGCGGTGTACAATAGGTCCAAGTATTTGGGTTCATGAGATGATTCGCAGTCGGCTCGAACCATCTCTGAAAAACCAAGAAGATCAATGAATGCCACGAAGTGACTTTCAAGTTTCAATAGCATCGTCGATTAACCTGCGATAGAAATTCGATTGGCGAGTTGCTCAAGACAGGTTTTGTATGTTGCCATGCGCTTCTGGGCATCGGTCCAAGTTCCTCCTGCCCATGCGACACCAGACTCGGTGACCAAGGCGGTATCTTCTTGTGTGATGCTAAAGACAGGTTTTCCGACCTCCTGCATTAGAGGGGCCAGTGTGCCAAAATCGGGAATTTGAGCAGCAATAAATTCCTCGTGACTTAGTGGGCACAGATTTTTTTCTGGTGTGGAGAGCTTTTCCAAAGCCGGGACAAGATATGTTGTGATCTGTTCTGGAATGCGCTTCATCCAAACATCAAAACCTGCTTTGGGTTTTCCTTTATAGACTTTAAAAAATTGAGATATCGCGCCACAAAAAATTGGCTGCCCTGGGCGGACGGGAAGAGAATAACTTTTGTACGTTTCACGAATCTGAGAGTGTTCTTCAAGCCATCGAGAAACGATGGTTGATAGCGTCCGAATGGCCTGAACATTGAATCGGTCCGGTGCAACTGGAACAAAGAACGCATCGCAAGCTAAGAAAAACGAGCGCGTTAGTGCACCAGCGCTTGGTCCAAGGTCAATGAATATGTAGTCGTAGCCACGGGCATCGGCGAGGCGCGTCAGCATGTCACCGATGGCAACGTATGTGCGCATCAGATTAGTGCGAGCGGCGAAGCGTTGAGTATGTGCTTCGCCGATATCATCTTCGATAGAGGTAAGGTCGACGCTACCTCGAATAAGATCAAGTCCCGGCACGAGATTCACGGTCTCGATGGTATCGATATTTATTGATGCGACTTCGCCTTCAATTCTCGGCTTGAGAGCGTCAAGGATATTTGTTCCAGGCAGATCTTGAATAATTCCAGTTTTTTCTGCGACCGCATCTAATTCTTCTATTACTCGTCCTAGGCATAATTCGGTGAGGTTGCATTGTGAGTCTGCATCCACGAGCAATACTTTTTTTCCTCGCGTTACAAGAAGATGTGCAAGGTTGAAAGTTGTGGTGGTCTTTGAAACCCCGCCTTTGTGGTTGTATAGCGTTACGATAGGCATTGGTCACCTCGATTGTTCGTGGCTGTAAGGATACTCCTTTTCGTGAAGGGGGGCGATTGGTGAGAGGCGAAAGGAGTCAACTGGGTGTCGACTGCCATTGAGAGAATGGCAGAGATCTTCGTCGCTGGAGTCGGTGCAATTGGACTGGTGACGCTATATCGTCAGCTTCTCGAGTTTGGCGCTGGCATGAAAACTGGCACCGTCGAGAACTACGCATGAACAGTGGTTCTTCGTGGAACCGGGAGAAATCGTGACGTGAGAACGCGCATGACTAGTGGTTCTGATTAACGCGATAGGGCCTGAGAGGCTGAGGTAATGGCCGTTATACGACGGCCGAAGGGTGGGTGATCGTACAGGGTTTGGTGGCAATGTTACAAGTAGTGCGTTGTGGGGCTGCCCGCAAACGGACTTCGAACTCGTTCGTGGAGTACGTACCCTCGCGATGCGCCAACTACCTAAGCAAGTGGGTTGTAACTAGAGAAGTGGCCGAGGTTCAACTACAAACGCGATGGCGGCACGCTTGTACGCCCGCCAATGTCGAAAATAGACGAGTCGGCGTCGGAAGCATGCAAGCCTGGACAAGGCTTTCGAACTAACGTGACAGACCTTTCACACGATCTCAGTCTGGAGCCGACATGTCCGATTTCATCACCGTTCTGCGCAAAACCTGCCCGACGCCTGTCCTTGACGCGACCAAGTGGAAGCGCATTGGCGGCGATCCGCACACCGTGAACCTCAACGCGTACGTCTCGAAGGACGGCAGCAAGATCATGGGTACCTGGATCTGCACGCCGGGCAAGTTCGAGGTGAACTACGAAAAATGGGAGTACTGCCACTTCCTTGATGGCTACTGCATCATCACGCCGGAAGGCGAGGAGCCGCAGCACCTGAAAGCCGGTGACGTATTCGTGATCGAACCCGGCATGAAAGGGACATGGGAAGTGGTGGAGACGGTGCGCAAGTACTTCGTCTTCGCCTGAGCGGGGCGGTCGATTCAACCCGACCCGCGCGCTCCACATCCTCCCGGTTCGCGGAGCCGGGACGGCAACCGAGGATTCCGGCTCGATCGAACTCGATTCGGTTCGGAAAGAACGCGCCGAACGTGGTTACACGCTTCGCGCCCCCGCTATCCGACTCCGATCCGTGACGAAGGCGACGCGCGGTTGTCCGGCGGCGACACGATGACGCTCGCCGGTCGTGCACGCGGTCGCGCAAACCCCTAAGATGCAGCGATCCGTCCACCGTTTCCGCTGCAGCGCACGAATCTCCCGCCTGCGCCGGACGCCCCACCGGAACCCCGACCATGCGCATCACCGCGATCCACGAACGCGCGATTCCCGTATCCCGCTATGCCGATCCGGCGATCCCGTCCGGCGGCCTGACCACGAGCATCGTCGCGGTCGTCACCGACGTCGTGCGCGACGGCTGCCCGGTGACGGGCTACGGCTACGCGTCGATCGGCCGCTTCGCGCAGGGCGGCCTGATCCGCGAACGGTTCGCGCCGCGCCTGCTGGCCGCCGCCGATACGCTCGCCGACGAAGCCGGCACGAACCTCGACCCGTTCCGCGCGTGGCGCGCGATGATGGCCGGCGAGAAGCCGGGCGGGCACGGCGAACGCTGCGTCGCGGTCGGCACGCTCGACATGGCGATCTGGGACGCCGCCGCGAAGATCGCCGATCTGCCGCTGCATCGCTTTCTCGCCGATCGTCTCCAACACGCGGCAGCACCACGCGTGCGCGTCTACGCGGGCGGCGGCTACCGCTATCCGCATGACGATCTCGCGCGCCTGCCGGATGAGATACGACGGATCGTCGATCTCGGCTACACGCACGCGAAGATCAAGATCGGCGGGGCGAATTTCGATCAGGACCGGCGCCGCATCGACGCCGCGGCCGCGCAGTTGGCAGGCCCTTCGCATCTCGCAGTCGACGCGATGAACACGTACGACGCGACGACCGCCCACGAGGCGGCCGACATGCTCGCGCCGTTCGGCCTCTGGTGGTTCGAGGACATCTGCGACCCGCTCGACCTGCCGCTCCAGGCAGACGTCGCCACGCGATACGCACCGCCGATCGCAGCAGGCGAAGCGCTGTTTTCGCTCGCGGAAGCGAAGCTGCTCGACCGCTACGGCGGCTTGCGTGCCGACCGCGACGTGCTGGTGTTCGATCCCGTGCACAGCTACGGGCTGCCGGGCTATCTGCAGATCGTCGATCACTTCGTGTCGCGCGGCTGGCGGCGCGACGCGTTCTGGCCGCATGGGGGCCATCTGTTCTCGTTGCACGTCGTCGCGGCGCTCGGGCTTGGCGGCGCGGAAGTCAGCCCGTTCGCGTTCCAGCCGTTCAGCGGACTGGCCGATGGCGAAATCGTCGACGCGGGATACGCGCGCGTGCCGCAGGCACCGGGTATCGGATTCGAGCTGCATGCCCACGCACACGACGCGTTCCGCGCGATATCGCTATCG
Source organism: Burkholderia sp. 28_3 (assembly GCF_003253915.1). Classification (NCBI taxonomy): domain Bacteria; kingdom Pseudomonadati; phylum Pseudomonadota; class Betaproteobacteria; order Burkholderiales; family Burkholderiaceae; genus Burkholderia; species Burkholderia sp. 28_3. The sequence continues at coordinate 428,007 of NZ_QKZF01000002.1, forward strand.
GGCTATCGGGCCGCTGACACCTAAAGCGCGTCGATCGCGAAACGCACCGCGAAGCCGAGCATCATCACCGCGACGAAGCCATCGAGCACGCGCCACGCGAGCGTACGGGCGAACCACGCACGGCACGCGCGTGCGCCATAGGCGAGCATCAGGAACCACGCCAGCGAAGCAGTCATCGCGCCGATCGCAAACGGTGCGCGGGCAGACGGCGCGTGGCTCACGATCACGGTCCCGAGCAGCAGCACCGTATCGATCCATGCATACGGATTGAGCAGCGAAACCGCGGCGGTCGCGAGCAGCGTGCGCGACCGCATGGGTTCGCTAGCGACGCGTGAGCCATCTACATGCTCAGGCTCCCGTCCGACGATCGCCGAGCGCAGCGCGAGCAGGCCGTAGCCGGCGAGATACGCGATACCGGCCCACAGCGCGGCCGCCACCACGGCGGCATGGCGCGACAGCAATGCCGACAGCCCGTGCGCGCCGAGCACGATCAGCAATGCGTCGCTGCCTGCACAGACGAGGGCGATGGAGAGTAGGTGAGGGCTCGAAAGCGAGCGCTTGATGACGAAGGCGTCCTTGGGACCGACCGACGTGAACAGGCCTGCGCCAAGCAGCAGGCCTTCGAGGAAGGCAGAGGTGTCGAGCACGAGCGGGCCGACAACCTCTTAAGCTGAACCGGTGATGGTTACGATGGAGCCACGTTAAGGGGCGCCGGGGGGCGTTGTCAATGCCCGGCCGGCCGCCCATTCCGGCCGCTGCCCGAGCGTGTCGAACAGCCGGACGATTTCGCCCTTCACCTTCTGCACCGCGTTGCTGACGAGCGCCGTGTCGTGCCAGCACAGCGACAGGTCGCGCGCGAACAGCCGGTGCGCGACCGTCGACAGCTTCAGCTTGCGCTCCTCGATCTCGACGTGCGCGGCCGTCCACGGCAGGATCGTCACGCCGAGCTGCGCCATCACGGCCGCGAACAGCAGCCCGGTCGAACTCGCCTCGAAGCTGATCTCGTACGACAGCCCGGCCTCGCGCATCGCCCAGTCGACGCGGTTGCGGATCGTATTCGGCGCGCTCGGCAGCACGAGCGGCATCCGCGCGATCGCGTCGAGCGGCACGGGTGCGTCCGGCACCGGAAAGCCGGGCCACGTGATCAGGTACAGCGTTTCCGTCAGCAGCCGGTGGATCGCGATGCCGCGCGTGTCGACCGCATCGACGACGATCGCGAGATCGAGCCGCGCGCGTTCGAGCAGCGTGTCGAGATCGGCGCTCGGCGCTTCGATCAGCTCCAGCATGATGCCCGGATAGCGGTCGCGCACGGCGCGGGCGAGCGGAATGGCCAGCACGCGCGCGGTGCTCGACGGCATGCCGACGGTCACGCGGCCCTGCGGCGTGTCGGCGTCGCGGCGCAGCAGCTCGCGCGTGCCGTCGGCCTGGCGCAGCAGTTCGAGTGCGTGCCGGTACAGCGTGCGGCCGGCGGCGGTTGGCGCGACGCCGCGCACGCTTCGTTCGAGCAGTTGCATCCCGAGATCCTGCTCGAGATTGCGCATCTGCTGGCTCACCGCCGGCTGCGCGACGTGCAGCGCCTCGCTCGCGTGCGTGACGTTGCCGCATTCGACGACCTTCACGAAATAGCGCAACTGTCTCAAGTCCATCGCCGCCGTCTCCCGATTCAAGCCCGAATCACGCCCGATTCGAGCCATAAGCCAATCCGATCGAGCAAGATGAATATCATATTTTTCAGCGATCGATAGCGTTTCTATACTCGTCTCACAAAAGAGCCCGACTGCCGGCCATTCCGGACCGGACGCGGCGCAAGAGCCGGCCCCGCCGGCAAGGAGACGAAGATGTTCAAGGCGATCGACGCGCCGGCGGCCGGCGCGAAGCCGCGGCGCACGCCGCTCACGCGCGAGCAGGTGAAGGGCTTCTGGGCCGTGTACGCGGGCTGGGTGCTCGACGGCGTGGATTCGGTGATCTACGCGCTCGTGCTGATTCCCGCGCTGACGGAATTGCTGCCGGCGTCCGGCATCGCGGCGACGCCCGCGAATCTGGGGATGTACGGCTCGATCCTGTTCGCGCTGTTCCTGATCGGCTGGGGGCTGTCGTTCATCTGGGGGCCGCTCGCCGATCGCTTCGGCCGCGTGCGCACGCTCGCGGCGAGCATCCTGATCTATTCGGTGTTCACCGGCGCGGCCGCGTTCGTGCACGACGTGTGGGCGCTGGCCGCGTGCCGGCTGATCGCCGGGATCGGCGTCGGCGGCGAATGGGCGCTCGCCGGTACCTACGTCGCCGAGAGCTGGCCGGAAGACCGCCGCAAGATGGGCGCCGGCTACCTGCAGACGGGCTACTACTTCGGCTTCTTCATCGCGGCCTGCCTGAACTACACGATCGGCGCGACCTACGGCTGGCGCGCGATGTTCCTGTGCGGGCTGGCGCCCGCGCTGCTCGCGGTGTTCACGGTGATGCGCGTGAAGGAGCCGGGGCAGTGGCGCCGGCACGATGCGCGCGACGGCGACGTGGCCGACACGCGGCGCGCACATCCGCTGCGCGAGATCTTCGCGCCGGCGTTCCTGCGCCGCACGCTGACGAGCGCGAGCCTCGTCGGCGTCGCGATCGTCGGGCTGTGGGCCGGCTCCGTCTACGAGGCGAGCGCGGTCACCACGCTGGCGGCGCGCGCGGGCATCGATCACGTCGGCGCATTGCGGCTTGCGTCGATCGGCGCGGCGATCCTGTCGTGCGCGACGATCGCCGGCTGCCTGGCGGCGCCGTGGCTGTCGGAACGGCTCGGCCGGCGTACCGCGCTCGGCGTGTATTTCGCGGGAATGGCCGGCTCGATCGTGTTTGCGTTCGGCTGGGCGTTCTACCAGCCGAACGGGCTCGCGGCCTTCATGGTGTCGCTCGCGTTCCTCGGCTTCTTCGGCGGCAACTTCGCGATCTTCTCGCTGTGGCTGCCCGAGCAATATCCGACGCGCGTGCGGGCCACCGCGTTCGCGTTCAACGCGTCGGTCGGCCGCTTCATCGGCGCGGGCGTGAACTTCCTGCTCGGCGCGGCGATACACGGTTACGGATCGCTCGGCGTGCCGGTCGCGTGGACCGCGGCCGTGTTCGGGCTCGGCATCCTGATCCTGCCGTTCGCGGTCGAAACGCGGCATCAGACGCTGCCCGAATGAACGGCGCGGCAGTCGTTCGCAAACAACACACATCTCGTCATCCCTATCAGGAGTCCGGAATGCAGGCATTAACAGGAATCAGGGTCGTCGATCTGAGTCGCGCGCTGTCGGGGCCGTTCTGCTCGATGGTGCTCGCCGATCTCGGCGCCGACGTGATCAAGGTCGAGTCGGGGCCGCACGGCGACATGAGCCGCGCGTGGGGGCCGTTCGATCGCGGCGTGAGCACGTACTACCTGTCCTGCAACCGCAACAAGCGCGGCATCTGCGTGGACTTCCGGCAGCCGGCCGGCCTCGACGTCGTGCGGCGGCTGATCGCGCAGGCCGACGTCGTGATCGAGAATTTCAAGGCCGGCACGATGGACGCGATGGGGCTCGGCTACGAAGCGCTGAGCGCGCGCGACCCGCGGCTCGTGATGGGCAGCGTCACCGCGTTCGGCCCGCGCGGCCCGCTGCGCGACTGGCCGGGCTTCGACCAGATCGCGCAGGGCTATGCGGGGCTGATGAGCGTCACCGGCTTCCCGGACGGCGAGCCGACCCGCACGGGCACCGCGATCGGCGATCTCAGCTCGGGGATGTGGGTCGCGACCGGCGTGATGGCCGCGCTGTTCGAGCGCGAGCGCACCGGGCGCGGCCAGCATGTCGGCACGTCGCTGCTCGAAAGCCTCGTTGCGCTGCTGAGCGTGCATGGGCAACGCTACCTGAGCCTCGGCGACGTGCCGCGCCGTACCGGCAATGCGCATGCGGTGATCGCGCCGTACGGCGTGTTCGAGACGGCCGACGGCCCGCTCAACCTCGCGCCGATCACGACCGACATGTGGTTGCGGCTGTGCCAGTTGCTGGATCTGCCCGAGCTGCCGAACGATCCGCGCTTCGCGACCAACGACGCGCGCGTCGCGCATCGCGATGAACTCAAGGCGCTGCTCGAAAACCGGCTGCGCACGCGCGGCAAGCGCGACTGGACGCAGCGGTTCGTCGAGGCCGGGCTGCCGGCCGGGCCGATCCATACGCTCGACGAAGTGTTCGACGATCCGCAGCTCGCGCATTGCGGGCTGGTCGAGCCGGTCGCGCATCCGACGCTCGGTACGCTGCGCCAGGTCGTCACGCCGCTCGGCGGGATGGGCGACGACGTGCCGGCGCCGCGCACGCGCCATGCGCCGCCGCTGCTCGGCGAGCATACGGTCGACGTGCTGCGCGAAGCCGGCTACGGCGACGAGGCGATCGACGCACTGCTGGCCGCGCGCGCGATCTTCCAGGCGGATGCGGTGGCGGAGGCCGTGCAATGACCGACATGACGAAACACGACGCGGCGTCGACCGTGACGGTGGACCTGATCGGCGAGCGGATCGCGCGCGTGCGGTTCGCGAATCCGGCGCGACGGCATGCGCTCGACGCACCGTTGCTCGATGCGCTCGTCGCGCACCTCGATGCGCTGGCCGCACGCCGTCCGCCGCCCGTCGTGATCCTGTCGAACGACGGCAGCGGCGACGTGTGGAGCGCGGGGCACGACCTGCGCGAGCTGGCCGACGACCGCGATCCGCTCGCGTACGGCAAGCCGCTCGAACGCGCGCTGCGGCGCGTGCGGACCTATCCCGGCGCGGTGATCGCGGCGGTGGCGGGATCGGCATGGGGCGGGGCGGTCGATCTGGTGATGAGCTGCGATCTCGTCGTGGCGGCGCGCGACGCACGCTTCGCGATGACGCCGGCGAACATCGGCCTGCCGTATTCGACGAGCGGCCTGCTGCGCTTCTACGACAACCTGCCGATCCACGTGCTGAAGGAGATGTTCTTCTGCGCGCAGCCGCTCGATGCGGAACGCGCCGCGCATCACGGGCTCGTGAACCGGCTGGCAGACGCCGGCGGGGTCGACGACGCGGCACTCGACGTCGCGCGCACGATCGCCGCGAAGGCGCCGCTCGCGGTGCACGCGGTGAAGGAGCAGTTGCGCGTGCTGCAGGATGCGCGGCCGTTGCCGGCCGATGCGTTCGAACGGATCGCCGAGTTGCGCCGGCACGCGTGCGAAGGCGCGGATTTCGACGAAGGGCTGCGTGCGTTCGCGCAACGCCGCGCGCCGGCGTTTCGCGGGATTTAGGCGGACCGGCGGCGTTTCGGTGTGACGCGTGGCGGCACGCGTTATGCGCCGCCGAGTATGTGCACGCCGAGGGCGATCAGCGGTCGCGCCTGAACGCGCGCGTATCGATCACGCACCGCGTCGACGCATTCGCAGTTCGATTGCGCGTGCGGCCCGCCTGTACCGCGCGCTACGCGCGCACCACCGTCACGCCCGCGGCCTCGATCGGCTTCGTCAGAGCGGCGTCGGTTTCCTGTTCGACGACGATCGTCTGCGCGAGCGTGAGGTCACCGATCACGAACTGCGACGCCGCACGCAGTTTCGACTGCGACGCGAGCACCACCGTCTCGGCCGCGCGTTCGGCCAGCGCGCGCTTGATCGCCGCTTCCTCGAAATCGCCGGTGCTCAGGCCGGCGACCGGATGCACGCCCGTGACGCCCATGAAGTACAGGTCCGTATGGATGCGCGCGATGCCTTCCATCGCCGCCGCGCCGACCGCGACGATCGAGTGCTTGTAGAGCCGCCCGCCGATCAGGATCACGTCGATCGACGGATGTGCGGCCAGCGCAACCGCGACGCTCGGGCTGTGCGTGACGATCGTCGCGCGCAGGTCGGTCGGCAGTTGGCTGACGAGCAGCGCGGAGGTCGTGCCGCCGTCGACGATCGCCACCTGCCCGGGCGCGATCATCTGCGCGGCTCGCCGTGCGATGCGCCGCTTCTCCTTGGCTTCGAGCGCCTCGCGCTGCGCGAACGGCGCGATGGCCGGCGACGCCGGCAGCGCGCCGCCATGCACGCGCTGCAGCAGTCCTTCGGCCGCGAGTTCGCGCAGGTCGCGGCGCACCGTGTCTTCGGATACACCGAATTGCACGCTCAGCTCGGCGGCCAGTACCTGGCCGTCGCGCGCGAGCGCATCGAGGATCGCTTTCTTGCGTTGCGTCGTCAGCATCGTGATTGCACGAAAATTCTTGAAATTGCACGAATCTGCACGTTACCATGGACGCCGTCCTTTGTCGAACCGGAGGCTGCAATGGCTGCAACGCGGGAGCGGGTGCGCATCGTCGATACGACGGTGCTGTCCGACGACTGGTATGTGCTGCGGAAGGTGACGTTCGATTTCCTGCGCCGCGACGGAACGTGGCAGCGCCTGAGCCGCGAGACCTACGATCGCGGCAACGGCGCGACGATCCTGCTCCGTCATGCCGAGACGGGCGACGTGCTGCTGACACGGCAGTTCCGGATGCCGGCGTTCGTGAGCGGGCACGACGGCATGCTGCTCGAAGCGGCCGCCGGGCTGCTCGACGACGCCACGCCCGAAGCGCGCATCCGCGCGGAAGCCGAGGAAGAGACCGGCTACCGCGTGCGCGGCGTGCGCAAGGTGTTCGAGGCGTTCATGAGCCCGGGTTCCGTGACCGAGAAGCTGCATTTCTTCGTCGGCGAATACGATGCGTCGCTGCGCACCGGCGCGGGCGGCGGCGTCGCGGCAGAGGGCGAGGATCTGGAGGTCGTCGAGATGCCGCTGCAGGCGGCGCTGGACGCGGTCGAGCGCGGCGAGATCGTCGATGCGAAGACGATCATGCTGCTCCAGTACGTCGCGCTGCGGGAAACCGCTGGCGCACGCGCCGCATGACGCCGCAACTCGTGCTGGTCGCCGGCCCTTATCGCAGCGGCACGGACGGCAACCCCGCGCGCATCGCCGCGAACCTGCACCGGCTGGAAACGGCAGCGCTCGCCGTGTATCGCCGCGGGCACGTGCCGATGATCGGCGAATGGCTGTCGTTGCCGCTCGCGGCCGCGGCCGGGTCGACGCAGGTCGGCGACGCGATCGGCGAAACGTTCCTGTATCCGGCCGCGCACCGGTTGCTGCGCCGCTGCGATGCGGTGCTGCGCATCGACGGCGCGTCGCGCGGCGCGGATGCGGACGTGGCGCTGGCGCGGCAACTCGGCAAGCCGGTCTATTTCTCGGTCGACGAGATGCCGGTCGCGCAGGACGGTGCGGCTGACTGAGCAAGCGTGGGCGCCGGGTCGCGGCATCGCCGGTGCGGTGCTTGCGGACAGCCGGCGGTCGCACTGCCGGTAGCCGTACGCGCGCGGCGTCACGCGATTGCTGGGTCGATGCTGCGCGACGCCCGAACCGGCGTATGATCGCGACGCCACTCGCGCAACGTTCGACGCCACCGCTTCTCCATCATGCCGTTTTCCGATCCCGCCGATTCCGACGCCGCCGCCGCGTCGCTTCCCGCCGCTCTCGTCGCGTCCGCCGTCGACGCGCTCGCGCGCGCCGACGCCTTGCTCGTCACGGCCGGCGCGGGCATCGGCGTCGATTCCGGGCTGCCCGATTTTCGCGGTACGGACGGTTTCTGGCGTGCGTATCCGGCACTGCGCCACGAGCGTTTCGAGTTCCACGAGATCGCGTCGCCGCACGCGTTTCGTGCGCGTGCGCCGCTCGCATGGGGGTTCTACGGGCACCGTCTCGCGCTCTACCGCGCGACGGTGCCGCACGCGGGCTTCGCGATCCTGCGTCGCTGGATCGACGCGATGCCGAACGGCGGCTTCGTGCTGACGAGCAACGTCGACGGCCAGTTCCAGAAAGCCGGCTTCGATCCGGCGCGCATCGTCGAGATCCACGGTTCGATTCATGCGATGCAGTGCCTGCGACCGTGCACGGACGACACGTGGAGCGCGGCGCCGTTCGTGCCGGTGGTCGACGAAGCGACGTGCCGCCTGGTGGGCGACATGCCGCGCTGCCCGCACTGCGGCGGGCTCGCGCGGCCGAATATCCTGATGTTCGGCGACACCGGCTGGCTCGGTGCGCGCTACGACGCGCAGGAGCGCGCGCTGGAAGACTGGATCGCGCAGGCGGGGCGTGTCGCCGTGGTCGAGATCGGCGCGGGCACCGCGATTCCGACTGTGCGCCTGCTGAGCGAACGGCTCGGTGCCGACGTGATCCGCATCAACGCGCGCGAAGCGCATGCGCGCCGCGCGGACGTGATCGGGCTGAAGGGCGGTGCGCTGGCGACGCTGAACGCGCTCGATCGCGCGTGGCGCGGCGGCTGAGCACCGCGCCTCGTATCGATCGGCCGACGTCGCGCGATTGCGGCCGCGCGACGAGCGCCTGCACGAGCGCCGGCGCGCTGCCTGCCGGTTCGGGCCGCCGGCATTGCCGGTGCGGCGCGATTCCGCATACAGTTCAGCGTAGGCCGCGTCCGCCGCGCGGCGCCGTCAGTGAGGAGTGCCCTTGTTCTATTCGATCGTCGCGATCTTCGTCGGCGCCGGGCTCGGCGCGTTGCTGCGCTGGTGCCTGAGTCTCACGCTCAACGCGTTCTTTCCCGCGGTGCCGCTCGGCACGCTCGCGGCGAACCTGCTCGGCGGCTACGTGATCGGCGTGGCTGCGGTCGTATTCACGGTTCGCGTCGGGTTGCCGCCGGAGTGGCGGCTGTTCGTGATCACGGGCTTTCTCGGCGGTCTCACGACGTTCTCGACCTATTCGGTCGAAGTGATGACGCACGCGCTCGAGGGCGAATTCGGATGGGCGTTGGCGGTGGCTGCCCTACACTTGACTGGATCGTTCGCGCTGACGGCGCTCGGCATGTGGACCGCGCGCGCGTGGCTGGCTGCGGCCTGAGCGGGGCCGCCATCGGAGGGAGCGATGGACAGGGTCTTGTTGCGCTTCTATGTGCACGAGCAGCACCGGCTGCACTGGAAGCCGCTGTGGGAATGGCTGCTGGAAGAGGCGAACCGGATGGGCGTCGCGGGCGGTTCCGCGTTTCGCGCGATGGCCGGTTTCGGCCAGCATCGCGTGCTGCACGAGGATCGCTTCTTCGAGCTGCAGGGTTCGCTGGCGGTCGAGGTGGAATTCATCGTCACCGAGGACGAAGCGCAGCAGCTGCTCCAGCGGCTGTCGCGCGAGAAAGTGCGGGTGTGCTACGCGATGATGCCCGCGCAGTTCGGCGTGATCGACACGCTCGGCGCACCGCCGGCGCAGGGGCCGGCGGCGTAGGGCGCCGCGCCGATCAGATGCCGAACATCGTCAGCGACACGGCGGCGCGCGTGACGATCATCAGCAGCACCTGCACGATCACGAACAGCAGGATCGGCGACAGGTCGATGCCGCCGAGATTCGGGATCACGCGGCGCAGCGGGTTCAGGAACGGCGCGGTGAGCTGGTAGAGGATCGGCATCGCCGGCGAGCGCGGGTTGAGCCACGACAGCAGCGCCATCAGGATCGTCATCCAGATCACGAGGTTGAGCGCCCACTTCACGACGGTGAGCAGCGCGACCACGACGAGCGTCGCGATCACGGCGGCCGGATCGAAGCCGGCCATCACGACCATCAGCACGACGTAGACGAGCGCGGTGAGCAGCGCGGCGACGACGCTGGCCCAGTCGATGCCGCGTACGCCCGCGATCACGCGGCGCAGCGGCAGCACGAGCCAGTTGGTCGCCTGCAGCACGGCTTGCGTGACGGGGTTGTACGGCGGCACGCGGACGGCCTGCATCCAGACGCGCAGGATCAGCGCGGCGCCGAATAGCGTGAAGACGGTATTGAGCAGAAAACGGGCGATCTCGCCGAACATCGTTGGCATCCTTTTTATACAGTCAGTAGCGTGCGGCCGCCAACGCCGGTTGGCGGCGCATCGGCCGACACCTTATCACGCCTCGTCGCGCGACGGGGAGGGGCGCGCGGCCACCCGTGCGAGCGAGGTTTCGACAGCTTCGGCCAGCGCCGGCAACGACGCCGGCGGCGTCGCGCGCTTCGCCGCGAGCGCGACCGCGCGGCGCGTCAGCAGCGCATACAGCGCCGCGTGATCGCCGCCGCGCGCCTCGAGCAGCGCGAGCTGGCGCTCGACGATGCCCGTGTCGCCGCGCGACACTGGGCCCGACAGCGCATTCGCGAGCCCCTTGTCGCGCGCGGTCTCGATCGTGCCGGCGAGCATCGGCAACAGCGCACGCAGCGCGGCGTCCTCGTCGAACCCGAGGCCGCGCCACAGCTCGACCGCTTCCGACAGCCCGCACAGCGCGAAGCTCGCCGCGTAGTGCGCGGCCGCGTGATACAGCATCCGGCCGCCGGCCGGGATCGACAGCGGATGGCAGCCGAGTGCGGCGGCAAGTCGCATCAGCGCCGCGTGCAGCGCGCCGTCCGCTTCGATCGTGACCGAGCAGCCGTCGATGCGCGCGAGGTCGGCGTCGGTGCCGCCGAACAGATAGAGCGGATGAAAGCCGCCGGTGGCCGCGCCTTGCTGCTTCGCCGGATCGAGCAGCGCGACCGCCGACGCGCCGCTGCAATGGACGAGCGCCTGACTGGCGGCGCGCGATGCGTCGAAGCGCAGTGCGGCGGCGCTCGACGCGAGATGATCGTCGGGCGTCGTCAGGAAGATCAGGTCGGCGGCGTCGACCACCTGCTGCGCGGTGTCGACCGCGCGGCAGCCGTCGATGCGCGCGGCGAGGCCGGCGGCCGACGCGGGCGTGCGGCTCGCGATCGCGACGACCGGGAAGCCGGCCTGCGCGAAGCGCTGCGCGACACAGCGCGCGAGGCGGCCGGCGCCGATGAAGCCGAGGCGGGGTGGGTCCGGAAGGGGCATGGCAGCGGATGTAAGCAAAAACGAAGCAACCGCCAGTATCGCAGGAATGACGGCGGTGTCGTGGAAGGCCGGTTGCGGAGCGGTCGCATGTATGAATTACCGGTAGGCGCGGCGATCTGTACGCAGGCCGACGGCCGGTATCGCAGCGGCATCAGGATCATGGAATCCGACCCCGAAATGCCACGCGCCTGCCTCCCGCTTGAAACGTCGGCATCTTGTCTCGAATTTGTAATCGTTCATTACGCATGCTGGCCGGTTGCACGCGCCGGATCCGGTAAGACTGACCGGCCGTCGTGTTGCGACCCGACTCCTCGGACGGAATCGCGCGACCCGCAAGGGTCATCGCCCGCACCGGGCGCCGCGCCGCGCGGCGGCTCCGGCCGCGTGCAATTGCAATTTGCAACAAATGCACGATACGCGCGGGGCGGGTTTTCGCTACATTGCTTGCATGCGACGTGCATGCCCGCCGTTGCCGACAGGAGCGCCTAAAATACCGCTCCAGCAGGAGAATCGAAGTGAAAAAGCTCATTCCGTTCATCGCCGCCGCCGCGCTGGGCCTGGGTGCCGCAAGCGCCGCGCAGGCTCACGTGTCGATCGGGGTCGGCATCGGTATCCCGGTCGCACCCGCGTATCCCGTCTATGCACCGCCGCCGCCCGTGTACTACGCGCCGCCGCCTCCGCCCGTGTACTACGCGCCCGCGCCGGCCTACTATGCGCCGCCGCCCGCCGTGGTCGTCGGCGGTTACTACGGTCGCCCGTACTGGCGCCATGGTTATGGCGGCTGGGGCCATCACGGCTACTGGCGTCGCTGATTCGTCCCGCGCGGCCTGACCGCGCGTGGCAAAACGGCGCAACGTCCCGCGAGGGGCGCTGCGCCGTTTTTCTTTGGGGGCGGCGATACCGTGCCCGGCTCGCGCAGGGCGACCGCGATTACACCGCGTGCACGATCAGGTCGCGGTAGCCGCCGACGATCACGCTGTACGAGAAGTACGCGAACAGCAGCGCGGACGCGATGTGGCAGGCCCGCATCAGCCCGGCGCCCGCGCGCTTGCGGCCCTGGCTCGCGAGCGTGCACATGAACAGCGTCCATGCGAGGCCGCCGAGGAAGAAGCCCGACAGGAACACCGACGCGGTCGCCGGGGTGGTCGCACCGGCTTTCGCGATCAGCGCGCCGCCGACCGCCGCGAACCACAGGATCGCGCTCGGCGACGACATCGCGAGCAGCATCCCGCGCAGAAAGCTGCGCCGCGCGCTCGCCCGCGGCTGGGGGGCGTCGTCTGCTTCGTCGCTGGCCGCCTTGACCGGCGTCAGCGCTTCACGCGCCATCTTCCATGTGAGGAACAGCAGCACCGCGCCGCCGCCGATCCACACGATCCAGCGCACGGGTTCGAACTGCAGCAGCACGGCCATTCCCGCGAGCGCGAGCGCCGCATAGACGAGATCGCCGACGCACGACCCGAGGCCGAGCCAGAAGCCCGGCCGGAAGCCGTGCGATAGCGTGAGCGACAGCATCGCGACGTTTACGAGGCCGATGTCGAGACACAACGATAGCGACAGAAAGAATCCGTCGGACAGCATGGAGGCGGGCGGAAAGCTCATCTTCTGGGTGCTTGCGGCGATTGCGATGCGCGAGCCGGCGGGCGCCGGCCGCCTGGCGTCAGAGGCCGATCTCCTGCCACAGCCGGTCGACACGCGCCTTCACGGCCGCGTCCATCTCGATCGGGCGGCCCCATTCGCGGCTGGTTTCGCCCGGCCACTTGTTGGTCGCGTCGAGCCCCATCTTCGAGCCGAGTCCGGCCACCGGCGACGCGAAGTCGAGATAATCGATCGGCGTGCTGTCGACCATCACCGTGTCGCGCACGGGGTCGACGCGCGTCGTGATCGCCCAGATCACTTCCTTCCAGTCGCGGATGTTCACGTCCTCGTCGACGACCACGATGAACTTCGTATACATGAACTGCCGCAGGAAGCTCCACACGCCGAACATCACGCGCTTGGCATGGCCCGCGTAGCTCTTCTTCATCTGGACGATGGCCATCCGGTAGCTGCAGCCTTCGGGCGGCAGGTAGAAGTCGGTGATTTCCGTGAACTGCTTCTGCAGCAGCGGCACGAACACCTCGTTGAGCGCGACGCCGAGCACCGCGGGTTCGTCGGGCGGCTTGCCCGTGTAGGTCGAATGGTAGATCGCGTCGCGGCGCATCGTCATGCGCTCGACGGTGAACACCGGAAACCACTCCTGCTCGTTGTAATAGCCGGTGTGGTCGCCGTACGGCCCTTCGAGCGCGTGCTCGTACGCGGCCGCCGCGTTGCCGGCCGGGCGCGGCGGCGCGCCGGCCGGAGCGGGGGCAGGGGCGCCGTCCTGCGGATGAATGAAGCCTTCGAGCACGATCTCCGCGCGCGCGGGCACCTGCAGCGTGTCGACGCCGGGCGTCAGGCACTTCGCGAGCTCCGTGCGACTGCCGCGCAGCAGGCCGGCGAACTGATACTCGGACAGCGAATCGGGCACCGGCGTCACCGCGCCGAGCGTGGTGGCCGGATCGGCGCCGAGCACGACCGCGACCGGATACGGCTTGCCCGGATTCTGCAGCGCGAACTCGCGGAAATCGAGCGCGCCGCCGCGGTGCGCGAGCCAGCGCATGATCAGCTTGTTGCGGCCGATCAACTGCTGGCGGTAGATGCCGAGGTTCTGGCGCGACTTGTTCGGCCCGCGCGTGACCGTCAGGCCCCACGTGACGAGCGGCCCCGCATCGCCGGGCCAGCAGGTCTGGATCGGCAGCTTGTTCAGGTCGACGTCCGCGCCTTCCCAGACGATCTCCTGGCACGGCGGCGACGACACCGACTTCGGCGCCATGTCCCACACCGCCTTCGCGAGCGACAGCAGCTTGCCGGCATCCTTCAGGCTCTTCGGCGGATCGGGCTCCTTCAGCGCGGACAGCAGGCGCCCGAGGTCGCGCAGCGAGCCGAGCGCGGCATCGTCGCCCGCATCGACGCCCATCCCGAGCGCGACGCGGCGCGGCGTGCCGAACAGGTTGCCGAGCACCGGGAATGCATTGCCGGGCGGCGCGTTGAACAGCAGCGCGGGGCCGCCAGCGCGCAGCACGCGGTCGCACAGCTCGGTCATTTCGAGCACGGGCGACACGGGTTGCGTGACGCGCCGCAGTTCGCCGAGCGCCTCGAGGCGCTGAATGAAATCGCGTAAGTCTTTGTATTTCATGAAGAAGGTCCGGGCCGCCCGAATGCACGGGCAGCGATGGGCGGGCGCAGCGGCCGGCTGCGACCCCGAATCGACCGACGATTTTACCCGGGCAGCCGCGCGACCGCCCGGCGGAGAAAAAAGTCGACCGCGCGCAAACCCCCTACGGCACGGGGCTTGCGTTCTGAAGAGGGGTTTTAAATTACTTTTTGTTATAATTTCGAGGTTTTATAGTGTTGACGATCTATAAAACCCTGCTAGAATCCGCTCACATTGGTTGCAGGGTAAAAGGCTTCGAGCCGCCAATCACCGATCTTTGACGCAGCGCGTCACCGTCCGCCGAATCCTGCACGGCGTCTTCGACGGCCTTTGTCGTAGTCCCAGCCAGCGCCACCAGACGCTGGTTTTTTGCGTGGGTGCCACCGCGTATGCCCGCCTCGCCAGTGTGCGAAGGCGCCGGCCCTCTTACACCGTGGCCTCGAACGGTACTTATACCGTTTCCCCGATGCTTGCGCGTCCCAACCAAGGCGCGCGGCGTCGTGATTCCGCGGCGCGTTTTCTGTCTCGCCATCGAGCTGAGCGAGCCGCACGAGTCATGTTCATGGGAGATGATCTGAATGAACGCTTGGTTATCGTGGCGTCCCACTGAGCAGCATGCGCAAATCGTGCGCAACTTGCTGCGTCGCGGGACGCGTGTCAGTCACCATCTATTCAGCGTTGTCGGCTGTCTCGCTGTCGCGGTTGCGCTTGCGCTGTGGCTGCTGCCAACCGTCCGCGGCACGCTCGCCGCGAAGCTGATGCCGGTCGTATCCGCGGCCGTGCAGGCCGGTCCGGCCCGTCTGCTGTCCGGCCATCCGCTGCCGAACTTCGCGCCTGCCGGTGCGCAGCCGCAGCAGGACGATGCGCCCGAAACGGATGCGCTTGCGGTCGGCCTCGATGTCGCACCGGAAGCCACCGCGCAAGGCGTCCAGGGTGATGCGTCCGATCCGGCCCGCAACGGTCCGTCGCCGGTCGCACTGGCCAAGCTGATTCCGATCCAGCGCGTGGCGGCCGATGCCCGCGACGATCGCGCGCTCGCGTCGAACCGCGAACAGGCGCTCGTCGCCACGTATTTGTCGCGCCGTTACCGCGTCGCCCAGGAGCCGCTCGGCCAGCTCGTCAAGGCGGCGTTCCAGACCGGTCGTGACGTCGGCCTCGATCCGCTGCTGCTGCTGTCCGTGATGGCGATCGAGTCGGGCTTCAACCCGTACGCCGAAAGCGGCGTCGGCGCGAAGGGCCTGATGCAGGTGATGTCGAAGGTCCATTCCGACAAGTTCGAGTATTTCGGCGGCACCGACACCGCACTGCAACCGCTCGCGAACCTGCAGGTCGGCGCACTCGTGCTGAAGGACTGCATCGCGCGCGGCGGCTCGCTCGCGAACGGCCTGCGCCTGTACAACGGCTCGACGAATCCCGACGACAACGGCTACGGTTCGAAGGTGATGGCCGAGCGCGGCCGCCTGCGCGACGTCGCGCGTGGCCGCAGCGTGCCGATCAACGCACCGCAGGCGCCCGCGCAACCCGCGAAGCCGATCGTCACCGCCGCAGCCGTGACGGCCGCGGCAGGCGGCGCGAAGCGCGTGCATGCGACGCTCGACGGCGCGACGACGGTCAAGGCAGCGCCGAAGGAAGCGGCCCCGCAGGACGACGCGAGCGTCGATACCGCGAAGCAGTCGCACGGCGATCATTCGGAGCTCGGCGCGTAACGTCGCGTTCCGGGCGGCTCCGGCTGGCGCAGATGAAGCGCAGATGAAGAAAAGGCACCCGATTCGGGTGCCTTTTTCTTTTGCGGTGCGGGAAGCGGCCGGCGTGCCGGCCGCGGCGTCAATGCTGGCCGAACAGCGTCGCGAGCCGGTCGACGGCCTCTTCGAGCCGCGAGTAGGCCGTCGCATAGGACAGGCGGATATAGTCGCGCGGGGCATGGACGCCGAAGTCCATGCCCGGCACCAGCACCACGCCTGCGTCGTGCAGCATCGCCTGCGTGAGCGCGGCGCTGTCGCCGGCCGCCGGGTGGGCGACGCCGCCGCAATGCGCATACACATAGAACGCGCCGTCCGGCATCACCGGCACCGTAAAGCCGAGCCGCTCGAGCGCCGGTGCGATGAAATCGCGGCGGCGCTTGAATTCGAGCCGGCGCGTTTCGTAGATGTCGAGCGTGGCCGGTTCGAAGCAGGCGAGCGCCGCGTGTTGAGCGAGGGCGGACGGGCAGATGAACAGGTTCTGCGACAGCTTCTCGAACGTGCCGACGAGGGCGGGCGGCACGACGAGCCAGCCGAGCCGCCAGCCGGTCATGCTGAAATACTTCGAGAAGCTGTTCACGGTGATCACGTCGTCGCCGAACGACAGCGCCGACACGGGGGCGGCATCGTAGCTGAGCCCCTGGTAGATCTCGTCGACGATCGTGAAGCCGCCGCGTGCGCGCACTGCTTCGACGATCCGCTTCAGTTCGTCCGGTTCGAGCGACGTGCCGGTCGGGTTCGACGGCGACGCGAGCAGCACGCCGCGCGTGCGGTCGTTCCAGTGCGTGCGGACGTCGTGCTCGGTGAGCTGGAAGCGCGCGTCCGGGCCGCTCGGCACGAGCACCGGACGGCCTTCGGCCGCCGCGACGAAGTGCCGGTTGCACGGGTATGACGGGTCGGGCATCAGCACTTCGTCGTCGCGGCCGACCAGCGCGAGGCACGCGAGCAGCAGCGCGGCCGATGCGCCGGCCGTCACGACGATCCGCTCGGGGCTGATCGTGAGGCCGTACGCGTGTGCATAGTGCGCGGCGATCGCCTCGCGCAGCGGCGCAATCCCGAGCGCGCTCGTGTATTGCGTGACGCCGCGGCGCAGCGCGGCCGCCGCGGCCTCGACCACCGGCTCCGGCGCGGTGAAATCGGGCTCGCCGATGCCCATGTGGATAACATCGCGCCCCAAGGACTCGAGCCGCTGTGCCTCCTTCATCAGTTCCATCACATGAAAGGGCTGGATCGCGTCGACGCGTGCGGCGAGCGTGACGAGCGAATCGGCGGTGGTATTCATCGGCGGGCAGGGCGGAGGGAGAAAGGAATGAAAAACGGGGCGCTTGCGCGCCCGTGGACCAACCAACGGTATCAGCCGTTGCGACGCGCCTGCGTTTCGGCGGGGCGCAGCTTCGCGGCCAGCTTGTCGAGCACGCCGTTCACGTACTTGTAGCCGTCGGAGCCGCCGAACGTCTTCGCGAGTTCGACGGCTTCGTTGATGATCACGCGGTACGGCGTTTCGACGTGGTGCGTGAGCTCGAACGTCGCGATCAGCAGCACCGCGCGTTCGACCGGCGACAGCTGATCGATCGGACGGTCTAGCGACGGCGCCAGCGCTTCGACGAGCGTCGCATGCTCGCGGATCACGCCGTGCAGGATCGCTTCGAGCAGTTCCTTGTCAGCCTTGTCGTAACCGAGCGCGCCGCGCAGTTGCGCGTCGATCTCGCCGGAGGGCGCGTTCGACAGCAGCCACTGATACAGGCCCTGCGTCGCCAGCTCGCGCGATTGTCGGCGGGCGCTCTTCTTCATGCGCGCTCCTCTTCGTCGTCTTCGTCTTCCTCTTCGTCCTCGTCGTCGCCGAGCTGGTCGAGCGCCATCGTCAGGTTGGCCATCTCGACGGCGACGCGTGCGGCGTCACGACCCTTTTCGGTCATGCGCGCGACGGCCTGCTCGTCGTTTTCGGTGGTCAGGACCGCGTTCGCGATCGGCAGGTTGAAGTCGAGGCCGATGCGGGTGATGCCCGCGCCGCTCTCGTTCGACACGAGTTCGAAGTGGTAGGTCTCGCCGCGGATCACCGCGCCGAGCGCGATCAGCGCGTCGAACTGGCCGCTTTCGGCGAGCTTTTGCAGCGCGAGCGGGATTTCCAGCGCGCCGGGCACCGACACGAGCAGCACGTCTTCACCGGTGACGCCGAGGCGCTCCAGTTCTTCGACGCACGCGTCGGCGAGGCCGTTGCACACGGGTTCGTTGAAGCGCGATTGCACGATGCCGATACGCAGGCCGTCGCCTTCGAGATTCGGTTGGTATTGTCCGATTTCCATGATCTGGTCCGTGGTGTGGATGAACGGTTATAGGGCGAAAGCGCCGTGGCGGGTTACGCGTGGGACGCCGGGCAGGACTTGGCTTCGCCGCCGGGCATCGGAATGAAGCCCGTGACTTCGAGGCCGTAGCCGGACATGCTGCCCAGCTTGCGCGGATTCGACAGCACCTGCATCTTGCCGACGCCGACATCGCGCAGGATCTGCGCGCCGATGCCGAACGTCTTGAAATCGACCGGCCGGCGCTTGAGCGCAGCGGCCTTTTCTTCCTCGTCGAACGCCTTGAAGACGTCGATCAGGTGTTCCTTCGTATCGCCGCAATTGAGCAGCACGATCACGCCGAGGTCGCGCTCCGCGATGTCGCGCATCGCGGCGTCGAGCGTCCACGAGTGGGTCGACACGCCCGTTTCGAGCAGGTCGAGCACCGACAGCGGCTCGTGCACGCGCACCGGCGTATCGACGTCGGGCGACGGGGCGCCGCGCACCAGCGCGATGTGCGGCGAGCCGCTCGGCTGGTCGCGGTACAGCACCGCGCGGAACGTGCCGTGCGCGGTCTGCATCGTGCGCTCGGCGATCCGCTCGATGATCGATTCGGTGCGGCTGCGGTACTGGATCAGGTCGGCGATCGTGCCGATCTTCAGGTTGTGTTCCTTCGCGAATTCGATCAGGTCCGGCAGGCGCGCCATCGTGCCGTCGTCCTTGATGATCTCGCAGATCACCGCGGCCGGCGTGAGGCCCGCGAGCGCGGTGAAGTCGCAGCCGGCCTCGGTGTGGCCGGCGCGCACGAGCACGCCGCCCGGCTGCGCCATGATCGGGAACACGTGGCCCGGCTGCACGATGTGCTCGGGGCGCACGTCGTGCGCGACCGCCGTGGCGATCGTGTGCGCCCGGTCGGCGGCCGAGATGCCGGTCGTCACGCCTTCGGCCGCTTCGATGCTGACCGTGAACGCGGTGCCGTACTGCGTGCCGTTGCGGTAGGTCATCAGCGGCAGGTGAAGCTGCTTGCAGCGTTCCTGCGTCAACGTCAGACAAACCAGGCCGCGGCCGTACTTGGCCATGAAGTTGATCGCTTCCGGTGTGACGAATTCGGCGGCGATCACGAGGTCGCCCTCGTTTTCGCGGTCTTCTTCGTCGACCAGGATCACCATCCGGCCGGCTTTCAGCTCGGCGATGATGTCGAGCGTGGAGGCGAGCGTCATAAGGGGGCGAGAAAGAGGAAAGTGCGTATTTTACGCCAGCCGGACGGCGTTTCGGCTGGCGCGGGCCGCGCGGGGCCCGCGCGTGCTCCAGAAAGCGCTGCGGCCGGCCTGCGCGCGGGCGCGGACGGTTGCGGGCCGGGCGTTGCCCGGCCGCGCGTCACGCTTGCTCGTTGCGCCCGCCGAGGTAGTCCAGCTTGCCGAGCTCGACGCCGCTGTGGCGCAGGATGTCGTACGCGGTCGTCACGTGGAAGAAGAAGTTGGGCAGCACGAAGTTCAGCAGGTACGACTGGCCGGTGAACTCGATCGGGCCGACGCGCATCTTCAGCACGATCTGGCGCGTCTCGCTGCCGTCGATCTGTGCGGCGTCGAAGCTTTTCAGGTAGTCGATCGTCTTCTGGATGCGCGCGTGCAGCTCGTCGAAGCTCTGCTCGACGTCCGGGTAGCTCGGGATCTCGGTGCCGGCGAGCCGCGCGGCGCAGCCCTTCGCCGTGTCGGTCGCGATGTAGACCTGACGGACGAGCGGCAGCATGTCCGGGTAGAGGCGTGCGCCGATGAATACCGACGGGTCGATCTGCTTTTCGGCCGCATGCGCCTGCGCCTTGCCGAGGATGTGCTGCAGGTTGGTGAGGCCGCGGATCAGGACGGGCAGCGAAGCCTGGTACATCGAGATGGACATGGGGACGAACTCCTGTGGGAAGAGGCGCGGCCGCGATGCGGCGCGTCGTGCGTGGCGGCGTGGAAACCGCTGTCGACGCATCTTAGCGCGACGGCATGACCCGTGCGCGTCGTTGGCTGTTCGGCCAGGTGTCGGCTGGCCCGACGGCCATCGACCGAACGCGATTCCGATGCAAGCGTGTCGGATGGCCGGCGACGGAGTGGCACGGCACGAAGTAGGGCGGGATCCCTGCTCGGCGCGGCCTGCTCGGCCGACGCCGACGATTGATGCGGCGGCCGGCCGCACCGTCGGCCGTCATTCCCTGTACAGGACGCGGCGGCGCTGCCCGGTCAGTCCTGATGCACGCCCTGCGACGCCGACAGCATCCGCTCCACATAGCGCGCGATCATGTCGACTTCGAGGTTGACCTTGTCGCCGGCCTTCACGTGGCGCAGCGTCGTGACGTCGACCGTATGCGGAATCAGGTTGATCGAGAATTCGCAGCCGTCCGCGCGATCGTCGACCGCATTCACGGTCAGGCTCACGCCGTTCACCGTGATCGAGCCCTTGTACGCGAGATAGCGGCCGAGTTCGCGCGGCGCGACGATTCGCAGTTCGTGCGACTCGCCGACCGGCGCGAAGCGCGACACGGTACCGAGTCCGTCCACATGGCCCGATACGATATGCCCGCCAAGGCGGTCGTGCGCGCGCAGCGCCTTCTCGAGGTTCACCTCGCCGGGCTGCGCGAGGCCGACCGTCCGGTTCAGGCTTTCGCGCGACACATCGACGTCGAACGTGGTGTCGGTCTTCTCGATCACCGTCATGCATGCGCCCTGGATCGCGATGCTGTCGCCGAGCGCGACATCGGCCAGGTCCAGCCCGCCGGCCTGCACGGTCAGGCGCACACCGGCGTCGGCCGACGTGCCGAGCGGGGCGATCGATTCGATGCGGCCGACGGCCGCGACAATTCCGGTAAACATCGTGACGATTCCGTTCAGTGAGAGGCGTCGGGCGGCGCGATACGCGCGAGGATCCGCAGATCGTCGCCGATCCGCTCGATACCGTGGAACGACAACCGGGTACGTGCATCGAGACTGGCCGGCGCGGCGAGATCGAACATGCCGGCCGCGTCGGCGCCCAGCAGGCTCGGCGCCAGATACACCAGCAATTCGTCGACGCACCGTTCGCGCAGCAGCGAACCGTTCAGCTTGTGGCCGGCCTCGACGTGCAGTTCGTTGACGCCGCGCGCGCCGAGCGCCGCCAGCATCGCGGGCAGGTCGACCTTGCCGTGCGCATTCGCGAGCGGCACGATTTCCGCGCCGCGCGACTTCAGCACGTTCGCGCGTAGTTCGCCTGCGGCGTCGAGCCGGCCGCAGAAGATCAGCAGCGGCGCGCCTTCGAGCAGCCGCGCGTCGAGCGGCAGGTCGAGGCGGCTGTCCACCAGGATGCGTTGCGGCTGACGCGGCGTGTCGATGCCGCGCACGGTCAGCAGCGGATTGTCCTCGCGCACGGTGCCGATGCCGGTGAGGATCGCGCACGCGCGGGCGCGCCATGCGTGGCCGTCGAGGCGCGCGGCCTCGCCGGTGATCCACTGGCTTTCGCCGGACGGCAGCGCGGTGCGGCCGTCGAGCGACGCGGCGGTCTTCATCCGCACCCACGGGCGGCCGCGCGTCATCCGCGACACGAAGCCGATGTTCAGTTCGCCGGCCTCATGCGCGAGCAGCCCGCAGCGCACGTCGATGCCGGCGTCGCGCAGCATTCCGAGGCCGCGCCCCGACACCTGCGGGTTCGGGTCTTCCATCGCCGCGACCACCTTCGCGACGCGCGCGTCGATCAGCGCGTTCGCGCACGGCGGCGTGCGGCCGAAATGGCTGCACGGTTCGAGCGTCACGTAGACGGTCGAGCCCGCGACGTCGTAGCCGCGCGAGCGCGCGTCCTTCAGCGCCTGGACTTCCGCGTGGTCCTGGCCGGCCGGCTGCGTGAAGCCTTCGCCGATCACGTCGCCGTCCTTGACGATCACGCAGCCGACGCGCGGATTCGGCGCGGTCGTGTACATGCCGCGCGCGGCGAGCGCGAGCGCGCGCTGCATGTGGGCGAAATCGGTATCCGAGAACATGCGCGCGGCCTCGGGTCAGGCGGCGAGCGCCGCGAACGCGCGGCGCGCGGCCGCGAGCGTCGCGTCGATCACCGCGTCGTCGTGCGTGCTCGACACGAAGCCGGCTTCGTACGCGGACGGCGCGAAGTACACGCCCTCGTCGAGCATCAGGTGGAAGAAGCGGTTGAAGCGCGCGACGTCGCTCTTCGTGACTTCCGCGAAGCTGGTCGGCACGCGCTCGGCGAAGTACAGGCCGAACATCGCGCCGATCGAGTCGGCCGCGAACGGCACGCCGGCCGCGCGCGCTTCCGCCGCGAGGCCGTCGGCGAGCCGCTTCGTCTGCGCGGTGAGCGCGTCGTAGAAGCCGGGCGCCTGGATCAGTCGCAGCGTCTTCAGGCCCGCGGCGACCGCGATCGGGTTGCCCGACAGCGTGCCGGCCTGGTAGACGCCGCCGAGCGGAGCGAGGTGGGCCATGATGTCGCGGCGGCCGCCGAACGCGGCGGCCGGCATCCCGCCGCCGATCACCTTGCCGAGGCAGGTGAGGTCGGCCGCGATGCCGTAGTACGCCTGCGCGCCGCCGAGCGCGACGCGGAATCCGCACATCACCTCGTCGAAGATCAGCACGGCGCCGTGCTTCGTGCACAGCGCGCGCAGTGCGTTCAGGAATTCGGGCGTGCCGCGCACGAGGTTCATGTTGCCGGCGACCGGCTCGACGATCACCGCGGCGATCTCGTCGCCGAACGCGCCGAAGGCTTCTTCCAGCGCGGCGACGTTGTTGTATTCGAGGACGGTCGTGTGCTTCGCGATGTCGGCGGGCACGCCGGCCGACGTCGGATTGCCGAACGTCAGCAGGCCCGAGCCGGCCTTGACCAGCAGGCTGTCCGCGTGGCCGTGGTAGCAGCCTTCGAACTTGACGATGCGGCTGCGGCCCGTGAAGCCGCGCGCGAGACGCAGCGCGCTCATCGTCGCCTCGGTGCCGCTCGACACCATCCGCACCTGCTCGATCGACGGCACGAGCTTGCAGATTTCCTCCGCGATCTCGATCTCGGCTTCGGTCGGCGCGCCGAACGAGAAGCCGTCGGCGAGCACGTTCTGCACGGCCGACAGCACTTCCGGATGGACGTGGCCGACGATCATCGGGCCCCACGAGCCGATGTAGTCGATGTACTGCTTGCCGTCGGCGTCCCAGAAATACGGGCCTTGCGCGCGCGCGACGAAGCGCGGCGTGCCGCCGACCGAGCGGAAGGCGCGCACCGGCGAGTTGACGCCGCCGGGAATGGTCTTCTGGGCGCGTTCGAAGAGGATCTGATTGTTGGACATGGGCGAAACCTGCGAGAGAAGGGCGCGGAGGCCTGTGCACGGGCCGCGGCGCCTGGGCGGAACGATCGTCCGATTGTACCGGAGACACGCGCGGCAGGCCCGCGGGCCGGTCTGCGGCCTTTCGGCGCGCGGGGGAATCAGTCGGGCGAAAAAGGCGCGCGGGATTCGACCCGGTTTTCGGCTATCGCGGCGGCTTGCGCTTGCCGGTCAACTCGGCCCAGCGCTTTTCGAGCGGACCTTCGACCATCGGCTTGATCGACGTGCCGGACGTCTGTGCATCCCAGGTCTGTACCGAATACGGGTGAACGCGCAGCGCGTCGCGCGCGATCACGACGTCCTGGTGCGCATCGACCAGCCAGTCGTACACGAAGTCGATGCACAGCCGGTAGCCGCGCTTCGTCGACGGATCGGGCACCTCGTACGGCGCGCGCGTCACGTAGCCGGAGCCGAATACACCCTTGGGCTCCTTCGCGACGCGGTGCAGGAACACGCGGTCGCCCGGCAGGATGCCGCGCGCGAAGCCGCAACCCCACACGTCATGCACGGCCTCGCCGGCCTTCACGCGCGCGGCGACGTCGGGCAACTCGGGCCACGGCCATTTCTTGGGGCTCCAGATCAGCAGGAAAGCGGTCATCGGTTCGGTCGTACGTCGAATGGGTCAGACAAGAGAAACGAGCAGCAGCAAGCTTAATCGAATCCGCTCGCGCGTTCGTCCGGCAAACGGCAGGCGTGGGCGTCGCCGCGCCCGCCGCCGGACGCGGCCCGAGGCAGGCAAAAAAGTTGCGCGTACAATCATGGGCCTGAACGCGCCGCTTGCGGCGCGGCTTCCCGTCTTCACCGCCACGCGCGCCCCGATGCGCGCGGGCTCCCATTCCGGATACCCATGTCCCACGTCGTCCGGCGCCGGCCCGATGCCCGGCTGATCCTGTTGCTCGGCGCGCTCGCGGCCTGCGGGCCGATCGCCACCGACATGTACCTGCCGAGCCTGCCGTCGATCGCCGGCAGCTTCTCCGTGAGCCCCGGCGCCGCGCAGCGCACGCTGACCAGTTTCATGGCGGGCTTCTCGATCGGCATGCTGCTGTACGGCCCGCTGTCCGACACGTGGGGCCGCCGTCCCGTGCTGCTCGGCGGGATCGCGCTGTTCACGCTCGCGAGCATCGGCTGCTTCGTGTCGGGTTCGATCGACATGCTGATCGTCGTGCGCTTTCTGCAGGCGCTCGGCGCCGGTGCCGCGTCGGTGCTCGCGCGGGCGATCGCGCGTGACGCGCACGAGCCGAGCGACGCGGCGAAGGTGTTGTCGATGGTCGCGATCGTCACCGCGGTCGGGCCGCTGCTCGCGCCGCTGATCGGCGGCCAGATCCTGCGCTTCTCCGGCTGGCGCGGCGTGTTCGTCGTGCTGGCCGTGTTCGGCGCGATCTGCGCGACGACCGCGTACTTGCGCGTGCCCGAAACCTGGCCGAAGGAGCGGCGCAAGAGCGCGGCCGTGCTCGCGTCGTTCGCGTCGTACGGGCGCATCCTGTCCGACCCCGTCGCATGGGGGCACATGCTGTGCGGCGGGATGGCGTTCGCGTCGATGTTCTCGTACATCACCGCGACGCCGTTCGTGTACATCGAGTATTTCCACGTGTCGCCGCAGCACTACGGGCTGCTGTTCGGCCTGAACGTCGTCGGGATCATGATCGGCAACTTCGCGAATACGCGCCTCGTCGGCCGCATCGGTTCGCTGCGCATCATCGCGGCCGCGTCGCTCGTGAGCTGCATAGCGTCGCTCGCGGTCGCGCTCGTCGCGCTGACGGGGTGGGGCGGGCTGTGGTCGATCGTCGTGTGCCTGTTCTTCGTCGTCGGCGTGGTCGGGATCCTGTCCGCGAACTGCACGACCGACCTGATGCACCGCTATCCGCACAACGCGGGCGCGTCGGCGGCCGTGTTCGGCGCGATGCAGCTCGCGCTCGGTGCGCTGGCGAGCATCGCGATCGGCGCGCTCGCGGACGGCACGCCGTTCGCGATGGGCGTGACGATCGGCGTCTGCGGCGTGCTGTGCTTCGCCGGGCGCTATCTCGTGCTGCGCTGGCACGGCCGGCCGGTGAAAGCGGGCGCCTGAGCCGCATCGCCCGGCGGGCCGCACGATGAAAAACGCCACCGCGCGCGATGCGCCGGTGGCGTTGTTCGTCGGGACGCGTGAAGCGGGCGGACGCCGCGCGATGCGTCAGTCCCGCGCGACGTCCTTCGCCGCCGGCGACGCGCCGTGGCTCAGCCAGTCGAGCACGTCTGCCGTTTCGTCGTCGCTGGCGCGCGCCTTCGCCTGGGCAACGGCCTCGGGCAGCTCGCCGTTCGTCGACGCGCGACGGATCGCGACGCCGACCGCGAGGATGTCGATCATCAGCAGATGCAGGATCCGCGAGATCATCGACAACTGCGACTCGCGCATCTCGATGTGGTCGGTCTCGAGCGCGACGGTCGCGCGCTTCGCGAGCGGCGTGTTGCTCGACGTGATCGCGATCACCTTCGCGCCGGCCTGCATCGCGACGTCGAGCACGCGCAGCAGCTCGGGCGCGCGGCCCGACTTCGACACCGCGACGATCACGTCGCCCTTGCCGAGCAGCGCGGCCGACGCGGCCTGCATGTACAGGTCGCCGTACGCGATCGTCGGAATCCCGAAGCGGAAGAACTTGTAGTGCGCGTCCTGCGCGACGATGTTCGAGTTGCCGAGCCCGTAGAACTCGATGCGGCGCGCGCCGTTCAGGATCTCGATCGCGTTCTCGACGTGCTCGAAATTCAGGTGCTCGCGCAGTTGCAGGATCGCGGACACCGTGTTGTCGAGCACCTTCGCGCCGAAGTCGGTGGCCGTGTCGCCGAGATGCACCTGGCTGTGGCTCATCGGGATCGTGCCGGTGAGCCCGGTGGCGAGCTTCAGCTTGAAGTCCGACAGCCCCTGGCAGCCGAGCGAGCGGCAGAAGCGGATCACGGTCGGCTGGCTCACGTCGGCCTTGCGCGCGATGTCGACGATCGGATCGTTGATGATCGAGCGCGGATGGTTCAGCGCGAGATCGGCCACGCGGCGCTCGGCCGGCGTCAGCGCGTCGCGCATCTGGCGGATCCGTTCGAACACGGCCGACGACGCACCGCCGGAGCGGTTCGACAACTGCTCCGCGAGAATCGCCGACACGCCGAGGAACGCCGGGTATTCGGCGGTGATCAGGTAGGTCGGGATGTTCTCGAGATAGTGCGTGAAGCGGCCCTTCGCCTCGAAGCGCGCGCGGAACGACGAGCGCGTGAACAGCTCGCCCAGCTTCAGCGCGACGCCGCCGCCGATGTACACGCCGCCGAGCGCGCCGAGCGTCAGCGCGACGCTGCCCGCGAACGCGCCGAGAATCCCGCAGAAGCATTCGACCGTCTCGAGCGCGAGCGCGTCGCCCGCATGCGCGCGCTCGACGATCTCGACCGTGTCGACGGTCGCGGCGACACGTTTCTTGTCGCGCGCGGCGAGCGCGCGATAGATGATCTCCATGCCGGGGCCCGCGCACACGCGTTCGAACGACACGTGCGGAAACTTCTTGCGCGCGTACTGCAGCACCAGATCCTCGCGCTCGTCCTGCGGCGCGAACGATGCGTGGCCGCCTTCGCTGCCGAGCGCGATCCAGCGGTCGTCGGCCGGAATCAGCCCCGACACGCCGAGCCCGGTGCCCGGCCCGAGCAGGCCGATCACGCTGTTCTGGCGGCGCGTGCCGCCGCCGATCTGCACGCGCTGCGCGTCGGTCAGGCCCGGCAGCGCCATCGCCAGCGCGGTGAAGTCGTTGACGACCAGCAGCGTGTCGAAGCCGAGCGCGCGGCGCGTCGCCTCGATCGAGAAGCTCCAGTCGTGGTTGGTCATCGTGACCTGGTCGCCGTCGACCGGATTGGCGATCGCGATCGCCGCGTGGTTCACGCGGCTGATCTTCACGTCCTTCAGGTATTTGCGGATCGCGTCGGTGAGCGTCGGATAGTCGGCGCCGGGATAGACGCGGATCTGCGTGATCTCGCCGGGGCCGGTTTCCAGCGCGAAGCGCGCGTTGGTGCCGCCGACGTCCGCGAGCAGGCGCGGGCCGTCGGCATGCTGACCCGCGACGACCGCCTTACTTTGCGCACCAGTAGACATCGAGCTGGGTCCCCTTGTCGTTGGCCAGTTGGGAAATCGCGTTCTTCTGCAGCGACGCGGCCGCGGCGTCGAGCACGTCGCGTTTGCGGGCGCCCGCGATCAGCAGGAACAGCCGGTCGACGCGCTTGAGCGTATCGAGCGAAAAGCTCACGCGGGCATGCGGCGCCGCGCCCGGATGCACGGCGACGAAGCGCTCGGGCGTCGTGATCGCGTGGTCCCATTCGGGTGCGTCGGCGAAGATCGACGCGGTGTGGCCGTCCTCGCCCATGCCGAGCACGGCGACGGTCGGCACGCGGTAGTCGGGGTTCGCGTTCAACGCGGCGACGTGCGCGTCGAGCGTGCTGCGCGTGTCGACGAGCGGCAGGAAGCGGGCAGGGGCCGCCGCGTGCTGCAGCAGCGTGTCGCGCACGAGTTGCGCATTGCTGGCCGCGTCGTCGTCCGGCACCCAGCGGTCGTCGACCAGCGTGACGTCGACGCCGGCCCAGTCGAGCGCCGCATGCGACAGCGTGTGCAGGAACGGGCGCGGGCTGGTGCCGCCGGACACCGCGAGCGTCGGGCGCGCGGGGCCGGCGAGCGCCGCGCGCAGCGCGTCGCCGACGGCGCGCGCGAGCGCTTCGCTTTGCGCTTCCTGGGTGTCGAAAGCGTGGATCTCGATCACATCTCCTCCGGACTGCTTTGTCTGTTCAAATCGTACGAATCGTGGGGCACGTTG
The DNA here is from genome assembly GCF_003253915.1 of Burkholderia sp. 28_3. Lineage (NCBI taxonomy): Bacteria > Pseudomonadati > Pseudomonadota > Betaproteobacteria > Burkholderiales > Burkholderiaceae > Burkholderia > Burkholderia sp. 28_3. Next base: position 456,202 of record NZ_QKZF01000002.1, read on the forward strand.
CCGCGTACGGTGGCGTACGCGGCAACGGTCTGCATCAGTTTTCTTCTTCGAGCCAGCAGGTGTCGTGCTGCGCGAGCATCGCGCTCGACGCGGCCGGCCCCCACGTACCCGCCGCGTACGGCTTCGGCGGCTTCAGCGTGCGCGCCCATTCGTTCAGGATCGGCTCGACCCACTGCCATGCGGCCTCCTGTTCGTCGCGCCGCACGAACAGGGCGAGCCGGCCGTTGATCACGTCGAGCAGCAGGCGCTGGTACGCCTCCATCTGCCCTTCCTTGAAGAACTGGTCGAACGCGAGGTCGAGGTGCACGCTCGCGAGGTTCATCCCTTCGCCCGGCTGCTTCGCGAGGCAGTACAGGCGGATCGTCTCGTTCGGCTGCAGCCGGATCACGAGACGGTTCGAACCGGGGCGCAGCGCGGTCGGGCCGAGCGCCGAATGCGGCACCGGGCGGAAGTTGACGACGATCTCCGCGACGCGGTCGGCCAGACGCTTGCCGGTGCGCAGGAAGAACGGCACGCCGGCCCAGCGCCAGTTCTCGATCTCGACCTTCAGCGCGACGAACGTTTCGGTCTGGCTGTCGGGCTTCACGCCCGGCTCGGTCGCGTAGGCCGGCACCTGCGCGCCCTTGATCACGCCCGCATGATACTGGCCGCGCACCGCGACCTTGCCGATGTCGCGCGGATCGACCGGCTTCAGCGCGCGCAGCACGCGCAGCTTCTCGTCGCGTACCGAGTCGGAATCCATCGAGTGCGGCGGCTCCATCGCGACGATCGACAGCAGCTGCAGCAGGTGGTTCTGCACCATGTCGCGCAGCGCGCCCGTATTGTCGTAGAAATCGCCGCGCGCCTCGACGCCGAGCTCTTCCGCGATCGTGATCTGGATGCTCTCGACCCATTCGCGGCGCCACAGCGGCTCGAACAGCGCGTTGCCGAAGCGCAGCGCGAGCAGGTTCTGTACCGGCTCCTTGCCGAGGTAGTGGTCGATCCGGTAGATCTGGCCTTCCGCGAAGATCTCGCCGACCGCGTCGTTGATCGCGTTCGACGACTTCAGGTCGTAGCCGAGCGGCTTCTCGAGCACGATGCGCGAGCCTTCGTTCAGGCCGACCGACGCGAGCGCCTTGCAGATCGGCACGAACAGCGACGGGCCGGTCGCGAGATAGAACACGCGGATGCCGGGCAGCGATGCGATCGCGTCGCGCAGCACGACGTAGTCCTCCGCACGGCCGAGATCGAGCTTCACGTATTCGATGCGCTCGAGAAACGACTTCCATGCCGCGTCGTCGAACGCGTTGCCGGCCGCCTTCGCCGCATGCGGCTTCACGTGCGTATCGACCCATTCGAGATAGCCTGCCCGATCCGATTCGTGCCGCGCGACGGCTACGATCCGGCCGCCGTCCGCCAGCATGTTCGCGCGGTGCGCTTCGAACAGCGCGGGCAGGATCTTGCGCATCGACAAATCGCCGGTGCCGCCGAAAAGTACGAAGGTAAAGCTGGAATCGGTATGCATGTGTCTCCGCCGTGTTGGGGGTGCTGGGAAGCGATCCGTAGTGCGATAAAAATATTTTTGACACTGAATTGTAGTTTAACTACAATCCGCCGCAAGGGGTAGCACCTGGGTGAAGAAAAAAAGAAGTGCGGTCGATGAACTGCGCGAGCTTCGCCTTCGGGAACGCCTTGTGCCGAATGGTATCGGACATTGACGGAGCGCATCATCGCGCGCCGTCGCCCCCGGGCTCGCGCCGCGGCATCGCGGTGGGCCAGAAACACAAAGAGGAGACACGCCGTTGAATCTCGATTCACGCTTTCTGTAAGAGCCCGGCCGGTCATCGGCCCCGTACGCTGCATGCGTCCCGCGGCTCGATTTCCCCGTCGTTTATCAAGAAGCCGGTTCCCCGTCGGGGAACCTCACGAGTTGATTCAGTCTGGAGGAGATAAGTAATGAAAGTTCGCTCGATCATGGGCGCGCTCTGCGCCGCGGGTCTGATGGCTGGCGCCGTGGCGGCGCAGGCAGCCGAGAACGTAACCGTGCTGCACTGGTGGACCTCGGGCGGCGAGTCGAAGGCCGTCGGCGTGCTGAAGGACGACCTGCAGAAGCAGGGCTACGTGTGGAAGGACTTCGCGGTCGCGGGCGGCGCTGGCGCCGCGGCGATGACCGCGCTGAAGACCAAGGTGATCAGCGGCGATTCCCCGTCGGCCGCGCAGATCAAGGGCCCGCTGATCCAGGACTGGGCTGACCAGGGCGTGCTCGTCAACATCGATTCGGCCGCCGGCGACTGGAAGCAGAACCTGCCGCCGGAAATCGACAAGATCATCAAGTACAAGGGCCATACGGTCGCCGCGCCGTTCTCGGTGCACCGCGTCAACTGGCTCTACATCAACAAGGCCGCGCTCGACAAGGTCGGCGCGAAGGTGCCGACCACCTGGCCCGAATTCTTCGCGGTGGCCGACAAGCTGAAGGCCGCGGGCATCCAGCCGGTCGCGATGGGCGGCCAGCCGTGGCAGGACCTGACGCTGTGGGAAGACGTCGTGCTGTCGCAGGGCCCGGCGTTCTACAAGAAGGCGCTGGTCGACCTCGACCAGGCGACGCTGACGTCGCCGCAGATGCTGTCGGTGTTCGACACGGTGCGCAAGATCCAGGGCTACTTCGACACCGGCCGCAACGGCCGCGACTGGAACCTCGCGACCGCGATGGTCATCAACGGCAAGGCCGGCATGCAGTTCATGGGCGACTGGGCGAAGGGCGAGTTCGAGAACGCCGGCAAGAAGGCGGGCAAGGACTACGTCTGCGCGCCGGTGCCGGGCACCGCGAATTCGTACACGTTCAACGTCGATTCGTTCGTGTTCTTCCAGCAGAAGGGCGAGAAGAACGCGACGCCGGGCCAGCTCGCGCTCGCGAAGACGATCATGACGCCGGACTTCCAGGAGCAGTTCAGCCTGCTGAAGGGCTCGGTGCCGGTGCGTCTCGGCGTGAAGATGGACAAGTTCGACGACTGCGCGAAGAAGTCGTATGCCGACGAGCAGACCGCGATCAAGTCGGGCGGCTTCGTGCCGTCGCTCGCGCACGGCATGGCGCAAGGCGACGCGACCGCCGGCGCGATCACCGACGTCGTGACGAAGTTCATGAACTCGCAGCAGGATTCGAAGAGCGCGGTCGCCGCGCTCGCGAAGGCCGCGAAGGTCAAGTAACGCGCGCCAGGCGCCCGGCCGGACACGCTTCATCGGCCGGGCGTTTTTGCATGTGCAGCAAACGGGCTCGCCCGCGGGTCCGTGCCGTACCCGGCGCCGGCCCGGCCTGCGCCGCCCTCGTTCCAGGAGTCGAATCAAGTGGCTGCCCCTCTTAGCGGAAACGGATCCGGCGCTGCCGCCGCACGGCGTACGTCGCCGATGTCGGCCTTCGCCGATCGCTGGATCCCGAAGCTCGTGCTCGCGCCGAGCGTCGCGATCGCCGTGGTGTTCATCTACGGCTTCATCCTGATTACCGGCTATCTGTCGCTGACCCGCTCGCGGCTGTTGCCCAACTACGAATTCGACGGCTTCGGCCGTTACACGGACCTGTTCCAGAACGACGTGTGGTGGACCTCCGCCGCGAACCTCGGCTGGTTCGGGATTCCGTTCATCGCGATCTGCGTCGGGCTCGGGCTGTTCCTCGCGATCCTGCTCGACCAGCGGATCCGCAACGAAGGCGCGCTGCGCGCGATCTTCCTGTACCCGATGGCGCTGTCGTTCATCGTCACCGGCACCGCGTGGCAGTGGATCCTGAACCCGGGCCTCGGCCTCGAGAAGGTGATGCACGACTGGGGCTGGACGAGCTTCTCGTTCGGCTGGCTCGACGATCCGGACAAGGCGATCTTCTGCGTGGTGATCGCGGCCGTGTGGCAGTCGACCGGCTTCGTGATGGCGCTGTTCCTCGCGGGGCTGCGCGGCGTCGACGGCGAGATCTTCAAGGCCGCGCAGGTCGACGGCGCGACGCTGCCCACCATCTACCGCAAGATCGTGATCCCGAGCATGCGCCCGGTGTTCTTCTCGGTGCTGCTGATCCTCTGCCACATCACGATCAAGACCTTCGACCTCGTCGTCGCGCTGACCGCGGGCGGCCCGGGCACGTCGTCGTCGCTGCCGGCCATGTTCATGTACACGTTTTCGTTCAACCGCGGCCAGCTCGGGCTCGGCGCGGCGTCCTCGGTGATGATGCTCGCGACCGTGGTCGCGGTGCTGGTGCCGCTGATGTATATGGAATCGAGGAGCACCCGCAATGCAGCCTAAGATGACGATCAGCCGGGCAGTGATCTATGCGGCACTGATCCTGTTCGCGCTGTATTTCCTGTTCCCGATCTACGTGATGCTGTCGACGTCGTTCAAGGACCTCGACCAGCTGCGCACTGGCAACCTGCTGACGCCGCCCACCACGTGGACCGTCGAGCCGTGGGTGAAGGCCTGGAGCGGCGCCTGTACCGGCGTGCGCTGCGACGGGATGAAGCCGTTCTTCCTGAACTCGCTGCAGATGGTGATCCCGGCCGTGCTGATCTCGTCGCTGATCGGCGCGTTCAACGGCTACGTGCTCACGCACTGGCGCTTTCGCGGCGCGGACGCGCTGTTCACGATGATGCTGGTCGGCTGCTTCATTCCGTTCCAGGTGATCCTGCTGCCGATGGCGCGCCTGCAGGGGATGCTCGGCCTCGCCAACACGATTCCGGGCCTCGTGTTCGTGCACGTCGTGTACGGGATCGCGTTCACGACGATGTTCTTCCGCAACTTCTACGTGAGCGTGCCGGCCGAACTCGTGAAGGCCGCGCGCATCGACGGCGCGGGCTTCTTCACGATCTTCACGAAGATCCTGCTGCCGGTGTCGCTGCCGATCTTCATGGTGTGCCTGATCTGGCAATTCACGCAGATCTGGAACGACTTCCTGTTCGGGATCGTGTTCTCCGGCGTCGATTCGATGCCGATCACGGTCGCGCTGAACAACCTCGTCAACACGTCGACGGGCGTGAAGGAATACAACGTCGACATGGCCGGCGCGATCATCGCCGCGCTGCCGACGCTGCTCGTCTACATCGTCGCCGGCCGCTACTTCGTGCGCGGGCTGACGGCAGGCGCGGTGAAGGGGTAAGCGCGGCTTCATCCGATACGACGAACCGGCCGCGCAGGACGCGCGGCGCATCGAAACGAACCCGACGCGGCGCCCGAGCGCGCCGCGCGAGACGAGACAGAGGATTCACAGCATGGCAAGCCTTTCCATCCGTGACGTGTACAAGACCTACCCGAACGGGGTGCCGGTCCTGAAGGGTGTCGACATCGAGATCGAGGACGGACAGTTCCTGATCCTGGTCGGCGGCTCGGGCTGCGGGAAATCGACGCTGCTCAACATGATCGCCGGGCTCGAGACCGTCACGAGCGGCGAGATCTGCATCGACGGCAAGGTCGTCAACGACCTGTCGCCGAAGGATCGCGACATCGCGATGGTGTTCCAGTCGTACGCGCTGTATCCGTCGATGACGGTGCGCGAGAACATTTCGTTCGGGCTGAACATCCGCAAGGTGCCGAAGAGCGAGCAGCAGCAGATCGTCGACCGCGTGTCGGCGATGCTGCAGATCCAGCACCTGCTCGACCGCAAGCCGGGCCAGCTGTCGGGCGGCCAGCGGCAGCGCGTCGCGATGGGCCGCGCGCTCGCGCGCGATCCGTCGCTGTTCCTGTTCGACGAACCGCTGTCGAACCTCGACGCGAAGCTGCGCATCGAGATGCGCGCGGAAATCAAGCTGCTGCACCAGCGTCTCGGCACGACGATCGTCTACGTGACGCACGACCAGATCGAGGCGATGACGCTCGGCGACCGGATCGCGGTGATGAAGGACGGCGTGGTCCAGCAGTTCGGCGCGCCGCAGGAGATCTACGATTCGCCGTCGAACCTGTTCGTCGCGGGCTTCATCGGCGCGCCGCCGATGAACTTCATCAACGGCAAGCTGGTCGAGCAGGGCGGCGGAATCGCGCTCGAGATCGACACGGGCCTCGCGCGCAGCGCGCTGATCCTGCCGTTCGACGCGGCGAAGCTGAAGTCGCACGTCGGCCGCGAGGTGATCCTGGGCCTGCGTCCGGAACGCATCACCGACGCACGCAACGCGCACAACGGCGAGGCATCGAACCTGCAGCCGATCGACGTGCGCGTCGACGTGACCGAGCCGACCGGGCCGGACACGCACGTGTTCGCGCAGGTGAACGGCAAGCGGATCGTGAGCCGCGTGCATCCGGCCGCGAACCCGCAGCCGGGGCAGACGCAGTCGCTGCTGTTCGACGTGTCGAAGGCCGTGCTGTTCGATCCGGCATCGGAAGAGCGGATCGCGTGACGCGGTGCTTGCGTTGAACGAAACAGAAAGGGGCCGTATCGAACGGCCCCTTTTTTCGTTTCGGCGCTGCGGCTGACGCGTCCGCGGACGCGTCGGTCAATGCGGCAACCGCACGTCGAACTTGAACGTCGCGAGCCGCGCGACGAGGATGAAGCCGGTCGCGAGCAGCACGCTGTACACCGAGTCGAACTGCAGCCACACGAGCAGCAGGTAGAACCAGCAACCGACGAACGCGCAGGTCGCGTACGGCCGCGAATCGCGCAGGATCAGCGGAATGTCGTTGCACAGCACGTCGCGGACGATCCCGCCGACCACACCGGTAATCACGCCCATCATCACCGCGATGAAGCGCGGCATCTCGGCGTCGAGCGCGATCGCCGTGCCCGAGATGCTGAAGATGCCGAGCCCGATCGCATCGGCGATCAGCAGCAGCCGTTCGGCCGACAGCCGCGACAGCATGCGCAGCACGAACGGCGCGAACAGCGCGAGCACGAAGATCGCGATCACGTAGTCGTCGTGCACGACCCAGTAGAACGGCCGGCGCTCGAGCAGGATGTCGCGCAGCGTGCCGCCGCCGAACGCGGTCGCGAGCGCGACGACGAACGTGCCGACCGAATCGAGACGGTTCTTGCGCGCCTCGATGAACCCCGAAATCGCGAAGGCCAGCGTGGCGATCGCCTCCAGTACCGCGATCGCGAGCGTCAGCCTAGGATGCGGCACGCGGCCCCCGGTCGGCCGGCGCCGCGTGCGGCTGCAGCAGCACGAGCACCGCGCCCGCGCCGCCGTCGTGGCCGCGCGCCTCGCAGAATGCGATCACTTCTTCCTTCTGCACGAGCCATGCGCGCACCTTGCCCTTCAGCACGGGTTCCTTGCCGATCGAGCCGAGCCCCTTGCCATGGATCACGCGCAGGCAGCGCAGCCCTTTCTTGCCGGCTTCGCGGATGAATTCGGCGAGCGCATCGCGCGCCTCGTCGCGCCGCATCCCGTGCAGATCGATCTGCGCCTGCACGATCCACGCACCGCTTCTCAGCTTGCGCACGACGTCGCGGCTGATGCCGGGGCGGTGGTAATACAGCGAGTCGTCGCTGTCGAGCAGCGTCTCGGGATCGAATTCGTCGGACAGCGTCGCGTTCAGCACGGCTTCCTCGTCGCGCTGCGTCTGTTTCGGCACCGGGTCGGGCGGCATGCGGCCGGACGACGCGCGTGGCGGCGCGTTCAGCGGCCGGATCGTGCCGATTTCGTTGCGGAACAGGTTTGCGTCGGCTTCCGCCTTGCGCTCGGCCTGCGCGGCTTCGATGCGCGCGCGTTCGCGACGGTCGGCTTCGCCTTGCAGCGACTTGCGCAACGCGCCGAGGCCCGCGAGGCCCTGGCCGCGCAACGCGGCCGCATCGAGGGCGGGCGGCGGCGCCTCGGGCGCCGGGGTCACGGGACGGGCAGCGATCTTCCGCTTCGCGGGATCGCTCGGATGGGGCTGGTTCTTCGCCATGATTCGATAACAGGGCAGGCGCGTTCGGGCGCGCGGGCACAAAAAAGCCGCTGCGCGGCGGCAGCGGCTTTCCGGTCGAGCCCGCTTCGCGGCAGCGGACGCCATTGTAGCGCCCGCCGCGAAAAGGCTTCCGGCTTACTTCTTGTCGTGCAGGCTTTCGAGGTAGCGCTGCGCGTCGAGCGCGGCCATGCAGCCCGTGCCCGCGCTGGTGATCGCCTGGCGGTACACGTTGTCCTGCACGTCGCCCGCGGCGAACACGCCCGGCACGCTCGTCGACGTCGCATTGCCCTGCAGGCCGCTCTTCGTCAGGATGTAGCCGTCCTTCATCTCCAGCTGGCCCTGGAACAGGTCGGTGTTCGGCTTGTGGCCGATCGCGACGAACACGCCCTGCACCTGCAGGTCTTCCGTCGCGCCGGTCTTCACGTTCTTGATGCGCAGGCCCGTGACGCCCGACTCCTCGCCCGTCACCTCGTCGAGCACGTGATCCCACTTGATGTCGACGACGCCTTCCTTTTGCTTCTCCAGCAGGCGGTCGATCAGGATCGGCTCCGCGCGGAACTTGTCGCGGCGGTGGATCACGGTGACCTTCTTCGCGATGCCGGTGAGGTAAAGCGCTTCCTCGACGGCCGTATTGCCGCCGCCGATCACCGCGACTTCCTGGTTGCGATAGAAGAAGCCGTCGCAGGTCGCGCAGGCCGACACGCCCTTGCCCATGAACGCTTCCTCGGACGGCAGGCCGAGATACTGGGCGGACGCGCCGGTCGCGATGATCAGCGAATCGCACGTGTACTCGCCCGAGTCGCCGATCAGGCGGATCGGCTTTTCGTGCAGTTTCGCGGTGTGGATGTGGTCGAAGACGATTTCGGTGTTGAAGCGCTCGGCGTGCTCCTGGAAGCGCGCCATCAGCTCCGGACCCTGCACGCCTTTCGCGTCGGCCGGCCAGTTTTCGACGTCGGTCGTGGTCATCAGCTGGCCGCCCTGCGCGATGCCGGTGATCAGCACCGGGGACAGGTTGGCGCGTGCCGCGTAGACGGCAGCCGTGTAGCCGGCGGGGCCGGAACCGAGAATCAGGACTTTGGCGTGTTTGGGCGTGGACATGTGCGAATCCGTAAAAGGCGGCCGCGGCGGGCGGGGTGGGGCTCGCCGTACGATCCGGGATTGACCGGGATGCCGTCGTAGATGGGTATCAGACGCGCATTATAAAGGCCCCGTTGCTGCGCTGCCGAACGAGAGTTTCAATCGTGCCGATAGCGTTTCGCGGCGCCTCGCCCACACGGGGCCGCGGGCCGGACGGCAGGCGGCCGGGGTGGCGGCGCGTTGCCGCACGCGCGGACATCCGGCCGGCTTGCGGCCGTCGGCGGCGCCGGTTCGGCGCTCCGTCCCCGTGATGTAACCGTCATTTACACTTGGCGGCGCGGTGCAGCGTTTACAATAAGCGCGATCGAACGACAGGCGGGCGCACGGCCCGTCCTCTTTATACGGATTCATGGCAAAAGCTCCTTATTCCGCCCAGGCACAGGCGTTGCCGCACCGGATGTCGAAGCTCCTCACGGAGATCCGCTGGATTCTCCAGGTCGCGCTCTGCGCCTTTCTGGTGATGGCCCTGCTGAGCTACAGCCGGCGCGATCCGAGCTGGACGCACGCCGCCCAGGTCGATCACATCTCGAACTGGGCCGGCCGCGTCGGCGCGTGGACGGCCGACATCATCCTGCTGCTGTTCGGCCTGTCGGCCTACTGGCTGATCGTGCCGCTCGGGCGGCGCATCGCCGTCAACTACCGCCGCATCACGCGCCACGAGGCGATTCCCGACGAACCGGAGCGGCCGATCGGCTGGCTCACCGAAATCTTTGCGTTCGTGCTGGTCGTGCTCGCGTGCGACGGCATCGAGGCGCTGCGCATGTGGTCGCTGAAGGTGCAGTTGCCGCGTGCGCCGGGCGGCGTCGTCGGCGAAGCCGTCGCGGGCGCGATGTCGCATGCGTTCGGCTTCACGGGCGGCACGCTGTTGCTGCTGATCGCGCTCGCGATCGGCCTGTCGCTGTATTTCCGCTTCTCGTGGCTGTCGGTCGCCGAGCGCGTCGGCGGTGCGATCCTGTCCGCCGTCAACGTCGCGAAGCTGCGCCGCGAGGCCGAGCGCGACCGCAAGCTCGGCGAGGCCGCGGCGGTGCGCCGCGAAGGCAAGGTCGAAGAGGAGCGCGTGCGCATCGAGGACCACGAGCCGGTGACGATCGTGCCGCCGGTCGTCACGCCGGCGAAGTCCGAGCGCGTCGAGCGCGAGCGCCAGGTGCCGCTGTTTACCGACCTGCCGGGCGATTCGACGCTGCCGCCGGTGTCGCTGCTCGACCCCGCGCCGAAGACGCAGGAAGCGATTTCCGCCGATACGCTCGAATTCACGTCGCGCCTGATCGAGAAGAAGCTGAAGGACTTCGGCGTCGAGGCGAGCGTCGTCGCCGCGTATCCGGGCCCGGTCGTCACGCGCTACGAGATCGAGCCGGCCACCGGCGTGAAGGGCAGCCAGATCGTCAACCTCGCGAAGGATCTCGCGCGTTCGCTGTCGCTCGTGTCGATCCGCGTCGTCGAGACGATTCCCGGCAAGAACTACATGGCGCTCGAGCTGCCGAACCAGCGCCGCCAGACGGTGCACCTGTCCGAGATCATCGGCTCCGAGGTGTATGCGGCCGCGTCGTCGGCGCTGACGCTGAGCCTCGGCAAGGACATCGGCGGCAAGCCGGTGTGCGCGGATCTCGCGAAGATGCCGCACCTGCTGGTGGCCGGTACGACCGGCTCGGGCAAGTCGGTCGGGATCAACGCGATGATCCTGTCGCTGTTGTACAAGGCGACCGCCGAGCAGGTGCGCCTGATCCTGATCGATCCGAAGATGCTCGAAATGAGCGTCTACGAAGGCATTCCGCACCTGCTGTGCCCGGTCGTCACCGACATGCGCCAGGCCGGCCATGCGCTGAACTGGACCGTCGCGGAGATGGAGCGCCGCTACAAGCTGATGAGCAAGCTCGGCGTGCGCAACCTCGCGGGCTACAACAACAAGATCGACGACGCGGCGAAGCGCGAGGAGAAGATCCCGAACCCGTTCAGCCTGACGCCGGAAGATCCCGAGCCGCTCGGCCGCCTGCCGAACATCGTCGTCGTGATCGACGAGCTGGCCGACCTGATGATGGTCGTCGGCAAGAAGGTCGAGGAACTGATCGCGCGGATCGCGCAGAAGGCACGTGCGGCCGGCATCCACCTGATCCTCGCGACCCAGCGTCCGTCGGTCGACGTGATTACCGGCCTGATCAAGGCGAACGTGCCGACGCGGATCGCGTTCCAGGTGTCGTCGAAGATCGACTCGCGCACGATTCTCGACCAGATGGGCGCCGAATCGCTGCTCGGGATGGGCGACATGCTGTACCTGCCGCCGGGCACCGGGCTGCCGGTGCGCGTGCATGGCGCGTTCGTCGCCGACGACGAAGTGCATCGCGTCGTCGAGAAGCTCAAGGAGCAGGGCGAGCCGAACTACGTCGAGGGCCTGCTCGAAGGCGGCACCGCCGACGGCGACGAGGGCTCGGCCGGCGCGGGAACCGGCGAAGGCGGCGGCGAGTCTGATCCGCTGTACGACCAGGCGGTCGAGATCGTCATCAAGAACCGCCGCGCGTCGATCTCGCTCGTGCAGCGTCACCTGCGGATCGGCTACAACCGCGCGGCGCGGCTGCTCGAGCAGATGGAGCAGTCGGGGCTCGTGTCGGCGATGTCGTCGAGCGGCAACCGCGAAATTCTTGTGCCGGCGCGCGACGCGGAATGAGTCCGCGGCGCCCGCAGCGCCGGCCACCCAGGGAGAAAACCGCAATATGCAGCAACTTTCGTTCGTCCCTTTCCTTCGTTCGACGCGGCGCTGGCTCGGCGCGGCGCTCGCCGGCGCATCGCTGATGCTCGCGGCGACGCACGCGTTCGCGGGCGGCACCGAGCAACTGAAGGCCTTCGTGTCGCAGGTGCGTTCGGCGAAGGGCGATTTCACGCAGCAGATCGTCAAGGCGCCGGCCAAGGGCGCGAGCGCCGCACAGGCCGCACCGAAGCCCACCGACAATTCGAGCGGCACGTTCGTGTTCGCGCGTCCGGGCAAGTTCATCTGGACGTACCAGAAGCCGTACCAGCAGGTGCTGCAGGCCGACGGCGACAAGCTCTACGTGTACGACCGCGACCTGAACCAGGTCACCGAGCGCAAGCTGAACGGCGCGCTGGGCGCGAGCCCCGCCGCGATCCTGTTCGGCAGCAACGATCTCGACAAGAACTACACGCTGCGCGATGCCGGCGAGAAGGGCGGCATCGAGTGGCTCGAGATGCTGCCGAAGGCGCAGGACACGCAGTTCCAGCGGATCGGCATCGGCTTCCGCAACGGCACGCTCGCCGCGATGGAGCTGCACGACGTGTTCGGCAACGTCACGCTCTTGACCTTCACGAACATCCAGACGAACCCGGCGCTGAAGGGCGATACGTTCAAGTTCGTCGTGCCGAAGGGCGCGGACGTGATCAACGGCTGACCGGCGCCGCGCGCCGTTCTCCTGCAACGGGCCTGCCGGCGACGGCAGGCCCGTGTCGTTTCCGGGCGCGGGTAACAGGCGTGGGCACCCCCGGGCCCGGCGGCGCGCTCGCGCGGCTGTCATAATGTCGGGTCCGGCGGCCGGTTCGGCCGCTATCGTTTGATGTGGAGCGAGGGTTCATGTCCGACCTGTTTCAAGTCGAGCCGCGCCGCCCGCTCGCCGAGGCGCTGCGGCCCAAAACGCTCGCCGAGGTGATCGGCCAGACGCATTTGCTGGGCGAAGGCAAGCCGCTGCGGCTCGCGTTCGAATCGGGCAAGCCGCATTCGATGATCCTGTGGGGGCCGCCCGGCGTCGGCAAGACGACGCTCGCGCGGCTCACCGCGCTCGCGTTCGACTGCGAGTTCATCGCGCTGTCCGCGGTGCTCGGCGGCGTGAAGGACATCCGCGAGTCGATGGAGCAGGCGAAGGACACGCTGAACCGCACCGGTCGCCACACGATCCTGTTCGTCGACGAGATCCACCGGTTCAACAAGGGGCAGCAGGACGCGCTGCTGCCGTTCGTCGAGTCGGGTCTCGTCACCTTCATCGGCGCGACGACCGAAAACCCGAGTTTCGAAGTCAATTCGGCGTTGCTGTCGCGCGCGCAGGTGTACGTGCTGAAATCGTTGAACGACGACGAGATGCGTCAGTTGCTCAAGCGCGCGCAGGAAATCGCGCTCGACGGCCTCGCGTTCGACGACAAGGCGATCGACACGCTGGTCGGCTACGCGGACGGCGACGCGCGCCGCTTCCTGAACCTGCTCGAACAGGCGCAGACGGCGGCGACGTCGGCCGGGGTCGCGACGATCGATGCCGATTTCGTCAGCAGCGCGATGACGCTGAACGCGCGGCGCTTCGACAAGGGCGGCGACAACTTCTACGACCAGATTTCGGCGCTGCACAAGTCGGTCCGCGGCTCGAGCCCGGACGGCGCGCTGTACTGGTTCTGCCGGATGATCGACGGCGGCGCGGATCCGAAGTATCTCGCGCGGCGCATCGTGCGGATGGCGTGGGAAGACATCGGGCTGGCCGACCCGCGCGCGTTGCAGGTGGCGAACGACGCGGCCGAGACCTACGAACGGCTCGGCTCGCCGGAAGGCGAACTTGCGCTCGGGCAGGCCGTGATCTATCTCGCGTGCGCGGCGAAGAGCAACGCCGGCTACAACGCGTTCAACCAGGCGATGGCGTTCGTGAAGCAGGACAAGTCGCGCGAGGTGCCCGTGCACCTGCGCAATGCGCCGACCAAGCTGATGAAGGAACTCGGCTACGGCCACGCGTATCGTTACGCGCACGACGAGCCGAACGCGTACGCGGCCGGCGAGACGTACCTGCCGGACGGGATGCGCGAGCCGCGCTGGTATCAGCCGGTGCCGCGCGGGCTCGAATCGAAGATCGCCGAGAAGCTCGCCTGGCTGCGCGAGCTCGATCGCGAAGCCGGCAAGAAGGACTGACGAGGCCGCGCGGCCCGGTTCGGCCTGCGCCTCGCGGACGCGTCAGCGCTTGCGGCCCGGCTGCTGCTTCCAGTATTCGAACGGTTCTTCGTGGCATTCGATGTCGAGTTCGGCGATCCGCGCGTGCAGGCGCTCCTGCGCGTCGGCGATCGCGAGGTTGTAGATCGCCGGCGCGATTTCCTGGACGAAGAAATGCAGCAGCGCGCCGGCCTGGATGTTGCCGATCGGCTCGTCCATGTTTTCTGTGAAATAACGTTGCAGCGACGCGATCGCACGGTCGCGTACATCCTTGTCGAGTTCGATGGTCATCGGATTCCCTGGCGTGCTGTGATACGGAGCCGGCGCGCCGCCTGAATCGGTTGGCGCCAGCCGGCGCGGGCGGTTTGCGATCCGCCATGGCGCGTCGCGCGGCAATTCGCCGGCCGCCGACGCGCAGACCGGCAATGCGATACTGCCATGCTCGCCCCATTTGCGGCATTGTCCGTCCGGACGGTGCCGTGGCGGCCGCGCGGTGCGTTAGAATTCCCGTCTTACACAACGATTTTCCAAGTCCTCCCATGCTCGACATCCAGTTGCTGCGCAAAGACCTCGACGGCGTCGCCAAGCGCCTCGCCGATCGCGGCTACACCCTCGACGTCGCCGCGTTCTCCGCACTCGAAGCGGAACGCCGCGCGATCCAGACCCACACCGAAGAGCTCCAGGCGCGCCGCAACAGCCTGTCGAAGCAGATCGGCGCGATGAAGGGGAAGGGCGAGGACACGTCGGCCGTGATGGCCGAAGTCAGCGGGATCGGCGACGACATGAAGGCGTCGGAAGCCAAGCTCGGCGAGATCCAGGCGCGCCTGTCCGACCTGATGCTGGGCATGCCGAACGTCGCGCACGAAAGCGTGCCGGTCGGCAAGGACGAGGCCGACAACGTCGAGGTGCGCCGCTGGGGCACGCCGCGCCAGTTCGACTTCGAGGTGAAGGATCACGTCGACGTCGGCACGCCGCTCGGCCTCGATTTCGAGACGGGCGCGAAGCTCGCCGGTGCGCGCTTCACGATGCTGCGCGGCCCGATCGCGCGCCTGCACCGCGCCCTCGCGCAGTTCATGATCGACACGCACACGCAGCAGCACGGCTATACCGAAACGTACACGCCGTACATCGTGAACCCGGAGATCCTGTACGGCACGGGCCAGTTGCCGAAGTTCGCGGACGACATGTTCCGCGTCGAGAAGGGCGGCGCGGAAAACACGGTCACGCAATACCTGATCTCCACGTCCGAGATTTCGCTGACGAACACCGTGCGCGAGTCGATCGTCGACGGCGCCGCGCTGCCGATCAAGCTCACCGCGCATTCCCCGTGCTTCCGCTCGGAAGCCGGTTCGTACGGCCGCGACACGCGCGGGATGATCCGTCAGCACCAGTTCGACAAGGTCGAGATGGTGCAGGTCGTCGCGCCGGAAACGTCGTACGCGGCGCTCGACGAGATGGTCGGCCACGCGGAAGCGATCCTGCAGAAGCTCGGCCTGCCGTACCGCGTGATCACGCTGTGCACGGGCGACATGGGCTTCTCGGCCGCGAAAACGTTCGACCTTGAGGTGTGGCTGCCCGCGCAGAACACCTATCGCGAGATCTCGAGCTGCTCGAACACCGAGGCGTTCCAGGCGCGCCGGATGCAGGCGCGCTTCCGCAACGCGCAGGGCAAGCCGGAGCTCGTGCATACGCTGAACGGTTCGGGTCTGGCGGTCGGCCGCACGCTCGTCGCGGTGCTGGAGAACTACCAGAACGCGGACGGCTCGGTCACGGTGCCGGAAGTACTGCGTCCGTACATGGGCGGCATGGAGCGGATCGACGCGCCGGCACAGACGTCGTAACGCGGGTCTTTCGAAGCCCTCGCAAAAAATTTGCAGAAAGGGCTTGTCAGCGGCGAAGCGATCGTCTTATAATCTTTTTCTCGCGGAAACGACCAGCCGCGAAATGCAGTAAGGAAGGAGAGGTGGCAGAGTGGTCGAATGTACCTGACTCGAAATCAGGCGTACGGTTTCCCCGTACCGTGGGTTCGAATCCCACCCTCTCCGCCAAAATACGAAGCCCCTTGATCCGGCAGGATCAAGGGGTTTTTCGTTTTGGGCCGGCGGCGCGCCCGCATCGGGTCGCATCTTCGATGCAGCCCGGCTGCCTGATGAACACCATCGCCCCGTGACGAACCGGTCGTCGGAAGTCCTGACAGTCGTTGCATGGCTGCCGCACCGCGCACGCGTGCAAAACCGGCAGCCGGTGCGCCCACCAGTTTCTACGCAGCCCTCACAGAACCATCACGCCGCCGCCGGATACTGCGCCAGCACCCTGTCGCGGATCGACGGCTTGATGTTCGACTGCGCCATGTCGCCGCGATAGTGGGCGACGACGCGCGGGTTCATCACGCGATACCAGAGCGGCGGCACGTACGCGAACAGGATCATCGTCGCGTAGCCGGCCGGCAATTGCGGCGCATCGTCGAAGTGGCGCAGCGCCTGGTACGAGCGCGTCGGATTCGCGTGATGGTCGGCGTGTCGCTGCAACTGGTACAGGAACAGGTTCGTGACGACGTGATTGCTGTTCCACGAATGCTGCGGCGTGCAGCGTTCGTAGCGGCCGCTCGGCAGCTTGCGACGGCCCAGCCCGTAGTGCTCGACGTAGTTCACGACTTCGAGCAGCGACGCGCCGTAGACGGCCTGGATCACGAGGAACGGAATCACGACCTTGCCGGCCATCGCGATCGCGATGCCCCACACGACGGCGGTCATCGCCCACGCGTGCAGCACTTCGTTGCGCCAGGTCCACGGCGACTGCCCGAGCCGTTCGAGGCGCGCCTTTTCGAGCCGCCACGCCGAGCGGATGCTGCCGGTCACCGTGCGCGGCAGGAACGCCCAGAACGACTCGCCGTAGCGCGCGCTCGCCGGATCCTCGGCCGTCGCGACGCGCACGTGATGGCCGCGGTTGTGCTCGACGTAGAAGTGGCCGTACGCGACCGGCGCGAGCGTGATCTTCGCGAGCCAGCGTTCGAAGCGGTCGGTCTTGTGCCCGAGTTCGTGCGCGGTATTGATCGAGATCCCGGTCGCGGCGCCGAGCGACAGCGCGAAGCCGACATAGTCGTACCACGCGAGCGCATGCGTGCCGACGATCCACACGCACATGAAGAACGCGACGTATTCGACGAAGGTCGCGAGATAGACGATGTACCGGTAATAGCGCTCGCGTTCGAGATGCGGCACGACGGCCTCGGGCGGATTGTCGCGATCGTCGCCGATCAGCGTGTCGAGGATCGGGATCACGCCGAACGCGAACAGCGGGCCGAACCACCAGAACACATGCAGGCCCGTCGACAGCGCGAGCTGTGCAGCGAGGATCGGCAGCGTGATCGTCAGCGCGCCGAGCAGCCACAGGTAACGCTTGCCATCCGACCAGCCCGAAGCCGATTCGTCGGTCATTGCCATTGTCTCCCTCCAGTCGGCCAGCCCGCGGGCGGCCGCATGCAAGATTGTTCGAATCCTCGTGGTCCGCGACGTGCGCGGCGGCCTCCGGATCGTCGCCCGGTTCTGCCTGTTATACGACCGGTGCGCGCGCTTGCCAAACGCCGGCGTTAGGCGCGGCGCTCCAAACGGCGGGGTGCGCGCACCGCGCGCCGGGAAGGGCCGACACGCGCCGATTGAAACATGCAGGCGAGGGCGGATCGACCCGCACGGAGCGTCGCGTTCGTCGGATGAATGGCCCGGCGCGCGGCGAGCGCATGCCGGGTGATGGGGCTGCAACAAATGTTGCGTCGCAATAAAGACGGTGACGAAGGATTGGCGCAGCGTGTTTTTCGTTTGCTTATATTACGCGGCATTACGGCCGCCGCGCGGCCATTCAGCGCGACTTGAAACCGGGTGGCCATGCATGGCAAGGAGAACGGGGCGATGCGCCAAACGAGGGCGGCACGTTCACCGTCCGACCGCCTGCGTCAATGCCCCGATGCTGCACCTGCACACCGATCGACGCGTGTCGTCGCTGATGACACTTGCTGCCTTTCGATCCGCGCCGCCATTTGAAAATTACGATTTGACTCATGCCCCGCTTTCGGTTGAAGCTAATAGCTTGCTGTCCGAAGGGGGCTGTGCCTGCATGAGTTCGACCTTGACCGTTCGTCGTATCGCTGCCGATCAGGGCGGCGTGTATCGCGAACTCCGCGCTGCATCGCTGCGTGAGCCCTACGCGCCCGGCGAAGCGCCGGAGGCCGAATTGCTGACCGTCGAAGCGGACGCAGCGTCGGCGATCGCCGCGCAGCGCGCCGTGTCCGACGAGTCGACGACTTTCCTGCTGTACACCGAAGGCCATCCGGCCGGCATGATCGGCGCGTATTTCGACAACACGCCCGATCGGCGCGCGTTCGTCAGCGAACTGTGGGTCGCGCACGCGGTGCGTCACCTGCGCGGCGGCGTGCTGCTGCTGGAGACGGCCACCGCGTGGCTCGCCGAGCGCGGCGCCACCGACGTCTACGCGTGGATCGCCGATGCGAACCGCAACGCGATCCGCTTCTACGAGCGCGCGGGTTTCGGCAACACCGGCGAACATGCGCCGATCGCCCGGATGCCCGGCGCGATGAAATCGCTGTTCGTATCGCAGGTGAAGCACTGACGCGACCGCGAAACGCCAGCCGCGCGGCGCGATGACAGCCCGGTCGCCCGCCTGCCTGCCCCCCTGCCGGTCGCGCGTCCGCCCGGGTCGCCGCGACCCCGAGTCCCAAAAATAATGGCCGCACGCGTGGACGCCTGTAAAATACGCAAAAATTTTTTGCAGAGTGTCCATGTCGCTTAAAAAATCGCCATTCTTCGAGCTGCGCAGCGGATCGGTCGATACGTTGCTGTTCACCGTGAAGACGACCGATCTCGATGCGTTGCGTACCGAACTGGTCAAGCGCTTCGAAGCGACTCCCGAGTTTTTCGCCGACGATGTCGTCGCGATCGACGTCCGCCGCCTGGCTGACGGCGAACGCGTCGCGCTCGCGGACATCCGCCAGATGCTGAACGACGTGCGGATGCGTCCGGTGGGCGTCGTCGCACTGGCAACGCAGGGCTGGGCGGGGGAAGCCGGCCTGCCGTTGCTGGAGGCGCGCGATCGTCGCGCGCCGGCCGCGAAACCTGCGGACGAAGCGGAACCGGCGGCTGTGCCAGCCGTCGAGGCCGCCGCCGCTCCGGCAGCCGCAGCGGCGCCCGAACAGTCGTCGGACCCCGCGCCGACGCTCTTGCAGGCCGGAGGCCAGACGCTGGTGATCGACCGGCCGTTGCGTTCGGGGCAGCAGATTTACGCGAAAGGAGACCTCGTGGTGCTCGCGCCGGTCAGTCACGGCGCGGAAATCATCGCGGAAGGCAATATCCACATCTACGCGCCGTTGCGCGGCCGCGCCCTCGCGGGCGTGCACGGCAATCACGACGCGCGCATTTTCTGCACGTGTCTCGAACCGGAACTGATTTCGATCGCGGGTATCTATCGAACGACCGAGAACCCGCTGCCCGCCGACGTACTGGGCAAATCGGTGCAGATCCGGCTCGAAGAGGAAAAACTGATGATCGAACCGCTGCGCCTGACGTGATTCACACGGTGCGCTCCGGATCGGTCGGCTCTCATTGACGAACACAGGGTATTGGGTAAATGGCAAAAATCATCGTGGTGACCTCGGGCAAGGGCGGCGTGGGCAAGACGACGACGAGCGCGAGCTTCGCGTCGGGTCTCGCGCTGCGCGGCCACAAGACGGCCGTGATCGACTTCGACGTCGGCCTGCGCAACCTCGATCTCATCATGGGCTGCGAGCGTCGCGTCGTGTATGACCTCGTGAACGTGATCCAGGGCGAAGCGAACCTGAACCAGGCGCTGATCAAGGACAAGAAGTGCGAGAACCTGTTCATCCTGCCGGCGTCGCAGACGCGCGACAAGGATGCGCTGACGCGCGACGGCGTCGAGAAGGTGCTGAACGACCTCGTCGCGATGGATTTCGAATACATCGTCTGCGATTCGCCGGCCGGTATCGAGGCCGGCGCGCTGCACGCGATGTACTTCGCCGATGAAGCGCTGATCGTCACGAACCCGGAAGTGTCGTCGGTGCGCGACTCGGACCGCATTCTCGGCATCCTGTCGTCGAAGACGAAACGCGCGACGGAAGGCAAGGAGCCGATCAAGGAACACCTGCTGATCACGCGTTACAGCCCGAAGCGCGTGAGCGAAGGCGAGATGCTGTCGCTCGAGGACATCAGCGAGATCCTGCGCATCAAGCTGATCGGCGTGGTGCCCGAGTCGGAAGCCGTGCTGCACGCGTCGAACCAGGGTCTGCCGGCCGTGCATATCGACGGCACCGACGTCGCGGAAGCGTACAAGGACGTCGTCTCGCGCTTCCTCGGCGAGGACAAGCCGCTGCGCTTCACCGATTACCAGAAGCCGGGCCTGCTGCAGCGCCTCTTCGGCAGCAAGTAACGGAGGCCGCCCATGTCCATCCTTTCGTTTCTCCTCGGCGAGAAGAAGAAGTCCGCATCGGTCGCGAAGGAGCGCCTGCAGCTCATCATCGCGCACGAGCGGGTCGGCGGCCGGCCGCCGGCCGATTACCTGCCGGCGCTGCAGAAAGAGCTGGTCGCGGTCATCTCGAAGTACGTCCATATTTCGAACGATGACATCCGCGTGAGCCTCGAGCGCCAGGACGATCTCGAAGTCCTCGAAGTGAAGATCGAGATCCCGCAAGCCTGACGCTTGGCGCGTGTCCCTCCGCACGGCGGCGTCCGCCGCCGTGCGCGTCTTACGCCCTGTTGCACTTTCGGGCACGCCGTAACACGGCGCCTGTCGGCCGTAATCGACCTTCCCGCATTGAACGAATACGCTCGCGTGACTTGTTCAACCAGGAGGTTCCGATGGCTGTCCCTACCGTTTCCCGTCGTATCGTTTCGCTCGCGCTGTTCGCCGCGGGCCTGTCGGCCGTCGTCGCCCCGTTTGCCGCGCAGGCCGACGAGATTCTCGTCGGCACGCCCGTGGTCGCGCCGCAGGGCCGCATGGTGATCGCGGAGCCGGTCGCCGTGCGCACCGAGGAAATCGTCGTCGTCGCGCCGAATGCGCCGCCGCCCGTGCGCTACGAGGTCGTACCGGCCATGCGCGTGGGCTATGTGTGGGAGCGCGGACACTGGCGCTGGGATCATGGCCGCTACGTGTGGATCGGCGGCCACTGGGAAACCGAGCGCGTCGGCATGCAATGGGTGCCGGGGCATTGGGACCAGCGCGGTCCGAACTGGTTCTGGACGCGTGGCCACTGGGCCTGATGGAGGCGCGCGATGAAAAGAACCGCAATCGCCATCGTGCTCGTCGCGATCACGCTGGCCGGGTGCATCGTCGTGCCGGCGCGGCCGGTCTACTACCGGCCGGCGCCCGTCGTGATCTATTGAGCGTCGCGCGGGCCGTGCTGTTGCGCCGGACCGTTCGCGTCGGTCGCAGCCGGTCCGGCATCGTGCGGCGCCGGCGCATGCGCGGCGCTGTCGGCTGCCGCAGCGGCGGCCGGCTCGCTGCCATCTTCGTCGCGCAGCGTGTCGAGCGGATCGGCGGGGGCCGCGTTCGCGTCCTGGGGTTCGGTCACATCGGTCACGTTGCTCGCAGCGGCCGCCGCGGTTGCCGCGGCCGGTGCGGCGGCCGCGACGGGCGGCGCGAGATAGCGCTGCGCGAGCGTTTCGTAGAGCGGCGGCGCGAAAAAGCGCGAGACGCGGCTCGATACCAGTGCGGTCGCCATCAGCGAAATCACGAGCGCATGACCGTTGATCATTTCCATCACGATCACGAACGACGTGATCGGCGACTGCGTGACGGCGGCCAGATAGCCGACCATCGCGAGCGCGATCAGCATCGGCAGGCTCATGTTGGTGAACACCGCATGCAGCAGATTGCCGAAGCCGGCGCCGATCGACAGCGACGGCGCGAAGATCCCGCCCGGGATGCCCGGCAGATACGACGCGACCATCGACACCATCTTCAGGAACGGATAGAACACCGACAGCTGCTGGCTGCCGTCGAGCAGGCCGCGCGCTTCGGCGTAGCCGCTGCCGAACGTCGTGCCGCCGGACACGAGCCCCACGACGGCGATCGCGAAGCCGCACAGCGCGGCGAACGTGACCGGCCGCTCGCGATACAGGCCCAGCAGTTGCCCGGGCAGCCAACGCCCCGTGTTGAGCAGCAGCCAGCAGAACAGGCCGCCCGCGATGCCCGTCACGATCGCGGTGACCAGCACCGCGACCGCCAGCAGTTTCGGGAAATGGAGGCCCGTGTCGATCGTGCCGAAATACGTGTAGTTGCCGTTCAGGCCGAGCGCGACCACGCCGGCGAGGATGATCGCGGTGATCAATACGCCGCTGGCGCGCGCGGAGAAGCTGCGGGTCAGCTCCTCGATCGCGAACACGATGCCGGCGAGCGGCGTATTGAATGCGGCAGACAGCCCGGCCGCCGCGCCGGCCAGCACCAGCTGGCGTTCGATCTGCGCGTTCGAGCGCGGGTAGAAGCGCCGCAGGTTGAACATCAGCGCCGCGCCGACCTGTACCGTCGGCCCCTCGCGACCGATCGTGAAGCCGCCGAGGATGCCGAGGAACGAGATCAGTACCTTGCCGAACAGGATGCGCAGCGTCAGCAGCCGGGCGCCGAATGCGCTCGGGCGCGCATGCAGCGTCGCGATCACCTGCGGGATGCCGCTGCCCTCGGCGCCGCGGAAGAAACGGCGCGTGACCCACACCGACATCGCGGCGATCGCCGGCGTCAACAGCAGCGGCAGCCAGACGGCGTGATCGCGCATCGCGCGGAAAGTCTCGTAGCCCCAGTCGATCAACCGGGCGTACAGTACGGCGGCGAGGCCGACGACGATCGCGCCGAGCCAGAAAACACCATATTGGCGCCAGATTCGCAGCGAGCGGCGGGTGAGGGCGGGGAACAGCGAAGGAAGGGCGGGGCGCGGCATTGGCTCGGGCCGGAGGCAAAGAATGAATTATAAAAAGAACCGGATGCCAGCGGGGACGACAAACGCCCGCAAGGCGCGACAAAAATTCACAAAAGAGATGCAATTTGTTGCAAATGTAATGTTGACGTAATGTATGCGCACCGCAACCGTCGTTAGCATGCCGAATGGCCAGTCAGGAATACCCGCACATCGTGAAACGCATTCTTATCGTAAAAGTGACGTCGCTCGGCGACGTCGTCGAGACGCTGCCCGTCGTCGCCGACCTGCATCGCGCCTTTCCCGGCGTGTCGGTCGACTGGGCCGTGGACGAATCGTGTGCGGAGATCGTGCGCTGGCATCCGGGAGTGAGCACCGTCCTGTGCGCGCCGCTGCGCCGCTTCAAGAAAATGCGTAACGCCGGCGACCTGAAGGCGATCTCGGCCTCGATCGGTGCGCTGCGTGCGCACCGCTACGACGCGGTCATCGATCTGCACGGCGTCTACAAGAGCGCGATCATTGCGGCGCTGGCGCGCGCCGGGCGCCGCGTCGGTTACCGGACCCCGGATCTTGGCGAGACAGGGGCGCGTTTCGCGTATTCGCATCGTTTTGGCCCGAAGCCTGCATGCGATGCGTGGCACGGCATGCGCATCAGCGCGGGCGAAGCGCTCGGCTATGCGCCCGAGGGTATCGCCTCGTACGGGATCGAACCGCCCGACGTCACGTTGCCGCCCGCAGTTACCGAGGGTGCGCCGTTCATGCTGCTGTTCCACGCGACGTCGAATTCCGACAAGAAATGGCCGACCGGCCATTGGGTTGAACTGGCTACCCGGATGATGGCGCGCGGCTTGCGCGTGCTGCTGCCATGGGGCTCGTCGTCCGAGCATCGCGACGCGCAGGAGATCGCGATGCAGGCGCCTGGCGCGGTCGTGCTGCCGGCCATGTCGCTGGGCGAACTCGCCGCGACGATGAGCCGGGCGGCGCTGGTCATCGGTGTTGATACGGGGATGGTGCATCTGTCGCACGCGCTGCGGCGTCCGACGGTGATGATTTTCGTGGCCACCTCGCGCGCCCACTTCGGCATCGGCGGCGCACCGCACGCGCTGTCGATCGGTGAGTCCGGCGCCGCGCCGAGCGTGGACGACGCGATGAAGGCAATCGATACCGTGGGACCGGTCTACGACGTGTTGCCGGTGCGGGCGGTAGCCTGACGGCTGCCGGGCGGAGTTACGCCAGCAGCGCCTCGACCGTGACGACGGCGGCGATCGCCGCGAGATTCGCCAGCAGCGCCTCGAACACGAGGCCGCGCCAGGTCTTTGGCCGGAACCGCAGCGCGAGCAGCAACGCGCCACCCAGCGCGAGCGCGAGGATCAGGACGAGGTCGGCATTGGCGAGGCGGATATTCATCGCGGCGGCTCCTGTCGGGGCGGAATCCCCGGGCGCGCAACGACGCGCCCAGAATCGAGTATAGAGAGCCGCCGCCGCTGCACAACCCGGGTCGCCCCGGAGGGTCAGACGAGCGATGCGTCGCGCGTTTCGCGCATCAGCAGTACGCCGATCAGGCTGATCGCCGCCGCGACCGACACGTAACCGCCGACCCACGACAGGCCGCCGCGCGCAGCCAGCAGTTGCGCGATATACGGTGCGATCGACGCGCCGAGAATCCCGCCGAGGTTGTACGCGACGCCCGCGCCCGTATAGCGGACGTTGGTCGGGAACAGTTCCGGCAGCAGCGCGCCCATCGGTGCGAACGTCACGCCCATCAGGAACAGCTCGATCGTCAGGAACAGCGCAACGAGCGGCATCGACCCGCTGCCGAGCAGCGGCTCCATCGCGAACCCCGACAGCAGCGCGGCGATCGCGCCGACGACCAGCACCGGCTTGCGGCCGAAGCGGTCCGACGCCCATGCGGACAGCGGCGTCGCGAGCCCCATGAAGACGACCGCGAAACACAGCAGGCCGAGGAAGCTCTGGCGCGGAATATGCAGCGCTGACACGCCGTACGACAGCGAGAACACCGTCGAGATGTAGAACAGCGTGTAGCAGACGACCATCGCGAGCGCACCGAGCAGCGTCGGCTGCCAGTGCTGCGTGACGAGCGTCGCGACCGGCACGCGCACGCGCTCGTTGCGCTCGAGGGCCGCCTGGAACGCGGGCGTTTCGGTGATCTTGAGCCGCACGTACAGCCCGAGCGCGACGAGCACCGCGCTGACGAGGAACGGAATGCGCCAGCCCCAGCTGCGGAACTGCTCGTCGGACAGCGACAGCGCGAGCGCGAAGAACAGCCCGTTCGACATCAGGAAGCCGACCGACGGCCCCAGTTGCGGGAACATCCCGAACCAGCCGCGCTTGCCCTGCGGCGCATGCTCGGTCGCGAGCAGCGCCGCGCCGCCCCATTCGCCGCCCAGGCCGATCCCCTGACCGAAGCGCAGCACGCACAGCAGCACCGGCGCGAGCGCGCCGATCGCGTCGTAGCCGGGCACGAAGCCGATTGCGGTGGTGGACACGCCCATCACGAGCAGCGAGGCGACGAGCGTCGACTTGCGGCCGATACGGTCGCCGAAGTGCCCGAACAGGAACGAGCCGATCGGGCGTGCGATGAACGCGATGCCGAACGTGACGAATGCGGACAGCGCCTGCGCCGTCGCGGAGCCGTGCGGGAAGAACACGGGGCCGATGACGAGCGCGGCGGCCGTCGCGTACACGTAGAAGTCGTAGAACTCGATCGCGGTGCCGATGAAGCTCGCGAACACGATGCGCCGGTGGCTGACGGCGCCGGCCGAACCGGTTGCGTGTGCAACGGCCGGGGGGGATGCGGACATGGATGTCTCCGTTTTGTCGTTGGGGCGGTCGGCTGAGCGTGCGTTCGGGCAGGCGACGGCCTGCCGGGTGCAGCCGAGCAGAGGATGATGCGGATGACGCGGTGGCGGCGTGGACGCGCGCCGTGGCGCGGACGTCACCCGCCGGTCGACGATGGAGACGGGTACGTCGCCGCCGCCCGGTGCCGGCGTGGTCGGCTCGCTTGCCGGGTGGGGCGCGCGAACGCACGCGCGGCGTGATGGCCGCGCGAGTGCGGAAAATTATAGCCAGCGCCGCCGCTCACCGGCAATCGGGCTGCGGCGGCGCGTCAATCGATCGATTGCGCCTGCGCGGAGGCGGTGCTTTGCAGCTGGAAGTGGCCGTCGTCGTTGAAGAGCCAGCCTTCCATCAGTTCGAGCCGGCCGTTGCCGTCGAGCAGCCGCGACGGCGGGGCCGGCAGCGGTGCCGAGCGGCGCAGCGACGCGAGCGCGAGCGCTTCCGCTTCGCTGTCGCCGTTGCTGCGGTAGACGGATGCGTTCACCACGCGGCCGCTGCCATCGACGGTGAAGGCGACGACGACGAGCGAACGCAGCATCGCCTGCGGTGTGCCGTGCAGCATGCCGGACGGATTGCGTTCGGCGACACGATGGGCAACCTCGACGCGATACTGGTCGAGGCTGCCGCTGCGGGTGACCGACGGAATCGTCAGGACCGAGCGTAGCGACGAGGGCGGCGTGATCGTGCACGCGGCAAGCAGGGCGACGACGGCCAGCGTCGCAACACGAAGCCGCGCGACGCGCGGACGGAGAAGGGGGCGCATGAGGTGATGGCCAGGAGGGACGATAAAAAAATGATAGGCGTACCGGCGCGCGGCGATATGGGGAGAAACGCATAGCGCGCGGGACCGGTCGCTGCTATCGCTGATGATGACGGCCGGGTGCCGCGTCGTGCCGTGTACATCGCGATGTGACGCGACAGGTGACAGCGTGCGCGGTGGACGCGCCTGTTGGAGGGTTGAAAGCGATGGCGTGCAGCGTTCGTCCGGCCGGGCGACGCGGTCATCTGATGCGGCAACCTCGGCTTGCCGCGCGCACGCTGGCAAGCGATGCCGGCCGGCTCAGAAGCCGTGCGTGACGAGCGACAGTACCGACAGGTCGGGATGCGTGCCGTCGATGATGCTCTTGCCGATGTGCACGGCTTCGCGGGTGGCCTCGTCGAGGCTCGCGAAGCTTTCCTCGCCGTCCGCGTGGAACGGCACCGCATGGCCGGGCAGCGCGGGATTCACGCCCGGATGGCACACGTAGCCGGTGTAGGTATAGCGCGTGTCGCTGCCGGGCATCGCGGCCGGCACGACATGGATCTCGAAGCCTTCGTAATCGACGGGTTCCGTCGCGCTCGACAGGTCGGTCATGGCGATCTCCGTGTGCCGCGCGCAGGGTGGCGCGTGCGGCATCGAATACGCGGCGGCGTTCGTGTCGCCGTGTTGAACGAATTCTAGGCGATGGCGGGGCGGGCCGGGAGGCGTCCGGCGCGGTGCGACGCAACGACGGGCCGCTGCCGGGCCCGTGGCTCAGATGCCGCGCGAGGTTCGGCACGAACGCGCGTGCCGTTCCGATTGACGGATTCGCGCGCCGCGCTGCGTCATTGTTTGCAGCGCGCGTTCTTGCGCTGCACGACGATGATCACCGGGTATTTCTGGCCATGATCGAGCTCCACGCGCGCCACGACCGTCAGCGTCGCTGGATCGGAATCGTCGTACACGCTGACCAGTTCGTTGCGCAGATAGGTCACGCCGGTACAGTTCGACGTGCGTCCGTCGTCGCCGACCTTGCACTGGAGGTCGTTGTCCTTCAGGTAGTTGTAGGGCGACGGGCTCGCGAGGTATTCGCTCAGGCCGCGCGGCGAGCCGCCGACGCCGGTCACGTACGCAATCGCGCACGACGCCTGCGCGTCGCTGCCGGAGGCGGTGTCGGCCGCTGCATGCATGCTGGCGGCGGCCAGCACGGCGACGAGCGACGAGACGAGGAAGGGCTTCATGACGTGGATTTCCCGTTTCGCGAATCGGAGCGCCGGATTGTAACGGCATCCGGCGGGGCGCGTCGGGAAGTGCGGGGCGCACGCGCGCGGACAAACAAAAACCCCGTCATTCTGCGAATGGACGGGGTTCGGCGAACTTCCTGGCGGAAGCGGTGAGATTCGAACTCACGGACAGTTTCCCGTCGCTGGTTTTCAAGACCAGTGCCTTAAACCGCTCGGCCACGCTTCCACACGAGGCGGCATTGTAACCGAAATGCCGCCTCGTTCATTCGTTCAGTCGTCGCGCAGGAACAATTCCTGCAGGTCGTTGAGGAAACGCTGGCCAAGCGGCGTCGGCGCGATTCGCGTGAAATCGCGCGTGATCAGTCCGCGCCGCTCCGCTTCCTTCAGCGCCGGCTCGATCGTGCTCATCGGCAGGCCCGTGCGTTCCGCGAAGCTGTGCACGGGGAAGCCCTCGACGAGCCGCAGCGTGTTCAGCATGAATTCGAACGGCAGGTCGCGCGCGCCGACTTCGCGCTCTTCCTGCACGGCCGCGCCGGCCTTCGCCTGCTCGATGAAGGTCGCCGGATGCTTGTAGCGTGCCTGCCGCAGGATCCGGTTCGGGAACGACAGCTTCGTATGGGCGCCCGCGCCGATGCCGAGATAGTCGCCGAAGCGCCAGTAGTTCAGGTTGTGCTTGCACTGATGATTCGGCTTCGCGTACGCGGACACTTCGTAGCGCCCGTAGCCGGCTTCGGCCGTGCGCGCATGGATCCATTCCTGCATGTCGGCCGACGCGTCGTCGTCGGGGACCACCGGCGGGAACTTCGCGAACAGCGTATTCGGCTCGAGCGTCAGGTGATACAGCGACAGGTGCGGCGGCGCGAACGACAGCGCGGTCTCGATGTCGGTGCGGCATTCGTCGAGCGTCTGGTTCGGCAATGCGAACATCAGGTCGAGGTTGAAGTTGTCGAAGTTCTTCGCGGCGATCTCGACGGCCGCGCGTGCCTGCGCGGTGTCGTGAATCCGGCCGAGCGCCTTCAAATGCCCTTCGTTGAAGCTCTGGATGCCGACCGACAGGCGGTTCACGCCGCTTGCGCGGAACTGCGCGAACTTCGCGGCTTCGAACGTGCCCGGATTCGCCTCGAGCGTGATCTCGGCATCGGCGTCGAGCGGCAAGAGCGCGCGCACGTCGGACAGCATCCGGTCGAGACCGGCCGCCGACAGCAGGCTCGGCGTGCCGCCGCCGATGAACACGGTATGCACCTGCCGGCCCCACACGAGCGGCAGCGCCTGCTCGAGATCGGCGCGCAACGCGTCGAGATACTCGGTTTCCGGAAACCGCTCGCCTTTCCATTCGTGCGAGTTGAAATCGCAGTACGGGCACTTGCGCACGCACCACGGGAAATGCACGTACAGCGCGAGCGGCGGCAGCGACGTGAGGCGCACCTGGCCGGGCGACGTGAAGGTCGCGACGACGCGCGCGCCGGTTTCCGCGGCCTGGCTCATGCGACCTCCCGCAGCGAATGGGTGTCGGGTACGGTCATGCTTCCTCCGCGAGCCGCGCGAGCAACGCTTTCAGCGCCAGCGCGCGATGGCTGTGCGTGTTCTTCACGGCGGGCTCGAGTTCGGCGGCCGTCGCGCCGAGCGACGGCAGGTAGAAATACGGGTCGTAGCCGAATCCGTGTTCGCCGCGCGGCGTGTCGACGATCTCGCCGGCCCAGCGACCTTCGGCGAACAGCGGCTCCGGGTCGTCCGCATGGCGGACGAGCGCGAGCACGCAACAGTAGTATGCGCGCCGGTCGTCGATGCCGCGCAGTTGCTCGACGAGATACGCGTTGTTCGCCGCGTCGCCCTTGTCGCGGCCCGCGCGCTGCGCGTAGCGGGCCGAATAGACGCCCGGCGCGCCGCGCAGCACGCGCACGCACAGGCCCGAATCGTCGGCGATCGCCGGCAGCCCGGTGAGCCGCGACGCGTGACGCGCCTTGGTCAGCGCGTTCTCGATGAACGTGCCGAACGGCTCTTCCGCCTCGGGCACGGCGAGGTCGCCCTGCGGGACGATCTCGATGCCGACCGTCGAGAACAGCGCGGTGAATTCGCGCAGCTTGCCCGGGTTGTTCGACGCGAGAACGATGCGCGACAGCGGCGCGACGGTGCGGTCGTCAGGCATGGCTCGCACCCAGGACGTCTTTCTGCAACTGCACGAGCTCGGCGATCCCGCCCTGCGCGAGGTCGAGCAGCGCATTCATCTCGGCGCGCGAGAACGGCACGCCTTCGGCCGTGCCCTGGACTTCGACGAAGCCGCCCGCGCCCGTCATCACGACGTTCATGTCGGTGTCGCAGCGCGAATCTTCCGCGTAGTCGAGGTCGAGCACCGGTGCGCCTTCGTACACGCCGACCGAAATCGCGGCGACGTGATCGGTGATCGGCGAGCGCGTGAGCTTGCCGGCCGCGATCAGCGTCGACACGGCGTCGTGCGCAGCGACGAACGCGCCGGTGATGCTGGCCGTGCGCGTGCCGCCGTCGGCCTGGATCACGTCGCAGTCGATGTGGATGGTGCGCGGGCCGAGCGCCTCGAGATCGAACACCGCGCGCAGCGCGCGGCCGATCAGGCGCTGAATTTCCTGGGTGCGGCCCGTCTGCTTGCCGCGCGCGGCTTCACGGTCGCTGCGCGTGTGGGTCGCGCGCGGCAGCATCCCGTATTCGGCGGTCAGCCAGCCTTGCCCGCGCTCGCGCAGGAATTCGGGCACGCGCTCGGCGACGCTCGCGGTGCAGAGCACCTTGGTGTCGCCGAATTCGACCAGCACGGAGCCTTCGGCGTGTTTCGTGTAGTGGCGCGTGAGGGCGACCTTGCGCAGTTCGTCGGCGCGGCGGCCGCTCGGGCGGGAAACGGAAGACGTCATGGGGAAATCGCGGAAGAAGAGGAAACCCCGATTTTAGCGCCGAACGGCGGGCGCGCCCGGCGGGGTGGTCCGCAAAAATGGGATAATGCGCGCTTGCCGCCCCGCGCTTTCCGACGCGCCGGGCGCCTCGACATATCCCCCCCCGCCCGCGAGGGCACCAGACGGCGAGACGAACCATGATCTACAGCATGACGGGCTACGCGAGCGCGACGCGCGAACTCGTGACGGCCACCGGCAACGGCGGCACCAGCGTGTCGGTCGAACTGCGCACCGTGAACTCGCGCTTCCTCGATCTCAATTTCCGGATGCCGGACGACGTGCGCGCGTGCGAACCCGCGCTGCGCGAAATGCTGATGAACAAGCTGTCGCGCGGCAAGGTCGACGTGCGCATCAACCTGCAGCGCGGCGAGCAGAGCATCGGCGCGGGCGCGCTGAACCAGTCGGCGCTCGGCCAGCTTGCCGAGCTCGAGCGCGCGGTGCTCGATTCGTTCCCGGGCGTCGGCCGCCTGCGCGCGGGCGAAATCCTGCGCTGGCCCGGCGTGCTCGCCGAGAGCGGCGTGTCCGCGGAAGCGATCCGCGACGCGGTGCTCGCCTGCGGCAAGGAAGCGATCGGCGAGCTCGTCGTCGTGCGTTCGCGCGAAGGCGCGCAACTGGCGACGATGCTGCTGTCGAACGTTACCGAGATGGAGGCGATCGTCGCGCGCATCACGCCGCTCGTGCCGGAGCTGATCGCGAAGCACCAGCAGAAGATCGTCGAGCGGCTGCAGGAAGCGCTCGGCCTCGCGGCGCCGGAAGGCGGCTCGACGGTCGTCACGCGCGAGGAAGCCGCGGAGCGCATCCGTCAGGAAGTGACGATGTACGGGATCCGGATCGACATCGCGGAAGAGCTGTCGCGGCTCACCGCGCACCTGAACGAAACGCGTCACGTGATCGAGAAGGGCGGCCGCGTCGGCAAGCGTCTCGACTTCATGATGCAGGAACTGAATCGCGAAGCGAACACGCTCGGCTCGAAGGCGGCGGCGAAGGAACTCGCCGATGCGTCGATGGCGCTGAAGCTGCTGATCGAGCAGATGCGCGAGCAAGTGCAAAACCTGGAGTAACAGCAACATGACCGACCTTAACCGCGACGGCCACGCGTCGCATTCGCTGCATGGCGGCGTCTATCCCGGCAACCTGTTCATGGTCGTCGCGCCGTCGGGCGCCGGCAAGTCGACGCTCGTGAACGCGCTGCTGTCGAAGGACAGCGACATCTGCCTGTCGATCTCGTACACGACGCGCAAGCCGCGCCCGGGCGAGCAGGACGGCCAGCACTACCACTTCACGACCGTCGAGGATTTCCGCGCGCGTCACGCGGCGCACGAATTCCTCGAGAGCGCGGAAGTACACGGCAACTACTACGGCACGTCGCGCGTCTGGATCGAAGAGCAGATGAAGAACGGTCACGACGTGCTGCTCGAAATCGACTGGCAGGGTGCGTTGCAGGTGAAGAAGCAGTTCCGCAACGCGGTCGGCATCTTCATCCTGCCGCCGTCGCTCGATGCGCTCGAGGAGCGCCTGAAGAAGCGCGGCCAGGATGAACCGAACGTGATCACGCGACGCCTGCTGGCCGCCGGCAGCGAGATTGCGCACGCGTCGGAAGCGGAATACGTGGTGATCAACGAGAATTTCGAGCGTGCGCTCGCGGAACTCGAATGCATCGTCGCGGCGACGCGCCTGCGTTTTGCTTCGCAGTACGCGCGACACACGGAGCTGTTCATCGACCTCGGCGTCCATCTGCCCCACGCGGAATGACGCGGGGCACGAGGGACATAAGGTAGAATAAGGACTATATTCAGAAGGAATTACCAACATGGCTCGCATTACCGTCGAAGACTGCCTGAAGCAAATCCCGAACCGCTTCGAACTGGCGCTCGCCGCCACCTATCGCGCGCGGCAGCTCGCGCAAGGCCATACGCCGAAAATCGAAAGCCGCGACAAGCCGACCGTCGTCGCGCTGCGCGAAATCGCTGCCGGCCAGGTCGGCGTCGAGATGCTGAAGAAGGTGCCGGTGTAACGCGCATCCGGCCCGTTCCAGCCATGTAGTCCACGCGCGCAACGACTCGACCTGGAGGCGAATATGAGCACCACCCCATCGTCCGCCTCCGCGGATTCGACCACCGAAGCCACGGCCCAGTCGCCTGCGCGCCAGTACATCGACGCGGTCCTCGAACAGTCCTTCCGGCATCTGTTCGGGCCGACCGCCACGCCGGAGCAGCCGCGCAAGCACGGCGTCGTTTCGATCGCGAAACTGACCGCCGCGCTTGCCGAGTATCTCGGTCCGGACGAAATCAAAGAGGTCAAGGCGGCGTTCCACTTCAGCGACGAAGCCCACCTCGGTCAATATCGCCAGAGCGGCGAGCCCTACATCACCCATCCCGTCGCCGTCGCGGAAATCTGCGCCGGCTGGAAGCTCGACGCGCAGGCCGTGATGGCCGCGTTGCTGCACGACGTGATGGAAGACCAGGGCGTGACCAAGAACGAGCTGGCCGAGCGATTCGGCCCGAAGGTCGCCGAGCTGGTCGACGGCCTGTCGAAGCTCGACAAGATGGAATTCCGCAGCCGCGAGGAAGCGCAGGCGGAAAACTTCCGCAAGATGCTGCTCGCGATGGCGCGCGACGTGCGCGTCATTCTCGTCAAGCTCGCCGATCGCCTGCACAACATGCGTACGCTCGGCGCGGTGCCGATGGAAAAGCGCCGCCGCGTCGCGCGGGAAACGCTCGACATCTACGCACCGATCGCGCACCGGCTCGGCTTGAACAACACGTATCGCGAGCTGCAGGACATGAGCTTCGCGAACTTCAACCCGCATCGCTACGCGACGCTCGAGAAAGCCGTGAAGGCCGCGCGCGGCAATCGCCGCGAAGTGATCAGCAAGATCCTCGAGGCCGCGCAGCGCGCGATGGCCGACGCGAAGATCGACGCTGAGATCACCGGCCGCGAGAAAACCATCTACAGCGTCTATCGCAAGATGCGCGACAAGCAGTTGTCGTTCTCGCAGGTGCTCGACGTGTACGGCTTCCGTGTCGTCGTCGACAGCCCGCTCGACTGCTACACGTGCATCGGCGCGCTGCATGCGCTGTACAAGCCGGTGCCCGGCAAGTTCAAGGATTACATCGCGATCCCGAAGATCAACGGCTATCAGTCGCTGCACACGACGCTCGTCGGCCCGTTCGGCGCGCCGATCGAGTTCCAGGTGCGTACGCGCAAGATGCACGAGATCGCCGAGGCGGGGGTCGCCGCGCACTGGCTGTACAAGAACGGCAGCGCGGATCTCAGCGACGTGCAGAAGCGCGCGCACCAGTGGCTGAAGTCGCTGCTCGACATCCAGAGCGAGGCCGGCGATTCGAGCGAGTTCCTCGAGCACGTGAAGATCGACCTGTTCCCCGATGCGGTCTACGTGTTCACGCCGAAGTCGAAGATCATGGCGCTGCCGCGCGGCGCGACGGCGCTCGATTTCGCGTATTCGATCCACAGCGATCTCGGCAACCAGTGCGTGGCCGTGAAGATCAACAACGAGCTGCTGCCGTTGCGCACCGAATTGAAGAGCGGCGACATCGTCGAGGTGATCACCGCGCCGTATTCGAAGCCGAACCCCGCGTGGCTGGGCTTCGTGCGTACCGGCAAGGCGCGCTCGGCGATCCGTCACTACCTGAAGACGATGCGCCTGAACGAGTCCGTGCAGCTGGGCGAGCGGCTCGTCGACCAGAGCCTGAAGGGCTATGGTCTCGCGCTGGCCGACGTCGAGCCGGAAGTGTGGGAGAAGCTCGTGCAGTGGACGGGCAACAAGAGCCGTCAGGAAATCTTCGCGGACATCGGTCTCGGCCGTCGCGTCGCCGCGGTGATGGCCAAGCGCATCGAGGTGCTGATGAGCGGCCGCGATGCGGACGACGATCTGCCGAAGTCCGAGCGGCATCCCGCGCATCATGCGCCGCCGGTCGTGATCACCGGCACCGAAGGGATGTCCGTGCAGTTGTCCGCATGCTGCCGGCCGATTCCGGGTGACGCGATCATGGGTTACATCGGCATCGGTCTGGGCATGGCGATTCATACGACGGATTGCCGGGTCGCGCAGCGCATCCATCGCCGCGATCCGGGCCGCTGGATCGACGTCGAATGGGCGCCGCAGCCGGGCCGTCTGTTCGATGTCGCGGTGAAGGCGCTCGTGAAGAATACGAAGGGCATCTTCGCGCGCGTCGCCGCGGACATCACGTCGGCCGACGCGAACATCGTCCATATCGCGATGGACGAGGATCTG
The DNA here is from genome assembly GCF_003253915.1 of Burkholderia sp. 28_3. Classification (NCBI taxonomy): domain Bacteria; kingdom Pseudomonadati; phylum Pseudomonadota; class Betaproteobacteria; order Burkholderiales; family Burkholderiaceae; genus Burkholderia; species Burkholderia sp. 28_3. The sequence goes on from NZ_QKZF01000002.1 coordinate 491,010, forward strand.
ACGCACGAATCGACGGTGCTGCGCTTCGTGATCCAGGTCAGCGACCGCGTGCACCTCGCGAACGTGATGCGGCGCGTGAGAACCAATCCGGACGTGATGCGGATCATGCGCGAGCGCTCGACTGACGACGGTGCGCATGCGCGCCATGACGGCGGGATGCGAATCGAGCGCGAGCGGCAGGATTACTGACGCTGACGCGCACCCTCGCGGGTGAATGCGTTGATCGACGGACGGCGGCCGATGGCCGCCGTTTTCATTGGGGCCGGCGAAAGCGCGCGCGACGTTGCCGGTGCTTTGCCCAAGGCGTGCGGATGATGGCGCGAACGAAGGAGGGGGCGCAAAAAGAAAAAGGGCTTTCCCGGAGGAAAGCCCTTTTAAGGTGGCGCGGCTGGCAGGATTCGAACCCACGACCCCTTGGTTCGTAGCCAAGTACTCTATCCAACTGAGCTACAGCCGCACGCAAAACGGTACTGCTTCAACTGTCGGAACCTTCTGCGATGGGAAGGCCCCCAAAAAAGTGGCGCGGCTGGCAGGATTCGAACCCACGACCCCTTGGTTCGTAGCCAAGTACTCTATCCAACTGAGCTACAGCCGCACGCAACAACAAACTTCTACTGCTTCGAACTGAAAGGGCCTTCGGTTGGGAAGGCCCTCGAAAAAGTGGCGCGGCTGGCAGGATTCGAACCCACGACCCCTTGGTTCGTAGCCAAGTACTCTATCCAACTGAGCTACAGCCGCACGCAGAAGCGGAAGTATAGCAGAGTCGTATAAAAAGGGAAGCCTTATTCGCGAATTAGGGTGCATGACCTTGGCCGGCCCCCTTCGTGTACCCTTGGGGGGATCAGTCATCCACGTTGAATCTGCATCATGAACAAGGCGTTTGTCAAAGAGTCGGACGGTGACGACGACGATCTCGACCCGGCTCAACCCGCGATTCCGGCGGGCGCGAAGAACTACATCACGCCGGCCGGCCACAAGCGGCTGAGGGACGAGCTGCTGAACCTGATCGACGTCGAGCGTCCCGAAGTCGTGCGGCTCGTGTCGTGGGCCGCATCGAACGGTGACCGGTCGGAGAACGGTGACTACATCTACGGCAAGCGGCGGCTTCGCGAGATCGATCGCCGCATCCGCTTCCTGACGAAGCGGCTCGATCTCGCGGAAGTCGTCGACGCGAGCCGACAGGAGAATGTCGACCAGGTGTTTTTCGGCGCGACGGTCGATTACGAGACGCCGGACGGCGAGGATCATACGGTGACGATCGTCGGGATCGACGAGGTCGATCTCGACCGCGGCTGCGTCAGCTGGATTTCGCCGGTCGCGCGTGCGCTGATCAAGGCGAAGATCGGCGATACCGTCACGCTGATGACGCCGGCGGGCCCCCAGCCGATCGACATACTCGACGTCCGGTATCCGGCACGGGGCGACGCCTGAGCGTCGACGGTGCGGCACGGCAAAGAAAAAGCGCCCCGACGGGGCGCTTTTCCGTTCCGGTGTACGGTGCGGTGCCGGTCGCTCAGAAACGGTGACGCAGGCCGGCGGTCACGGCGATCTGCTTGTTGCTCGACGAAGCGCCACCGAGGCCATTGACATAGGCGCCGATGCCCAGGCCGTCCGTGCTGACGCGCTGATACACGCCTTGCACATACACGTCGGTCCGCTTGGACAGCGCATAGTCGGTCTGCAGGTTGAATTGATTCCAGCCCGGATGACGGCCGTCCAGGAAGCCCGCGGTGTACGTGTACGACCCGGCCAGCGACAACGCCGGCGTGAGCGCGTAGCGCGCGTTCACTTCGTAGTTGTTGAAGCGGGCAAACGTGCCGTTGAGACCCAGGCCGGTCGACACGCCCGACGCACCGGCAGAGATGCCGAGCGCCCGGTTCACGCGCGATTGCGTGAAGACGAAGCCGGCCGTTGCCGGACCGAACGTGTAGTTCAGGCCACCGCCGAACACGCGCTGACGCTTGCCGACGAACGTGTTGTCGCCTGCTACCGCGCCGGCGCCGATGGTGACCGCGGCCGACGTGAGCCCCGAGATGTCGTTGTTCAACTGCAGATAGCCGGCGCCGATATTGAAGCCGGCGTAGGTGTACGACACCCCCGCGCTGTATGCACGGTTGTTCGAGAACTGGCTGCTGTTCGAGAAGCCGTACAACGCGCCGAACTTCAGCCCGCCGAAATTGACGCTCGTATATTTGACGGCGTTGTTGATCCGGAACGAATTGTTCAGGTTGTCGTTGTCGAACGGGTGGGCAAACTGGGTGCCGCCGAATTGCGTGCCGGTCAGCGACAGCGGGCCGATATAGTCGACGACGCTATCGTATTGGCGACCGAGGGTGATTGCGCCGAACTGCTCCTGCGACAGGCCGACGAATGCCTGGCGGCCGAACTCGCGGCCATTCTGGCCGAGCGTGCCGTTGGCGATGTTGAAGCCGTTTTCCAGCACGAAGATCGCTTTCAGGCCGCCGCCGAGATCTTCCGTGCCGCGCAGACCCCAGCGGCTCCCGTTGATCTGGCCGCTGCGTTCGGACCACGAGCTGTGGCCGCCCTGATTGTTCGTATAGGTGATGCCTGCGTCGATCAGGCCGTACAGCGTAACGCTGCTTTGAGCATGGGCTGCGGTAACGAATACACCCGACAACGCGGTGACGATCAGGGTTTTTTTCATGGATCTGTCTCCAAACAGGATGATGTCGATCGAACCTGCGGCGGACTGGCCGTGTTTTGCTTGACGCTGTAGCCGGTCCCGCAGAACGGCGGTGCGCTTATCAGAAAGCCATGTGCAGTGTACGGAGGGCGCGAAGCGGGGACGGCTCACACTTTAAGAAACAATGTATTTTGGAATCCGCAAAAATCGAAAAAAGCGCGCAAACGGTTACTCCGCAAGGGTTTGCGGCAGTGCAGCGAAATGAAATGGAACTCAGGACTACGTAACGGGCGTTGCGCGATTGCGACAGACGGTCAGCAACGGGCGGCGGCAGCTATAGCGCGATTATTGACACATCGGCAATAGAGGTTTGTGTGGAGCATGGATAATGAAAGGTAGTTCTCTCGTTATACTGCGATCTCTGCTTTCCGAAGCAGACTTTTTCGTTGACGGAAAAGATCTCCAAACCTTTGTCGGCGCGACTTCCCAGTCGCGCTTTTTTTTTGCCCTGCTGCCCGGTGCGCTACTGCGTGTACGAGCGGCGCTTGCGCTTGCCCGCGGGCACGGCTTCTTCTGCCTCGATCGGCGGCGGCGTATAGGTCCAGTCTTCCATCACGTAGTGACGGGCGTCGAGAGGCGATGCGAGCAGGTTCTGCCAGTGATCGCCGTGCCACGTCATATCGAATTCGGTGTCGCATGGCGCTTCGCGCGCGGACTCGGCCAAGGCGCGGGACTTGCGACGTACGCGTCCGAGCCGGCTCGCGAAGCGCTTGATTCCGTCCAGCCACATGACCCTCTCCTTCCTTTCGGTGTTGATTCAGGATCGCAACGTCCCCGCATTTCTGCAACCCGGAAAAAACCCGAGGATTTTACCGAATCGATTTGTCCCCGGTAGGAATTTCACGCCCCGGATTATTGGCGATCCGGTCCCGGTAATATTGACAGGTTTTTGATGCGAATCAATTAATCAAAGGCGATGGTGTACCGATTCCAGTGCTATTAGCGTCTTTTCGATAAAACGGTCGCCAAAAATTTTCTTGACGCACCCGGATTGTCCAATTTATAAAGTCAGCACTCCGTCCTCGGGCGGCGTGCTGGTGCGGGTGCTGGCGCAATGTTTCGGGATTTCGGGTAACGGCTATAAAAATAGCTTTTTTGATCTTATCGAGTGGGGAACGAAGACATGGATACCGGTATCGTGAAATGGTTTAACGATGCTAAAGGTTTTGGCTTTATTACGTCGGACAATGGCGGTGAAGATTTGTTTGCGCACTTTTCCGAAATCCGGATGGACGGCTTCAAGACGCTGAAGGAAAACCAGCGTGTCTCGTTCGACGTCAAGGTCGGCCCGAAAGGCAAGCAGGCAGCGAATATCCAGGCGGTCTGACGCGCCACGCATCGCCGATCACGTCCGGCCCCCGCATCGCGGGGGCTTTTTGTTTTCCGGGGACGGAGCAAACCGGTCGGGCTGGCCGCGAGTACGCCCGCCGGTGCATACTCACGGAAGCATCGTTTCCCAGTCTTTTCATGTCCGATTCCCGTCCGTCCGATCCCGCCAGCGAACAGCCGCTCGTCTTCGTCGACCTCGAAACCACCGGCGGCTCGTCCGCCGACCACCGCATCACCGAAATCGGCGTGGTCGAAATCGGACCGCTCGGCGTGTCGACGTGGACGAGTCTCGTCAATCCGGGGCAGGCGATCCCGCCGTTCATCCAGCAACTGACGGGCATCTCCGACGCGATGGTGCGCGACGCGCCGACGTTCGCGTCGCTCGCGCCGGCGTTGTTCGAGCGGCTCGACGGGAAGCTGTTCGTCGCGCACAACGCGAGCTTCGACCGCGGTTTCCTGCGCGCCGAGTTCGAGCGCGCCGGGCTGGCCTTCAATCCCGATGTGCTCTGCACGGTGCGGCTGTCGCGCGCGCTGTTTCCGCGCGAATCGCGGCACGGGCTCGATGCGCTGATCGAACGGCATGGGCTCGTTCCGGCCGCGCGCCACCGGGCGCTGGCCGATGCCGACCTGCTCTGGCAGTTCTGGCGCCAGTTGCACGAGATCGTGCCGCTCGAGCGGCTGCGCGACCAGATCGCGCGGACGACGCGTCACTTCCGTCTGGGCGGCGATCTGACCGAGGCGTGGCTGGATACCGCGCCGGCAGGGTGCGGCGCGTATGCGTTGTTCGGGGAGCGTGACGAAGCGCTGTATGTCGGCCGCAGCGTGCGCGTGCGGCAGCGGCTGCGCGCGCTGTTGACCGGCGAACGCCGGTCGTCGAAGGAAATGCGGCTGGCGCAGCAGGTGCGCCGTGTCGAATGGCGCGAGACCGGCAACGAGCTGGGGGCGATGCTCGCCGAAGCGCAATGGATTGCCCGGTTGCGCCCGTCGTACAACCGGCGCCCCACGGCCGACGCTACCCGCGCGGGTGGCGCGCCCTGGCCGTTCGAAGGCGCCGTCGCGTTCGAGGCGAACGGCGAGCGCCGCCTGTTTCATGTGATCGACGGCTGGTGCTATCTCGGTTCGGCGGAATCGCTCGATGCGGCCGCGCGGCTCGTGGCCGACGCGGCGGCCAGTGTGTTCGAACCCTTCACCCATCGCCTGCTGCAGACGCATCTCGCGCGCGGCCTGCAGGTGATTCCGCTCATGGCGCTCACGCCGGCGGATTGAGCGCCACGGCGCGTCAGCCGATCGCGCTGGCTCCGCCGGCGGAGCAGACGTGCGACAGCGCGGTATCGAGTGCCTGCGTCTGCGTGGAATCGTAGCGGGTGAGCGTCTTCCAGTTCGCGATGCTGCGCGCGAGCCGCGCCTGGCAATCGGGCGCCTCGCGTAGCGGGGCGACCTGCGCGAGACCGGTCAGCATTTTCTGCGTCAGCCGATCGAGCGCCGGCCGCGTGCTGGCGGCGAGATCGGGCGGTGTGCCTTCCGGCGGCCGCGTCGTGCGCCAGGTCGCGAACAGTGCATTCTGCACGTCCTTGCTCGCCGTGATCTGGTCCTCGAAGAACGTACGGGCGAACGCGGGATCGATGCCGGCCTGAACGGCGCGCTGTTCGACCGCCGTGAGCAGGGCCGCTTCGCGCGGCCGGTCCTCGATGGCCTTGTGATTCGCCCATTTCCAGCGCGCGACCGGTTCGGCGAGCGCGAGGCGCTGCGACGCGAGCGCCACGATGTTGGTGAGGGCGGTGTCGTCGCCGTCTGCCCGGGCGGGATGCGGAGACGAAAGGAGGGCGACGCCGAGCGCGGCGACAGCGAGGCTGGCACGAATGGCTTGCTTCATCGGAACGATCGGGAGACCCGGGCGGGCCGGACGTGGAAAACCAGAAGGATAGACGAAGACAGTCGCGCGGCGTAGCGTCGCGACAGGAGAATCAGCAGGCGAGCTGATCCGGCACCGTCAGGCTGTTGCGGCCCGGGTGCGAGGCGAATTGCGCGCGAAGCGCACGGATGAACCGCACGATAGCGATGATCGACACGTGGCGGTTACAGAACCGAACTGACGTTCACTTCGGCGAGTACAGCTTGTGCTGCTCGTCGAAGAATGCCCGAACGTGCTCGGGCAGCTCGGCGAGGAATTCCACGCCGACGGGTTCTGGATCCGGGCTCATCACTTGCTCGGGCGGTGGCATGCGAGTGGGTCTTTCGTCCATGATCGTTTCTCCAGCAGGTTCAATGATTATCAACCTCGCGCTCGGATTTATGCCAGCGGCGAATCGTTAGATTTTGTCTCTGTTGTATTAACGGCACATGCGCTCCGGCGCGCGGTGCGATGCCCGGTATTGCACGCTGCACGATCGGCAACAATCGGGCCGCTTGTTATACTTGCGCGCACTTTTTCCTGGACCGCGATGAGACGAACGACGCGATGGATCGGCCTCGTATGGCTGGCGCTGGTACTGAACGTACTGTCGCCCGTCGTCGGCTACGCGCGTCTCGCGTCGAGCGGCTCCGGCGCGCTCACGCTCGAGTTGTGCAGTGCAGCGGGCGCCCGTCAGGTCGTGCTCGCACAAGCGGGCGACGACCGCGACACGTCGTCGTTCGACCATGCCGGCGTCCCGCACTGCGTGTACTGCCCCGGCTTCGCGGCGAACGTCGCGCTGGGCACGAGCCTGCCCGCGATGCCGGGCTTCGTGCGGACGTTCGCGTATCGGGTGGCCGCGCCGGTCGTTCCCGATGTACCCCGCAAGGGCATCCGTCTCGCGCAGCCGCGCGCCCCGCCTGAAAACCTCCCGATCTGATTGATGTCGTCCGCGCGCCCTGGTGGCGCGCGAGCCGCCCGCGGCCCCGGTCCGCGCGTCGCGTCGTTCGTGCGCGGCTCGCGCACCCGTGTCCGGCGGCGTCCGATCACGTTTTCAGGAATTCACTCATGTCGTCTACCTTTGCCGCGCGGCCGTCGCGCGGCCGGCTCGCGCTCGCATGCGCGGCCGCTTTCGCATGGCCGGCCGCTCACGCGGCTTCGACCGACGATGCGCGCGCCGAGGCCGCCCGCGGCGGCGGCGCCGATCGTTCCGCCACCGCCACGCCGGCTTCCGCCGGTGTCGCGGCATCGGCCACACCGGCCGGCGACACGCTGAGCGCCGTCAGCGTGACCGCGCAGCGGCAACCGGTCGACCCGGATACGCCGGCCGTCGTCACGTCGATCACCCGCGAGCAGATCGATGCGCACACCAACGTCACCACCGAGGACGCGCTGAAGTACGCGCCGAACCTGATGGTCCGCAAGCGCTACATCGGTGACCGCAACAGCATCTTCGCGGGCCGCGACTTCAACGAACTGCAGAGCGCGCGCGGGCTCGTCTATGCCGACGGTGTGCTGCTGTCGAACCTGCTCGGGTCGAGCTATGCGTACCCGCCGCGCTGGTCGCTGATTCCGCCCGACGACATCGCGCGCGTCGACGTGCTCTATGGCCCCTTTTCCGCGCTGTATCCGGGCAATTCGATCGGCTCGACCGTGCTGCTCACCACGCGCCGCCCGGAACAGCTCGAGGCGTCGCTGTCGACGCAGTTTTTCACGCAGCGCTACCACGACGGCTACGGCTTTGCCGATAGCCTCGGCGGCAATCATCAGACCGCGCGGATCGCGAACCGCGTCGGCCGGTTCTGGTTCGCGCTGTCGCTCGACCGGCTGGAGAACAACGGCCAGCCGATGCAGTATGCGAGCCCCGCTTCGGCCTACAACCCGAGGCTGGGCGCCGCCGTGCCCGTGACGGGCGCCGCGACCGACATCGGCCCCAACGGCAAGCCGCGGACCATCGTCGGCGCGCAGACGATCGAGCGGACCGAGCAGCTCAACGAGACGGTCCGGATGGGCTATGCGTTCACCGATCACGTCGATGCGACGCTGACGCTCGGGCATTGGGAGAACCATTACCGGCAGCACGGCGAGACCTTCCTGCGCGATGCGACGGGCAATCCGGTCTACGGCGGCAACGTGTCGATCGGCGGGCAGAACATGACCGTTGCGCCGAACGCGTTCGCGCCGCAGCGCGGCGACCAGGAGAACTGGCTGTACGCGCTCGGGCTGAACGGCCGGCTCGATTCCGGCTGGCGGTTGTCGGGCGTGGTATCCGCGTACGACGTGTCGCGCGACGTGCTGCGCGCGGCCTCGACCGTGCAGGGCGGGGCCGGCACGCTGTTCCAGGGCGACGGCACCGGCTGGCGCACGCTCGACCTGAAGGCCGAGGCGCCGGAAGTGAAAGGCCATACGTTCACGTTCGGCTATCGCTACGACAACTACTTCCTGCGCAACGTCACGTACAACACCGCCGACTGGCTGGCCGGGCCGACCACGTCGCTCGCGAGCGTCTATCGTGGCGACACGCGCACGCAGGCGCTGTTCGGGCAGGACGCGTGGCGCTTCGCGCCGGGCTGGCTCGCGACGCTCGGGCTGCGCTACGAGCGCTGGGATGCGTACGGCGGCGCGCTCGGCAATGCGAAAGGCACGTTCGGCTATGCGGACCGGAGCGCGAATGCGCTGTCGCCGAAAGTCGCGCTGCAGTGGGACGCGACGGAAGTCTGGCGCTTCCGGCTGTCGTTCGCGACCGGCACGCGGTTTCCGACGGTCGGCGAGCTGTTCCAGGGCACGATTTCGAACAACGCGATCGTCAACAACAATCCGAACCTGCGGCCCGAAAAGGCGATCGACTGGGATTTCACGGCCGAACGCGACGTGGGCGTCGGCGTCGTGCGCGCCAGCGTGTTCCAGAGCGACCTGCGCGATTCGATCTACAGCCAGACGACGGCGTCGGGCGCGACGACCGTCACCAACATCTCGAACGTCGACCGCGTGCGCGTGCGTGGCGTCGAGCTCGCGTTCAGCGGCGAGAACGTCGGGCTGCGCGGGCTCAACCTCGACGCGAACGTGTCGGCGAGCAACGCGCAGATCCTTGCCGATGCCGCGAACCCGGCCTACGTCGGGTCGCGTTTCCCGCGCATTCCGCGCATGCGCGCGAACCTGCTCGCGTCGTATCGCTTCGACGAGCACTGGCTCGCGAGCGTCGGCGTGCGCTACTCGGGCCGCCAGTACAACACGCTCGACAACAGCGACGTGAATCCGGACGTCTACGGCGGCACGAGCTCGTTCACGGTCGTCGATCTGAAGGCACGCTACCGCTTCGATCGTCACTGGACCGCGTCGGCCGGCATCGACAACCTGACGGACCGCCGCTACTACACGTTCCACCCGTATCCGGGCCGCACTTTCTATGGAGAACTGAAATGGTCGCTGTGAGATCGTTCGCGGCGGGTTGCGCGCTGTGGCTCGCGGCGCTCTCGACCGCCGGCGCGCATGATGCGTCCGGCGTGGCGAAAGCCGCCGATCCGCACGCCGCGCACACGAGCATGCAGGCGACGCCCGCGCAGCAGAAGCAGCCGCTCGCGACGGGCGCCGCGTTCGATGCGCGTCATCGGCTGTGGGTCGCATGGGTCGAAGGCGCGCATGTCGTCGTCGCGCATTCCGACGACGCCGGGCGCACGCTGTCCGCGCCCGTCACCGTCAATGCGATGCCCGAGCCGATCTACACGAGCGCCGAGAATCGCCCGAAGCTCGCGACGAGCCCGGACGGGCGCGCGGTGTACGTGTCGTGGTCGATGCCGCTCGATGCGCCGTACACCGGCATGGTGCGCTTCTCGCGCTCGCTCGACGGCGGCGCGACGTGGAGCGTGCCCGTGACCGTGCATCGCGACCGGCAGGCGATCACGCACCGCTTCGACATGATGGCCGTCGATCCCGCCGGCAACATCGCGATCGCATGGATCGACAAGCGTGATCTCGTCGCGGCGAAGGCGGCCGGGCAGACGTACGAAGGCGCGGCCGTCTACTACGCGGTGTCACGCGACGGCGGCGCGTCGTTCGACCCCGAGCGCAAGGTGACCGACCACACCTGCGAATGCTGCCGGATCGCGATGGCGATCGATCCGGCCGGGCGCATCGAGGCCGTGTGGCGCAACGTGTTCCCGGGGCAGATCCGCGATCACGCGCTCGCGGTGCTGCCCGTATCGGCGTCCGAGCCGGTCCTGCCGATACGCGCGACGTTCTCGAACTGGCACGTCGAGGCGTGCCCCGAACACGGGCCGGCGCTCGCGATCACGCCGGACGGCACGCGACATGTGGCGTGGTTCGGCGTCGTCGACGGTCGCGCCGACGTGTTCTATTCGCGCATCGGCGCCGATGGCCAGCCGCGCGGCACACCGTGGGCATTCGGCGCGAATCCCGCGGTGCCCGGCGAGCAGGCGTCGCATGCGGCGCTCGTCGCGCACGGCGACGTCGTGTGGCTCGCTTGGAAGGCGTTCGACGGCGACACGATGCAGATCAAGCTGCGTTGGTCGGATGACCGCGGCGAGCACTGGTCGGCGCCGCGCGTGATCGCGTCGACGGCGGGCGCGAGCGACAACCCGCAATTGCTCGACGATGCGGGCCGCATCTACCTGTCGTGGCGCACGCGCAACGACGGCTATCGGCTGATCGCCGTGGAGGGGACGCAATGAAGCGGCTGATGGCATGGCTCGGCATCGTGCTCGCGAGCCTGCCCGCATGGGCGGGCGACGGTGCGTTGCAGCCGTTGCGCGCGGCGGACGTCGCGCGCCTGTACGCGGCGGCGCGCGAGCGGCCGCTGGCGGTCGAGATCTGGTCGCTCGATTGCGGATACTGTCGCGAGAACGCCGCGCATCTGGTCGCGTGGCAGCGCCGTCATCCGGGCGTGCAGCTCGCGATGGTCGCGATGGATGCGTACGACGACAACGGTGCGGCGATCGCGCAGGCGCTGGCGCAGATGAACCTGCCGCCGCAGGTCGCGCAGTATGCGAACGCGGAGCCGATGCCCGAGCGGCTGCGAACGGCGCTCGATGCGGGATGGCGAGGGGAGATGCCGCGCACCGTGTGGATCGGGCGCGAGGGCGTGCGTGACGCGCGCAGCGGCCCGATGCGAAAACGCGCCCGAAGGCGCGTGGAGAGAAACGTCAGGCCGCTCGCCTGAATAGCCGGATCACGAACAGCAGGATCACCGCGCCGATGACCGCGACGATCACCGAACCGATGAAGCCGCTGCCGATGCTGATGCCGAGCAACCCGGCAAGCCAGCCGCCGATCACCGCGCCGACGATCCCGACGATGATGTCGACGATCAGCCCGAAGCCGCCGCCCTTCACGAGCAAGCCGGCAAGCCAGCCGGCGATCGCGCCGATGATGAGCCACATAATCAAGCCATGAGTCATGGTGGTCCTCTCCTTGGGTTGAGTCGAAATGACCGCGTACCGGCCGCCGCGCGCCGCAAGCTGGTTGAAAGCGGCTGCGACCGCCGCGCCGCCCACGCAATGTAACGCGATAGACGGGTCAGAATCGTTAAGTAATGTTATGCACCCTTAAGCAGATTTTCCAGGTGATTTGTCTGCGTACGGCACGATTCGTGCGCATGCGACGCATGGCGAAATGAATTTGTAAGAATCGGGTCGCCGCTGCGGCTGATCGGTCGAACGTGTTATCTCTCGTGCGTCGTCGTGGACAGGGTGGCCTCCGGCAGTCCGTCGGCTGCGTCGGCAATCAGCCGCGCGACGGTCGCGGCATCGTCGATCGCCTCGATCGACAGCAGCGCCAAACGGGCGAGGAAGAGCGACGCATCGGCTTCACCGATCCGGGTCATCGTGTGGCACAGATCGGTGTAGAGCGTGTCGCGTTCGGTGTCCGTCATCATGCGGTCTCCTGAAGATCGGTTTCGATCGAAGCGTGCGGATGGAGCGCGCGATCGAGTGCGGCGCTCACGTCGTCGGCCCGCGCATCGTGCCAGCGACCGAGCACGTGCCCGTCCGGACGCACGAGATAGACGGTGCCGTCGCGTGCGCCGTACATGTCGAACAGCCGCCCGTCGTCGTCGTGGCCGCGGCAGGCCGGATGCCGTACGGTCGCCGCATGCCGGGCGAGCGTGACGAGCGCGAACGGTATGTGCGCTGCCTGCAGGCGTGGCTCGAGCGCGGCGAGCGATGGATCGGGCACGCCGTCCGCCGTGAAGCAGAACGCGGTGAAGCGCGGCGCGACGAGATCGGTCAGGTGGCCGCGGTGCGTATCGTCGCCATGCGCCCCGTACAGCGTCAACGGACACTCGGGGAGCACCGTGCCGGGCGCCGGGCCGGCCGCGAAGGTGTCGCGTTCGGCCGTGTTGAGCGGCGACCTGGCATACGCGATGGCCGATGTCTGGCGCGGGTTGATCAGCGAACGCAGTGCCGGATGCCGGACCGCGAGCGTCAGCACGGCCTTGCGCATCAGCGCGAACGCAAACGACGGCGGCGCCATGAACTCGGTGCTCTTCGTGCCGTAGCGCAGGTTCTCGTGCGCCGCGAACACGCGCTCGTCCGAGTAGCTGTCGAGCAGCGCGTCCGACGCGATGCCGCGGATCACGTACGCGAGCTTCCACGCGACATTGTCGGCATCGTCGATGCCCGAATTCGCGCCGCGTACGCCGAAGATCGGCACGAGATGCGCGGCATCGCCGCAGAACAGCACGCGGTCGTGCCGGTAGCGTTCGAGCGTCAGCGCGTTCGCCTTGTAGATCGTGATCCAGATGGGCGACCACGCGCCGCGCTCGCCCATCATGTCGAGCAGGTCCTGCACGCGCGGGATCACGTTCTCCGGCTTCACGGCCGCTGCGGGATACTCGTCGTCACGCAACTGGTAGTCGATCCGCCATACGTTGTCGGGCTGCTTGTGGACGAGCACGGTGGAGCCCGGATTCGACGACGGATCGAAGTAGGCCAGGCGTTCGGTCGGCCGGTCGCTGTCGAGCGCGATGTCGACGATCACGTAGCGGCCCTCGTAGGTCGTGCCGCGCAGCGGCAGGCCGAGCGCGTCGCGCATCGTGCTGCGGCCGCCGTCGCACGCAACGACCCAGTCGGCATCAAATGCATAGCCGCCGAGCGGCGTGTCGACGTCGATGCGTACACCATCCGGCAGCCGCGTCACGCCGGTCACCTTCGTCTGCCAGCGGATCTCGATCAGGTCGGGCTGGCGCAGCGCGGCATCGAGCAGGAATTGTTCGATGTGATATTGCGCGAGATTCACCATCGGCGGCAGCTTCTGGTTCGCGTCCTGCGGCATCGTGAAATGCAGCACTTCGTCGCGCCGGTAGAAACTGCGGCCGCCGGTCCATGGCAGCCCCGTGCGCAGGAAATCGTCGAGCGCGCCGAGCCGCTCGACGATCTCGAGGCTGCGGCGCGAGATGCAGATGGCGCGGCTGCCGTGGCAGACCGAATCGTCGGCTTCGATCAGCACGCTGCGGATGCCGTGATTCGCGAGGCCGAGCGCGACGGCGAGGCCCACGGGGCCGCCGCCGACGATCGCGACGCGATGCCGGCGCGTGTCGATGCCGCCGTCACGCTCCGGCAGATGCGCGGGATGGCGCTCGGCGACGAACGGGTAGGGCTTGAAGTCGATATCCATCGTTGGCTTCCAGGGTGGTCCGGTTCGACGTGCCCGCATCGGTGAAGCGATGCAGGCAGCTGGTCGATCCAGTATGGAAGCCGGTCGTGCCGCCGTTGTCCCCATTTCGGGTACGGCGGCGGTCGCGCTGCGCCCGGTGCGAGCCGACGCGTTTCAGGGCTGCATGCACAGCGCGAACAGTTCTCGCTGGCTCGAAATGCCGAGGCGCCGATACGCGCGTTTCTGATAGGTCACGACGCTCGACGCCTTTACGCCCATCGTCTCGCCGATGTCATGCGCGGTCTGGCCTTCGAGCACGCCGCGCAACACGTCGAGTTCGCGCTTCGACAATGCCGGGCACGCATGGCGCAGTCGCGCGAGCATGCGTTGCGGGATGCCGATCTGCGCCGCGCCGGCCAGCGCGTAGTGATGCTTGGCGGCCTGCGCGATCAGCGGCGCGAGCGCCTCGATCGTCGCGATCTCGCGCGGCTGGAATGCGCCGCTGCGATGCGCGCGATACAGGTTGATCGACAGCCAGGTTGCATCGTCGGGCTGCATCAGCAACGCGAGCCGGTCGGACACGTCGGGGCCGCGATAGCACGCCGCGCGATACGCTTCGTGATCGATTTCGTCGCCGGCCTGCTGGTGCAGCAGCACGCCGTGCCGGTGCGTGCCGCGCCGGGCGGCCGAGACGATCGGCTGGTTGCCGTCGAGTGCGTAGAAGTGTCGCGCGTACGTGTCGGCGACGTCGCGCAGATAGCGGCCGCCGCGATGATCGGCGACGGACAGCGTGCGCGGGCGGTTGCCGAACTCGTACGCGAAGATCGTGCACTGCGTGATCGACAGTGCATCGTCGAACAGCCTCAGGATTTCGCCGGCGAACGCGTCGGGCTCGTTGCCGCCGATCGCGGCGACGAGGCGCGTCGCGCGGGACACGTCCAGTTGCGCGGAGAAAGCCGGTCGCTCGAGACGCCAGGTGCGCATGGTGCGGGGAGAGGGGGGAATGGTCCGGCGATTGTAATCGGCGGGACGCGGCGCGGGAGTCGGGGGATGCCCGCAAACGAGGGTGAGTCGGAAAGCGGACGGGCGCACGATTTCGGCGCCGGAAAAGAGAAAAGGTCTGACAAGCGATGCTTGTCAGACCTTTATGTCTTGGTGCCGGAGATAGGAGTCGAACCTACGACCTTCGCATTACGAATGCGCTGCTCTACCAACTGAGCTACACCGGCAGCAGAGAAATGAAATTATATGGTGAAATCCGCGATCTTGGCAATAGGTTTTGCGAAATTTTTTCAGCTTGCTGCGGCTGCTTCGCGAAACCCTCGATCCGGCGGACTTTCCGCTTTCACTTCACTGCGATGCAACCCGTTAGGGCCACATCGCGAAGGCGCGATTGTACTGATGTCTCGCACCCTCGTCCAGTGCTGCAGTGCAATTATTTTGCTTCGTCGTGATAGCCGGTCACGCGCTCGACTTCGTTCTTCGAACCGAGGAACACGGGCACGCGCTGGTGCAGGCCGGTCGGCTGCACTTCCATGATGCGCTGCGTGCCGGTCGTCGCGGCGCCGCCTGCCTGTTCGACGATGAACGACATCGGGTTCGCTTCGTACATCAGGCGCAGCTTGCCCGGACGATCGGGCGTGCGCTTGTCGGCCGGGTACATGAAGATGCCGCCGCGATTCAGGATCCGGTGCACGTCGGCCACCATCGACGCGATCCAGCGCATGTTGAAGTTGTCGCCGCGCGGGCCGTCCTTGCCGGCGTTCAGCTCGTCGACGTAGCGCTTGACCGGGTCGTACCAGTGGCGCGCGTTCGATGCGTTGATCGCGTATTCGCGCGTGTCGGCCGGGATCTGCATGTTGCTCTGCGTGAGCACCCACGAGCCGACTTCGCGGTCGAGCGTGAAGCAGTTCACGCCGTTGCCGGTCGTCAGCACGAACACCGTCTGCGGGCCGTAGACGGCGTAGCCGGCCGCGACCTGCTGCGTGCCGGGTTGCAGGAACGATTCCTCGGTCGCCTGCTTGCCGTCCGGGCAGCGCAGCACCGAGAAGATCGTGCCGATCGACACGTTCACGTCGATGTTCGACGAGCCGTCGAGCGGATCGAACACGAGCAGGTATTCGCCGCGCGGGTAGTTCGCCGGGATCGGGAAGAACGTTTCCATTTCTTCCGACGCCATCGCGGCGAGGTTGCCACCCCATTCGTTCGCGTCGAGCAGGATTTCGTTCGACAGGATGTCGAGCTTCTTCTGCACTTCGCCCTGGACGTTCTCGCTGCCGGCGGTGCCGAGCGCTTCGCCGAGCGCGCCCTTCGACACGTTGTAGCTGATCGCCTTGCACGCGCGGGCGACGACTTCGATCAGCAGGCGCAGGTCGGCGGGGAGGTTGTTGGTCTCACGTTGCTGTTCGATCAGGAACTTCGACAGCGTGGTGCGGCGGGCAATGGACATGACAGACTCCGAAAGGCCAAAGAATCCTTGAATGGCCGCAATTTTACCCGTCGCGCCTCCGGTGCCGCCGGCTTTTTTCGTCCGGTTACATGGCCGGGTGCCCGAAGCGGCGCGGTATCGGGCGGCGACGCCGGGCGGGGTGCGCCTCGCCGCGGAGGCCGCCCGAGCGGTCCGACCCCGCGAGCGCGTGCGGTTGCAGCCGTGCTCGTGCAATAAAAAAGCCGGCGCCGCGTGAGGCGGCACCGGCTCGATCGCGCGGACGCGACAGGTCGAACGCGCAAGTTACGCGAGCGCCTTCTCGACGATCTCGCGCACGTCACGCGATTTCGCGCCGGCCGCGACCTGTTCGAGCGCTTCGCGCATCCGGTCGCGCAGCGCCGGCGTGAAGCGGCGCCACAGTTCGAGCGAGCGCGCGAGGCGTGCGGCGACCTGCGGGTTGATCGCGTCGAGCGCGAGCACCTGTTCGGCCCAGAACGCGTAGCCCGAACCGTCCGCCGCATGGAATTGCGCGGGATTGGCCGCGCAGAAGCTGAAGATCAGCGAGCGCGCGCGGTTCGGATTCTTCAGATTGAACGCCGGGTGCGCGAGCAGCTTGCGCACCTTCGCGAGCGTCGGCTGCGCGGGCGTACCGCGTTGCGCCGCCTGCATCGCGAACCACTTGTCGATCACGAGCGCTTCCTTCTCGAAGCGGCGGTAGAAGTCGTCGAGCGCGTGCTCGGCCGGCCCGTTCGCGCCCGCGGCGGCCGCGGACAGCAGCGCGCCGAGCGCAGCCGCGCGATCGGTCATGTTGTTCGCCGCGTCGTACTGGGCCGTGGCGAGGCGTACCGCATCGGCCGGATCGTCGAGTTCGGCCAGATACGCGAGCGCGAGGTTCTTCAGCGCGCGGCGGCCCGACGCGTCCGGGGTCGGCTCGTAGGCGCCGGGCGTCTGGTGCTGCTCGTACGTAGCGAGCCAGTCGGCGCGCAGCGCGGTCGCGAGCTGGCGGCGCACGAACTGGCGCGCGCGATGCACGGCGGCCGGATCGGCTTCGGCCATCTGGTCGGCGAGATAGGTTTCCGACGGCAGTGTCAGCGCGAGTTCGCGGAACGCCGGCGACAGGCTTTCATCGGTCAATACGCGGCGGAACGCGGCGACGAAGTTCTCGCCGAGCGTGAGCGGCGCGTTGGCGGCCGCCCGCGCGGCGAGTGTCAGCAGCGCGCGCGTCGCGAGGCGCTGGCCGGCCTCCCAGCGGTTGAACGGATCGCTGTCGTGCGCGAGCAGGAACGCGAGATCGTCGTCGCTGTAGTCGTACTCGACGATCACCGGCGACGAGAAGTTGCGCAGCAGCGACGGCAGCGGCGCTTCCGGCACGTCGACGAACGTGAAGGTCTGCTCGGTGTCGGTGAACTCCAGCACGCGCGTCGTGCCCGATGCAGCGGCTTCGCCGTCGAGACGCAGCGGCAGGTCACGGCCGTCGCGGCCGATCAGGCCGATCGCGAACGGGATCAGGAGCGGCCCCTGCTGCGTTTCGCGCGCGGCCGGCGACGCGTCGCCGTAGCCCTGCGCGAGCGTGACCGTATAGCGGCGTGCGGCCGCGTCGTACGCGGTGCGCACCGACACGCGCGGCGTGCCGGCCTGGCTGTACCAGCGCTCGAACTGCGCGAGGTCGCGCCCGTTCGCGTCGGCCATCGCGTGACGGAAGTCATCGCAGGTCACCGCGTGGCCGTCGTGGCGCTTGAAGTAGAGGTCCATCCCCTTGCGGAAGCCGTCGCGGCCGAACAGCGTCTGGTACATCCGCACGACTTCCGAGCCTTTCTCGTAGACCGTCATCGTGTAGAAGTTGTTGATCTCGACGTAGCTCTCCGGGCGCACCGGGTGCGCCATCGGGCCCGCGTCCTCCGCGAACTGCAGCTGGCGCAGCACGCGCACGTCCTCGATGCGCTTGACCGCGCGGGCCGCCGATTCGACCGCGTCGCCCGCGGCCATGTCGGCCGAGAACTCCTGGTCGCGGAACACCGTCAGACCTTCCTTCAGGCTCAACTGGAACCAGTCGCGGCAGGTCACGCGGTTGCCGGTCCAGTTGTGGAAGTACTCGTGGCCGACCACCGACTCGATGTTCGCGAAATCGGTGTCGGTCGCGGTCTCGGGGTTCGCCAGCACGTACTTCGTGTTGAAGATGTTGAGCCCCTTGTTCTCCATCGCGCCCATGTTGAAGTCGCCGACCGCGACGATCATGAAGCGGTCGAGATCGAGCTCGAGGCCGAAGCGCTTTTCGTCCCAGCGGATCGAGTGGATCAGCGAATCCATCGCGTGACGCGTCTTGTCGAGATCGGCCGGTTCGACCCACACCTGCAGCAGCTTTTCCTTGCCGGAGCCGGTGGTGATCGTTTCCTCGATCGCGACGAGCTTGCCCGCGACCAGCGCGAACAGATAGCTCGGCTTGCGGAACGGGTCTTCCCATTTCGCGAAGTGGCGGCCGTCGGGCAGGTCGCCCGAATCGACGAGGTTGCCGTTCGACAGCAGCACCGGGTACGCGGCCTTGTCGGCACGCAGCGTGACGACGTACGACGCCATCACGTCGGGGCGGTCGAGGAAGTAGGTGATGCGGCGAAAGCCTTCGGCTTCGCACTGCGTGAAGAAGTTGCCGCTCGACACGTAGAGGCCCGACAGCGTCGTATTCTGGTCGGGTGCGCACGCGCTTTCGAGCGTCAGCTCGAACGTGTCGGGCACGTTCTCGACGGTCAGCCCGTGCTCGTGCGCGCGCACGGCGCCGTGCGGTGCGCCATCCAGCCGCGCGCCGAGGAATTCGAGCGCCTCGCCCATCAGTTCCAGGTGCGGCGCGGGCGCGGCATCCGGATTGCGGCGCACGCGCATCGTATTCCTGACGATCGTGCGGGCCGGCGCGAGATCGAATTCGAGTGCGACGGAATCGATGAGGAAGGCCGGCGGCGTGTAGTCGGCGCGGCGGATCACGGTGGAGGAGGCGTTGTCGGACATGGTCGTCGAGATCGGTGGAGTGGGGGACGGGCCCGTCGCGCGGGCCAGGCGAACCGGGCCATTGTACAAAGGCTTGCGGCTGCGTGTCGGGCGAACTTTTTACCGCTTCCGCCAGTCCGCGTATTATCGGCATCCCGTTGTGGTTCGCGCGGTGCGACGAACGGGTGACGGATCGACGAGGATCAACATGAAACGCGATTGGATTTTTCGCGGTGCGGGCTGGGCGGCGGCGCTGTGCGTCGCGCTGCTGACCGGCTGCACCAGCTACGTGACCACCCAGGTCACGGCCTTCTCCGACTGGAGCGGCAGCGACGCGACGCGCACCTATGCGTTCACGCGCACGGACGCGCAGAAGAACAGCATCGAGCAGTCGACCTACGAGCCGATCGTCGCGAACGAGCTGTCCGCGTACGTGTTCCGGCAGGTGCCGCAGTCGCAGGCCCGCTATCTCGTCGGGCTGACCTATGCGGTCGGCAGCGATCTCGTGACGGTGCCGCAGCCGGTCTACTACGATCCGTGGTTCGCGCCCGGGCCGTACTGGCGGCGCGGGCCGTGGAATCCCTGGGGCCCGTGGGGACCCTGGGGGCCGATGCCGGCCGGCTATGTCGCGCAGACGTACCAGGTGTTCGACTACATGCTCGGTATCCGCATCACCGAGCGCGCGACCGGCAAGGAGGTCTACAACGTGTCCGCGCGCACGACCGGCGACAACGGCACGTTGCTGTACGCGATGCCGTTCCTCGCGCGCAGCGCGCTCGCCGATTTCCCGTTGTCGAACGGCGCGGTCCGCTCGGTTCGGCTGCCGGTCGACAAGCGCGGCGGGCCGGCGGCGCCGGCCGCCAACGAGCGCGCGGTGCCGGCGGCGCCCGCCTCGGGCGCGGCCGTCGCGAAGTAAAGCGGCATCCACTCCGGCGCGGCCGCCCGGCCGCGCCAGCCACTTTCCTTTCCGTCAGACCCCGATACCCAGCAGCGCCAGCGCGCCGAGCACGACGAACAGCACGGCTGCGATCCCGTGTACGAGCTTCGTCGGCAGACGGTGCGCGAAGCGGTCGCCGAGCAGGATCGCCGGCACGTTCGCGAGCATCATCCCGAACGTCGTGCCGGCCACGACACCGATGTAGTCCTGGAAGCGCGCGGCCAGCGCGACGGTCGCGATCTGCGTCTTGTCGCCCATTTCCGCGAGGAAGAACGCGACGAGCGTCGCGCCGAACACGCCGAGCCGCGAGCGGGTCGCATTGGCTTCGTCCTCGTCGAGCTTGTCCGGTACGAGAATCCACAGCCCCATCGCGATGAACGAGAACGCGAGCGCCCAGCGCATGATCGACGGCGTGACGAGCGCGCCCAGCCATTCGCCGAGCGCGCCGGCGAAACCATGGTTGACGAGCGTCGCGACGAGCACGCCGAGAATGATCGGCACCGGCTTGCGATAGCGCGCGGCCAGCACGAGGGAAAGCAGTTGGGTCTTGTCGCCGATTTCAGCGAGGGCGACGGCGCCGGTGGAGATCAGGAAGGCTTGAGACACGAATGGGGTTCCGCGGGCCGTTGTTGTGCGTGCGAGCGACGATCCACCGCGCGCCGGGCCCTGATGCGGCGCGCAGTGAACCATCGGTCTCGCCAGGCCAACGTGGCTGCGTCCGCCATGGCCGAACGGCCAAGTCTGTTGACGGACGCCTCCGTCACGATGCGCGCCGGTGGCGCGGGACATCGAGCGGAGCGGCTACTCCCCAATGAGCGGCGCATTCTAGCACGGTGCGTTGCACGCCGGAAAGCAGCCGGGCCGCCGTGCGGCGCACTGAAGCGGCTTCGATTGCCGACATGCACGGCGGCGAAGCTGCCGCGCGTGTCGGAACGTGCCGGCCGCGGGTCGTTACGCGGCGGCCGGGCGGCGCGCGGCGCCGCGTTCGTGCACGAGTTCGCCGGCCGCGTAGGTGCGGTATACCGCGCGGTCGTCGCCGAGCAGCGCGAACGCGAACAGCAGTTCCTCGAGCGACTCCGCGCGCTTCGTACGGCGCGCGAGCAGCGGCGTCGCCTGCGGATCGAGCACGACGAAGTCGGCTTCGGTGCGCGGCTTGAGCGTGCCGACCGTGTCGGCGAGGTCGAGCGCCTGCGCGGCGCCGGCCGTCGCGAGCCAGAACATCCGCGTGGCGGTCAGGTGATGGCCCGACAGTCGCGCGACCTTGTGCGCCTCGTTCATCGTCTGCAGCATCGAGAACGACGTGCCGCCGCCGACGTCGGTCGCGAGCGTGACGGGCACGTCGTGTTCGCCGGCCTTGTCGAAGTCGAACAGCCCGCTGCCGAGGAAGAAGTTCGACGTCGGGCAGTGCGCGACGACGGTGCGCGTCTCGGCCATCCGGCGGCGATCCTCGTCGTCGAGGTGGATGCAGTGACCGTACACCGCGCGCGGACGCAGCAGCCCGTAGCGGTCGTAGATGTCGAGATAGCTGCGATGGCCGGGGAACAGCTCGGCCACCCATTTCACCTCGTCGACGTTTTCCGCGACGTGGCTCTGCACGAACACGTCCGGATGGCGGCGCGCGAGTTCGCCGCACGCCTCGAGCTGCGCCTCGGTCGACGTCGGCGCGAAGCGCGGCGTGAGCGCGTACATCTGGCGGCCCTTGCCGTGCCAGCGGTCGATCAGCTCGGCGCTGTCGTCATAGCCCGACTGCGCGGTGTCGCGCAGGAATTCGGGGCAGTTGCGGTCCATCAGCACCTTGCCCGCGATCATCCGCAGGTCGCGCGCGTCGCTTGCGGCGAACAGCGCATCGGCCGATTGCTTGTGCACCGTGCAGTAGACGAGTGCGCTCGTCGTGCCGCACGCAAGCAGTTCGTCGACGAAGAAGTCGGCGACTTCGCGCGCATGCTCGGGGTCGCCGAACTGGCGCTCGGTCGGGAACGTGTACTTGTCGAGCCACGGCAACAGGCCCGGCGCCGGCGACGCGATCATGTCCGTCTGCGGATAGTGGATGTGCGTGTCGATGAAGCCGGGCACGATCAGCTTGTCGCGCAGGTCGTGGACCACCGCATCGCGCGCGAGCGTCGCGGCGAGCGCCGCATACGGGCCGATCGCGACGACCTTGCCGTCGTCGACGATCAGGAGCCCGTCGGTCTCGTGGTTCGCGGCCTGGCTCGATTGCGCCGGGTCGCCGTTGAAGGTCAGCAGTTGGGAGCGGAAAGCGGTTTGCGTCATGACGAATGGTCCTGCATCAAGGTAAGGCGAACAGAAGAAAGCGATCGGCGCAGCACGGCGGCGGGACGGTGCGTCGCGAGCGGCAGCGGCACGCGGCGTGCGGCGCGGCCGGCGGCGATGGCATGGGCGAACGTGGCGGCCGAAGCCGCCCGCAAGTGGTTGCCCGCGCACCTCGCGGCCGTTGCACCCGCATCCGGTGCGGCGGCGAACGGCACGGCCAGCCGCGACGGCCGGTGCGCACAAGCGCCGACACACGGCGCCGTCGCGCCGCATGCACGCAGCCCACCGGCCCGGGGCCAGGCCGGACCGGTGAGCGCGAAGCGGATGCCGTTGCCGTGTTTCATCTGTCTAGCGTTCCTCGATGCGGGCCGTCACGCCGCCTGCCAGTACGCGTCGAGGCGCGCGTACAGTGCGTCGCGCTGCGCCGGTTCGATGAACGACGCCTCGAAGCCGTTGCGGATCACCGCATGGACTTCGGCATCCGTGAGTTGCAGCCCTTCGGCCGTCGCGAAGTAGTTTTCATTGACGTAGCCGCCGAAATAGGCCGGATCGTCGGAGTTGATCGTCACCGCGACGCCGCGGTCGAGCAGCGCCTTCAGCGTGTGCTTCGCCATGTCGTCGAACACGCACAGCTTCAGGTTCGACAGCGGGCAGACGGTGAGCGCCGTGCGCGATCGGGCGAGGCGTTCGACGAGCGCGGCATCCTCGATGCTGCGTACGCCGTGGTCGATCCGGTCGACCTTCAGCACGTCGAGCGCTTCGTAGATGTAGGCGGGCGGGCCTTCCTCGCCCGCATGCGCGACGAGTTTCAGCCCGAGCGCGCGGGCCTTTTCGAACACGCGCGCGAACTTCGTCGGCGGATGGCCGAGCTCGGACGAATCGAGGCCCACGCCGATCAGGCGATGACGATAGCGTTCGAACAGCGGCAACGCGGATTCGAACGTCGCGAGCGCGTCCTCTTCCGACAGGTGGCGCAGGAAGCACAGGATCAGCTTGCTCGACAGCCCGCGTCGTTCGGCATCGGCGAGCGCGCGCTCGATGCCCGCGACGACCGTCTCGATCGGCACGCCGCGCTCGGTGTGCGTCTGCGGGTCGAAGAACAGTTCGGTGTGGACGACGTTGTCGGCGAGCGCGCGTTCGCAGTATGCGGCCGTCATGTCGTAGAAATCCTGCTCGGTGAGCAGCACGCTCGCGCCGGCGTAGTAGATGTCGAGGAACGATTGCAGGTCGGTGAACGCATACGCGGCGCGCAGCGCATCGATCGAGTCGTAAGCGAGCTTCACGCCGTTGCGCTGCGCGAGCGCGAAGATCAGTTCGGGCTCGAGCGAGCCTTCGATGTGGATGTGCAGCTCCGCTTTCGGCGCGCGGGCAATCTTGTCCTTGAATGTCGGGGTCATGGCGTCGTTCTTGGTCGGTCAGTAGGTAGGGGAAGCCTGCGCGGACGCATTCGCCTCGACGGCCTGCAGCAACTGCGCGGCCACCGAGATCGCGATCACTTCGGGCGCCTTGTCGATGATGCCTTCGACACCGATCGGGCAGCGCATCCGCGCGACCTGGGCCGGGTCGATGCCGATCGCGGCGAGCCGGTGATCGAACTGCACGCGCTTCGTGTGCGAGCCGGTCATCCCGAAGTACGCATAGTCGCCGCGTCGCAGGATGCGCTCGGCCAGCACGAAATCGAGTGCATGGTCGTGCGTCATCACGACGAAGTAGGACTGCGGCGGCGCGGCGTCGACCGCGTCCGCCGGGGACGCAGCCGCGTCGATCACGAGGTTGCCGATACCGGCGAGCGCGTCGGCCGGCGGGAACACCGCATCGGGCCCGTCGATCCAGCGCACCTGGCACGGCAGCGTCGCCAGCACCTTCACGAGCGCGGTGCCGATGTGCCCGGCGCCGAACAGCACGACGGGGAACGCATACGGCGCGATCGTCTCGGTCATCAGCGATACGCCGCCGGTTTCCCACAGCAGGCAGTCGGCACGCGCGGCTTCCGATTCGGGCTCGCTCAACAGCGGCGCGCCCGGCGAGGGGCCGAATGATACGCTACGCACGGTCGCGGCGCCGGCCGCGACGCGCTTCGCGAGCGACATGATCCAGCCGAGATCGCCGACGTCGAGCCGCTCGAACGCGAGCACCACGGCGCCGCCGCAGCACTGGCCGAGACTCGGGCCGAGCGCGAGCCGCTCTAGCCGGCGGGCGTGCGGCACGTGCGCGCCGTCCTTCAGCAGGTGCCGCGCGATCTCGATCGCCTTCCATTCCAGATGACCGCCGCCGATCGTATGGCGGGCCGTGTCGCGCGTGACGAGCATCTTGGTGCCGGCTTCGCGCGGCGCGGAGCCGTCGGTGTGCGCGACCGTCACGAGCACGGCCGCTTCGCCGTGCGCGAGCAGTTGCTGCAGATCGCCGAGCCAGGCTTCCATCAGCACGCTCCGTTCGGGACGACGCGGCACGACGCGCGGCGCGGGCTGGCGGGCGCGGCGGCAACGAGGACGGACGGGAGCGGGGCCGGCCGGCTGCAGGGCCGATGCCGTGCGGTGGCCGCGGACTGACGGCGTGCGCGTACGGCGCCGCCGGACGCGCGGACGCCATGAGGGTGACGGATGCGGATGGTTTGCGTTGTCATGATGAATCCAGTCGACATTGCGGATCGGGCGCGCGTTACGCAGGGAGCGGTGAGACCGCCTGGCCTCGCGCACGTAGATCGCCATCCAGTCCCGAAGATAGCATCGCCACGCGGCCGGAACATGGCCGGGCGGTGATCCGGGCTATCAGGAGGCGATCATGTCGATCATAGGCCCGCCGCGCGGGATCGGGGGACCGATGCATGCACATCGGGCCGAAACGCATGCGTGGCGGGGCGGGGGCGCGGCAATCGCGCGACACGCGCTCGCCCGGAAATCCAGGCGACGGCGGGGTAGGTGTTTACGCGCGGCGGCCGGGCAGGGCCGCCGGAGGCGTCGGCTGCAGCCGGGCGACGACTTGCCGGCGGCGCGCGGCCCGTTCGGCGGGGCCGCGCAGGCCATGGGCCAAAACGCGGCCGGCCGGTCAGCCCGCGAGCTTGCGGCGATGGCGCCAGAGGCTCGCGACGACCGCGACCAGGATCACGGCGAAGCCGATCAGCGCCCAGCCGGGCAGCAGGATGCCGAAGATCGGCGGATAGACGGTCTCGCACAGCCCGGCGACCTTGAACATGCCGGGGAACCACTGCGCGGGCGGCAGGCTGTCGACGATCGGCTGCAGCGTGTCGAAGCCGCAGCTGAAGCCCGGATTCATCTGGATCGACAGGTGCCGTGCGGCCGTGCCGACACCGCCGGCCGCGGCGATCGCGATCAGCAGCTCGAGCACCCAGACGCCGCGCCAGTTGCGGATCCCGGCGGCCAGGAACGCGAAGATCCCGATCGCGCAGAAGAAGTAGCGCTGGATGATGCACAGCGGGCACGGGTCTTCGTTCTTCACGTACTGCAGGTACAGCGCGCCGGCCAGCAGGGCGATGCACACCCATCCGAGCAGCATCAGCAGGCGGCGTTCGCGGCGTAGTGCAAGCGTGTAGTCGTTCATGTCGGCGGGGTTCCTCGTCGGTCGGTCCGGAAAACAATCGCGCGATTTTAGCGCGAACGGTCTGGCACGAAACTGACAGCGCGCGTGCGGCACCCCGCCGCACCGCGCTCGGTCCGCCGACGATCGGCGGGCGCGGTCAGCGGATCGTGTTCAGCACGGCCTCGACCGACTGGCCGATCGCGAGCAGCGCGTCGTCGCGATGCGGCGCCGCCGCGAGCATCAGGCCGACCGGTGCCGCGTCGCGCGGATGGCACGGCAGCGACAGCCCGCACGCATCGAGGAAGTTGAACGCGCTCGGGTTGCGCAGGATCAGCGCGTTGGTGCGCGTGAACGCGTCGTCGTCCGTTTCGAGTTCGGCGATGCGCGGCGGCACGACCGGCACCGTCGGCGCGACGAGCGCGTCGAAGCGCGACCAGACCGTGTGCGCGGCTTCGTCGAGCATCGCGGCACGCGCAGCGAGCAGGTCGAGATAGTCGGCGGCGCTCGCGGGTTCGCCCTTCAGGATCCGCGTCAGCACGCGCGGGTCGTACTGGTCGCGATGCGTGGCGAGCAGCGGACGATGCCACGCGTACGCCTCGATCGGCGAGAAGCCGAAACGGTTGATCTCCGGCAGCCGGTCGAGCGCGGGGAAGCGCACGTCGGTGACGATCGCGCCGGCGGCTTCCAGATGCTTGAGCGCGGTGTCGAGCGCGGCCGCGACGTCGGCATCGACGCCGTCCGTCACGTAGTTCGTCAGCACGCCGAGCCGTACGCCTTCGAGCGGCCGGGCGGCCGGCACGTGCGGTTCGAGCCCCGCCAGCATCCGGTCGACGAGCGCGCAGCACGCGACCGTGAGGCCGATCGGGCCGAACGAGTCGAGCGTCGTCGACAGCGGCACGCCGCCTTGCGTCGGGATCCGGCTCGCGGTCGGCTTGAAGCCCGTGAGCCCGCACAGCGCGGCCGGGATGCGGATCGAGCCGCCGGTGTCGGTGCCGAGCGCGACGGCGGCCATCCCGTCGGCGACCGACGCGGCCGCCCCCGACGACGAGCCGCCCGAAATCCGCGCGTCGCCCGGCACGTCGCGGTGGTACGGCGAGCGCGGATTGCCGAAGTGCGGATTCAGCCCGAGCCCCGAGAACGCGAATTCGCTCATGTTGGTGCGGCCGACCAGCACCGCGCCCGCGCGCCTGAGCCGCGCGACGGCGACCGCATCGGTGCGCGCGGCCGGTGCGCCGTCGAGCACGCGCGAGCCCGCGCGCGTCACCTGGCCCGCGACGTCGAACAGGTCCTTGACCGATACCGGAATGCCCGCGAGCGGCGACAGCACGGTGCCCGCGGCGCGCAGTCGGTCGTGCGCGTCGGCGGCCGCGCGGGCGTTGTCGGCATCGACTTCGGTGAAGACGACCGCGCCCTGGCCCGCCGGATCGGCGATCCGGTCGAGCGCGGTGTCGACGAGCGCGCGGCTCGTGGTCCGGCCGGCGGCGAGGTCGGCGGCGAGCTGGGCGAGCGGGGGGAACGGCGTGAAAGTGGTCATGGCGGCTCAGGGGCGAAGATGTTGGACAAGCGTGGAGCGGAACGAATCGATGTGGCTTTCGACGGCTGCGCGCGCACCGGCGGCGTCGCGGGCGGACAGCCGGTCGAACAGCGCGCGGTGCTCGTGCTGGACGTCGGCGAGATGGTGCGGTTCGGACAGCGTGACGAACCAGAAGCGCAGCGAGCGCTCGTGCAGCGCGCGCAGGATGTCGGCGAGCACCGCATTGCGCGCGGCCGCGGCGATCGTCTGGTGAAACGCGCGGTCGAGCTCCATCATGCCTTCGACGTCGTGCGTGTCGACGCAGGCCTGCCCGTCGTCGAGCAGCGCGGCCAGCTGCGAGAGATCGTCGGGTGTCGCATGGCGCGCGGCGAGTTCGGCGCAGTGCGCTTCGTTGATGCGCCGCACGTCGATCACCGCGACGATGTCGTCGAGCGACAGCGGCTGCACCATCAGGCCCTTGCGCGGCATCACGGACAGCAGCCCTTCGAGCACGAGCCGATGCACGGCCTGGTGCACCGGCGTGCGGCCGATCCCGGTGCGCGCGACGAGGTCGGCTTCGTTGAGCGCGGCGCCCGGCTTCAGGCGCATCGTGATGATGTCCCGCTGGATCAGCGCGTACGCGCGGTCGGCAAGGCTGGCCGGCGATGCGGCGGGGCGGTCGCGTGCGACGTCGGTCAGCGTACTCATGCGGGCGGCGGCAGCGGGGCCGGAGGGGGCGCGATCATGACGCGGAGGCTCGGAAAGCGTGGACGATCTCTGGATATTATTGTGATATATCACGGATGTCCACTGCGGAAGATATCGGGAAAGCCGGTGCCGGCGCGTGAGCGGAACCGCCCCGCGGCACGACTTGCCACCGACTTGCAACAATATCGACAGGATGTTGCAGGTTTGCCGCGCGATCGTGCACTGAAGCATAATGAATCTTCGTCAATCCATACGCGCGAGCGACGTACCAGACCATCGTCATGAGCGAAACCACGCCTTCCCCGGCCGGTCTGCCCGGCACCTCTTCCGCTTCTTCCGATTCCCCCCGTCCCGATCCGGCGAAAACGCCCGATGCGCCGGCCACGCAGGCCGCCGCGCACAACGTCGCCGACGACGGCGCGTCGCCCGTCACGGCCGCATCCGAGCCGGGCGCGCCCGGTGCGGCAGGCGCCGTAGGCGATGGCGCTGCCGCAGCCGCGCCGCCGAAGCCCGGCGCGCCGCCGCCCGGATTCGGCGCGCAGCCCGATTTCGACACGCCGCGGCCGCCGCCCGCGAACGCGCAGAATGCGCCGCCGGCCTACCTGAAGCAGAGCGACACGCCGTGGTCGGTGTTCGGCCGGATCGTCGCGGCGCGCGCGCGGCGGCTGTTCGACCGCGCCGGCCAGCGCATCACGCAGCGCACGCTGCGCATCGGCGTGTCGGCGCGGATCTTCCATCCGGAGCCGGGCGCGAAGGGGCTGCGCGGCAAGACGCTGCAGTATCTCGAGGAATCGATCGCTCACTGGGTGATGTCGCGCGACGTGCTCGTGTTCATGATTCCGACCGTCGGCCATCAAGGCATGATCCATCCGAGCAACATCCGCCTGCGCGATTACGCGAAGCATCTCGACGGCCTGCTGCTGCAAGGCGGCGCCGACGTGTCGCCGCAGACCTACGCGGCGTCGGATGCGCGTCCCGAATGGCCCGGCGATCGCGTGCGCGACATGTACGAGCTCGAGCTGCTGCACGAATTCGTCGAGTCCGGCAAACCCGTGCTCGGCGTGTGTCGCGGCTGCCAGCTGATCAACGTCGCGTTCGGCGGCTCCTTGTACCAGGACATCGCCACCGACGTGCCGACCGCGAATGCGCACGTGAGCGAGCATTACGACCAGCATCGTCACGCGATCCGCTTCCCCGACTCGTCGACGCTCGCGAGCATGTTCCCGGGACGCAGCGAAGCGATCGTCAACTCGATTCACCACCAGGCGATCCGCGATCTCGGCCGCGATCTGAACATCGAGGCCGTATCGGCCGGCGATGGAATCATCGAAGGCATTCGCCATCGGCGCTCGCCGTTCGTCGTCGGCGTGCAGTGGCATCCGGAGTTCCATCGCGCGGGCGGCTCGGAACTGCTCGATTGCACGCCGCTGCTCGATGCGTTCCTGCGCGCGGCGCGTGAAACGCGTCTGTAGCACGCCGCATTTTCCGTGTTGCACGAAGGCCGGCCGCATCCCGATAAATTCGAGATGGGGCCGTTTCGTTTTGAACGATAATCGCGAGTTCCGATTCGTTCGCCGGAGTCTGACGTTGGTTTTCCGAAACTTTTCCCCTGCACGATGCGCAACGTGGATCGTTGCGCTGGTTGCCTGCGCGCAAGCGGGCGCGGCCTGGTCCGCCGACGCGAGCGCACCTGTTGCCGGCACGCGTCCGGCGGTCACGAGCCTGAGCGGCGGCGCGTCATCGGCGGCATCGGGCGCGGTCGCGACGGACGCCGCCGCGCAAGGCAACGTCGCCGAGCTGACGCAGATGCTGCACGACGGCCGGATCGTCGAGATGCGCACCACGTACAACGGCAGCTACGGCGCGAGCCTGATGTTCGATCCGCGCGAGATGACGTATTACGTCGCGCTGTTCCAGGACAAGAACCTGTGGCGCGTGATCCGTTCGCAGGAAAAGAATCGCGCGGAGACGGTGTACGCGAACTTCGTGCAGCAGACCGCGCAGCTCGCCGATATCGAGATCCGCCGGACCGAGTTGCAGGCGCAGAAGGCATTTCTCGAGCGCGTGATCGCGCTGCAGGCGAATCGTGCGCAACAGTTGCAGGCCGATCTCAGCGTCGCGCGCAGCCAGCAGGCCGAAGTCGCGCAGCGGCAGAAGTCGGCGCAGGAGCAGGCGCAGGCGCTGCAGGTCGAGAAGCGGGCTGCGCAGTTGCAGTTGCGCGATCTGCAGGAGCAGGTGCGGCAACTCGAGAGACAGACCGAGACAGGGCTGCCCGCGCACAAGTAACGGTTCGTCGAACGGACGGAGCGAGACGAGCGAAAACCCGGCGAAGCGATCTTCGCCGGGTTTTTTATTGCGCGTGCGTCAGTGCGTGAACGCGTCCGGCGTGTCGGTCACGCGGCGGTGCGACAGTTGCGACGTCCAGTCGAAACCGGCCGCGCTCGGGTGTGCCGGGCGGGCCGGCTGCGTGGCGCGCAGCGCGTTCGCCATTGCGATCAACGTGGCCGGATCGTCGAGCGAGCCGCGTGCATCGCGCGTGTTGGCGATGCGCGGCGGTGGAGCGAGTCGATCGCGTGTGCCGGTGCCGGCCGCGTCGCGCGGGATCGGCGGATGCGCGGCGAGTCGCGGCACGACCGGTGTGCGGGTCGGTGACTTCGTTGTGCGCAGGCCGGTTGCTCGACGTGGTGAAGCAGGCGTGACGTGCCGCACGTCGGCCGTCGCTTGCGGGTGAAGCGTTGCCGGTCGAAGCGCGACGCGGTGCCTGGCTGGCGGCGATTCGACCGTGTGCGCGACGGGCGTCGCCATCTTGTGCTGCGGCATGACGCGCGTCGATGTATCCGGCTGTGCCGAGGCGACACGTATCGAGCCGGTCGATGTCGTGACGTGATCGGACGTACGGCCGGTCGCTTGAATCGCATGCACGGGCCCGAAACCCGCAGGCGGGTCGTACGTGCCGATCAGCCAGCCGATGATGCCGAGCGCGCCGATGCTCCAGCAGACCGCGTACATCGCGCGCCGGTCGCGAGGGCGGCGCGCGGGATGGCGCAACCGCCGGGCAGGGGCCGCAGCCGGCGCGACAGCCCGCCCGCCCGAAGCCGGCAGCGCGGCCGCCGGTAGCGGTTGCCACCGGCATGCGCGGTGCGGCGAGCCGACATCGACGCAGGACGTCGTCAGGGTCGCGAGGCCGTGCTTGCCGGGCCGTGCGCCGGGTGCGCCGAGAAACCGCCATTCGCGGCCGAACGGCGGGACGTGATCGAGCGGATTGACGCGCGGGCGGGCGAGCGCGCCTTCGATCGGGACGAGGGGCGATGGGGTCATGAAAGGGGTACACCGTGCGATACGGGCAACCGTGCCGGCGCGCCGCGGAAATGTCGTTGCAAATCGTGACATTGTGGTCAGCCGGCGAAGGCAGGTCGATCAGATCAATCTGATTCTTGTGCCCGTTTGAGGGCGACTGGTACGAGGTGGGTGCCGCGACAGCCGGGACGGGCGCGCCACAAGGCAAATGTCGGCCTGGCGTGGCATGATTCGCGAATCATGCCGGCGGCGCGTCGTTACGCGCCGTGCCGTCGGCGGGCAGCGATGCCCGTGCGCGCGGGTCAACCCGGCGCGTCGCGCATCGCCGGATTCATGCGGCGCGGTATTCGCGCCATCCGAGCTGAGCGAGAAAACATGTCCACAGCGTCCCCTGCCATCGCGCAGGAATCGAAAGTCCGCACCGTCTTCCGGGTCGTCAGCGGCAATTTCCTGGAAATGTACGACTTCATGGTCTACGGGTATTACGCGTCGGCTATCGCGAAAACGTACTTTCCGAGCGGCAACGCCTTTGCATCGCTGATGCTGTCGCTGTCGGTATTCGGCGCGGGTTTCCTGATGCGGCCGGTCGGCGCGATCGTGCTCGGCGCGTACATCGACCATCACGGTCGCCGCAAGGGGCTGATCCTGACGCTCGGGCTGATGGCGATCGGCACGCTCACGGTGGCCGCGATACCGGGCTATGCGACGATCGGCGTGCTCGCGCCGGTGCTCGTGCTGCTCGGCCGGCTGTTGCAGGGCTTTTCGGCGGGCGTCGAGCTCGGCGGCGTGTCGGTCTACCTGTCGGAAATCGCGACGAAGGGGCACAAGGGGTTCTATACGTCGTGGCAGTCGGGCAGCCAGCAGGTGGCCGTCGTGTTCGCCGCGTTCGTCGGTGTCGTGCTGAACCGCGCGCTGCCGGTCGAGGAAATGACCGCGTGGGGCTGGCGCATTCCGTTCCTGATCGGCTGCCTGATCGTGCCGTTCCTGTTCCTGATCCGCCGGTCGCTGAAGGAGACCGACGAATTCCTGGCGAAGCGTCACCGTCCGACGATGGGCGAGATCATGCGCTCGATGCTCGACAACTGGGGCGTCGTGGTGGCCGGCATGGGGATGGTGATCATGACGACGGTGTCGTTCTACATGATTACCGCCTATACGCCGACCTTCGGCAAGGAAGTGCTGCACCTGTCGTCGCTCGATGCGCTCGTCGTGACCGTTTGTGTCGGGATCTCGAATCTCGTGTGGCTGCCGCTGTCCGGTGCGTTGTCCGACCGCATCGGCCGCCGCCCGGTGCTGATCGCGTTCACCGTGCTGACGCTGGTGTCGGCTTACCCGGCCGTGCTGTGGCTCGTCGGCGATCCGTCGTTCCTGCGGCTGCTCGCGGTCGAGCTGTGGCTGTCGTTCCTGTACGCGTCGTACAACGGGGCGATGGTCGTCGCGCTGACCGAAGTGATGCCGGCCGACGTGCGTACGGCCGGCTTTTCGCTCGCGTACAGCCTGGCCACGACGATCGGCGGCTTCACGCCGGCGATCTCGACGCTGCTGATCCACCAGACGGGCAACAAGGCGGCGCCGGGGCTGTGGTTGAGCGTGGCCGCGATCTGCGGCTTGATCGCGACGCTCGTGCTGTACCGCACGGCCGACGCGCGCAACCAGTACAAGTCGGCCTGACGGCGGCAGGGCTAGCGCGCGGCGTCGGCCGCGCATCACATCGAAACAGGGAGCGCGATGCGCTCCCTGTTTCGTTTGCGGTCATGCTTCGCGCAGCAGGTCGGCCACCGCGGCCGCCACGTCGCGCCAAGCGCCCGGTGCAGGCTGGCGCGCGATCCTGGCCCGCGGATACCACGGGCAGTCGTCGCCGGTGAACCAGCGCCAGTCGGCTGCGAACGGCAACATGACCCACAGTGGCTTGCCGAGCGCGCCCGCGAGGTGCGCGACCGCCGTGTCGATCGTGACGACGCCGTCGAGGCGCTCGATCAGCGCGGCCGTATCGGCAAAGTCGTTCAGCCGGCCGTCGAGACGATGCACGCGCGGATGCGCGTCGACGCGCGTCCGTTCGTCGTCGTCGAGCGCGGGCTGCAGCACGATCCAGTCGATGTCCGGCAGCGCGAGCAGCGGCGCGAGCGCGTCGAACGGCATCGAGCGGTTTTCCTGCGCCTGGCGGCGTCCCGACCAGGCCAGGCCGAACTTGCGCTTCGACTGCCCGCCGAGCGAGCCGCGAAAGCGCCGGCGGGCGCCGTCGGGGGCGTCGAGGTAGCGCGAGCCGGCGATGTCGTCCGGCTGAAGCCCGAGCAGGAACGGCAGGCTCATCAGCGTGCAGGCGACGTCCGCGGCAGGCGGCTTCGCGGCGCCCTGCGCGACGAGCGTCACGCGCCAGCGCGACGCGGCCGGCGCCAGCAGCGCGACGAGCTCCGGCTGGACTTCGAGGACGACGCGCGCGCAGCGTGCGCGGACCAGCGGCACGAAGCGGACGAACTGCAGTGTGTCGCCGAACCCCTGTTCCGCGCGGATCAGCAGCGTGCGCGACGCAATCGGCTCGCCCTGCCAGCGCGGCAGCGTGCCGAGCGGCGTCGCGCCGGGCGTCTCGTGGCGCGCTTCGTAGGCGGGCAGGCCGCGCGTGAAGTCGCGCAGCGTCAGCAGCGTGACCGCGCGGTGCAGCCGCGCGAGCGTGAGATCGGGCGCGACGCGCAGCGCCTGGTCGTATGCGCGCAGCGCCATCTCGTGCGCGCAGAGCGCGTGATGCGCGTTGCCGAGATTCAGCCACGCGAGCGCGAACGACGGATCGAGCCCGACGGCGCGTTCGTAGTAGGGCAGCGCGTCGCGGTGGCGCGCCTGCGCGCAGAGCGCATTCGCGAGCCCGAACAGCGCGAGCGGAAACGGCGGATGCAGCGCGAGCGCGGCTTCGAATGCCGCGGCCGCCTCGGCATGCCGGCCGACCGCATCGAACGTATTGCCGAGATTGAAATGCGCGGCGACGAACCGCGGCTGCGCGGCGATCGCGGCCTGGAAGTGTGCGATCGCATCGTCGGCGCGCCCCATCGCGTTCAGCGCCATCGCGAGGTTGTTATGCGCGCCCGCGTGCCCGGGCCGGAGCTCGAGCGCGCGACCGAACGCGGCGAGCGCGTCGTCGTGGCGGCCGAGCGCGTTCAGCGCGTTGCCGAGATTGTTGTGGATCGACGCGTCGTCGGGCGTGAGCCGCAGCGCGCGGCGGAAGGCGTCGATCGCATCGTCGTGGCGCTGCAGCGCCGCATACGCGTTGCCGAGGTTGTAGTGCGCGAGCGGAAATTCGGGCGCGAGCGTCAGCGCGTTGCGAAAGCGGTTGATCGCTTCGTCGAGCCGGCCGAGCGCTTTCAGCGCGTTGCCGAGATTGAGCTGCAGCGCCGCATCGTCCGGACGCAGCGCGACGGCGCGGCCGACGAGATCGGCCGCCTCGGCGTGCTGGCCCTGCTGGTGCCGCAGCACGCCGAACAGGTGCAGCGCGTCGGCGTCGGCGGGGTTGGAGGCGAGCGCGTTGCGATAGCCGTGCTCGGCCTCGGCGAGGCGGCCCGCACGGTGTGCGGCGTACGCCTGGTCGAATGCGGAATCCATGACGCGAAAACTGGCGGAAAGCGCGTATTTTCCCACACCGCGCGGCGGGCCGCGGATCGGCCGGTCGGCATATGGCCCCGTCACGCGGAGCGGCGTAGACTTGCATGATCGCGTGTCATCGAGGTCCTCATGGCTGACACACTGTCCGATATCCCGCCCGTGCTGATCGTCGGCGCGGGGCCGACCGGCCTTGCCGCGGCGATGAGCCTCGCGCGGGCCCACGTGCCGGTGCGCCTCATCGATCGTCTCGTCGCGCCCGCGCCGTTTTCGCGTGCGATCGGCATCCAGGCGCGCACGCTCGAACTGCTGGAGCAGCATCGCGCGGTCGAGCCGTTTCTCGCGCTCGGTCATCGCGCGCATGCGGCCGAGCTGCATGCCGACGGCCGCGTGATCGCGCGGCTCGATTTCGATCCGCTGCAAACGCGCTATCCGTATCTGATGTTCCTCGACCAGAGCATCACCGAGCGGCTGCTCGCCGAGCATCTGGCCGGGATGGGCGTGAGCGTCGAGCGCGGTACGACGCTGACCGCCTGCGACGCGGGCGGCACGTCGCTCGACGTGACGCTTCGCCGCGCCGACGGCCGCGACGAGTCGTTCACGCCGTCGTACCTGATTGCGGCCGACGGCGCGCACAGCACGGTCAGGCATCTGCTCGGCCTGGGCTTTGCCGGGCATGCGTTCGAACAGACGTTCCTGCTTGCCGATTTCGCGGCGATACCCGACTGGCCGGACGAAGAGATCCGCCTGTTTACGACATCCGCGGGCATCGCGGGCCTGTTTCCGATGGGGGGCGGTCGTTACCGGCTCGTCGCGGACCGGCCGCCCGGCAGCGATGCGTCGCCTGACGCGCCGGCGCCGTCGCTCGACGAATGCGACGCGATCATCCGCGCGCGCGTCGGCGCATCGATCGCGCCGAGCGATCTTGCATGGTCGTCCTATTTCCACCTGCACAGCCGGATGGTCGACCGGCTGCGTCACGGCCGCGTGTTCTTCGCGGGCGACGCCGCGCACGTCCACAGCCCGGCCGGCGCGCAGGGCATGAACACCGGCATCCAGGAGGCGTTCAACCTGGGCTGGAAGCTCGCCCGCGTCCTCCGTGCAGGGGCGCCCGAGCGATTGCTCGACACGTATCACGCGGAGCGCCACCCGATCGAGCGCGACGTGTTGCGGCAGACCGGTTTCGTCACGCAGGTCGTCGGAGCCGAGCGCGGCGCGATGAAGCTGCTGCGTGATCATGTCGTGCCGCTGCTGGCGTCGTTCGGGCCGATGCGCGACGCGGTCAGGCGCACGGTCAGCGAGCTCGGCGTGCAGTACCGGAAGAGTCCGCTCACGCTCGAGCGCGTGCTCGACGGCGGCCCGCGCGCCGGCGAACGCGCGCCCGATGCACTCGTGCACGTGCTCGACGGGCCGCTCGGTCGCGCGCCCGGCACGGCGCGGCTATACGATCTTCACGATCCGGCGAGCTTCACGCTGTTGCTGCTGGAAGAGCCGGTGAATACCGACGCCGGCGAGGTACCGCCGATCTCGGCCGACGCGCAGGTGCTCGTGCAGGGGCTCGAGCGGATCATGCCGGAAGCGGTGCGCGTGTGGCGTGTCGCCGATGCCGAAGGCGACGGGGCGGCGGGGCTCGCGCAGGAATACGGCCGCTCGCGGCCGTCGTTCTATCTGCTGCGGCCCGACGGCTATGTCGCCGCGCGCGGGCGTACGGCAACCGACGCGAACGCGTTGCTGCGCCACTGCGAAAGCTGGTTCGCGGGCATGTCGGTGTCCGCGTAGCCGCGCTCAGGCCGGCGCCGCCGCGGGGACGAGCGCCGCGCGATGCGCGGCGATCGCGTCGCGCACGATCGGCGCCGCGCGTTGCCCGGCTTCGCTCGACGGATCGTCGAGCGCGGCGAGGAATGCGCGACGCATCCGCGGCTCCCAGAAGCGCCGGATATGCTCGGCGATCCCGGTCAGCGCTTCGTCGCGATCGGGCATCGATTCGAAGAATGCGCCGATCTGGTTGGCCATGTCGATCAGGTGGTCGTTGTCCATGGTTGCCTCACTTGCCTGTCGTCACGGCGGCCGGCGCGGCGGCGCGGCGCTCGAGCAGGTCGAGCTGCTCCGTGTTGAAGCGCGCATACGAGCGCTGCCAGTCGGACGGTTGCGCAACCGGCATCACCTGCACGGCCGTCACCTTGTATTCGGGGCAGTTCGTCGCCCAGTCGGAACTGTCCGTCGTGATCACGTTCGCCCCCGATTCAGGGAAGTGGAACGTCGTGTACACGACGCCTGGCTGCATGCGGTCGGACACCCGCGCGCGCAACACGGTCTGACCGGCACGCGACTCGATGCCGACCCAGTCGCCGGTCCGGATCCCGCGATCTTCCGCGTCGTGCGGATGGATCTCGAGGCGATCCTCTTCATGCCACTGAACGTTCTCGGTCCGGCGCGTCTGCGCGCCGACGTTGTATTGCGACAGGATGCGGCCCGTCGTCAGGATCAGCGGATAGCGCTGCGTGACCTTCTCCGGCGTCGGAATGAACTTGGTGATCACGAACCGGCCCTTACCGCGCACGAACGTGTCGATGTGCATGGTCGGCGTGCCGTCCGGCGCCTGTTCGTTGCACGGCCATTGAATGCTGCCGAGCGCGTCGAGTTTCTCGTACGACACGCCCGAGAAGGTCGGCGTGAGCCGCGCGATCTCGTCCATGATTTCCGACGGATGCGTGTAGTGCATGTCGTAGCCGAGCGCCTGCGACAGCAGCAGCGTGACTTCCCAGTCCGCGTAGCCCGCGAGCGGCGGCATCACCTTGCGCACGCGCGAGATCCGGCGTTCCGCGTTCGTGAACGTGCCGTCCTTCTCGAGGAACGTCGAGCCCGGCAGCAGCACGTGCGCGTATTTCGCGGTTTCGTTCAGGAAGATGTCCTGCACGACGATGCATTCCATCGCGGACAGTGCGGCCGCGACGTGCTGCGTGTTCGGGTCCGACTGGACGATGTCCTCGCCCTGGCAGTAGAGCCCCTTGAAGCTGCCGTCGAGCGCCGCGTCGAACATGTTCGGGATGCGCAGCCCCGGCTCCGGCTGCAGCGTGGCCGACCACGCCTGCTCGAACTGCGTGCGCACGACCGTGTCGCCGATGTGCCGGTAGCCGGGCAATTCGTGCGGGAACGAGCCCATGTCGCACGAACCCTGCACGTTGTTCTGGCCGCGCAGCGGATTGACGCCGACGCCTTCGCGGCCGACGTTGCCGGTCACCATCGCGAGGTTGGCGATGCCCATCACCGTCGTCGAGCCCTGCGCGTGTTCGGTGACGCCCAGCCCGTAGTAGATCGCGGCGTTGCCGCCCGTTGCATAGAGGCGCGCGGCCTCGCGCACTAACTCGGCCGGCACGCCCGTCACGTCGGCGGTCGCCTCGGGCGAATTGTCGGCCTGCGCGACGAAGTCGCGCCATTGCTCGAACGCGCGCGTCTCGCACCGCTCGGCGACGAATGCGTCGGCCACCAGCCCTTCGGTGACGATCACATGCGCCAGCGCATTGACGATCGCGACGTTGGTGCCCGGACGCAACTGCAGGTGGTGCGTGGCCTTCACGTGCGGACCGTCGACGACGTCGATGCGGCGCGGGTCGATCACGATCAGCTTCGCGCCTTCGCGTACGCGCCGTTTCAGTCGCGAGCCGAATACCGGATGGCCGTCGGTCGGGTTCGCGCCCATCACGACGATCACGTCGGCCTGGCCGACCGATGCGAACGTCTGCGTGCCGGCCGATTCGCCGAGCGTCGTCTTGAGGCCATAGCCGGTCGGCGAGTGGCACACGCGTGCGCAGGTATCGACGTTGTTGTTGCCGAACGCGGCGCGCACGAGCTTCTGCACGAGATAGGTTTCCTCGTTCGTGCAGCGCGACGACGTGATGCCGCCGATCGAATCGCGGCCGTATTTCTGCTGCAGCTTGCGGAATTGCGTCGCCGCGTAGGTGAGGGCTTCTTCCCAGCTCACTTCGCGCCACGGGTCGGTGATCTTCTCGCGGATCATCGGCTTCGTGATGCGGTCCTTGTGCGTCGCATAGCCCCACGCGAAACGTCCCTTCACGCAGGCGTGGCCTTCGTTCGCGAGACCGTTCTTGTGCGGCGTCATGCGCACGACCTGCGTACCCTTCATCTCGGCCTTGAACGAGCAGCCGACGCCGCAGTACGCGCAGGTCGTGACGACCGAGTGTTCGGCCTGGCCGAGCTGCACGACGGATTTTTCCTGCAGCGTGGCCGTCGGGCAGGCGGCGACGCACGCGCCGCACGACACGCATTCCGATGCCATGAACGATTCGCTTTCGCCGGCGGCGACGCGCGATTCGAAGCCGCGCGCGGCGATCGTCAGCGCGAACGTGCCCTGCGTTTCCTCGCACGCGCGCACGCAGCGGTTGCAGACGATGCACTTCGACGGATCGTACGTGAAGTACGGATTCGATTCGTCCTTCGTGTCCTTCAGGTGATTCGCGCCCTCGAAGCCGTAGCGCACTTCGCGCAGCCCGACCACGCCGGCCATGTCCTGCAGCTCGCAATCGCCGTTGGCGGGGCAGGTGAGGCAGTCGAGCGGATGGTCGGAGATGTACAGCTCCATCACGTTGCGGCGCAGCGACTGCAGCCGGTCCGACTGCGTGCGCACCTTCATGCCGGCCTCGGCGGGCGTCGTGCACGACGCCGGATAGCCGCGCCGGCCTTCGATCTCGACGAGGCACAGCCGGCACGAGCCGAACGGTTCGAGCGAATCGGTCGCGCAGAGCTTCGGGACGTTGACGCCGGCTTCGATCGCCGCGCGCATCACCGACGTGCCGGCCGGCACCGTGACCGGCTGGCCGTCGATTTCGAGCGTGACGTCGGTGTCGGCATGCCGTTGCGGCGTGCCGTAGTCGGTTTCGTCGAATGGGTCGAATGCGCGCGCCTGCGCGGCGCTCTTGCACGCGCATTGGCCCGAGCCGCAGCCGCCTTGGCGGACGTTGTTCGTGTCGAGGGACATGCAGGGCTCCTTCTGGGTCAGGCCGCAGCCTTGACCGGGCCCGACGCGGCATCCTTGCCGGCTGCGAGCCCGAAATCTTCGGGGAAATGGTCGAGCGCGGACAGCACCGGGTACGGCGTCATGCCGCCCATCGCGCACAGCGAACCGGCGAGCATCGTGTCGCACAGGTCGCGCAACAGCGTGACCTGCCGCTCCGACGTGTCGCCGTCGCGAATCCGCGCGATCGTCTCGACCCCGCGCGTCGAACCGATCCGGCACGGCGTGCACTTGCCGCACGATTCGATCGCGCAGAACTTCATCGCGTATTCGGCCAGCTCGGCGAGATTCGACGTGTCGTCGTGCAGCACGATGCCGCCGTGGCCGACGACCGCGCCGATCGCCGTGTACGCCTCGTAGTCGAGCGGCACGTCCCACTGATGGTCGGGCAGGTAGGTGCCGAGCGGGCCGCCGACCTGCGCGGCGCGGGCCGGCCGGCCGCTGGCCGTGCCGCCGCCGAAGTCGAACAGCAGCTCGCGCAGCGTGACGCCGAACGCAAGCTCGACGAGGCCGCCGTGACGGATGTTGCCTGCCAGCTGGAACGGCAGCGTGCCGCGCGAGCGGCCCATCCCGTAATCGCGATAGAACGCGGCGCCGCGCGCGAAGATCACCGGCGCCGTCGCGAGCGTGATCACGTTGTTGATGACGGTCGGCTGGCCGAACAGGCCCGCGAGCGCGGGCAGCGGCGGCTTCGCGCGCACGACGCCGCGCTTGCCCTCCAGCGATTCGAGCAGCGCCGTTTCCTCGCCGCACACGTACGAACCCGCGCCTTTCGCGACCTGCAGCTCGAACGCATGCGCGGAGCCGAGCACGTGCTCGCCGAGCCAGCCGGCTTCACGCGCGCGGACGATCGCGGCTTCGAGCGTGGCGATCGCGTGCGGGTATTCGCTGCGCACGTAGATGTAGCCGACCGTCGCGCCGGTGGAGACGCCCGCGATGATCATTCCTTCGATCAGGCAGTACGGATCGCACTCCATCAGCAGGCGGTCGGAGAACGTGCCCGAATCGCCTTCGTCCGCGTTGCAGACGATGTATTTCTGCGCGGCGCGTGCTTGCCGCACGGTACGCCACTTGATGCCGGCCGGGAATGCCGCGCCGCCGCGGCCGCGCAGCCCCGATTCGATCAGCGTTTCGCAGGCGGCATCGCCGTCGAGCGCCAGTGCGTTCTTCAGGCCGGCGAGGCCGCCGTGTTGCAGATAGTCGTCGATCGACAGCGGATCGGTCAGGCCGATGCGCGCGAACGTGAGTCGCTGCTGACGGGCGAGGTAGGGCAGTGCGTCGACGAGGCCGACACTGCTCGGATGCGTGCCGCCGTCGAGCCAGTTGGCGTCGAACAGGGCCGGCACGTCGGCGGCCGACAGGTTCGCATAGCCGACGCGGCCCGCGGCCGTCCCGACCTCGACGAGCGGTTCGAGCCACAGCAGCCCGCGCGAACCGTTGCGAACCAGTTCGATCGCGACGCCGCGCCGTTCGGCTTCGGCCACGATCGCGGCGGCGAGCGCGTCGGCGCCGAGCGCCAGCGCGGACGAATCGCGCGGAACGTAGATGCGGGTCGTCATGCCAGCTCCTGCGTGTGGGCGACCGCGTCGGCCAGCAGCGCGTCGAACTTCTCCGGCGTGACCTTCGCGTGGAGCACGCCGTTGACCGTCATCGACGGCGATTGCGCACATAGCCCGAGGCAGTAGACCGATTGGAGCGCGACGTCGTCCGGCGCGTGGGGCGCGGCGGCATCGCCGTGCGCGGCGTCGAACCGGCAGCCCGTGCGGGCTTCCGCATGAGCGGCGAGCGTTTCGCAGCACATGCTGCGGCACGCTTCGGCACGGCACATCTGGATCGTCACGCGCGCGGGCGGCGCGGTGCGGAAATGGTGGTAGTAGGTCAGCACGCCGTGCACTTCCGCGCGCGACAGGTTCAGCGCTTTGGCGAGCGGCGCGACGCAGCCCGGCGGCACGTAGCCCGCGTCGTCCTGGATCGCGTGCAGGATCGCGACGAGCGACCGGCCGGCGTGCGCATGGCGCCCGACGAGCGCGTCGGGCGCAGGGGAATTCGGGGACATCGGTTATGCTCCTCCAAAGTCTCATATGCGCTCGAAATTCATATAGTGCGCATCGGGACTTCGTTCTGATTGATTTCGACCAACGATAAGCGGAAGATTTCGCGGTCGCAATAGGAAATCGGAGTGCATAATTGATTCGAATCGAATGCGACGCGTATCTGACCGTACGCGACACCGAAGGCCGTTCGGCCAGTCTGTCCGACGTCGCGCCGCTGCTGGAGCTCGTGGCCGATACGGGCAGCATTGCGCAGGCCGCGCAAGCGAAGGGACTGTCGTACCGGCACGCGTGGGGCATGCTGCGCGCGCTGGAGTCGTGCATCGGCGGGGAATTGATCGAAACCGCACGCGGCAAGGGTTCGACGCTGTCGGCGCTCGGGCAGGCGGTCGTCGATGCGCAGCGTCTGGCGCGCAGCCGCCTCGACGGGAACCTGCGTACGCTGGCGGCGGAGGTGGCTAGCGAGCTCAACCGGCGGCTCGCGCAGCGCGATGGCGCCGTGCGCATTCATGCGTCGCACGGTTACGCGGTCGCGGCGCTCGTCTCCGCGCTCGTCGATGCGCAGGCGGCCGTCGACATCAAGTATCGCGAGAGCGTCGAGGCCGTGCAGGCGCTCGTCCGCGGCGAATGCGATCTCGCCGGCTTTCATTTGCCGCGCGGCGCGTTTCGCGCGCAGTGCGCGCAAATCTACCGGCCCTGGCTCGACGACACGCGCCACGTGCTGATTCATCTGACGCGCCGCCAGCAGGGGCTGTTCGTCCCGCGCGGCAATCCGAAGCAGGTCCGCGGGCTGGCGGATCTGGCACGCAACGACATCCGCTTCGTCAATCGCCAGCCAGGGTCGGGCACGCGCATGCTGCTGGATCTCGCGTTGCGCGCGATCGGCATCGATCCGGAGCGCATCGACGGCTATGCGTCGGCCGAACTCACGCATTCGGCGATCGCGGCGTTCGTCGCGAGCGGCATGGCCGATCTCGGTTTCGGTGTCGAGCCGGCCGCCCGTCATTTCGGGCTCGACTTCATTCCGGTCGTCGACGAGGACTATTACTTCGCCTGCGAGCGCGCCCGGCTCGATGTGCGGCCGCTCGCCGACGTGCTGGCGCTGCTGCGCGACGCACGGTTCGTCGAACGGGTCGCGCATCTCGACGGCTACGATCCGGCCGCGTGCGGCGCGCTGGAGTGCATCGCGACCGGGCTGGCCGGCAGCGACGGCGCGAGCGCGTCTGACGGCAATTCCCGGTAACGAAGACGCGATCGAACCGCGCTGCAGCAGTGGGGGATTTGCGCTACGCTTGCCGCTTGATCAACGTTCCAACAAGCACGCCGTTCAGGCGTCATCCGCCATGAAATTTTCCGTTCCCCTTGCCGCGGCAGCGTTGACCGCGGGGCTGCTGGTCGTCGCTTCGCCGTTTGCGTTCGCGCAGAATTCCCCGGGTGTGCCCGGCGGGATCCTGAGCGAACAGTTTCGCCTGAACGAACATCCGCAGATGCCGTTCGCGGCGTCGGCGCCGTCGCAGAAATACCAGGGCAGCAAGAAGTCGGCATTGCGCCGTAAGGGGGACCTGGGCGATCCGAACGGCTGCAACCTGAAGTGCCCGATGGATAGCCGGTAACGCGCAGGCTGTGTGCTTGCGCCCGGGTGAGGCGCCTGTCCTCTGGACAGCAGCCGGATCAACTGACAACCGATTGCGCCCGATCCGCTTTGTTCGAGCCCCGCGAAGCCTGCCGCTTCGCGGGGCTTGTGCTTTGGGGCAGGCATTTCCTGCAATGCGGGGACGACCCCGCGACCGTTCGCCTGCGCGTCATATCGACGGTGATTCAGGGTTAACCCGTAAATCAGGAAGGATGTCTTCCTGAAACCTGCCTTATTCTTAAGCATCCACCTACATAAACTTCGGTTTGTCGGCGCTGATCAACGTGTTCACCGCCGAATCAGACAAACCTGGAGGTAGGTCATCATGAAGTCGCTCGTTCAAGCTGTTGTCGTTGCTGCCGCTCTCGTTGCCCCGGTCGTGTCGTTCGCCCAGTCGGGTTCGACGATCACCCGTGCGCAGGTCCGTGCCGAACTGGTTCAGCTCCAGCAGGCCGGTTACAACTCCGCCCGTGGCGAAGATCCGCATTATCCGGAAGCGATCCAGGCCGCAACGGCGCGTATCGCGGAGCAGCAGCGCAGTGCACTGGCGCAAGCGCAAGGCGCCGACGTCAGCGGCTACGGTGCGCAGGCACAGGGCGCATCGGCATCGGGTTCGCGTGCGATGGGCGTGCGCCCGGCCAGCGCGGAAGAAATGAAGTCGCTGTATCGCGGCAGCTAAGTCGTACATCGCCCGGTGCGGGCAGGCGCGACGCCTGACCGCCGGGCCGGCCGCTGCCCCGCGCAAGCGATGATGCCGCGGGCGCGGCAGAACATCCGTCACCTCCTGCCGCCGGAACGCCGGCGGCATTCCGCCCGGCCCGCCCGTGGCTGGGCGCTTTTTCGGAAGGGGTCGGACGTGCGTTTCGTCGGCAACAAAAAACCCCGCAGACTTGCGTCTTGCGGGGTTCGTGCGACGAACGCGGAATTTGGTGGAGGCGGCGGGAATCGAACCCGCGTCCAGAAGCGCTCCACGACTAGTTCTACATGTTTAGTCCAGTCTTTTGATTTAACCGCAGCGACGCGGACGAACACGCTGCACTACGGCGATTCGCTAGATTTTCGACC
Source organism: Burkholderia sp. 28_3 (assembly GCF_003253915.1). Lineage (NCBI taxonomy): Bacteria > Pseudomonadati > Pseudomonadota > Betaproteobacteria > Burkholderiales > Burkholderiaceae > Burkholderia > Burkholderia sp. 28_3. The sequence goes on from NZ_QKZF01000002.1 coordinate 535,575, forward strand.
CTGGCGTCGCGACGCCGACAGGGCTTAACTGACGTAAATGACCTCTGGCGGTATTGCTACCGGTCTTGCGACACTAGCCCGTCAGTGAACTAGGCAGAGGACGGCGGCCCTTAGGCTGCCAGTGCGAACGTATCGTCGTTTGCAGTTACGATTTTCCCATTGATTAACGAGGTGACGGGTCCTCGACATGCCCTAGCCGCTTCACAACCCCTGTCGAAACCAGGTCGCCCCCGCGGATAAGATCAATCATTATAGCCCAACATCGCGCAGCAGGTCCCGCAGTTCCTGCGTCGTGTCGACGAGGTGCTGGGCCTGCCAGTCGGCCGGCGCGATACCGTCGCCGCAATAGCCGTATGCGGCCGCGACCGTGGCCATGCCGGCGGCGCTGCCGGCCTGAATGTCGCGCAGGTCGTCGCCGACGTAGACGATGCGCGCGGGCGCGAGCGTCAGCTGGCCGGCTGCATGCAGCAGCGGGGCCGGATGCGGCTTCGAGTGCGGCGTTGTGTCGCCCCCGACGACGCAGGCGGCCCGCGACGCGAGGCCGAGCAGCTCGACGAGCGGTGCCGTGAGCCGCATCGCCTTGTTCGTGACGATGCCCCAGCGCACGCCGCGCGCATCGAGTTCGTCGAGCACGTCGCGGATGCCCGGGAACAGCGTGGTATGCACGCACAGATCGGTCGCATAGTTGGCGAGGAACTCGTCGCGCATCGCGTCGTAGCCCGGCGTGTGCGGGTCGATGCCGAACGCGCCGCCGAGCAGCCCGCGCGCGCCGGCCGAGGCCAGCGGCCGCAACACGTCGAGCGACGTTTCGGGCAGGCCGCGTTCGCGCTGCATCTTGTTGACGGCTGCCGCGAGATCGGGCGCCGTGTCGGCGAGCGTGCCGTCCAGGTCGAACAGGACCGCATCGCAGTGCAGCAGGCGCGGCTCGTCGGCGATCCGCGCGGTCGAAAGGGGAGTCGTCATGCGGGTCGGGGAGTCACGCGCCGCGGCGGCACGCGACGAGGTAGTTGATGTCGGTGTCGTTCGACAGCGCGAAGCGCTTGCCGATCGGGTGATACGTGATGCCCTTGATCTCGACGATGTGCAGATCCGTCGCACGCACGAAGCCGGCCAGCTCCGACGGGCGGATGAAGCGCGCGTAATCGTGCGTGCCCTTCGGCAGCATTTGCGCGATGTACTCGGCGCCGATCACGGCGAACAGGTAGGACTTCAGGTTGCGGTTCAGCGTCGAGAAGAACACCCAGCCGCCCGGCTTCACGAGCGTCGCGCACGCGGCCACGACATCGCCCGGCGACGGCACGTGCTCGAGCATTTCCATGCAGGTGACGACGTCGTAGGTACCCGGTTCGCGCGCGGCGATCGCTTCGGCGGCGATCGCCTCGTAATCGACCGAAATGCCGCTTTCGAGGCTGTGCAGGTCGGCCACGCCGAGCGCTTCGGTCGACAGGTCGATGCCTTTCACCTGGGCGCCGAGCCCGGCCATCGATTCGGACAGGATGCCGCCGCCGCAGCCGATGTCGAGTGCGCGCTTGCCGGCCAGATGCGCATGCGCGTCGATCCAGCCGAGCCGGACCGGGTTCAGGTCGTGCAGCGGTTTGAATTCGGCATTCGGGTCCCACCAACGGTGGGCGAGGTCGCTGAATTTCTGGAGTTCGTGCGGATCGGCGTTGGTCATGTCGGCAAACGGGCTACGAGAGGAGGGCGGTGCTTCGGTGCGTCAGCCCCGAGTATATAAGCGGGCGGACTACGAGGCCAGCGAGCGCCTGGACGGGCGTCAATGAAAAAGCCCCGCCGGAGCGGGGCTTTGAAGCAGTCGAAAACCGCGGCTTAGTTTGCCGGAACGGTCGTCTTCTGCACTTGCTGCGTACCAACCACTTCGACTTCCACGCGGCGGTCCGGTGCGAGGCAGGCGATGAGTTGCTTGCGGTTCTTCTGGTTGCAGCCAGTCGTAACCGGGTTGCGCTTGCCCTTGCCTTCCGTGTAGATCTTGTTGGCCGGCACACCCTTGCTGACCAGGTACGACTTCACGGCTTGCGCACGGCGCAGCGACAGACGGTCGTTGTACTTGTCCGAACCGATGCGGTCCGTGTAGCCCGTTGCGACGACCACTTCCGTGTTCATGCCTTCGATCTTCGAAGCCAGTTCGTCCAGCTTTTGCTTGCCCAGCGGCTTGAGCGTTGCCTTGTCGAAGTCGAACAGTGCGTCAGCTTGATACGTGATCTTCTGGCTCGTGATGGCCGGAGCGACCGGAGCGACCGGCGGCTGCGGTGCCTGGGCGACCAGTGCGCCATCGCACTTCGCGTTGGCGGTGGCCGGCGTCCAGAACGCATCGCGCCAGCAGAGCTCGTTCGTGCCGTTCATCCACACCCATTCGCCCGTGCCGTTCACCCAGTTGTCATTGACGGCTTGACGCGACGCCGGCACCGACTGTGCCGAAGCGGATGCAGCCATAACTGCGGTAGCTGCAATGAACGCGAGCTTTGAAAGTTTATTCATATTTCTCCTCTCGAAATTGAGATTACCGCAGGTTTACTGCGAGCCTGTTGACGGTGACAAGTCATACATTGCTCGAAGTATAACATTGGTGCGGCACAAAAAACGCGGCACCGCTCTGTGTAGACTTCGAGCAGCGTCTAACTTTCAGTGCGTTGGCATTTTGCCATATCGTTCCCTTCCTACGAAAAAAAATCCTCCCCACCCCAAGATCGCTTCAACTTTGTGGTGCATGCGCAACACCGGCCTGCCGTAACTTTTAGAGATTGTCAAGAGCGGGGCGGCGAAATTGCGCGAGTGCGTGCAGTTGTTTACTCGTGTGCGTGAAACACGGTGATGCGATCGCCTGCGACGTCGAGTCGCACACGCGTGGGTGCGATGCGATTGCGGCCGATTCGTCGCGGCCGCGATTTTTGCTATTTATATATAGAGGGGAAGGCGAATTGGCGGCTGATGGGCGCATGTTAGAATCTCGCGTTGCGTTGCGCATGCAGCGCCCACGCGAAAGGCGTTCGCCGTCTTCGCTCCGAAACGATACGGATACATGGATCAATTCGCCAAAGAGACCCTGCCCACCTCCCTAGAGGAGGAAATGCGCCGTTCGTATCTCGATTACGCGATGAGCGTGATCGTCGGACGTGCCCTCCCTGATGTCCGCGATGGCCTGAAGCCCGTGCACCGGCGCGTGTTGTTCGCGATGCACGAACTGAACAACGACTGGAACCGTGCGTACAAGAAGTCGGCGCGTATCGTCGGTGACGTGATCGGTAAATATCACCCTCACGGCGATACCGCGGTCTACGACACGATCGTGCGGATGGCGCAGGACTTCTCGCTGCGCTACATGCTGATCGACGGACAGGGCAACTTCGGCTCGATCGACGGCGACAATGCCGCGGCGATGCGTTACACCGAAATTCGCATGGCGAAGATCGGTCACGAGCTGCTTGCCGACATCGACAAGGAAACGGTCGATTTCGAGCCGAACTACGACGGCAACGAAATGCAGCCGTCGGTCCTGCCGTCGCGCATCCCGAACCTGCTGATCAACGGCTCGTCGGGCATCGCGGTCGGCATGGCGACCAACATCCCGCCGCACAACCTGAACGAAGTCGTCGACGCGTGCCAGCACCTGCTGGGCAACCCGGAAGCGACGATCGACGAGCTGATCGAGATCATCCCGGCGCCGGACTTCCCGACGGCCGGCATCATCTACGGCGTCGCCGGCGTGCGCGACGGCTACCGCACCGGGCGCGGCCGCGTCGTGATGCGCGCGGCCACGCACTTCGAGGAGATCGACCGCGGCCAGCGGATGGCGATCATCGTCGACGAGCTGCCGTACCAGGTGAACAAGCGCTCGCTGCTCGAGCGGATCGCCGAGCTCGTCAACGAGAAGAAGCTCGAAGGCATTTCCGACATCCGCGACGAGTCCGACAAGAGCGGCATGCGTGTCGTGATCGAGCTCAAGCGCGGCGAAGTGCCTGAAGTGGTGCTGAACAACCTGTACAAGGCGACGCAGCTGCAGGACACGTTCGGCATGAACATGGTCGCGCTGGTCGACGGCCAGCCGAAGCTGCTGAACCTGAAGGAAATCCTGCAGTGCTTCCTGTCGCACCGACGCGAAGTGCTGACGCGCCGCACGATCTACGAACTGCGCAAGGCCCGCGAACGCGGCCACGTGCTCGAAGGTCTCGCGGTCGCGCTCGCGAACATCGACGAGTTCATCGCGATCATCAAGGCCGCGCCGACGCCGCCGATCGCGAAGCAGGAACTGATGGCCAAGCCGTGGGATTCGTCGCTCGTGCGCGAGATGCTGACGCGCGCCGAGAGCGAGAACGCGGCGGCCGGCGGCCGTTCCGCGTACCGTCCGGAAGGCCTGAACCCGGCGTTCGGGATGCAGGCCGACGGGCTGTACCGCCTGTCCGACACGCAGGCGCAGGAAATCCTGCAGATGCGCCTGCAGCGCCTGACCGGCCTCGAGCAGGACAAGATCATCGGCGAGTACCGCGACGTGATGGCGCAGATCGCCGACCTGCTGGACATCCTCGCGCGCCCCGAGCGGATCACGACGATGATCGGCGAGGAGCTGACCGCGGTGAAGGCCGAATTCGGCGACGCGCGCCGCTCGAGGATCGAGCTGAACGCGACCGAGCTGAACACCGAGGATCTGATCACGCCGCAGGACATGGTCGTCACGATGTCGCATGCGGGCTACGTGAAGTCGCAGCCGCTGTCCGAGTACCGCGCGCAGAAGCGCGGCGGTCGCGGCAAGCAGGCGACGCAGATGAAGGAAGACGACTGGATCGAGACGCTGTTCATCGCGAACACGCACGACTACATCCTGTGCTTCTCGAACCGGGGCCGCGTGTACTGGGTCAAGGTCTATGAGGTGCCGCAAGGCTCGCGCAACTCGCGCGGCCGTCCGATCGTCAACATGTTCCCGCTGCAGGAAGGCGAGAAGATCAACGTCGTGCTGCCGGTCAAGGAATTCTCGGCCGACAAGTTCATCTTCATGGCGACGTCGCTCGGCACCGTGAAGAAGACGCCGCTCGAAGCGTTCAGCCGCCCGATGAAGAAGGGCATCATCGCGGTCGGCCTCGACGAGGGCGACTACCTGATCGGCGCGTCGATCACCGACGGTGCGCACGACGTGATGCTGTTCTCGGACTCCGGCAAGGCCGTGCGTTTCGACGAGAACGACGTGCGCCCGATGGGGCGCGAGGCGCGCGGCGTGCGCGGCATGCAGCTCGAGGACGGGCAGCAGGTCATCGCGCTGCTGGTCGCGGGCAGCGAGGAGCAGACCGTGCTCACCGCTACCGAAAACGGCTACGGCAAACGCACGCCGATCACCGAGTACACGCGCCATGGCCGCGGCACGAAGGGTATGATCGCGATCCAGACGTCCGAGCGCAACGGCAAGGTCGTGGCTGCCACGCTCGTCGACGCCGAGGATCAGATCATGCTGATCACGACGGCCGGCGTGTTGATTCGCACCCGCGTATCCGAGATTCGCGAGATGGGGCGCGCCACGCAAGGTGTTACACTCATCAGTCTCGATGAGGGTACCAAGCTCTCTGGCCTGCAGCAGATCGCCGAGGCCGAAGAGGGAGAGGGCGAGGCCGACGAGGCGTCGGACGGCGAAGCCTGAAGAACGGATGAGACTCTGGCCGCCGCGGGCGAAAAGCGCCGCGGCCGGCGAGCAACCATTCATATTTCCAAAAGGGAGTGATGATGCAAAAGCAATTCAAGCAACTGGTCCTGCTGGCTGCACTGGTGCCGACGTTCGCGATGGCGCAGGCGCTGTCGAATTCCGCACCGGCTGCACCGGCGGCAGCTGCGCCGATCGACGCCGACAAGAAGGCGGCGATCAAGGATCTGCTCGACGCGATCGACGCGCCGAAGCTCGTGTCGGCAATCGGCAACAGCGCCGAAATGCAGGCCAAGCAACTCGTGCCGGCGATCCTGTCGGACGCGCTGTCGGAAAACAAGACGCTGAACGACAAGCAGAAGCAGGCTGCCGTTCCGACGCTGCAGAAGAACGCGGTGCCGAAGCTGGTCGACGGCGCAGGCAAGGTGTTCGGCACGCAACAGTTCCAGAGCGACGCGATGTCGGCTCAGTACGACGCGTACGCGAAGTACTACAGCACGTCGGAGATCAAGGATCTGACGACGTTCTACAAGAGCCCGACGGGCCGCAAGTTCATCCAGGTTCAGGATCAGGTCGGTCGCGACGTGGTCAACGGCCTGATGCAGAAGTACATGCCGCAAGCGATCCAGGCAACGCGTACGCAGGCTGACAAGGAAGTCGCAGCAGTCAAGCCGGGCAAGTAAGCTGTCCGGGCGCGCCCCCGGCCGTTCGGCCGGGTTTGGCGGGAGCCTGACGACAGTGCGATAATGGCCGTTTGCGCGCGAGCGCAAGCGGCCATTTCTTTTCTGGCGCGTTTTGCCGGTGGCAAGCCGGTCGCGTCCCTCCCGAGGTTTTCACGATGCGCGTCTTTAATTTCTCCGCCGGCCCTGCGGCGATGCCCGAGGAAGTGCTGCGGCAGGCCGCCGACGAAATGCTCGACTGGCATGGCAGCGGCATGAGCGTGATGGAGATGAGCCATCGCGGCAAGGAATTCATGTCGATCCACGAGGCCGCGCTGACCGACCTGCGCGACCTGCTCGGCGTGCCGGCGAGCCACCGGATCCTGTTCCTGCAGGGCGGCGGCATCGCGGAAAACGCGATCGTGCCGATGAACCTGCTCGGCGCGCGCAACACGGCCGACTTCGTCGTGACGGGTTCGTGGTCGCAGAAATCGTTCGGCGAGGCGAAGAAGTTCTGCACGCCGCATCTCGCCGCGAGCGGCAAGACGGAGAACGGCTTCACGCGTGCGCCCGCGCGCGCCGAATGGCAGCTGTCGGACGATCCGGCCTACGTGCACCTGTGCACCAACGAGACGATCGACGGCGTCGAGACGTTCGAGATCCCGGATCTCGGCGACGTGCCGCTGGTCGCCGATGTCTCGTCGCACATCCTGTCGCGCCCGATGGATGTCGCGAAGTACGGCGTGCTGTTCGGCGGCGCGCAGAAGAACATCGGGATGGCCGGCGTGACGGTCGTGATCGTGCGCGAGGATCTGCTCGATCGCGCGCTGTCGATCTGCCCGTCCGCATTCGAATGGAAGACCATCGCCGCGAACAACTCGCTGTACAACACGCCGCCCACCTACGCGATCTACATCGCGGGCCTCGTGTTCCAGTGGCTGAAGCGGCAGGGCGGCCTTGAGGCGATCGAGGCCCGCAACATCGAAAAATCGAAGCTGCTCTACGACACGATCGACGCGAGCAGCTTCTATCTGAACAAGGTCGAGCCGGCAGCACGTTCGCGGATGAACGTGCCGTTTTTCCTGGCCGACGAAACGCGCAACGAAGACTTCCTTGCCGGCGCAAAGGCGCGCGGGCTGCTGCAGCTGAAGGGCCACAAGTCCGTCGGCGGCATGCGGGCGTCGATCTACAACGCGGTGCCGCTCGAGGGCGTGAAGGCGCTCGTCGAGTACATGAAGGACTTCGAGCAGCGCGGCGCCTGACGGCGGCGCTGTTCAAACAGCACGGCAAAACGCATGGACGACGAACTGAATTCCCGCCTGAAACCGCTGCGCGACCGCATCGACGCGATCGACGCGCAGCTGATCGCGCTCCTGAACCAGCGCGCCGCGGTGGCGCTCGAGGTGGGCGAGGTCAAGAAGCATTTCAACGCGCCGGTGTTCCGGCCGGAGCGCGAGCTGCAGGTGATCGCGCGGCTGCAGGACATGAGCGCCGGGCCGCTCGCGAGCGAGCACATCAGCGCGATCTGGCGCGAGATCATGGCGGCGAGCCGCGCGCTCGAGCAGACGATCCACGTCGCGTTCCTCGGGCCGGTCGGCACGTACAGCGAGCAGGCGATGCTCGAGTATTTCGGCCAGTCGATCGAAGGGCTGCCGTGCCCGTCGATCGACGAGGTGTTCCGCTCGGTCGAGGCCGGGGCATCCGCGTTCGGCATCGCGCCGGTCGAGAATTCGACCGAAGGCGCCGTATCGCGCACGCTCGACCTGCTGCTGCAGACCCAGCTGCTGATCAGCGGCGAGCTCGCGCTGCCGATCCATCACAACCTGCTCACGCAGAGCGGCACGCTCGACGGCGTGAAGCGCGTCTGCGCGCATGCGCAGGCACTCGCGCAATGCCAGCAGTGGCTCGCGGCGAATGCGCCGCAGCTCGAGCGGCAGGCCGTCGCGAGCAACGCGGAGGCCGCGCGTCTTGCGGCGGCCGATCCGACCGTCGCCGCGATCGCAGGCGATCGTGCAGCCGCGCATTACGGCCTGCAGATCGCGTTCTCGCTGATCCAGGACGATCCGCACAATCGCACGCGCTTCGTGATCATCGGCAAGCAGCCGGCCGGCCAGAGCGGTCACGACCAGACGTCGCTGATCGTGTCGGTGAAGAACGAGCCGGGCGCCGTGTTCAAGCTGCTCGAGCCGCTCGCGCGGCACGGCGTGTCGATGACGCGCTTCGAATCGCGTCCGGCGCGCGTCGGCACGTGGGAGTACTACTTCTACATCGACATCGAAGGGCACCGCGACGATGCGGCGGTGGCGGCCGCACTGACGGAGCTCGGCCAGAAGGCTGCGTTCCTGAAGATACTCGGTTCGTATCCGCGCGCACGCTGACGCGCGGTGGCCCAGCGCCTGCTTGAGGCAGGCGTGGCGGCCGGGCGGGCGGGGCAGGCCGGTCGGCGCTGCCGAAGGCGGGTTCGGGCGGTATCCGGTGCAGGCTGCGCCGGGTGCGGGCCCGGTGCCCGGAATCTGGAATTCCGCGTGCGGGCGTCGTTTCGTGCGCGTAACTTGGCTCTTGTCGTGTCAGGCTTTGCATTCAACAAACTGGTCATCTTCGGCGTCGGCCTGATCGGCGGATCGCTGGCCCGCGCGCTGCGCGAGCGCGCGCCGGGCGGCGCGGGCGAGATCGTCGGCGTGGGCCGCTCGCGCGCATCGGTCGAGCGCGCGCTGTCGCTCGGCGTGATCGATCGCGCGGCGGCACTCGACGACGACGCGCAGTTGCGCGACGCGCTCGCCGGCGCCGATCTCGTCTTGCTGGCCGCGCCCGTCGCGCAGACGGGCCCGTTGCTCGCGCGCATCGCGCCGTGGCTCGACGGCGCGACGATCGTCACCGACGCCGGTAGCACCAAGTCCGATGTCGTCGCGGCCGCGCGTGACGCGCTCGGCGCGCGGATCGCGCAGTTCGTGCCCGGTCACCCGATCGCGGGGCGCGAATCGAGCGGGGTCGAGGCTGCGTTGCCGGACCTCTACGTCGGTCGCAACGTCGTGCTGTGCCCGCTGCCGGAGAGCGCGCCCGAAGCGGTGGCCCGGATCGACGCGATGTGGCGCGCGACCGGCGCCGACGTGCGCACGATGAGCACCGAGCAGCACGATCGCGTATTCGCGTCGATCAGCCATCTGCCGCACGTGTTGTCGTTCGCGCTCGTCGAGCAGATTCTCGGCGAGGCCGACGCGGAACTGAAATTCTCGTACGCGGCCGGTGGTTTCCGCGATTTCACGCGCATCGCGGCGTCGAGCCCGGAAATGTGGCGCGACGTGTGCGTCGCGAACCGCGCGGCGCTGCTCGACGAACTCGACGGCTACACGCGCGTGCTCACGCGGTTGCGCGCGGCGATCGACGCCGGCGACGGCGCGGCGCTCGAAGCCGTCTTCACGCGCTCGCGTGCCGCACGCAAGGCATGGCAGGAACGCGGCGGCACGCCTGCTGCCGAACCGGTCAAGAAATAACAGGACGATTCCCATGGACTACCTCGATCTCGGCCCGTACTCCAGCGCATCGGGCACCGTGCGCCTGCCCGGCTCGAAAAGCATTTCGAACCGCGTGCTGCTGCTCGCGGCGCTCGCCGAAGGCGAAACGACGATCACCAACCTGCTCGACTCCGACGACACGCGCGTGATGCTCGACGCGCTCGGCAAGCTCGGCGTGAAGCTCGCGCGCGACGGCGACACCTGTGTCGTCACCGGCACGCGCGGCGCGTTCACCGCGAAGACGGCCGACCTGTTCCTCGGCAACGCGGGCACGGCCGTGCGGCCGCTGACCGCCGCACTCGCGGTGAACGGCGGTGACTACCGCGTGCACGGCGTGCCGCGCATGCACGAGCGGCCGATCGGCGATCTCGTCGACGGCCTGCGCCAGATCGGCGCGCAGATCGACTACGAGCTGAACGAAGGCTACCCGCCGCTGCGGATCAAGCCGGCGACGATTTCGGTCGATGCACCGATCCGCGTGCGCGGCGACGTGTCGAGCCAGTTCCTCACCGCGCTCCTGATGACGCTGCCGCTCGTGAAGGCGAAGGACGGCAGGACCGTCGTCGAAGTCGACGGCGAATTGATCTCGAAGCCGTACATCGACATCACGATCCGGCTGATGGCGCGCTTCGGCGTGACCGTCGAGCGCGACGGCTGGCAGCGCTTCGTGGTGCCGGCCGGCGTCCGCTACCGCTCGCCGGGGCGGATCATGGTCGAGGGCGACGCGTCGTCCGCATCGTACTTCCTCGCGGCCGGCGCGCTCGGCGGCGGCCCGCTGCGGGTCGAGGGCGTGGGGCGCGCGAGCATCCAGGGCGACGTCGGCTTCGCGAATGCGCTGATGCAGATGGGCGCGAACGTGACGATGGGCGACGACTGGATCGACGTGCGCGGCATCGGCCACGATCACGGCAAGCTGGAGCCGATCGACATGGACTTCAACCTGATTCCCGACGCCGCGATGACCATCGCGGTCGCGGCGCTGTTCGCGAACGGCACGAGCACGCTGCGCAACATCGCGAGCTGGCGCGTGAAGGAGACGGACCGCATCGCCGCGATGGCGACCGAGCTGCGCAAGGTCGGCGCGATCGTCGAGGAAGGCCCCGACTATCTCGTCGTCACGCCGCCGGCCAAGCTCACGCCGAACGCGGCGATCGATACGTACGACGATCACCGGATGGCGATGTGCTTCTCGCTCGTCAGCCTGGGCGGCGTGCCCGTGCGGATCAACGATCCGAAGTGCGTCGGCAAGACGTTCCCCGACTATTTCGACCGCTTCGCCGCGCTCGCCAAAGCCTGACCCGACTGTTCCGATGAAATCGACCCGACCCTTTCACCCGACTCCCGTCATCACGATCGACGGCCCGACCGCTTCCGGCAAGGGCACCGTCGCGGCGCTCGTCGCCGCGCACCTTGGCTTCCACCTGCTCGACAGCGGCGCGCTGTACCGGCTCGCGGCGCTCGCGAGCGTGCGCTACGGCATCGCGGCGGAGGACATCGACGCGCTCGTGAAGCTGATCGACGATCTGCACATCACGTTCCGTGAGGGGTGCGCGCAACTCGACGGCGTCGACGTGTCGAACGACATTCGCGCCGAAGCGGTCGGCAACCGCGCGTCGGCCATTGCCGTGCACGGCCCCGTGCGCGCCGCGCTCGTCGCGCGCCAGCGCGCGTTCCGCAAGACGCCGGGCCTCGTGGCGGACGGGCGCGACATGGGCACCGTGATCTTCCCGGACGCCGTGCTGAAGGTGTTCCTGACGGCCAGCGCCGAGGCGCGCGCGACCAGGCGGCATAAGCAATTGATGCAAAAAGGTTTTTCTGCTAATATAGATGACTTGCTCCGGGATCTTCGTGAACGTGACGCGCGCGACAGCAATCGCGCGGCCGCGCCGCTGAAGCCTGCGGCAGATGCCAAGCTGCTCGATACGTCGGCACTTTCGATCGATGAAGCCGTCGATCAGGTGCTGCAGTGGTACCGGGCGCTCGGCCAGCCCGCCTGAGTAGGCGGGCAGCGGTAGGTGCTCCGCGTCGCAAGCGCGGAGCGTGTTTCGAACCCTTAACCCCGTGTGGTCCTCGATCTGGCCCTTTCAGCCTGCCATTCCGGCCGGCGTGGCACAGCGAGCCATGCACAATCAGATTTTTATGTCCGACCTGCAAACCTCCAACCCGAATACCGAATCCTTTGCGGCTCTGTTCGAAGAGTCGCTGACCCGCCAAGACATGCGCGCCGGCGAAGTGATTTCCGCCGAAGTCGTGCGCGTCGACCACAACTTCGTGGTCGTCAATGCAGGCCTGAAGTCCGAGGCTTACATTCCGATCGAGGAATTCCTGAACGATCAGGGCGAGGTTGAGGTGCAGTCGGGCGATTTCGTGTCCGTCGCGATCGACGCACTCGAAAACGGCTACGGCGACACGATCCTGTCGCGCGACAAGGCGAAGCGCCTTGCATCGTGGCTGTCGCTGGAAAAGGCACTCGACAACAACGAGCTCGTCACCGGCACGATCACCGGCAAGGTGAAGGGCGGCATGACCGTGATGGTCAACGGCATCCGCGCGTTCCTGCCGGGTTCGCTGGTCGACACGCGTCCGGTCAAGGACACGACCCCGTACGAAGGCAAGACGCTCGAGTTCCGCGTGATCAAGCTCGATCGCAAGCGTAACAACGTCGTGCTGTCGCGTCGTGCAGTGATCGAAGCAACCCAGGGCGAAGAGCGCGCGAAGCTGCTCGAGACGCTGAAGGAAGGCGCGATCGTCAACGGCGTGGTCAAGAACATCACCGACTACGGCGCGTTCGTCGACCTCGGCGGCATCGACGGCCTGCTGCACATCACCGACATCGCATGGCGTCGTGTGCGTCACCCGAGCGAAGTCCTGTCGGTTGGCCAGGAAGTCACCGCGAAGATCCTCAAGTTCGACCAAGAGAAGAACCGCGTCTCGCTGGGCATCAAGCAACTGGGCGACGATCCGTGGGAAGGCATCTCGCGCCGTTACCCGTCGGGCACGCGCCTGTTCGGCAAGGTCACGAACATCACCGACTACGGCGCATTCGTCGAAGTGGAATCGGGCATCGAAGGCCTCGTCCACGTGTCGGAAATGGACTGGACCAACAAGAACGTTGCGCCGTCGAAGGTTGTCCAGCTGGGCGACGAAGTCGAAGTCATGGTCCTCGAGATCGACGAAGACCGTCGTCGTATCAGCCTCGGCATGAAGCAGTGCAAGCCGAATCCGTGGGATGACTTCAGCCGCAACTTCAAGAAGGGCGACAAGATCACGGGCGCAATCAAGTCGATCACCGACTTCGGCGTGTTCATCGGTCTGCCGGGCGGCATCGACGGCCTGGTCCACCTGTCGGACCTGTCGTGGAGCGAAGCCGGCGAAGAAGCCGTTCGCAAGTACAAGAAGGGCGACGAAGTCGAAGCAATCGTGCTCGGTATCGACGTCGAGAAGGAGCGCATTTCGCTCGGCATCAAGCAGCTCGAAGGCGACCCGTTCAGCAACTACGTTGCAATGAACGACAAGGGCTCGATCGTCGACGGCGTCGTGAAGACGGTCGATGCGAAGGGTGCGGTCGTCACGCTGACGGGCGACGTCGAAGGCTACCTGCGTGCGTCGGAAATCTCGCAGGATCGCGTCGAAGACGCACGCAACGTGCTGAAGGAAGGCGACAAGGTCAACGCGATGGTGATCAACATCGATCGCAAGTCGCGTGGCATCAACCTGTCGATCAAGGCGAAGGATTCGGCTGAACAACAGGAAGCGATCCGCGGCCTGCAGTCGGACTCCAGCGCTGCTGCGACCGGTACGACCAACCTCGGCGCGCTGCTGAAGGCGAAGCTCGACGGCCAGAACCAGTAAGCCTTACGAGGTCTGCTGAAGTATGACCAAATCCGAGTTGGTCGCGCAGCTGGCATCGCGATTTCCGCAACTTGTCCTCAAGGACGCGGATTTCGCGGTGAAAACGATGCTCGATGCGATGTCCGACGCCCTGGCGAAAGGGCATCGCATTGAAATTCGGGGTTTCGGCAGCTTTGGCCTCAATCGTCGCCCGGCGCGCGTCGGACGCAACCCGAAGTCGGGGGAGAAAGTGCAGGTGCCCGAGAAGTTCGTGCCGCACTTCAAGCCTGGCAAGGAATTGCGTGAACGCGTCGACGGCCGCGCCGGTGAACCGCTGAAGGCTGACGATCCGGACGACGAGCGTTGAGCGTCGTTCGGTTTGCCCGGAACCTGTCCGGCGAAGGCTGAAAAGAAAAGCGCCCCTTGCGGGCGCTTTTTTCATTTCCGGCAACCTGACGCGCAACGCGGCGCACAGGATCTGCGCAGCCGCGGAAACGCTTCCTTTACAATACGGGTCGATTCGGTGCGACGAAGGGGAGTCGCGCGCCGCGGCAAACCTCAACAAAGAGAGGGCTTCATGAAGTTTATCGTCTGGCTGATCCGGGTATTGGTGTTCGTCCTGCTGCTGGTGCTTGCGCTGGCCAATACACAAACCGCGACGCTGAATTTCGTTGCCGGCTACGCATGGCAAGCGCCGCTGATCCTGATCGGCCTGGCATTCTTCGCCGTGGGGCTGCTGGCCGGCCTGCTGTCCGCGCTGCCTTCGATCTTCCGGCTGCGCATCGAGAACGGGCGTTTGAAGCGCGATCTGCGTGCGGCGCGCGAAACGCCTGCCGTCATCGACCAGCCGCCGATGCCGCCCGTCATTTAACACGGACGCCGCGCGATCATCGCGCGGTTTTCGTCTCTGCTTCGATATTTCGCATGGATCTGGATTTCTGGTGGTTGCTCGCGATTCCGGTCGCGTTCGCGCTCGGGTGGGCGGCGTCACGCTATGACCTGAAGAATCTCCTGTCGGAGAGTGCCAACCTGCCGCGCTCGTATTTTCGCGGCCTGAATTTTCTGTTGAACGAACAACCCGACAAGGCGATCGATGCGTTCATCGAGGTGGCCAAGCTCGATCCCGAAACGGTCGAGTTGCACTTCGCGCTGGGCAACCTGTTTCGCCGTCGCGGCGAGACCGATCGCGCGATCCGCGTGCACCAGAACCTGCTGAGCCGCACCGATCTGCCGGTCAACGAGCGCGACCACGCGCTGTACGAGCTCGGCCAGGATTTCCTGAAAGCCGGCCTGCTCGATCGCGCCGAAGAGGCGTTCCACAAGCTCGCCGACGGCGACTACGCGCTTGGCGCACAGCGGGCGCTGCTGACGATCTACGAGATCGAGAAGGACTGGAACAAGTCGATCGATACCGCGAGGCGCATCGAATCGATGAGCGACAAGCCGCTCGGCACCGAAATTGCGCAGTTCCACTGCGAACTCGCGCAGGACGCGCTGCAGCGCAAGAACGCCGCCGCGGCGGCCGAACAGTTGCGCCTCGCGCTGACGGTGAATCCGCAGAACGTCCGGGCGACGGTCCTGTCCGGCGACGCGGCCGAGGCGGCGGGCGATCACGCGGCCGCAATCGAGCACTGGAAGCGCGTCGAAGCGCAGAATCCGGCGTATCTGCCGCTCGTCGCGGACAAGCTGATGAAGGCGTACGTCGCGCTCGGCAAGAACGTCGAGGGCGCGGAATTGCTGATGGGGTACGTCGATCGATATCCGTCGAACGACCTGCTCGACATCGCCTATCAGCATATCGCCGGATTGCGCGGCCAGGATGCGGCCCACACGCTCGCGCGCACGCAAATGGAAAAGTCGCCGAACCTGTCGGGGATGCTGCATCTGCTCGATGCGCAGATCGCGGCGGCCGACGAACCGCGTCGTAAGGAACTTGAAATGATGCGTGCGCTGATCAAGCAGCGCACGAAAAATCTGCCACGGTATACGTGCCAGAATTGCGGTTTCCGGGCACGGCTCTTCTACTGGCAGTGCCCCGGATGCAGCGGCTGGGAAACCTATGCGCCGCGCCGCGTCGAACCTGCGATGCCGGGCTGATCCCGGCACGCGGAGCCAACGCGCTGCGGTTGCCGCCAGGCTCGTCCCGGCGGCCAAGTTAGTCCATTACCGGGAAGTACCGGAACATCTATGAAAATCACCATCATCGGCACCGGCTATGTCGGTCTCGTCACGGGCGCCTGCCTCGCGGAGATCGGTCACGACGTCTTCTGTCTCGACGTCGATCCGCGCAAGATCGACATCCTGAACAACGGCGGGATGCCGATTCACGAACCGGGGCTGCTGGACATCATCGCGCGCAACCGCACGGCGGGGCGCCTGCGCTTCTCGACCGACATCGAGGCGAGCGTCGCGCATGGCGAGATCCAGTTCATCGCGGTCGGCACGCCGCCCGACGAGGACGGCTCGGCCGACCTGCAATACGTGCTCGAGGCCGCGCGCAACATCGGTCGCCACATGACGAGCTTCAAGGTGATCGTCGACAAGTCGACGGTGCCGGTCGGCACCGCGCAGCGCGTGCGCGGCGTGGTCGACGAAGCGCTTGCGGCACGCGGGCTCGCGGGCAGCGTCGCGCACCGCTTCTCGGTCGTGTCGAACCCGGAGTTCCTGAAGGAAGGCGCCGCGGTCGAGGACTTCATGCGCCCCGACCGGATCATCATCGGCGTCGACGACGACGAAACCGGCACGATCGCGCGCGAGAAGATGAAGAAGCTCTACGCGCCGTTCAACCGCAACCACGAGCGCACGATCTACATGGACGTGCGTTCGGCGGAATTCGCGAAGTATGCGGCGAACGCGATGCTCGCGACGCGCATCTCGTTCATGAACGAAATGTCGAATCTCGCCGACAAGGTCGGCGCCGACATCGAGGCCGTGCGCCGCGGGATCGGCTCCGATCCGCGCATCGGCTATCACTTCCTGTATGCCGGCGTCGGCTACGGCGGCTCGTGCTTCCCGAAGGACGTGCAGGCGCTGATCCGCACCGCGGGCGAGAACGGCCAGCCGCTGCGTATCCTGGAGGCCGTCGAGGCCGCCAACCATGCGCAGAAGGACGTGCTGATCGGCAAGATCGAGCAGCGCTTCGGCGCCGACCTGACGGGCCGCGAATTCGCGGTCTGGGGCCTCGCGTTCAAGCCGAACACCGACGACATGCGCGAAGCGCCGAGCCGTCGCCTGATCGCCGCGCTGCTCGAACGCGGCGCGACCGTGCGTGCCTATGATCCGGTCGCAGTCGACGAAGCGCGCCGCGTGTTCGCGCTGGATTTCGGCGACGATGCGGACGCACTGGCGCGGCTGCATCTCGTCGATACGCAGGACGTCGCGGTCACCGGTGCGGATGCACTCGTGATCGTGACCGAATGGAAGGAATTCCGCAGCCCCGATTTCACGCGCCTGAAGGCGGAGCTGAAGGCACCGGTGATCTTCGACGGGCGCAACCTGTACGAGCCGGATGCGATGGCCGAGCTGGGCATCGACTACTACGCGATCGGCCGGCCGTATGTCGATCCCCAGTTGTCCTCCCGTGGCTGAACCTACGATGAATACTCTTCGCGAAGTCGTTCCGGTGCCGCGCGAGCAACTCGCGCGCTCGCGTGTGCTCGTCGTCGGCGACGTGATGCTCGACCGTTACTGGTTCGGCAACGTCGACCGCATTTCGCCTGAGGCGCCGGTGCCGGTCGTGCACGTGCAGCGTCAGGAGGAGCGGCTCGGCGGTGCGGCCAACGTCGCGCGCAATGCCGTGACGCTCGGCGGCCAGGCCGGGCTGCTGTGCGTCGTCGGTTGCGACGAACCCGGCGAGCGGATCGTCGAGTTGCTCGGCAGCAGCGGCGTGACGCCGCATCTCGAGCGCGATCCGGCGCTGCCGACCACGATCAAGCTGCGCGTGCTCGCGCGCCAGCAGCAACTGCTGCGCGTCGACTTCGAGGCGATGCCGACGCACGAGGTATTGCTTGCGGGGCTCGCGCGCTTCGATGTGCTGCTGCCGCAGCACGACGTCGTGCTCATGTCGGATTACGCCAAAGGCGGCCTCACGCACGTCACGACGATGATCGAGAAGGCGCGTGCGGCGGGCAAGGCGGTGCTGGTCGACCCGAAGGGCGACGACTGGGCACGCTATCGCGGCGCATCGCTGATCACGCCGAATCGCGCGGAACTGCGCGAGGTGGTCGGGCAGTGGAAATCGGAAGACGACCTGCGCGCGCGCGTCGCGAATCTGCGTGCGGAGCTCGACATCGACGCACTGTTGCTCACCCGTTCGGAAGAGGGCATGACGCTCTTTTCCGCAGGTGGCGAACTGCATGCGCCGGCGCTCGCGCGCGAAGTGTTCGACGTGTCGGGCGCGGGCGACACCGTGATCGCGACGGTCGCGACGATGCTCGGCGCCGGGGTGCCGCTCGTCGACGCGGTGGTGCTCGCGAATCGCGCGGCAGGCATCGTGGTCGGCAAGCTCGGCACGGCCACGGTGGATTACGACGAACTGTTTCACTGAGCGCATTCGGCGGCGCGACGAGCGCGTCGCCCGAGTGGGCTCGCACTTTTCAGGCAGGACGATCATGACCCTCATCGTCACCGGCGCAGCCGGTTTTATCGGCGCGAACATCGTCAAGGCGCTCAACGAGCGCGGCGAGACGCGCATCATCGCGGTCGACAACCTGACCCGCGCAGACAAGTTTCGCAATCTCGTCGATTGCGAGATCGACGACTATCTCGACAAGACCGAATTCGTCGAGCGCTTTGCGCGCGGCGATTTCGGCAAGGTACGCGCGGTATTTCATGAAGGCGCCTGTTCGGACACGATGGAAACCGACGGCCGCTACATGATGGACAACAACTTCCGCTACAGCCGCGCGGTGCTCGATACCTGCCTCGCGCAGGGCACGCAGTTCCTGTATGCATCGTCGGCCGCGATCTACGGCGGCTCGACGCGTTTCGTCGAGGAGCGCGACGTCGAGGCGCCGCTGAACGTGTACGGCTATTCGAAGTTCCTGTTCGACCAGGTGATCCGTCGCGTGCTGCCGAGCGCGAAGAGCCAGATCGCGGGCTTCCGCTATTTCAACGTGTACGGCCCGCGCGAGACGCACAAGGGCCGCATGGCGTCGGTCGCGTTCCACAACTTCAACCAGTTCCGCGCGGAAGGCAAGGTGAAGCTGTTCGGCGAATACAACGGTTATGCGCCGGGCGAGCAGACGCGCGATTTCGTGTCGGTCGAGGACGTGACCAAGGTGAATCTGTTCTTCTTCGACCATCCGGAGAAGTCGGGCATCTTCAATCTCGGCACGGGCCGGGCGCAGCCGTTCAACGATATCGCTTCGACGGTCGTGAACACGTTGCGCGCGCTCGACAACCAGCCGCCGCTGACGCTCGCGCAGCAGGTCGAGCAAGGGTTGATCGAGTACGTGCCGTTCCCCGATGCGCTGCGCGGCAAGTACCAGTGCTTCACACAGGCCGACCAGACGAAACTGCGCGCGGCTGGCTACGACGCACCGTTCCTGACCGTGCAGGAAGGCGTCGATCGTTACGTGCGTTGGCTATCCGGCCAGGTTTAAACCGGCGCGTTGCATCGATAGACTGGGTCTCACGGTCGGCAGCCGCCGGCCGTTTTCTTCGGAGATCCAGCACATGTTCAGGAAATGGTTTGCCGCAGCGGTCATGCTCGGCGCAGTAGCGTCGGCCTGGGCGGCCGTCGACGTCAACACCGCGAACGAGGATGCGCTCGTCGGCATCAAGGGCATCGGCCCGGCACGCGCGAAGGCGATTCTCGACGAGCGCGGCGCACGCGGTCCGTTCAGGAATGCGGACGATCTCGCCAAGCGTGTGAAGGGCATGGGCGGGCACACCGTCGAGCGGCTTCAGCAGGAAGGCTTGACGATCGGTGCGGCGGCCGGCACCGGTACGACGCCGGCCGCCGCGGGCAAGCCGGCGGCAGCGAAGCCTGCTGCAGCACCGGCCCGCACCGCGCAGAAATAACGCGTCACGCAACCGACAAAGCGCTCCTTCAGTCGCCGTCGTTGCGACGGCTTCCCGCGGCATGCCGCGGGTTTTTTGCGTGGTGCGGCGTGCGGCGCGATCACGAACCGCGGCACGCGTATTCCATCGGCGCAATGGGGTTGCCGGCGCGCGTGCCGGTGCTGGTTTACAATCGATCGATTGATCGGCCTCGTACTCACGGTATACCCATGGCTTACAAAACTATCGAAGACACGATCGGCAATACGCCGCTCGTGCAACTGGTCCGCCTGCCGGACGACGAGATTCGCGCTCGCAACAACGTGGTGCTCGCGAAGCTCGAGGGCAACAATCCGGCCGGTTCCGTGAAGGATCGCCCGGCGCTGTCGATGATCAGCAAGGCCGAAGCGCGCGGGCGCATCAAGCCGGGCGATACGCTGATCGAGGCGACGAGCGGCAACACAGGCATCGCGCTCGCGATGGCCGCAGCAATCCGCGGCTACAAGATGGTGCTGATCATGCCGGAGGATCTGTCGGTCGAGCGCCGCCAGAGCATGGCGGCTTATGGTGCTGAAATCATCCTGACGCCGGTGAAGGGCGGGATGGAACTGGCGCGCGACCTCGCGGAGCAGATGCAGCGCGAAGGCAAGGGCGTGATCCTCGACCAGTTCGGCAACCCCGACAATCCGATCGCGCACTACGAAGCAACGGGGCCGGAGATCTGGCGCGATACCGAAGGACGCGTCACGCACTTCGTGTCCGCCATGGGCACGACGGGCACGATCATGGGCACGTCGCGCTACCTGAAGGAGCAGAATGCGGCGATCGAGATCGTCGGTGCGCAGCCGGAAGACGGCTCGCGTATTCCGGGCATTCGCAAGTGGCCGGAAGCCTACATGCCGACCATCTTCGATCGCAGCCGCGTCGATCGCGTCGAAAACGTGAGCCAGGCCGCGGCGGAAACGATGGCGCGCCGGCTCGCGGCGGTCGAAGGCATCTTCGCGGGGATTTCATCGGGCGGCGCATGCGAAGTCGCGATGCGCATCGCGCGTCAGGTCGAGAATGCGACGATCGTGTTCATCGTCTGCGATCGCGGCGACCGTTACCTGTCCACGGGCGTGTTTCCGGCTTGAGCGAGAGAGAGGCGCGATTCGCGCCGCGATAAAAAAAGCGCCGCTCGTGCGGCGCTTTTTCTTTGGCTGGCCGGCGCTTATTGCGACTGAGCCTCGCCAGCGGCGGGCTGCAGCGCGCCGCTCGCTTCCATCTGCGCTTTCACGGCCTCGCCGAGCTGGTACACGGTGAGCGCGTAGAAGAAGCTGCGGTTGTAGCGCGTCAGCACATAGAAGTTCTTCAGGCCGAGCATGTATTCGGTCGCGCGCCCCGGCGTCGGCAGGTCGACCACGGTCACCGGCGTGCCGGCTTCGGTCGTGATGTTGACCGTCGGCTCGTTCAGCGTCATGCCCGCGCGCAGCAGTTGCGACAGCGCCCAGTGCGGTTCGGGCTGGCCGTCGGCGGCGGCCTGTGCGATGCCCAGGCTGCCCGTGTCGGGCGTGATCTGCCAGACCACCGGGCGGTCGGTTTCCCAGCCGTGCTGCTTCAGGTAGTTCGCGACACTGCCGATCGCATCGACAGGACTGCTGCGCAGATCGACATGGCCCGTGCCGTCGAAGTCGACCGCATATTCGCGGATGCTGCTCGGCAGGAACTGCGGAATCCCGATCGCGCCGGTGTACGAGCCGAGCACGGTGGTCGGGTCGAGCTGGTTGTCGCGGGTCCAGACCAGGAAGTCTTCGAGGTTCTTGCGGAAGGTTGCCTGGCGGCTGTCGCGATTCGGCGTGTCCGGGTAGTCGAACGTGAGCGTCGTCAGCGCGTCGAGCACGCGGAAATTGCCCATGTAGCGGCCGTAGATGGTCTCGACGCCGATGATGCCGACGATCACCTCGGGCGGCACGCCGAACTGCTCGGATGCGCGCTGCAGCGTCGCCTGGTTCGCCTTCCAGAACTTCACGCCCGCGTTGATGCGGATCGGCTCGATGAAGCGCGAGCGATACACGCGCCAGTTCTTGACCGTCGGCGACGGGGCCGGCCTCACGAGCTTGACGGCCGTCGCCGAGTAGCTGACGCGCGAGAACAGCGCATGCAGGCTCGCCGAATCGAAGCCGTTGCGACTCACCATCTCGTCGATGAACGCGTCGACCTTCGCGTTGCTCGCGTAACGCTGTGGAACGATTTCCTCTTCGAAGGTCTGACCTTGCGGTGTCGGCTGCTGCGGCTGGGCCTGGGCGACGAGCGTGCCGGCGGACTTCGCAGGCTGCGTCTGCGCCATGGCAGGCGCGGTGCCGAGGGCCGCGGCGATGGCAGCGACGACGAGCGGAGCGCGAACACGGAACAGCGCGGAGAGAAGGGCGGCAGGCTTGCTGGAATTCATGTCGAAGCGGGCGGACAGGGCGATGGTGTTCGGCGCAGTATACCCGACGCATCCGGCGCGCCGGGACGAAGCTGGCCCCCGTTGTGGTAAGTTAGCGGCGAATTCGCGGCAGACGATGGACATCATTGAGGGAGACCTGCGGCGCATCGTGCGCCGCGGATGACAGCTTATGGCAACCGCTTTCTACACGCACCCCGACTGCATGCTGCACGAGATGGGGGAATGGCATCCGGAATGTCCGGCCCGCCTGTCGGCGATCCAGGATCAACTGATTGCGAGCCGCATCGACGACCTGATCGTGCACGAAACCGCGCCATTCGCGAGCGAGGTCGCGCTGGGCCGCGTGCATACGCAGGCGCACATCGACTACATCCGCAGCATGACGCCGGTCGACGGTTACGTCGAGATCGATCCCGATACGCTGATGAATCGCGACACGTGGCGCGCGGCACTGCGCGCGGCCGGCGCGGCGATCGCGGCGACCGACGCGGTGATCGAAGGCCGCTATGCGAATGCGTTCTGCGGCGTCCGTCCGCCCGGTCACCATGCGGAGCCGGCGCGCGCGATGGGCTTCTGCTTCTTCAACAACGTCGCGATCGCCGCGCGGCATGCGCTCGACGTACACGGCATCGAGCGTGTCGCGATCATCGATTTCGACGTGCATCACGGCAACGGCACCGAGGCGGCGTTCGCGAACGACGAGCGCGTGCTGATGTGCAGCTTCTTCCAGCATCCGCTGTATCCGTTCTCGGGCGTCGATCATCAGGCGCCGAACATGGTCAACCTGCCGATGCCTGCACGCAGCAACGGGATGGCGATCCGCGAAGCGGTCGACATGTTCTGGCTGCCGCGTCTCGACGCGTTCAAGCCGCAGATGCTGTTCGTGTCGGCCGGCTTCGATGCGCATCGCGAGGACGACATCGGCAATCTCGGCCTCGTCGAGGCCGACTTCGAATGGCTGACCGCGCAGATCGTCGACGTGGCGCGCCGGCATGCGCAGGGCCGCATCGTCAGTTGCCTCGAAGGCGGCTACAACCTGTCCGCGCTCGGGCGCAGCGTGGTCGCGCACCTGCGCGTGCTGGCCGGGATCTGATTTCCGCTTGACCGGCGGGCCGGCGCGTTCAGTGCGCCGGCACGCGCGCATGAATCCACGCGATCAGCGCGTCGATCACGCGATCGCGTTCGAGATCGTTCATCGTTTCGTGGAAACCGCCTTCGTACAGCGTCAGCGTACGGTCGGGCGAGCCGACGCGCGCGCCGAACGCGCGACTGCCGTCGGGTTCGGTCAGCTTGTCCTCGGTGCCGTGATAGACGAGCACCGGTACCCGCAGCGCGCCGCGGCCATTCTCGATGCGCGCCATCGCGTCGAGAATCTCCGCGCCGGTGCGGGCGGGCACCGCGCCGTGATGCACGAGCGGATCGGCGCGATTGGCGGCGACGACGGCCGGATCGCGCGACAGCAGCGCCGCATCGATCCTGATCGCGGGGAACGTGGGCCACACCCGGCTGATGACGCGGCTGACCGCAAGCATCCAGCGCGGCACGTCGCGCCCCGGCGCGAGCGCCGGACTCGACAGCACGAGGCCTGTCAGCCCATGGCCACGGGCCGGTGCGCGTTCGATCGCATAGAGCGCCGCGACCGCGCCACCCATGCTGTGTCCCATCAGGAACAGCGGCGCATCGCCACGCGCGGCTTCGGCGACCAGCGCATCCGCATCGTTCAGGTAGCCGTCGAAGCGCTCGACCCACACGCGTTTGCCGGGCGATTGGCCATGCCCGCGCAGATCGATCGCCAGCACGTCGATGCCGGCTGCATTCAGCCGGCCGGCGAGCGCGGCATAGCGGCCCGCGTGTTCCGCGAGGCCATGCACCAGCGCGATCGTCGCGCGCGGCGGCGCGGTGCCGTCGCCGGCCGGCCAGCGGTACGACGCCAGTTCGAGCCCGTCCGCGGTACGCAGCCGGCCCATGCGCGGCGCGGGTGCCGATCCGGTGGCGGCGGGTGCGGCGGCCGGCGTGGTGGTGATACTCATCTGGCGTGTCCCCTGTTCGTTGGTCGGTGTTCCGGATCATAGACGCGGCCTTCCCGCGCGGGCCCAGCGGCGCCCCTCTAATTTCGTCCGGTTATGAAAAGATCGAAATCGATTATTAAGGGGAATGAGGGGTTTGCGGTAAAATCGCCGGTTATTCCAGATGCATCGGCGGCCGACTGGCGGGCCAACTCGCCGGCCGGCCGCCGTTTTGTTTACATGATCGAATTACGCAATCTCTCGCAGCGTTTCCCCGGCCCGGGCGGCTGGGTCGATGCGCTGCGCAACGTCAACCTGACGATCCCGCAAGGCGAGGTGTTCGGCATCATCGGCCGAAGCGGCGCCGGCAAGAGCACGCTCGTGCGCACCATCAACCTGCTCACGCGGCCGACCGAAGGCAATGTCGTCGTCGGCGGGCGCGACCTGATGCTGCTGTCGGCCGGTGCGCTGCGCGAGGCACGCCGCGAGATCGGCATGATCTTCCAGCACTTCAACCTGCTGTCGTCGCGCACGGTGTTCGACAACGTCGCGCTGCCGCTCGAACTGGCCGGTGCGAGCCGTGCCGACATCGAAGCCGCCGTGCTGCCGCTGCTCGATCTGGTCGGGCTGTCCGCGCAGAAGGATCGCTATCCGTCGCAGATCAGCGGCGGCCAGAAGCAGCGCGTCGGCATCGCCCGCGCGCTGGCGAGCCAGCCGAAGGTACTGCTGTCGGATGAAGCGACGTCCGCGCTCGATCCCGAAACCACGCGTTCGATCCTCGACCTGCTGAAGCGCATCAACCGCGAGCTCGGCCTGACGATCGTGCTGATCACGCACCAGATGGAAGTGATCAAGCAGGTCTGCGATCGCGTCGCGGTGCTCGATGCGGGACGCGTGGTCGAGGAAGGTCGCGTGATCGACGTGTTCCTGCAGCCGCATCACGAAGTGACGCGCGCGCTGATCGGCGACGTGATCGCGCAGGAGCTGCCGCCCGCGCTGAAGGCGCGCGTGGCCGAGCGGCTGAAGACGGGCAGCGGCCATCTGCTGCGGCTCGCCTTCACGGGCTCGGGGGTCGACCAGCCGATCCTGTCGGAGACGATCCGCCGGTACGAACTCGATTTCAACATCCTGCATGGCCAGATCGACGAGATCCAGGGGCAGGCATTCGGTTCGCTCGCGGTGCTCGCGGGCGGCGAGCCGGGCAAGGTCGGACAGGCGCTCGCGTTCCTGCGCGAGCAAGGCGTGGTGGTAGAGGAGCTTTCGTATGTTGAGTGAGATGTTCGATATGTTCGTGCAGTCCTTCTGGGAGACGCTGATCATGGTCGGCATCTCCGGAGCGGTCGGCGCGCTCGTCGGCCTGCCGCTCGGCGTGCTGCTCTACCTGACCGATCGCCAGGGCGTGCTGCAGAACCTCGCGGTGAATCGCGTGCTCGGCGGCATCGTGAACGCCGTCCGCTCGACGCCGTTCATCATCCTGCTGGTCGCGGTGATTCCGTTCACGCGGCTCGTCACCGGTTCGTCGATCGGCACGGCCGCGGCGGTCGTGCCGCTGACGCTCGCGGCCGCGCCGTTCATCGCGCGTCTCGTCGAAACGGCGCTGCGTGAAGTCGACCGCGGGCTGATCGAGGCCGCGCAATCGATGGGCGCGACCACGTCGCAGATCGTATTCAAGGTGCTGTTGCCCGAATCGCTGCCGGGCGTCGTCGCGGGCCTGACGATCACGTTCGTGTCGCTGGTCGGCTATTCGGCGATGGCGGGTGCGATCGGCGGCGGCGGCCTCGGCGATCTCGGCATCCGCTACGGTTACCAGCGCTATTTGCCGGAAGTGATGTGGACGGTCGTCGCGATCCTGATCGTGTTCGTGCAGATCGTGCAATCGTTCGGCGACTGGCTGGTGCGCCGGCTGAGCCACAAATAAGACAGACCGATCCGATAGGGGAGACACGATGCAACGACGCTTCATGCTGAAATTTGCCGCGGCGCTGGGCGCGGCCGCACTGTTCGCGGGCGCGTACGCCCGGGCCGAAACCATCAAGGTGGGCGTGACGGGCGGCCCGCACGCGCAGATCATGGAAGTGGTGAAGCAGGTCGCGGCGAAGGGCGGCCTGGAGATCCGCATCGTCGAATTCTCCGACTACGTGCAGCCGAACGCCGCGCTCGCGTCGGGCGACCTCGACGCGAACAGCTACCAGCACGATCCGTATCTGCAGGCGCAGGTGAAGGATCGCGGCTACAAGCTGATCAAGGTCGCGGATACCGTCACGTTCCCGATGGGCATCTATTCGAAGCGCGTGAAGTCGCTGGCCGAGCTGAAGCCGGGCGCGCGCGTCGCCGTTCCGAACGATCCGACCAACGGCGGTCGCGCGCTGCTGTTGCTGCAGAAGCAGGGGCTGCTGAAGCTGCGCGCGGATGCGGGGCTGAAAGCGACGCCGCTCGATATCGTCGACAATCCGCGCAAGCTGAAGATCGTCGAGCTCGACGCGGCGCAGATCCCGCGCTCGCTCGGCGACGTCGACGCGGCCGCGATCAACACCAACTACGCGATGGAAGCGGGGTTGAAGCCGAAACAGGACGCGATCGCGATCGAGGGCCCGAACGGTCCGTACGCGAACATCCTCGCGATTCGCGAGACGGACCGGAACAAGCCGTGGGTCGCGAAGCTGATTGCGGCGTATCACTCGGCCGACGTGAAGCAGTTCATCGAAGGCAAGTTCGGCGGCGCGGTCATCGCCGCCTGGTAACGGGCGAAGCACGGGATGCCCGGCGGGATTAGAGTCGATGATCGAAAACCCGGGCTTTGCGTCCGGGTTTTTTCTCTTTTAAAATAGAACGACCGTTCGCTATCATTGGCGCGTCGCCAAGAAGCGGTATCCTCGACAACCATCATGGTTGGGTCCGCCTGGCCGCGCAGTCATGAGGCCTCACTATAAAATGGCCTCTGGTCGTATTCGTAACTTTGGAGCGTGTGCATGAAAATCCTGGTGCCAGTGAAAAGAGTGGTCGATTACAACGTGAAGGTCCGCGTGAAGTCGGACAACACGGGCGTCGACATCGCGAACGTGAAGATGTCGATGAACCCGTTCGACGAAATCGCCGTTGAAGAAGCCGTGCGCCTGAAGGAAGCGGGTGTCGCGACCGAAGTGATCGCGGTGTCGGTGGGCGTCACGCAAGCGCAGGAAACGCTGCGCACGGCGCTGGCGATCGGCGCGGATCGCGCGATCCTCGTCGAGTCGAACGACAGCGTCGAGCCGCTGGCCGTCGCGAAGATCCTGAAGGCGCTGGTCGACAAGGAACAGCCGCAGCTCGTGATCCTCGGCAAGCAGGCGATCGACGACGATTCGAACCAGACGGGCCAGATGCTCGCCGCGCTGGCAGGCCTGCCGCAAGCGACGTTCGCGTCGAAGGTGACGGTGGCCGACGGCAAGGCGACGGTGGCGCGCGAAGTCGACGGCGGCGCGGAAACGCTGTCGCTGACGCTGCCGGCGGTCGTCACGACCGACCTGCGCCTGAACGAGCCGCGCTACGTGACGCTGCCGAACATCATGAAGGCGAAGAAGAAGCCGCTGGAAACCGTGAAGCCGGAAGACCTCGGTGTGGACGTCGCGCCGCGTCTGAAGACGCTGAAGGTGGTCGAGCCGCCGAAGCGCGCAGCCGGCGTGAAGGTGCCGGACGTGAAGACGCTGGTCGAGAAGCTGAAGACCGAAGCCAAGGTGCTGTAAGAGGGAGCGGAAAGAAATGACGATTCTGGTGATTGCAGAACACGACAACGCGTCGATCAAGGCCGCGACGCTGAACACGGTGGCGGCGGCAGCGAAGATCGGTGGCGACATCCACGTGCTGGTCGCGGGCCACAACGCGCAAGCGGCGGCAGACGCTGCAGCGAAGATCGCAGGCGTGTCGAAGGTGCTGCTGGCCGACGCGCCGCAACTGGCCGAAGGCCTGGCGGAAAACGTCGAGGCGACCGCGCTGAACATCGCGAAGGACTACTCGCACATCCTCGCGCCGGCGACGGCCTACGGCAAGAACATCGCGCCGCGTATCGCGGCGAAGCTGGACGTCGCGCAGATCTCGGACATCACGGCAGTCGATTCGGCCGACACGTTCGAGCGCCCGATCTACGCGGGTAACGCGATCGCGACGGTGCAGTCGAGCGACCCGATCAAGGTCATCACGGTGCGTGCAACGGGCTTCGATCCGGTGGCGGCGGAAGGCGGCAGCGCGGCGGTCGACAAGATCGAAGCGGCGGCCGACGCCGGCAAGTCGCAGTTCGTGAGCCGCGAAGTGACGAAGCTGGACCGTCCGGAACTGACGTCGGCGAGCATCATCGTGTCGGGCGGCCGCGGCCTGGGCAGCGGCGAGAACTACACGAAGGTGCTGGAGCCGCTGGCCGACAAGCTGTCGGCAGCGCTCGGCGCATCGCGCGCGGCAGTCGACGCCGGCTACGTGCCGAACGACTACCAGGTCGGCCAGACCGGCAAGATCGTCGCGCCGCAGCTGTACATCGCGGTCGGCATTTCGGGTGCGATCCAGCACCTGGCCGGCATGAAGGATTCGAAGGTGATCGTCGCGATCAACAAGGATCCCGAAGCACCGATCTTCAGCGTGGCCGATTACGGCCTCGTCGGCGATCTGTTCGCGCTCGTGCCGGAACTCGTGACCGAGCTCGGCTGACGCGGTGTGATGCTTCAGCGGTAAGCACACGAGAAGAGGGGCGCGACGAGCGCCCCTTTTTGTTGTGTCATCGCGGAAGAGGCGCGAGCGGCGTGCGCCTGGACGATCCGCGATCGTCTCGTGCCGAGCGGCGCTCGCACGCTCGCAGTCGCCCAAAAGAGAAAGGCGCCCTCGGGCGCCTTTCTCGCTGATGCAACGGGCCCGCATCGCCGCGGGCCGTTCCGACTTACGCGTATGCCGGGCGCGTCTGGCCGGGCACGTCCTTCAGGTAACGATGCACCGACAGGTCGTCGGCCTGGATCGCGGGCATCTTGCCCGAGATCAGGTCCGCGAGCAGTTGGCCCGAGCCG
Source organism: Burkholderia sp. 28_3 (assembly GCF_003253915.1). Taxonomy (NCBI): domain Bacteria; kingdom Pseudomonadati; phylum Pseudomonadota; class Betaproteobacteria; order Burkholderiales; family Burkholderiaceae; genus Burkholderia; species Burkholderia sp. 28_3. The sequence goes on from NZ_QKZF01000002.1 coordinate 564,676, forward strand.
CACGACATCGTCCAGCCGAGCGTGCCGTGGCCGGTGTTCAGGAACAGGTTCGACACCGGCGTGCGGCCGACGATCGGCGTGCCGTCCGGCGTCATCGGGCGCAGGCCCGTCCAGAACGTCGCCTTCGACGTGTCGCCGCCGCCCGGGAACAGGTCGTTCACGCACATCTCCAGCGTTTCGCGGCGTGCCGCGCGCAGCTTCTTGTCGAAGCCGACGATTTCCGCCATGCCGCCGACGCGGATGCGCTGGTCGAAGCGCGTGATCGCGATCTTGTAGGTCTCGTCGAGCACGGTCGACACGGGCGCGGCGGCTTCGTTGACGATCGGCGCGGTGATCGAATAACCCTTGAGCGGATAGACCGGAATCTTCATCAGGTTCGAGATGAAGCTCGTCGAGTACGAGCCGAGCGCGACGACGTACGCGTCCGCGCGTACCGTCTCGCTGCCGCACTGCACGCCGGCGATCTTGCCGCCCGCGATCGCGAGCGCATCGATCGGCGTGTTGTAGCGGAACTTGACGCCAAGCGATTCGGCGAGCGCGGCGAGGCGCGTCGTGAACAGCTGGCAATCGCCCGTTTCGTCGCCCGGCAGGCGCAGGCCGCCCGTCAGCTTGTGCGAGACGGCGGCGAGCGCCGGTTCGGCCTTTTTCAGTTCGGCCGGCGACAGCAGTTCGAACGGCACGTTCGCTTCCTGCAGCACGGCGATGTCCTTCGCCGCGCCGTCGAGCTGCTGCTGCGTGCGGAACAGTTGCAGCGTGCCGCCCGTGCGGCCTTCGTACTGGATACCGGTATCGGCACGCAGCGCCTGCAGGCAGTCGCGGCTGTATTCGGCGAGACGGACCATGCGGCCCTTGTTGACTGCATAGCGCTCGGCCGTGCAGTTGCGCAGCATCTGATACATCCACTGGAGCTGGAAGCGCGTGCCGTCGAGGCGGATCGCGAGCGGCGCGTGCTTTTCGAACATCCACTTGACCGCCTTCAGCGGCACGCCGGGCGCGGCCCACGGCGCGGCATAGCCGGGCGAGATCTGGCCTGCGTTCGCGAAGCTCGTCTCCAGCGCCGGGCCGGCTTCCCGGTCGATCACAGTGACTTCATGGCCGGCGCGCGCGAGGTAATACGCGCTTGCCACGCCCACCACACCGCTGCCCAGAATGACGACTCGCATAGCTGCTCCAGATGGAAGGGACCAGATTGAGGCCGGGCGCACCCTGCGGCTCCGTGTAACCTCTAGCTGATCTAGTTTTTTGAGCTATGGTATTGTCGAATGTGCAGTTTTTGTTATCGTATTTTTTCGGTTTTCAGCATAAACAAATGAGAACGCAACGTCAGCCCGTACGCTCGCTCGACAAGCTCGACCGACGCATCCTGAAACTGCTCCAGGACGACGGCCGGATGGCGATGAAAGACCTTGCGGAACAGGTCGGCCTGACCGTCACGCCGTGTATCGAGCGTGTGCGGCGCATGGAGCGCGACGGCGTGATCACCGGTTATCACGCGCGGGTCGACCCGGGCCAGCTGGGCGCCGCGCTGCTGGTGTTCGTCGAGATCACGCTCGGCCACAAGGGCGGCAACATGTTCGAGCAATTCCGCCGGGAAGTGATGAAGATCGATGAGGTGCTCGAATGCCATCTCGTCTCCGGCGATTTCGACTATCTGATCAAGGCGCGGATCGGCGAGATGGCCGACTACCGCAAGCTGCTCGGCGACATCCTGCTGCAGTTGCCCGGCGCCGTGCAGTCGAAGAGCTACGTCGTGATGGAAGAAATCAAGGAAACGCTGACGATCGCCGTCGGCGAATGACGTGCCGGCGGCCCGTTGTCGGGCCCTTTATCCCGCCCTTGGCATGCTGCGCCCAATACTGTATAAATGTACAGTATTGGGCGCAGGCGAATGGGTGGGCACATGGACGATCGGTCCGACAACGAATTTCCGATAGCGCCGCCCGTGCCCCGCAAGGGGCGCGGTGCGGTCGACAACCTGCAGGGGCGGTATGAACTCGCGCAGCGCGAAGCGGTGGACGACGGCTGGACGCACGAGTCCGACGATGCCGATTTCCCCGCGCCGCTGCGCACGCAGGTATTCGAGGAGCGGGCGAAGAGCATCCTGACGCACAACCAGTCGCCCGATATTCCGTTCAGCGTGTCGCTCAATCCGTATCGCGGTTGCGAGCACGGTTGTATCTACTGTTTCGCGCGGCCGACGCACAGCTATCTCGGGCTGTCGCCGGGGCTCGATTTCGAAAGCCGCATCTACGCGAAGGTGAACGCGGCCGAGCTGCTCGAACGCGAGATTTCCCGCAAGCGCTACGTGCCGGAGCCGATCGCGCTCGGCGTCAACACCGACGCATACCAGCCGGTCGAGCGCGACCTGCGCATCACGCGCAGCGTGATCCAGGTGATGCACGATCGCGGCCTGCCGTTCGCGGCGATCACGAAATCGTCGCTGATCGAGCGCGATCTCGACCTGCTTGCGCCGATGGCCGAACGCGGGCAGGTGATGGCGGCGGTCACGATCACGACGCTCGATGCCGAACTCGCGCGCACGCTCGAGCCGCGCGCGGCCACGCCGGCGCGGCGGTTGCGCACGATCCGCGCGCTGCGCGATGCGGGCGTGCCGGTCGGCGTGAGCATCGCGCCGGTGATTCCGTTCGTGACCGAGCCGGACATGGAGCGCGTGCTGGAGGCGTGCGCGGAAGCCGGTGCGACGCATGCGAGCTACATCATCCTGAGGTTGCCGTGGGAGGTCGCGCCGCTGTTCAAGAGCTGGCTTGCCGCGCATTTTCCCGATCGTGCGGAGCGCGTGATGAACCGCGTGCGCGACATGCGCGGCGGCAAGGATTACGACTCGGATTTCTCGAAACGGATGAAGGGCGAGGGGATCTGGGCCGACCTGTTGCGGCAGCGCTTCCGTCAGGCGGTCAAGCGGCTCGGGTTGAACGAGCGCACGAACGGCATTCTCGATCTGTCGCGGTTCAGCGGGGCGCCGGCCGCTGCGGTGCCGGCGCCGCGTGTTGCGGTTCGCTCAGCCGGCGCGAAGCCGCGCGACGACATGCAGTTGAGCCTGTTCTGATGGACGAGCGATACGGTTGCCGGTGTGCCGTATCGACCGTATCGGTGGTGCTTACTGCGAAATCTGCTTGGCTGCTTCGACCTGCGATTCGAAGTAAGTCTGGAACGACAGCGCGAGCGCGGTCATCAACAGGAACGCGCCGATCAGCAGCGAGAAGATCACGACGAAGATCACGGTCCAGCCCGACTTGCTGTGCTTGCCGGTGTCCGCGTTGAATTGCGCATCCCATTTTTCGTCGGGACGCAGCCCGTAGACGAGTGCGGCGAGGAACGCCGCCAGCAGCGAGATTGCGCCGGGGACCGCGAGCCACCAGCCGAGGCCGGCGCTGCGCTGGGTAGCCGCGAGCAGGAGGAAGCCCGGGATGCCGACGATCGTCGCGAGCAGGTGGGCCCAGCCGTACACGTCGCGAAAGCCGTACAGATAGAAGCGGTGCGCGCCGAGCGATCCGAGCAGGAACGCGAGGGCGGCGGTGAGCGTCTTGGAGCGGAAGCGGCGGGGCGATGCGGTGCTGCTGGACATGGATGGCGGCGTCTTGTCGTTGGCATGGGCGGGGCCGGCAGGCCGGCGCGGGCGCGCGGCCCGGCACGCATTCTACGATGCCCGGTCGGGCCCGGTCACCCCTCGCCTGCGTCAAGGTGCCGCATAGGTCACGCGATAGATCGCGCCTGCGTAATCGTCGCTGACGAGCAGCGAGCCGTCCGGCAGCGGCAGTACATCGGCCGGGCGTCCCCATACCGTGCCGTCGGGTCGCAGCCAGCCGGTAATGAACGGCGTCTGGCGTGCATGGCTGCCGTCCGCCGAGACGACCACGCGCATCACGCGGTAGCCGACCTTCGTGCTGCGGTTCCACGAGCCGTGTTCGGCAATGAAGACATTATTGCGATACGACGCCGGAAACATCGGCCCGGTATAGAAGCGCATCCCGAGCGCCGCGACGTGCGCGCCGAGTTTCAGGACGGGCGGCACGTAACGGCGGCAAACCTCGGCGCTGCCGAATTCGGGGTCGGGTGTATCGCCGCCGTGGCAGTAGGGAAAGCCGAAGTCGAGGCCGGCGCGGGGCGCGCGGTTCAGCTTGTCGTCGGGTACGTCGTCGCCCATCATGTCGCGCCCGTTGTCGGTGAACCACAGCTCGCCCGAATCGGGGTGCCATGCAAAGCCGACCGTATTGCGTATGCCGCGGGCGACCACTTCGCGTCCGCTGCCGTCGGCGTTCATTCGCGCGATGATCGCGTAGCGGTTGCGATCGGCGAGGCAGGCGTTGCACGGTGCGCCGGTCGGCACGTACAGCTTGCCGTCGGGGCCGAACGCGATGAATTTCCAGCCGTGATGGTGGTCGGTCGGCAGCGCGTCGGTCACCACGACAGGGGCGGGCGGTCTGGCGAGCCGGTCGTCGATATGGTCGATGCGCACGATGCGCGACACGGCGGATATATAGAGAGCGCCGTCGCGGTAGGCGACGCCGACGGGCATGTCGAGCCCGGACGCGACGACGTAGCGCGCGCTGATCCGGCCCTCGTGCATGACGAACGCGTGGACCCGGCCGTCTCGTGTGCCGACATACAGGATGCCGCGCGGCGACCACGCCATTTCGCGCGCGGCCGGTACGGCGTCGGTCAGCACGTCCACGTGGAAGCCGGGCGGCACGACGAGTTCGTTCACCGGCAGCGGCGCGGTAAACGCCGGCGCGGACACGGAGCAGGCAAGGCCGGCAAGCAGCGCCGCGAATGGGCGCCGTGCGCGGCGCACGAGGGCGGCGCGAAGGGGCAACATGACGGTCGGGAGCGTCCTGGACACGACGATTGTAGGCCCAGCGGACGGGCCGTCCGCGGATTTTTACGCGTAAGTGTTTGTTGTACCTCTGGTTTCCGGCTATAATCGCGTGTTTCAGTAGTTTCGAACCCGGTTTTCCCGAAGGACATCATATGGTTATCATCCGTCTGGCTCGTGGCGGCTCGAAGAAGCGCCCGTTCTACAACATCGTTGCTACCGATTCGCGCAACCGTCGTGACGGCCGCTTCATCGAGCGCGTCGGCTTCTACAACCCGGTCGCCACGAAGGGCGAATCGCTGCGTATCGCTCAGGATCGCCTGACGTACTGGCAAGGCGTTGGCGCGCAACTGTCGCCGACCGTCCAGCGTCTCGTGAAGGAAGCGCAAAAGGCGCAACCGGCTGCCTAACATGGCACGGTGTGCCGGTCGTGCCGGCTATGAGGTGCATTGATGGCGGGTCACGATTCCGGTAATGCAAGGCGCGGGCGGGCGTCATTCGGCGCATTCGTCCGCAAACCGGTCGAGCGCGACATGGTCGCGAACGCCGGTCAGGCTGCCGAACCAGGCGGCCTCGACGCGACGCAAACCTGGCCCGACGATGCCGTCGAGGTCGGGGCGGTGGTCGACGCCTACGGCCTGAAAGGCTGGGTCAAGGTGGCGGCGCATGCCGATGCCGGTCGCGGTGGCGACGCGCTGCTCAATGCGCGTCGCTGGTGGCTGGAACGCGGTGCGGAGCGGCTTTCCGTCCGCATCATGCAGTCGAAGACGCACAGCGACACTGTCGTTGCGCAACCCGCGGGCGTCAGCGACCGCGATGCTGCGCTGTCCATGCGCGGCTTTCGCGTGTTCGTGCGCCGGGAAGATTTCCCGGCACTGGCCGCGGACGAATTCTATTGGGTCGACCTGATCGGTCTCGAGGTCGTCAACGAGCAATCGGTGGCGCTCGGGAAGGTGAGCGGGATGATCGACAACGGCGTGCATTCGATCATGCGTGTCGAGTATCCGGCGACCGGCAAAGACGGTCGGCCGACCACCGACGAGCGGTTGATTCCGTTCGTCGGCGTCTACGTCAAAACGGTGGATCAGGCGGCGCGTCGCATCGTCGTCGACTGGGAAGCCGATTACTGAAATGAACCAGGTTACCGAGAGCGCGGTGCAGTTCGACGTCATCACGCTCTTTCCCGAGATGTTCCGCGCACTGACCGACTGGGGAATCACCAGCCGGGCCGTCAAGCAGGGGCGCTTCGGGCTGCGCACCTGGAACCCGCGTGATTTCACGACGGACAACTACCGCACGGTCGACGATCGTCCGTACGGCGGCGGTCCGGGCATGGTGATGCTGGCGAGGCCGCTCGAAGCCGCGATCGATGCCGCGAAAGCGGCACAGGCGGAGCAGGGCATCGCGAGCACGCGCGTCGTGATGATGTCGCCGCAAGGCGCGCCGCTCACGCATGATCGCGCGGTGCGGATGGCGCAGGAACCCGGCGTCGTCGTGCTGTGCGGTCGTTACGAAGCGATCGATCAGCGCCTGCTCGACCGTTGCGTCGACGAGGAAATCAGCCTCGGCGATTTCGTGCTGTCGGGCGGCGAGCTGCCGGCGATGGCGATGATGGATGCAGTCGTGCGATTGCTGCCCGGTGTGCTGAACGATTCGCTGTCGGCCGTGCAGGACAGCTTCGCCGATGGTCTGCTCGATTGTCCGCACTACACGCGTCCCGAGGAATACGACGGCGTGCGCGTGCCGGACGTGTTGCTCGGCGGGCATCATGCCGAGATCGAGAAGTGGCGGCGTCAGGAAGCATTGAGGAATACGTTGCGGAAGCGGCCGGACCTGATCGTCCGGGCGCGCCGCGAAAAGTTGTTGAGCCGGGCCGACGAGGCGTGGCTTGCGAACCTCGCACGCGAAGCGAAGGACGCCTCCTGAGGCGGCTGCGCGAGCGGGAATTGGCGGTGCCGTACATGCGTGTACGGTGCCTGATGTGAATCCATCCTCTATCGGGGCCAGGCCTGGAAGCAGGCGGGTGCCAACGCCGACACGATGGCATAAGGAGTCAGTAATGAATCTGATCGCAAAACTTGAGCAGGAAGAAATCGAGCGCGCGCTCGCCGGCAAGACGATCCCCGATTTCGCCCCGGGCGACACGGTGATCGTGAACGTGAACGTGGTTGAAGGTAACCGCAAGCGCGTTCAGGCTTACGAAGGCGTCGTGATCGCGATTCGCAATCGTGGTCTGAACTCGAACTTCATCGTTCGCAAGATCTCGTCGGGCGAAGGCGTCGAGCGTACGTTCCAGACGTACTCGCCGCTGCTGGCAAGCATCGTCGTGAAGCGTCGCGGTGATGTGCGTCGTGCGAAGCTGTACTACCTGCGCGAGCGTTCGGGCAAGTCGGCTCGTATCAAGGAAAAGCTGGTGTCGAAGGATCGCGCCGCAGCAGCTTCCCAAGAGTAAGAGCTGTAAGGAAAAAGCACCCAACCGGGTGCTTTTTTCATTCTGGCGCGACAATATGCTCGATACGACACGAACCCGAGAGTCCCATTGAATCGCCGCCCCATCATCGATCCCGAAGTCTTGCCGGTCGAAGGCACCGGCGCCGGCCTGCCCGTCATCGACTCCCGGCTGATGACGCCGTCCGGCCTGCGCGAACGTTTTGCGCGCACGCTCGAATGGAGCGTCGAGCCCGGCGAGGCGAGGCTGCAGGAGGGCGTCGATCCGCGTAGCGCGGCCGTCCTCGTGCCGCTCGTCGTCCGCGAGTCAGGCCTCACCGTGCTGCTGACGCAGCGCGCCGATCACCTGAACGACCACGCCGGACAGATCAGCTTTCCCGGCGGCCGTCGCGAGCCGTTCGACCGCGATGCGACCGCCACCGCGTTGCGCGAGGCGAAGGAAGAGATCGGGCTGGCCGCCGAACGCGTCGAGATTCTCGGCGCGCTGCCCGACTACCTGACCGGCACGGGTTTCTGCGTGACGCCGGTCGTCGGCCTCGTGCATCCGCCGTTTACTGTGCAGGCCGATACGTTCGAAGTCGCCGAGATTTTCGAAGTGCCGCTCGCGTTCGTGATGAATCCCGCGAACCATCAGGTCCGCGTGTTCCGGTGGGAAGGCGGCGAGCGTCGTTTTTTTGCCATGCCCTATCCGAATGGCGAACCGGGCGGGCATTACTTCATCTGGGGCGCAACTGCCGGCATGTTTCGCAATCTGTATCGCTTCTTGGCCGCCGGCTAGGCGGGCGCGCCGACTGGCGCGCGCGACCGGCTGCCGGGCGACCGCGCCGGCAGCCATGCGCGGCTGACGCTGTGCTATCGTTATGCAAAAAATGACATAACTCCGAAGACGGCGCCACGCATGACTTTCTTTTCGGTTCTCCTCGCTCTCATCATCGAACAGGTCCGCGCGTTGTCGCCGAGCAATCCGGTATTCGCGCTGTTCCAGTTTCATGCGGAAACCGTCGCGCATGGCCTCGACGCCGGCAAGCAGAAGCACGGGATCCTCGCATGGCTCGCGGTCGTGCTGCCGTGGGTGCTGATCGTCGCGCTGATCTATTTCCTGCTGTACAAGGTGAGCTTCGTGCTCGCGTTCCTGTGGAACGTCGCCGTCGTGTATTTCACGCTCGGCTTCCGCCAGTTCAGCCACTACTTTACCGACATCCACCTCGCGCTCAACAACGACGACGTGCCGCGCGCGCGTGAAATCCTCCATGAATGGACGGGCATCGACACGGTCGACATGCCGGTGGGTGAAATCGTCCGCCATACGCTGATCCATGCGGTCGTCGCGTCGCATCGCCACGTGTTCGGCGTGTTCTTCTGGTACGTGCTGCCGATCGGCCCGGCCGGCGCCGTGCTGTACCGGATTTCCGAATATCTCGCGCGCAGCTGGGCGACGCCGGGCGACGACCGTACGGCCGCGTTCTCGACGTTCGCGCAGCGTGCGTTCTTCGTGATCGACTGGATTCCGTCCCGACTGACGGCGCTCGGTTTCGCGATCGTCGGCAATTTCGAGGATGCGATTTACGCGTGGCGCAATCACACGCGCCAGTGGCCCGACCCGAACGACGGCGTACTGCTGGCCGCCGGCAGCGGGGCGCTCGGCGCGCGTCTCGCCGGGCCGCTCGCGGAACCGTCGAGCCTCGATGCGCTGGCAGTCGGCGACAGCGGCCCGTTGACGGTTGGTGACGATTGCACGCCGCGCACGCTGCAGTCGGCGGTCGGCCTCGTATGGCGCGCGGTGATTCTGTGGATGATCCTGCTGCTGATGCTGACGCTTGCCGTCTGGGTGTCGTGACGGGGCAGCCTGACGCGCGATGAAATGAAAAGGCCGGCTCGATGCCGGCCTTTTCGCTGTGTGTCAGCGCGGTGCATTCAGTCATCGAGAGGGTCACGCACGGCGCCGCATTGCCAGCACGCGGTGAATTGCGCTTCGAGCGCTTCGCCGCACTGCCGGCAGCGCCAGGGCGCCGCGCCCGCCGACGGGCCGTGCGACGCGGCGTCGAGGAGCCGGCGGGCGAGTGCGTCGTCACGTTCGTCGTCGAGCCACAGCTCGGGTGTGCACGCATCGGCCGGCAGGCCGCCGAGCGCGCCGGTCGCGTAGCAGTTGTGCAGTTCGCAACCGATGCCGGCTACCTGGAGCACGTTGGCCCAATGCTGCGCGGTCGCGAGGTCGGGTGCCTTGAAACGCATCGCGGCTCCTGTCGATGAAAGCCGGCCCGGCTGGCGCCGGCCGGCCGTCGTGCACGTCGCGCGGTCAGCGGACGATCTGGCTCGCCTCGTGCACGAGCTGCGCGTACAGCGCGTGCCGCGACGGCGCGATACGGCCGTCGGCGACCGCTTCGAGGATCGCGCAGCCGGGCTCGTGCAGATGATGACAATTATAGAAACGGCAGTCCGCGAGCAGCGGCCGGAATTCCGGAAACGCGCGCTCGAGGCGGCCTTCCGTCAGGTGGTAGAGGCCGAATTCCTGGAAGCCCGGCGAATCGATCAGCGCACCGCCGCCTTCCAGCGGGTACAGGCGCGTGAACGTCGTCGTGTGACGACCGCTGTTGAGCGCGGCCGAAATTTCGCGGGTTGCGGCTTCGGCGTCGGGCACGAGCAGGTTCACGAGCGTCGACTTGCCCATCCCGGACTGGCCGAGCAGGATCGTCGAATGCCCGGCGAGGTGCGGCATCAGCTGCGCGCGCGCATCGTCCGGCGCGCCTTTCACCGACAGCTCGAGCACGTCGTAGCCGAGCGCGCGGTACGGGGCGAGGCGTTCGCGCGCGACCGGCAGCGCGGCCTCGACGTCGATCTTGTTCAGCACGACGAGCGGCTTCAGCTCGTTCGCTTCGGCGGCGATCAGCGCGCGGCCGAGCAGATCCTCGCTGAAATAGGGCTCGGTCGCGAGCACGATCAGCAACTGGTCGAGGTTCGCGGCGAACAGCTTCGATTTGAACTGGTCGGAGCGGTACAGCAGGTTGCGCCGTTCGCCGATTTCCACGATCACGCCCTGGTCGGCCGACGCGAGTTCGTACGCGACGCGGTCGCCGACCGCGATGTCGCTCTTCTTGCCGCGCGGGAAGCATTGCAGCATCGGGCCGCCGTCGTCGGGGGCGACGATGTAGTGGCGGCCGTGCGCCGCAATCACGCGGCCTTCGGCCCGTTGCGCGCTCGACGCGCGCGGGGCCGGCTTGCGGGAGGTCGGCCGGCTCATGCGTGCTGCAGCAGGCGGTCGATCCGCTGCGAGGCCGGCGGATGCGAGTAGTAGAAGGCCGTGTAGACGGGGTCGGGCGTCAGCGTCGACGCGTTGTCCTCGTAGAGTTTCACGAGCGCGCTGACGAGATCCTGCGCGTCGGTCTGGCTGGCCGCGAACGCGTCGGCCTCGAATTCGTGCTTGCGCGACGTGAGGCTGCTGAACGGCGTCGCGAAGAACAGGAACACGGGAATCGCGAGGAAGAACAGGACGAGCGCGGCGCCCGCGTTGCTGGTGTCGAGCGACGGCGTGACGCCGAGCCCCGTATAGAACCACGTGCGCTGCGCGAGCCAGCCGAGCAGCGCGAGCAGCACGAGGCTCAGCACGAACGACACGAGCATGCGCTTCATCACGTGGCGGCGCTTGAAGTGGCCGAGTTCGTGCGCGAGTACGGCCTCGATCTCCTGGCCGGACAGGCGCGCGAGCAGCGTGTCGAAGAACACGATCCGTTTCGATGCGCCGAAGCCCGTGAAGTACGCGTTGCCGTGCGCGGAGCGGCGGCTGCCGTCCATCACGAACAGCCCCTTGGCCGCGAAGCCGCAGCGCTTCATCAGCGACTCGATGCGCGCGCGCAGCGCGTCGTCCTTCAGCGGCTCGAACTTGTTGAAGAGCGGCGCGATGAAGGTCGGGTAGATCAGCAGCACGAGCATCTGGAACGCGACCCACACGATCCAGGTCCACAGCCACCACAGGCTGCCGGCCTGGTTCATCAGCCACAGCACGACGAACAGCAGCGGCAGGCCGAGCGCGGCGCCGAGCAGCGAATTCTTCAGCATGTCGGTGAAGAACAGCTGCTTCGTCATCCGGTTGAAGCCGAAGCGCTGCTCGATCCCGAACTGGCGGTAATACTCGAACGGCACGTCGATCACGCCCGTGATCACGAGCACCGCGGCGACCAGCGCGACCTGCTGCCCGTAGCCGCGGCCGAGCCAGCCGGTCAGCAGCGTGTCGAGCGCGCCGACGCCGCCGAGCAGCGTGAGGCCGACCAGCACGGCCGCGCTGACGACGATCTCGAGCATCGTCAGCCGGGTGCGCTCGACCGTGTAGTCGGCCGCGCGCTGGTGGGCGGTCAGCGGGATGGTGGCGCTGAACTGCGCGGGTACGCCGTTACGGTGCGCGGCGACGAAGCGGATCTGCCGCGATGCGAGCCACAGTTTGGTGACGACCATCGCGAGTACGGCGAGCGCGAACAGCAGGGTGAACGAAAAGGGTGACATCGAAGGCGCCAAAGGGTTCTATGCGAGAATTATATGTTCTTGCGGACCGGCCCCGCTGATGCGATGCCGGCCGCCCGGGCGGCGCTGCATCGGCGCGCCCGGTCCGCCATTTTCCAGGATGAATCATGACCGATACCGCCGCTTCCGCCAGCCAGCCCGCGCTCGTGCGCAACGAGTTGAACCTCGTCTGGCTCGACATGGAGATGACGGGCCTCGACCCGGATAACGACCGCATCATCGAGATCGCGGTCGTCGTGACCAACTCCACGCTCGACATTGCCGTCGAGGGCCCGGTGTTCGCGATCCACCAGAGCGACGAGACGCTCGCGAAGATGGACGACTGGAACAAGTCGACGCACGGCCGTTCCGGCCTGATCGACCGCGTGCGCGCATCGACCGTGACCGAGGCGGACGCCGCCGCGCAACTGCAGGCGTTCCTCGCGCAGTACGTGTCGCCCGGCAAGTCGCCGATGTGCGGCAACTCGATTTGCCAGGACCGCCGCTTCATGGCGCGCTGGATGCCGGAATTCGAGCGATTCTTCCACTACCGCAACCTCGACGTCAGCACGCTCAAGGAGCTGTGCCGCCGCTGGCAGCCGGCCATCTACAAGGGTTTCCAGAAGCGGGCGATGCACACTGCGCTCGCGGACATCCACGAATCGATCGACGAGCTGAAGTATTACCGCGAGCATTTCCTGATTCCGGCCGCGTCGGTGTCGGCAGGGGAATCCGCGCCGGCCGCGTGAGCGGGCCGGCACGCGCGCAGCGCCCGGCAAACGCTCAGCGCCGCGCGCTTTTCGGCCGGAACGCCGCGACCACCGCGGCGTCGGTCTCGACATACGGGCCGCCGATCAGGTCGATGCAGTAGGGCACCGCGGCGAAGATGCCGGGCACGGTCGGCTTGCCGTCGGCGTCGCGCAGCCCTTCCAGCGTTTCCCGGATCGACTTGGGCTGGCCGGGCAGGTTGATGATCAGCGCCGCATGGTCGGCCGTTTCTCGGATCACCGCGACCTGCCGCGACAGGATCGCGGTCGGCACGAAATTCAGGCTGATCTGCCGCATCTGTTCGCCGAATCCCGGCATTTCCTTCGTCGCCACGGCCAGCGTGGCTTCCGGCGTCACGTCGCGGCGCGCGGGGCCGGTGCCGCCCGTCGTCAGCACGAGGTCGCAGCCGGCGACGTCGACGAGCTCGGTCAGCGTGGCCGAGATCGTCGGCGCATCGTCCTGGATCAGGCGCGTTTCGGCGCGCCACGGCGAAACCAGCGCGCCGGCGAGCCATTCCTGCAGCGCCGGAATGCCCTTGTCTTCGTAGACGCCCGTACTCGCGCGGTCGCTGATCGACACGAGGCCGACCACGAGTTCGTCCGGGTGGTTACGCTTCGTCGTCATGGTCGTCATGGTCGTCTCCGGCGTCGTCGGCCGCTTCGTCGTCGCTGTCGGATGCGCCGCCCGCGGCCTTGATCCACTGGAACAGCTCGCGGAAATAGCGCGGCGGCTTGCCTTGCTGCGCTTCCTTGCGCGCGTTGCGGATCAGCGTGCGGCCTTCCTGGATGTCGGCGTCGGGGTGCTGGCGCAGGAATTCGGTCAGTGCGTCGTCGCTCGCGAGCAGCTGCTCGCGCGTGCGCTCGATCCAGTGCAGGCGGGCTGTCGCGGCCTTGTTCACGCCGCGTTGCGCGTCGAGCGCGGTACGCAGCGCGGCCGTTTCGTCGTCGGTCAGCGAGCGCATCACGCGGCCGACGTACTGGAGCTGGCGGCGCTTGCCCTCGTGATCGGTGATCCGGCGCGCCTCGCGCACGGCGTCGGCGAGATCTTCGGGCATCGGCATGCGCTTGAGCGCGTCCTTCGGCAGGTCGACGAGCGCCTGGCCGAGTTCCTGCAGCGCGTGCATTTCGCGCTTCAACTGGGATTTGCTGGGGCGATCGTAGCCATTGTCGTCGTCCTCGACGGCATGTTCGATCGGCTGGATTCGGGTTTTGCGTGTCATGGGCCGCATTGTATCGCGGCGCGGACACCCCAAGCTTGTCTGTGTCCGGCCCCGGACCTTGCTATGATCGCGGGATACGCAACATTTTGACCATGCGGGCGCCCGCCCGCCACCGGATACCAAGACGATGGCAGCCAATCTCGACGTACAAGCGCGCTATTTCCCGCACACGCAGGACCAGCTCAAGGAAATCGCATCGGACATCCTTCGCCATGCGAAGGCGCTCGGCGCGACGGACGCCGCGACCGAAATCTCCGAGGGCGACGGCCTGTCGGTGTCGGTGCGCCGCGGCGAAGTCGAAACGATCGAGCACAACCGCGACAAGATGGTCGGCGTGACCGTGTTCATCGGCAAGAAGCGCGGCAACGCGAGCACGTCGGACTTCTCGCCGGCCGCGATCAAGGACACCGTCGCTGCCGCGTACAACATCGCGCGCTTCACGGCCGAGGACGAAGCGGCCGGTCTCGCCGAAGCCGAGCTGCTCGAAACCGACCCGCGCGACCTCGATCTGTACCACCCGTGGGCGCTGAGCGCCGACGAAGCCGTCGAGCTCGCCCGCCGCGCGGAAGACGCCGCGTTCGCGGTCAGCCCGCAGATCCGCAATTCGGAAGGCGCGAGCGTGTCGGCGCAGCATTCGCAATTCGTGCTCGCGACGTCGCGCGGCTTCCTCGCCGGCTATCCGTACTCGCGCCACTACATCGCGTGCGCGCCGATCGCGGGCAGCGGCCGCCACATGCAGCGCGACGACTGGTATTCGTCGAAGCGCAGCGCGATCGATCTCGCCGCGCCCGAAGCGGTGGGCCGTTACGCGGCCGAACGCGCGCTCGCGCGGATGGGCGCGCGCCGTCTCGACACGCGCAAGGTGCCCGTGCTGTTCGAGGCGCCGCTCGCGGCCGGCTTGCTCGGCGCCTTCGTGCAGGCAGTGAGCGGCGGCGCGCTGTATCGCAAGACGTCGTTCCTCGTCGACAGCCTCGGCAAGCCGGTGTTCGCGCCGCACGTCCAGGTCGTCGAGGATCCGCACGTGCCGCGCGCGATGGGCAGCGCACCGTTCGACGAGGAAGGCGTGCGCACGCGTGCGCGCAGCGTCGTGAAGGACGGCGTCGTCGAAGGCTATTTCCTGTCGACCTATTCGGCACGCAAGCTCGGCACGCAAACCACCGGCAACGCGGGCGGCTCGCACAACCTCGCGCTGCGCAGCTCGAACACGCAGGCGGGCGACGACTTCGACGCGATGCTGAAGAAACTCGGCACGGGCCTGCTGCTGACCGAACTGATGGGGCAGGGCGTGAACTACGTGACGGGCGACTATTCGCGCGGCGCGGCGGGCTTCTGGGTGGAGAACGGCGTGATCCAGTATCCGGTCGAGGAAATCACCGTCGCCAGCACGCTGCAGGAGATGTTCCGCCATATCGTCGCGATCGGTGCGGATTCGATCGTGCGCGGGACGAAGGAAACCGGCTCGGTGCTGATCGAGCAGATGACGATCGCGGGGCAGTAAGCCGCACGCGGCACCGGCCGCCTGGAAACGAAAAAGCCCGACCGGCGCAAACCGGTCGGGCTTTTTTCATCGTGCGGAAGCAGGCGTCAGCCGCGCTTGCGTGCGTAGACGACGAACGCATAGCCGAACGTGTTCGGCGCGGCTGCCTGATGTGCGTCGCGCGAGAATTCCTGCCAGTGCGCGGCGTCGGGCGCCGGGAACGATGCGTCGCCGTCGAAGTCCGCATCGATCTCGGTGACGACCAGCTTGTCGGCGAGCGTGAGACCTTCCGCATAGAGTTGCGCGCCGCCGATCAGGAATGCCTCGGGTGCGCCGTCGCGCGCGGCGAGCGCCAGCGCATCGGCCAGCGACGTGACCGTGTCGCAGCCTTCGAAACGGCGCGTCGCGTCGCGCGTGACGACGATATTGCGGCGGCCCGGCAGCGGCCGCCCGATCGACTCGTGGGTCTTGCGGCCCATCACGATCGGCGCACCCATCGTCGTGCGCTTGAAGAACGCGAGGTCCTCGGGAAGTTTCCAGGGCAACTGGTTGTCGCGGCCGATGATGCCGTTGCGGGCACGCGCGACGATCAGGGTCAACGTCGTCATGAAGGTCGGGGAAGAGGGAAAACGGAATGGGCCGATTTTACCGGAACGGCGGCACGCTCCGGATTCCGCACGCCGGTAGGGACGTCGGCGTTTCCCGTGCCGTGCGCCGCGACGCGTGATGCTCCGCGTCGCGGCGACCGTCCGAATAAAAAGAGTGCCCGCCGGGGGACGGAGCACAAAAAACGTTTTGTGCCGCGAGATCGGCGATGCCGGTTCCGATCGAGGGCAGCGCGTTCGACCGGATCGTCAGTTCAATACGGAATCCTGATCGAATCGAAGCGACGCGAGCATCAAGGATGCGTACTGCCTCGCGCGTTGCCGCCCATCGCGTGCCGCATGTCCGACGGTTGCGGCGCCGGCAGCGGCATCGGCAACTGGGGCGGCGGCGGGATCTCGTCCCAAAGCGTCACGGAGGCCTGGGCGGCCGGCAGCGGTTGCGGCGCCGACACGGTCACGATACTGAAGCCGTCGCCGAGCTGCATGCTCGGCACAGGCTCGGCAACCAGCATGGCGCGATCCGGCCGCATGCCTTCGTCCGCGCATGCCGGTGCGGGCGGGCCGGCTGCCGAGAGCACGAGCGTCATCGGCACGAAAGAAAGTAAAAGATGTTTTCGCATGGCGACTGTCTCCGGTCGTTCCCGTATTCAGCGAAATACATGCCACGGTACCGGGACCATTGCCGCCATTGCGATTCCTGCTCAAGCGTTGCGAATTGTGGCCAAAAACGCCTGAAAATGTTTCAGGCCTGAAACGAGGGGGCTCGGGAATACTGCTGATTCAATCGATACGCTTCAAGGATGAAAATCGGCGCGTGTGTTGATGACGAAACCCTTCCCTGCGCATGGGCTATGTGCAGATGATTGATCTGCATCGACCTCCTGAGCGATTCGGCCGCATCGCCATCGGCACTGAAACGGCTTTGTCGTATTCGGTGCCTATAACCAAGCAGTCTTGATCAAAAATAACTGGACGCGAGATAAGCGCCATCATGCGAGGCTGTGTCGTTGCCGCGCATCGGCATGGCGAATCGAGCCACCTTGGGCTGACCCGATTCGATCCTTTTGCACGTGACCTTGACGTGTGCGGCAATCGTTAGACGGTTGATGAACGGGGTGAGCATATGGGAGCCGATCAGCGGCACGTGATCTACTATTCGCGCGAACCGAACGACGCGTTGCGCGGCCATTTCGACGAATGCGGCTGGCGCGTCGATCTGGCCGAGACCGTGCGCGATGTGCGGCGCGTCGTGCAGCATGGCGTCGCAACCGCCGGCCTGCTCGATTTCTCGCCGGGCTTCAAGCCGTCGGATCTGCGTGAACTCGAATCCTGCCTGAGCATCCAGCACATCGGCTGGATCGCGGCGACGCGGCGCGGCCAGTTGCAGGACGCGACGCTGCGCCACCTCATTCGCGACTATTGCTTCGACTACGTGACGATGCCGTACGAAACGGCGCGGATCGTCGAGACGGTCGGTCATGCGCACGGCATGGTCGCCCTGACCGATCCCGTTGCGCCGCCCGTCGGCGCCGGACGCAGCGAAGGCGAGATGGTCGGCACCTGCGATGCGATGCTCGGGCTCTTCAGGACGATCCGCCGCGTCGCGGCGACCGACGCACCGGTATTCATCTCCGGCGAATCGGGTACGGGCAAGGAACTGACGGCGGTCGCGATTCACGAGCGCTCGTCGCGCGCACAGGCGCCGTTCATTGCGATCAATTGCGGCGCGATACCGTCGACGCTGCTGCAGGCCGAACTGTTCGGCTATGAACGCGGCGCGTTCACCGGTGCGAACCAGCGCAAGATCGGTCGCGTCGAGGCCGCCAACGGCGGCACGCTGTTTCTCGACGAGATCGGCGATCTGCCGCTCGAAAGCCAGGCGAGCCTGTTGCGCTTCCTGCAGGAAGGCAAGATCGAGCGGCTCGGCGCGCACGTGTCGGTGCCGGTCGATGTGCGCGTGATCTGCGCGACGCACGTGGACATGGAAGCGGCGCTGCGCGAAGGGCGCTTCCGCGAGGACCTGTTTCATCGGTTGTGCGTGCTGAAGATCGAGGAGCCGCCGCTGCGCGCGCGCGGCAAGGACATCGAGGTGCTCGCGCGCCACATGCTCGAGCGCTTCAAGGGCGATGCGCATCGCCGTCTGCGCGGCTTTTCCCCGGATGCGGTCGCGTCGCTGTACGGCTATTCGTGGCCGGGCAACGTGCGCGAGCTGATCAACCGCGTGCGCCGCGCGATCGTGATGTCGGAAGGCCGGATGATCACGTCGGCCGATCTCGAACTGAACGACTATGCGGCGCTTGCGCCGGTGTCGCTGCTGGAGGCGCGCGAGGCGGCCGAACGGCAGGCGATCGAGCAGGCGCTGCTGCGCCATCGCGGCCGTTTCGCGGATGCCGCGCGCGAACTCGGCGTATCGCGCGTCACGCTCTACCGGCTGATGTGCGCACACGGGATGCGCGATCGCGGCGACACGCTCGGAGGGTTTTCGGCGCCGTTGCCGGAGCTTCCGCGTCACGCTTGTTAAAATTGGCGGGTACGGCCGCCCTCGCGGCCGAAGGAACCCGCATGAAACAGTATCTCGATCTCGTTCGTACCATTCTCGATACCGGCAGCTGGCAGGAGAACCGGACGGGGATCCGCACCATCAGCATGCCGGGCGCGATGCTGCGCTTCGACCTGCAGCAAGGCTTCCCGGCCGTGACGACCAAGAAGCTCGCGTTCAAGTCTGCGATCGGCGAACTGGTCGGCTTCCTGCGCGCGTCGCGCAGCGCGGCCGATTTCCGTGCGCTCGGCTGCAAGGTGTGGGATGCGAACGCGAACGAGAACGCACAGTGGCTCGCGAACCCGTATCGCCAGGGCGTGGACGATCTCGGCGACGTCTACGGCGTGCAATGGCGCCAGTGGCCGGGCTACAAGGTGCTGGATGCCGGCGCGGACGCGCAGATCGCCGATGCGACCCGCCGCGGCTTCCGGATCGTCACGCGTTTCGACGAAGACGGCGCGCCGAAGGTGCTGCTGTACAAGGCGATCGATCAGTTGCGCCAGTGCCTGGACACGATCATGGAGAACCCGTCCGATCGCCGCATCCTGTTTCACGCATGGAATCCGGCCGTGCTCGACCAGATCGCGCTGCCCGCGTGCCATCTGCTGTACCAGTTCCTGCCGAACGCGACGAAGCGAGAGATCTCGCTGTGCCTGTACATCCGCAGCAACGACGTCGGCCTCGGCACGCCGTTCAACCTGACGGAAGGGGCCGCGCTGCTGTCGCTCGTCGGCCGGCTGACGGGCTACACGCCGCGCTGGTTCACGTATTTCATCGGCGACGCCCACATCTACGAGAACCAGCTCGACATGCTGCAGCAGCAACTCACCCGCGAGCCGTACGAAAGCCCGCGGCTGGAAATTGCCGAGCGCGTGCCCGACTACGCGAAGACGGGCGTCTATGCGCCGGAATGGCTGGAGCAGGTCGAGCCGTCCGATTTCTCGCTCGTCGGCTATCGGCACCATGAGCCGCTGACCGCGCCGATGGCGGTCTGATCGCGCGGCCGGGGCCGCGCGGGTCCATCGATCCGCACCCTGCAAAAAGGCTCGACCGGCTGATACCGGTCGAGCCTTTTTGTTTCAGGTTTGCTGCACTTACTGGCGATGCCGCTCCTCGTGGCCGCCTTGCGGCGGCGGGTTGCTCGGGCGCGGCGCCTCGACGTGCGGCGCCGGCTGCGGCCGCGGTTCCATCCGCGGAGCGGGCATCGCCGGGCGCGGCTCCATGCGGGGCGCCGGTTGCGGGCGCGGCTCCATCCGCGGCGCCTGCGGCTGCGGACGCGGCACGTCGTGCACGGCGGGCGCCGGCGGACGGTACTCGTTCACGCGCGGCGGCGCGACTTCGCGATGGGGCGCCGGTTGAGCGAAGTCCGGGCGCGGCTGCGGCGCGGGGGCGGCCCGTTCCGGTTGCGGCTGCGGAATCTGCGCGGTATGGTCGGGCTGCGGTTGCGGCAGCGCGCGCGGCGCTTCGTTGCGGCCGCCGGGCTGGATGCCCTGCGGGGCCGGCACGCCGTCCGGGTGCGGCACCGCGGCGCTGCGCACGGGCGGCAGCGCGTTCTGGCCGGCCGCGTGCAGCGCGGTGGGCGGAGCAGGGCGCTGACGTTCCATCGGCGTGTGCGGCTGCATCCACGTGGGCGATGACGGCGCGTCGGCTGCCCGCGCCTGACCGATGCCCGACCGAGCGTTGTTCGCTTCCGGCGGATGCGGGACGCCGTTGCCGGTCGCGAATGCCTGATGCGGGATCGGGTTGCCGGATGCCTGCGGCGTGCCGCCATTGGCGAAACGCGGTGCGTTCGGGATGTCGCCGTTTGCCGGCCGTGCGACATTTGGCATGCCCGGCGTCGGCGCCTCCGGCCGTCCGGCCTGCACGCCGGCCGGCTGGCCTTCGCGCGGCGCGCGGGCCGGCTGCACGACGGGGCCGTGCGGATTCACGAGCTGCACGTTGTGCATCGCCCAGGCGCCGCCGCCCGGCTTGCCCGGCACGCGGACCGGACGAGCCGTATAGTCGGCCGGCACGTTGGTCTTCACGACCGGTGCGCCGGCGCCCGGTACGCGCCCGCCTTGCTGCGCGAGGTGGGCGGCGGCCTCGTCGCGATATGCGGCCGGCACGGCCGGATTGCGGGTCGCGACGTACGGGTGCTGCGCGATCGCCGCCGGCGGACGGTAGCTGGCATTGCGCAACCCGCCGGTGAAGCTCTGGCGCACCGGCGCGATGCCGGGCGTGCCCGGCGTGACATGCGCGTTGCGCCATTGCTGCGGATCGACGTGCTGCGAGAAGTGCGCGACCGGCTGGCCGTGCACGAACGCGGAGGCCGGTACGGCCGTGATCGCGTGCGGCGCGCGGAAATTCACGTACGTCTTGTTGATGTTGGTGATATTGGTGATGTTCGTCACGTTCACGGTCTTGTTCACGTTGACGTTGTTCACCACGATGTTGCGGTTGACGCGCTCGTAGTAGTGCGGGCTCCAGCCGCCCCAGCCCGGATGCCACGGCTCGCCCGGGCCGAGCGCGAACCATGCGCAGCCGGCCGCGGCGACGCCGCCGACCGTCAGCGCCACATTCCAGTCGGAACCGCCGCCACCGCCGCCGCCCACGAAGGCGACGAGCGCCGGCGCATAGACGGGCGGCTGGCTGACGACCATCGGGCCGGGCACCCAGGCCCAGCTGTCGTCCACGTACGCCCAGCGGCCGTAGTGATACGGCGCGAAGCCCCACGGCGCGTCGTCGACCCAGGTCCAGCCCCACGGCGCCTGCCAGATCCAGTGGCCGTCGTGATACGGCGCCCAGTCGGCCGGCGTGTCGTTCGGCACCCAGACCGCGCCGTAGTTCGGCGTTTCGCGCCACGTGCCGTTCGCATCGAGATCCTGGTAGCCGGGGATGTCGCGGGACACGTAGCGGGCCGACACCGAGCGCGCTTCGGCCGTGTCGCGGCTGGCCGCCCACTGGTCGAGCGCATCGGGGCCCGGTGCGGCCGATTGTTGCGCGACCTGCAGGTCGGTGCCGGTGAACACGACCTGCTGCCCGGGCGACAGCGGGTACTGCCCGTTGCTGCCGTAGGCCGTCGCGCTGCCGCTGCGCACCGTCACCGTCGTGCTCGCGCCGTTCGGCGCCACATCGACGCGATAGTCGCCGGGGCCCGTGATGCCGAGCGCGAGGTTCGGCGTGTCGATTTCATACGATCCGCCGGCCGGCAAATCGCGCACGTGCGTCGACACGGTGCCGAGGCCCACTTTCAACTGCGTCGTCGTGTCGTCGAGATTCAGCACCGCCAGGCTCGTCGACTCGCCGAGCCGCACCGCGGTCGAGCCGATGTGCAGTTCCGAGCGCGCGCCGGCATCGTTCCAGAGCTGGTCGCCGGTCGTCAGCGGCCGGTTCACCGCCGCATACGACCACGCATCGGTGCCGGCCGGTTCGGTCGTCACGGCGCCCGACAGGTAATTGAGCCGCGCGACGCGGCCGGGCGGATCGCCGCCCGGTTGCCGTGCCGCGGCCATATTCGGCGGCGCATCGGCCGATTGCGCGAAGGCGGGCGGCAGCGCCGCAAGCGCGACGAACGCGAGCAGCGTGTAGCGGGCGGTGCGCTTGAGCGTGAACAGGGTGGCCATGGTGAGCGTCATTGTCGTGATCGCGGCGCGTCGATTCGTGCCGTCGAGTTCACAATATCCGCTTGGCCTGTTTCAAGGCACGGTGTTTTGTAAGTCGAATGGCATGCGATGTAACAAAACCTGTCCATCGCGCGCCGTTGTCGTGCGGCTGCAATGCCGGCGTCAAGCGGACGTAAGCCACGCATCGAAAACCTGCCGGCCGGGCGCCGTGACGCGCAGCACGCGCGGCCGGGCAGTGCGCTCGATCCAGCCGTGTGCGCAGAAGCTTTCGAGCAGCGCCGCGCCGAGCGCGCCGCCGAGATGCGAGCGCCGCTCGCTCCAGTCGAGGCAACCGCACGCGAAGCGGCGCCGGCGCGCGCGCTGTTGCGCGACGTCGATGCCCCATCGCCCGAGCGCCTGCGTGCCGAGCTCGGTGGTCTCGATCGCGTCGCCGTTCGCGAGCAGCCAGCCGCGCGCGGTGAGGCCGTCGAAGATGCGCACCGCGAGCTCGCCTGCCATGTGGTCGTAGCAGGTGCGGGCGTAGCGCAGTTCGGCCGGGACCGCGCGCGACGGCGGCGGAACCGGACGGTGCGGCGCGGCCGCGCGGGCGACGTTCGCCAGCGCTTCGAGCGAGGCCGCGATGTCGGCCGACGCGATGCGGTAGTAGCGATGCCGGCCGCGCACGTCGAGCGCCAGCAGGCCGCCCTCGGTCAGGCGGGCGAGGTGCGCGCTGGCCGCGGACGGCGACAGCCCCGCGATCATCGTCAGTTCGCCGGCCGGCCGCGCGCTGCCGTCCATCAGCACCCATAGCATCGCGGCGCGGCCGGGATCGGCGATCAGTGCGCCGATGCGGCTCAGGCCCGGAAAATGGTGGTCGTCTTGATCGGTCATCGTCGTGCCTCGTCGAGCGGGATGAAGGCAGTGTAGTCGGTGCGCGCATTCGATGTTTCGCTTCCGGATGAAATGTCGGATGCGGCCGCGACGCCCCTGCGGGGACGGGCTGCGGCCGGTTGCAGGGCACGCGTAGAATGGCCGGACGCGGCGGCAGCGGGCCGCCGCATGTGACGCGATGCAACGATGAAGACGATTTTCTGTGTGTTGACCGCCGCGCTCGTATGCGCGGCGTGTGCGCAGGGCGGCGCGGGCGCGACCGGCGAGCGCGGCGGCAGTATCGAGATGTACGGGACGATCGACCAGGGCATCACGGTGCGCCGCTGACCGGCGGCGCTCCCCGCGCGCGTCGGCATGACCGCCGCAGCCCCGCCACGCGGGGCTTGCCGCGACGCGTTGCCGCAGTGCAACGTATAATGGCCGATCACAGCGCCCCTGTCGCCTGGAGCCAGAACAATGTCCCAACCGTCCCCCGTGCCGGCCGCCCTCGACCGCACCGAAACCGTATTCCGCTTCCTCGCCGAGCCTTCGTCCGTGAACTTCGGCGGCAAGGTGCATGGCGGCGCGCTGATGAAGTGGATCGACGAGGTCGCGTATGCGTGCGCGGCCGTCTGGTCGAGCCGCTATTGCGTGACGGTCAGCGTCGGCAACATCCGTTTCCAGCGTCCGATCCTGGTCGGCAATCTGGTCGAGCTGAAGGCGCGCGTCGTCGCGACGGGGCGTACCAGCATGCACATCCACGTGTCGGTGCACGCCGGCGATCCGAAGGGCGGCGTGCTGCGCCAGACGACCGATTGCCTCGTCGTGTTCGTCGCGGTCGACGAGAACGGCAACCCGGTGCCGGTGCCGCCGTTCGTGCCCGAAACCGACGAGCAGCGCGTGCTCGCGAAATATGCGGCCGACGTGCGGGCCGCGCTCGACAAGATCGTCGAGATGAAGCCGGAAGAAGTCGCGAAGGGCACCGTCTGAGTGCCGTGGGCGCCGCGCTCGTCGCGCCGCGCCCGCCGTCCTGCCGTTACCGCGTCCCGATCATCTGCTCGGGGCGCACCCAGGCATCGAATTCCGCCTCGGTCAGGTAGCCGAGCGCGAGCGCGGCCGCCTTCAGTGTCGTGCCTTCCTTGTGCGCCTTCTTCGCGATCTGCGCGGACTTGTCGTAGCCGATGTGCGGATTGAGCGCCGTCACGAGCATCAGCGATTCGTTCAGCAACAGGTCGATCCGCGAGCGGTTCGGCTCGATGCCCACCGCGCAGTGATCGTTGAAGCTCTGCGCGCCGTCGGCGAGCAGGCGCACCGATTGCAGCACGTTGTGCGCGATCATCGGCCGGAACACGTTCAGCTCGAAATTGCCGCTCGCGCCGCCGACGTTGACCGCGACATCGTTGCCGAACACCTGGCAGCACAGCATCGTCACCGCTTCCGACTGCGTCGGGTTCACCTTGCCCGGCATGATCGAGCTGCCCGGCTCGTTTTCCGGAATCGACAGCTCGCCGAGCCCGCAGCGCGGCCCGCTCGCGAGCCAGCGCACGTCGTTCGCGATCTTCATCAGGCTGGCCGCGACCGTCTTCAGCGCGCCGTGCGCGAAGACCAGCGCATCGGCGGCCGCCATCACCTCGAACTTGCTCGGCGCCGTCACGAACGGCAGCTTCGTGAGCCGGCCGATCTCGTCGGCCACGCGCACCGCGAATTCCGGGTGCGCGTTCAGCCCCGTGCCGACCGCGGTGCCGCCGAGCGCGAGCTCGTACAGATGCGGCAGCGCCGATTCGACGTGACGGATGCCCTGGTCGAGCTGCGCGACATAGCTGGAGAATTCCTGGCCGAGCGTGAGCGGCGTGGCGTCCTGCAGGTGCGTGCGGCCGATCTTCACGATGTCGGCGAACGCCTTCGACTTCGCGTCGAGCGTCGCGCGCAGCGTGCGCAGCGCCGGCAGCAGGTGATTGACGATCGCATACGCGGCCGCCACGTGCATCGCGGTCGGGAACACGTCGTTCGACGACTGGCCGCGGTTCACGTCGTCGTTCGGATGCACCTTGCGCGCTTCGCCGCGCTCGCCGCCCATCAGTTCGCTCGCACGGTTCGCGATCACCTCGTTGAGGTTCATGTTGGTCTGCGTGCCGGAGCCCGTCTGCCACACTGCGAGCGGGAATTCGCGCGGATGCTTGCCGGCGATGATCTCGTCGGCGGCTGCGATGATCGCGTGCGCCTTGTCGTCGGCGAGCACGCCGAGCGACTGGTTGACGGCCGCCGCGGCGCGCTTGACGATCGCGAGCGCGTGGATCAGCTCGGGCGACTGCTTCTCCGTCGAGATCCGGAAATTCTGCAGCGAGCGCTCGGTCTGCGCGCCCCAGAGCCGATCGGCCGGCACGGCGATCTCGCCGAACGTGTCGCGTTCCATCCGAACTGCTTCATTCATGATGCACTCCTCCTGGAAAGGGGAAAGGCCGCGCGTCGTCGCGCGGCGTCAGGCGTAATCAGACGTATCGTGAGGCAGTCGCGCCGCTGGCGCGGCGTCTCGAGGTGTTCAACCGACAAGCATAGCGCCGGCCGCGATTTTGCGTCGTGTCGCGCCTGGGGCCGGCGCAAGCCCGCGACGAGCGGGAACCGGCCCTAGCGCGCCGTCGCGATGAGCGAGAGGGTCTTGCGGTGAAAGCGCCAGGCCATCAGCGCGGCGACGCTCGCGAGCCCGGCCGCGAGCCCCCACCACAGGCCGCGCGCCCCCAGGCCCGCGTGGAACGCGAACCAGTAGCCGGTCGGGAAGCCGATGCCCCAGTAGCCGAAGGTCGCGGCGAGCATCGGGATGCGCGTGTCCTTCAGGCCGCGCAGCGCACCCGACGCGACGGTCTGCATCCCGTCGACGATCTGGAACACCGCGGCGATGCCGAGCAGTGACGCGGCGAGCGACACCGTGGCCGCGTTGGCCGGGTCGTCGAGGTGCAGGTACAGGCCGACGATCGTGTGCGGCGCGACGATCATCACGAGGCCCGACAGCGACATGAAGCCGACGCCGAGCGCGAGCGCGACGAAACCCGCGTGCCGCGCGGCGACGGGCGAGCCCGCGCCGACCCAGTAGCCGACGCGCACGTTGGCCGCCTGGCCGATCGCGAGCGGCACCATGAACGATACCGACGCGACGTTCAGCGCGATCTGGTGCGCGGCGAGCGACGTCGCGCCCAGCACGCCGACCGTGAGGCCGGTGGCGAGGAACAGCGTCGATTCGACCCCGTACGTGATCGCGACCGGCCAGCCGATGCCGATCAGCTCTCCCATCACGGGTAGCTTCGGGCGCGCCGCGGTCACGAAATGGCGGAAGCGCTGCCGGCCGTGCAGCAGCCAGATCAGCGCGAGCGCGGTGAGCCAGATCGTGATCGTCGTCGCGACGGCCGAACCGAGAAAACCGAGGCGTGGCAACCCGAATGCGCCGTGGATCAGCCCGTAGTTCAGCACGCCGTTGACGCCGACGCCGCCGATCGACACCCACAAGAGCCGCCGCGCGGCGCCGATCGCCGGCAGGAACGCGCGCATCAGCCCGACGCCGATCAGGCTGCCGAGCGCCGCGTAGCGCAGGATGCCCGTGTATTCGCCGACGTGATGCGCGAGCGGCGGCGGCTCGTGGAACATCAGCAGGATCGGCTCGGCGAGCGACAGCGCGACGATCGCCGGAATCGCGAGCAGCACGGACAGCGCGAAGCCCGTCCAGTAGATGTACGGCACGCGGTCCTCGGCCTGCGCGCCGCGCGCATGCGCGACGCTCACGCTGACCGACGACAGCACCCCTTGCAGGATCGTCACGATCACGAAGAAGAAGTTTGCGCCGAGCCCGCCCGCCGCGAGCGAATCGGGGCCGAGCGAGCCGAGCAGCACCGTGTCGGTGACGCTCATCGCCATCTGGGAAAGTTGCGCGATCGCGAGCGGCGCGGCGAGGCGCGCGGTATCGGCGGCATGACTGGACAGGGACGGCGGCGCGGCGGCCGTCCGCGTGAAACCGGAATGCGACATGGAATGGGCGCTCGCGCGGGTGCGGGCCCGCGCTATATGTATTTATTTTGAGAGACGGTTAGCTTACGGCTTTATTCGTACCGTGTCGAACGCGTGCATCGATGGCCATGTCGCAGGCAGGGGGAACGCGGCGGGGCTAGGCCTCGCGCACCGCGATGCGCGTGTCGCCGAGCAGCACGACCTGGCCCGCGCGGATCTTGCAGGTTTTGCGCAGCTCGACCGCGCCGTCGACTTTCACGGCGCCGGACGCGACGATCAGCTTCGCGGTGCCGCCGCTGTCCGCGAGGCCGGTGATCTTGAGAAGGTTGTGCAGCTCGACGTATTCGCCGGTCAGCGTGAAATCCAGATTGGGCATGACGAGGAAGGTGCGCGACGCGCGGGAGGAAACGCCCCGCATCATACGGCACCGCGGGCCGGCACGCGAGCGCGGCCGGCTGCCGGCGGATGTAAAGGACTGTGAGCGATTCGTCAGCAAATGAAACGGTGGGTAACAGTCTGAGAGATTGGCGAACCGGCCGCGCGGGCCGCCGGTCTTCTGTCGTACCTGCTGCGTGTTGCGGTGGGGACGCGACGGACCGCAACGGCGGCCCGGGCGGACAACTTCTTGAGGAGAATTGCCATGTCCAAGATTCGTACGATGCTGATCGGTGCCGCGCTGACGGCGTTCGCCACTTCGGCCGCATTCGCCCAGACGGGCACGACGGCGCAAGGCGCAGCCGGTGCCGGCGTGCAGGCGCAGACGCCGGCGGCCGGTGTCGGTGCAGGCGCGCAGGGCGGGGCCGGCGCGAACGCGTCGGGCAATGCGACGGGTGCTGCGACCGATGCGGTCGGCGCGGCAGCCGATGGCGCGAAGGATACGACGTCGTCGGCCGTCCATTCGACCAAGAAGCACACGAAGCATGCGGCGAAGTCGGCCAAGAGCCATGCCGGTTCGGCCAAGGCGAAGGCCGACGAGGCGACCGAGGGCGGCGCATCGGTCGGCGCGCAGGGCGGTGCATCGGCCCAGGGCGCCACGCAGTAAGCGATGCCCGGCGCTTGTCGCGACGCTCGCCTTCGGGCGGTGCGTCGCGACCGGCGATCGTCCGGCGGCCCGGTTCGCTTGACGCGAGCCGGGCCTTTTTCATGAAGTAAAAGGTTCAGCGGGACGGGCGAGCCGTCACGGCCGGCGCGGGCCTTGCCCTTGTCCCTGCCCCTGGGCCGGCCGCACGGCGGCCGGTGTGAACACGCTGCGCAGCCACGCGGCGAGCCGCGCGAAGACGTCGTACGGTTCCTCGACGAAGATCTCCGGCTTCAGCAGCCGCAGGTATTCCATGATCTGCTGGGCTTCCTGCTTCTGGAACGAGCCGTGCGCGAGCCCGAGCCGCAGCAGCCCGCGCAGTTCGCCGAGCTTGTCGCGCGCGGTGCTGCCGACGCTCATCTCGCACGCGAGCTTGGCTTCGTAGATCCGTTGCCGCAGCGATTCCGCGAGCCGCCACGCCGGCGTCTGCATCGATTCCTCGAGCGTCTGGATGTCCTGCGCCGCGCCCTTGATCTGCGACGCGAGCGGATCGATCAGCGACGCGTCGCCCTGCGCTTCGGCGACGATCGCCTTCGCCCAGTCGCGGCAGGCCTTCGCGAGTTCGTCGGGCGTCCACTCGGAGCGCGACGCGAAGCCGAAGCCGAATTCGCCGGCCTGCCGCATCAGGATCGCGACGACGTCCGGGAATTCCTTGTCGAGCGTGCGCTTCGCCCATGCGTACTGGCCGCCCTGCAGCATCCGCTGCACGGCGTGCTCGGTCAGCGGCACCATGTTGTCGAGCAGCTTGGCGCGCAGGAAATCCTCGAACGACGGCGTCGCGAATTGCGGGTCGAGTTTCAGCGACACGCGAACGAACGCATCGTAGTCCTTGCGCAGGGACTCGAGCGTGTCGTCCTTGAGGGAAAGGGTGATCTGGCCCATGAATCGTCTCGATGGCGGCCCGCGCAGGCCGGCGCCGGCACGGCGCACCGGGGCGGGCGCAGCGTCGACTGACCGGTGCGCGCCGAGGCCGGTGGCGGGTCTTCATCTCCTATATCGGCGCACCGGGCGGAAACTTGAGCGGGCGCGATCGAGCATGCGCTCAGGCGGGCAGCCAGTGCGGGAGGACGACCCCTTGCCACAGGAAGAACACCACGAGTCCGGCGGCGATCGTCACGAGCGGGCGGCGGGTCGTGGCCGATACCAGCACGGCGGCGAGCGCGCCGACGAGTTGCGGATTGCGCCAGGTCAGCTCGGCCGTGCCGCCGTGCGGGGAAACGGTCATCGGCACGATGATCGCGGTCAGCACGGTGACCGGCACGAAGCCGAGCGCGGTCCGCACGAGCGGCGGGAACGTCAGCCGCTCGCCGAACAGGAACAACGTCGAGCGGATCGCATACGTGATGACGGCCATGCCGAGGATCAACAGCGCGTAGCTCACGATGCGGCCTCCGAGCGCGAGCCGGCGCGCGTGCGATCGTGCAGCAGCGTGAGCAGGACGCCGATCGCGACGCCGACGGCGACCGCGCCGAGCAGCCCGAGCTTGTACGGCCAGCCCTGCCAGAAGTACGCGAGCGTGCCGGCCGTGGCGGCCGCCGCGAAATAGCGCAGCGTGCCGAGCTGCGGGACGACGATCGCGATGAAGGTCGCCGCCATCGCGAAATCGAGGCCGAGCGACTGCAGGCCCGGGAATGCCGCGCCGAAGCCGATGCCCGCGAGCGTCCAGACCTGCCAGTTCAGGTACATCGCGAGCCCGGAGCCGAAAAAGTAGTGGGGGCCGATCGTGCCGGGCGGGTAGTGCCGGTAGTGCCCGTACGCGACCGCGAACACCTCGTCGGTCATCAACGCGCCGAGCGTCGCGCGCCAGCGCAGCGGCAGGTGCGCGACATAGGGCGCGAGGGTCGCGCTGTACAGCAGGTGGCGCAGGTTCACGATCAGTGTCGTGGCGAGCACGACGACGAAACTCGCGCTACCGGCGATCAGGCCGAGCGCGATGAACTGCGCGGAGCCCGCGAACACGGCGAGCGACATCAGCGCGCCGTGCCAGGCGGCGAGCGGGCCGCCGCCGACGAGCGTGCCGAAAATCACGCCGAACGGTGCGGCGCCGATCATCATCGGAATCGTGTCGCGCGCGCCGTCGAGCCATTCGTTGAGCGGGCGGCGCGGGGGCGATGCGGGTGTCTTGTTCAAGAAGCGCTCCTCCATGAGCGGGAGGATAGCGGGCCGGTGGCGGGCCGGCTTGTATGTTCTTGCGCCCGCCGGAACGGGGCCGGCGCCCGCGTGCCGGCCGGCGCGGGCGGCCGTGCGGCCGACGACGGCGGGAAGCCGCGCGTCAGCTTGCCTGCCAGCGCCCGGGCGGCACGCCGAACATCCGTTTGAAATGCCGCGTGAAGTGGCTCTGGTCGACGAAGCCGCTGGCCGCCGCGACATCGGCGACCGGCACGCCCGCGCGCAGCGGCGCCAGCGCACGCTGCAGCCGCAACTGGTTGCGCCACGCATGCGGCGGCATGCCGGTCGTACGCGTGAACAGGCGCGCCGCGTGAAACGGCGACAGGCCGGCCGCCTGCGCGACCTCGTCGAGCGTCACCGTGGACATCAGGTCGGCGGCGAGCCGCTCGCGCATCGCGTCGACGCGTGGCTCGTCGGCCGCGAGCGGCGCGGGTCGCGGCCGTACGTCGGCGTGGCGCACGATCAGCGTCGACAGCGCGTCGAGCATCGCGGTTTCGGCGGCGAGCGGATCGTAGATGCGCGGCGCGCCGGTGGCCGGATCGCCGGCCGGCTGTCCGGCCGCATCGGCCTGCGACGACAGCGCGCGCTCGCTGCCGGCTTCCAGCATCCGGTGCGCGAGCGTGAGCCGGGCCGCGAGATCGGCGTCGCGGATCACGTCGGGGGCAAACCACGGTGCATCCTGCGGGCGGCCCGCGATCGTACTCGCGAGTTCGTGGATGAATTCGACCGGCATGTAGCTGACGCGATAGCACCAGCCTTCGTCGGCGGCACGCGAGCCCGTGTGCACTTCACCGGGATTGATCACGGGCACGGTGCCCGTTTCGGCGACGTAGCCGGTGCCGCGATAGGTGAAGCGTTCCGCGCCTTCGAGAATCACGGGGATCGTGTACGCGTCGTGCCAGTGGGGCGCGAACGCGTGATCGCGATAGGTGGCCGTGAGCAGATCCGCGTCCGGCACGAGCGGCGTGCGCCAGTAGCGTGCGGAATCGGGGAGGCGGGCGGCGGACATGATCGGGCGCGGGAGCGGGCTTACTTGACCGGAATCGTCGTGCCGGCGGGCATCGGCACCGCGGTCACGGCGTTCTTCGGGCTGCCGCTGACGATACGGTCGCTGTAGGTCAGGTAGACGATCGTGTTGCGCTTCTTGTCGATCACGCGCACGACGTGCAGCGTCTTGAAGATGAACGACATGCGTTCGCTGAACACGTCGGTCTGCTGCTTGAGCGGTTCCTTGAAGCTGATCGGGCCGACCTGCCGGCACGCGATCGACGCTTCGCTCGGATCCTCGGCGACGCCGAGCGTGCCCTTGATCCCGCCGGTGCGGGCGCGCGACACGTAGCAGGTCACGCCATTCACGACCGGATCGTCATAGGCCTCGACGACCACGCGATCGGAGCCCGTGACGCGGAAATGGGTGTTGACGCTGCCGACTTCCTCCGCGTGCGCGAACGGTGCGGCGGCGACGGCGGAGAACAGGAGGGCGACGGGGGCGAAACGGAAGAGGCGATGCTTCATCGACGGAACCGGATGCGAATGCGGGACAGAAACTCTAGCATGCGCATGACCGGACCACGAAAAGCGGGAAGAGGGAACGGCGGCCGGAAAAACAAAAGGCCCGTCGAATGACGGGCCTTTCGCTGTTTGGCTCCCCGACCTGGGCTCGAACCAGGGACCTACGGATTAACAGTCCGGCGCTCTACCGACTGAGCTATCGGGGAATAAATCGGTACATCTGCGTGTTGTGTGTTCCAACAAAAAACCCGTCCACTTTCAACGGGCCTTTGCGTTTTTGGCTCCCCGACCTGGGCTCGAACCAGGGACCTACGGATTAACAGTCCGGCGCTCTACCGACTGAGCTATCGGGGAACAAACAAGCAACAGCAGAGAAACGAGATTGTATGGAGTGTTCGCTAACCTGTCAACACCTTGGAGCCGCGCCGCATGAAATTTTTTGCGGCCGCCGCGCGATCAGCGCTCGAGCAGGTGCAGCTTCTCCTGCACGTCCTTCCACTCGTCCGCGTCGGCCGGCGCCGGCTTGGTCTTCGTGATCGACGGCCAATTCTTCGCCAGCTCGGCATTCAGCTCGGTGAACTGCTGCTGGTCGGTCGGAACGTCTTCTTCGGCATAGATCGCATTGGTCGGGCATTCGGCGACGCACACGGCGCAGTCGATGCACTCGTCCGGATCGATGGCGAGAAAGTTGGGACCTTCACGGAAGCAATCCACCGGGCACACATCCACGCAATCCGTGTATTTGCACTTGATGCAGCCTTCGGTCACAACGTGAGTCATTAAAACGCTCCTGCTTGGCGGTATATATGGGGTGGCGTTTGCGCCAAAAGCGGCATTGTAACTGAAGCGCAAAACCCGCATGACGTGGTCGGCTATCCGGCTTATATCGTTTCGTGATTAGTTTATGGCGTGCGCAACGCGGATACCCGCGCACCCGGCGGCGGCGCGACGCGGCCCGGCGGCGAGGGCGGTTTCACGATGGTCCGGCCCGCATTCGGGTAACATGACCGACAGACCGGGCGGCGCGCGGTGCGCCGGGGCCCGGTCATGATATTGGCGGTGCCGTCATCATGATCATCACTTCGCTGCTGGACACGGATCTCTACAAGTTCACGATGATGCAGGTCGTCCTGCATCACTTTCCCGCTGCAAACGTCGAATACCGCTTCCGGTGCCGTACGCCCGGCGTCGATCTCGTGCCGTACATCGACGAGATTCGCGACGAGGTGCGCGGCCTGTGCTCGCTGCGCTTTTCCGACGTCGAACTCGATTACCTGCGGCGGATGCGCTTCATCAAGAGCGACTTCGTCGATTTCCTCGCGCTGTTCCACCTGAACGAGAAGTACATCTCGGTCACGCCGTCGCCGAAGGGCAACGGCGAGATCGACATCGTGATCGAGGGGCCGTGGCTGCATACGATCCTGTTCGAGATCCCGGTGCTCGCGATCGTCAACGAAGTCTATTTCCGCAACACGCAGCGCGAGCCCGACTATCGCGAAGGCCGCGAACGGCTGCGCGAGAAGATCAAGCTGCTCGGCGCGAAGCCCGAGTTCGCCGACTGCAAGATCGCCGATTACGGCACGCGCCGGCGCTTCTCGAAGGTCTGGCACGAGGAAGTCGCGCTCACGCTGCGCGACGGGCTCGGGCCGCAGTTCGCGGGCACGAGCAACGTGCTGTACGCGATGAAGCACGACATCACGCCGCTCGGCACGATGGCGCACGAGTATCTGCAGGCGTGCCAGGCGCTCGGCCCGCGGCTGCGCGATTCGCAGATCTACGGCTTCGAGATGTGGGCGAAGGAATATCGCGGCGACCTCGGGATCGCGCTGTCGGACGTCTACGGCATGGACGCGTTCCTGAACGACTTCGACATGTACTTCTGCAAGCTGTTCGACGGCGCGCGCCACGATTCGGGCGATCCGTTCGAGTGGGGCGAGCGGATGCTGCGCCACTACGAAGCGAACCGGTGCGACCCGCGCACCAAGGTGCTGGTGTTCTCGGACGCGCTCGACATTCCGAAGGTCATGCAGCTGTACGAACGGTTCCGCGGCCGCTGCAAGCTCGCGTTCGGCGTCGGCACCAACCTCACCAACGATCTTGGCTACGTGCCGCTGCAGATCGTGATCAAGATGGTTCGCTGCAACGGGCAGCCGGTCGCGAAGCTGTCCGATTCGCCGGGCAAGAGCATGTGCGACGACAAGGCGTATCTCGCGTACCTGCGGCAGGTGTTCGGCATCGCGCAGCCGGTCGAGGAAGACGCGTCGAAGTAGGCGCCGGCCGTTCGGCCGAAGGTGCGTCGCGGCAGGGGCGGTCGGTATAATCCGACGTATTGCCCGCCACCGTCACGAGGACCGTTCATGGACACTTCCGCTGCCCGTCGCCAGATCCTCGCGCGCATTCGCGCGGCGCAGGGGCGCGCGGCCGAACCCGATGCAGCGGAGCGCGACGGCGTCGCCGACTATCTCGCCCGTCATCCGGAGGGGCCGCGCCCGCCGGCGCCGGCCGACCTCGTCGCCGCTTTCGTCGACGAAGCGGCGCGCCTGTCGACCACGGTCGACGAAGTCGCGACGCTGGCCGACGTGCCTGCCGCCGCCGCCCGCTATCTTGCCGCTCACGGCCTGCCGACGCAGGCCATCGCTTGGCGCACGCTCGCCGATCTCGACTGGGCCGGCGCCGGCCTGTCGGTCGAGTGCCGCAAGCCGCGCGACGGCGATCTGGTCGGTCTGACCGGCTGCTTTTGCGCGACCGCCGAAACGGGGTCGCTGGTATTGCTGTCCGGCCCCGACACTTACGCATCGGCCGGCCTGCTGCCGGAAACCCACATCGCGATCGTGCCGGCATCGCGCATCGTCGCCGGTCATGAAGACGCGTTCGCGCTGATTCGCGCGGAGCGCGGCGAGCTGCCGCGCGCGGTCAATTTCGTGTCCGGCCCGTCGCGCACGGGCGACATCGAACAAACGATCATCCTGGGCGCACACGGCCCGTACCGCGTGCACGCGATCGTCGTACGGGGCGCATGACGCGCCCGCTGCATTCACCCCTACTCGAACAAGGAAGTTCTGCATGAAACGACATGCCGCCTGGGCGGGCATGGCGTCGGGAATCGCGCTTGGCGCCGCTCCCGCGCTTGCATCGGCCGCCACGCTCGACGGTGCCACGCTGTCCGCGCTCTGGGGCATCCCGTTCGCCGGGATCCTGCTGTCCATCGCGCTGTTCCCGCTCGTCGCCCCCGTGTTCTGGCATCACCACTTCGGCAAGATCGCCGCCGGCTGGGCGATCGTGTTCCTCGCGCCGTTCGCGGTCGCGTTCGGCATCGGCACCGCGTTCGGCACGCTCGTGCATGCGCTGCTCGAGGAATACATTCCGTTCATCGTGCTGCTCACCGCGCTCTATACGGTCGCGGGCGGCATCTGCGTGAACGGCAACCTGCATGGGTCGCCGAAACTGAATACCGCGATACTCGCGCTCGGTACGCTGCTCGCGAGCGTGATGGGCACGACGGGCGCCGCGATGCTGCTGATCCGGCCGCTCCTGCGCGCCAACGACAACCGCAAGCATGTCGTGCACGTCGTGATCTTCTTCATCTTCCTCGTCGCGAACGCGGGCGGCTCGCTGTCGCCGCTCGGCGATCCGCCGCTGTTCCTCGGCTTCCTGAACGGCGTGAGCTTCTTCTGGACGACCACGCATCTCGCGCTGCCGATGCTGTTCATCTGCGTGGTGCTGCTGACGCTGTTCTTCGCGCTCGATACGTACTTCTACCGGAAGGGCGGCGAGGAGCGGCCGGCCGCGCTCGATCCGACGCCCGACGGTGCGGCGCTGTCGATCGACGGCAAGGTCAACTTCGTGCTGCTGGCGGCCGTGATCGCGCTCGTGCTGATGAGCGGCGTGTGGAAGCCGGGCATCTCGTTCGACGTGTGGGGCACGCACGTCGCGCTGCAGAATCTCGTGCGCGACGTCGCGCTCGTGGTCGTGACGCTCGTGTCGCTCGCGCTGACGCCGCGTTCCGCGCGCGAGGGCAACGCGTTCAACTGGGCGCCGATCGAGGAAGTCGCGAAGCTGTTCGCGGGCATCTTCGTGACGATCGCGCCGGTGATCGTGATCCTGCGCGCCGGCGCGGATGGCGCGTTCGCGCAGATCGTCCATCTCGTCACGGGGCCTGACGGCAAGCCGATCGACGCGATGTACTTCTGGGCGACCGGCATCCTGTCGTCGTTCCTCGACAACGCGCCGACCTATCTCGTGTTCTTCAACCTCGCGGGCGGCGATGCGCGGACGCTGATGACGACCGGTGCGTCGACACTCGCCGCGATTTCCGCCGGCGCGGTGTTCATGGGCGCGAACAGCTACATCGGCAACGCGCCGAACTTCATGGTGAAGGCGATCGCCGAATCGCGCGGCGTGAAGATGCCGAGCTTCTTCGCGTACCTCGGCTGGGCGCTTGTCGTGCTGATACCGGTATTCCTGCTGACGTCGTGGCTTTTCTTCACGGCGTAAGCTGACGATTTTCAACCCCGAGCGGGCGGTCCCGGCGGCGCATGGTGCGCCGCCATCCGTCCGCGGCATGCGGAGATGGCGATGCAGAAGATCCTGGTCGCGCGTCCGATCTTTCCGGACGTGATCGAACGGCTCAAGCAGTATTTCGAAGTCGACTGGAACGACGGCGACGCGCTCGCGCCCGACGCGCTCGCCGCGCGTCTGGCCGACAAGGACGGCGCGCTGACGGCCGGCGACCCGGTCGGCGCGGCCACGCTCGCGGCGGCGCCGCGTCTGCGCGTCGTGGCGAACATGGCGGTCGGCTACAACAACTTCGACATGGCCGCATTCAACGCGGCGAACGTGCTCGGCACCAATACGCCCGACGTGCTGAACGAATCGACCGCCGATTTCGGCTGGGCGCTGATGATGGCCGCGGCGCGCCGGATCGCCGAATCCGAACACTGGCTGCGCGCCGGCCACTGGCAGAAGTGGGCGTACGACGGCTTTCTCGGCGCCGACATCCATGGCTCGACGCTCGGCGTGATCGGGATGGGTCGCATCGGCCAGGCGCTCGCGCGCCGCGCGCGCGGCTTCGGGATGCAGGTGATCTACCACAACCGGTCGCGGGTCGCGCCCGAGATCGAAGCCGAGCTGAATGCCGAATACGTGTCGAAGGATGCGCTGCTCGCGCGCGCCGATCATGTCGTGCTCGTGCTGCCGTACACGAAAGAGAACCATCACACGATCGGCGCGGCCGAGCTCGCGAAGATGAAGCCGACGGCGACGCTGACCAACATCGCGCGCGGCGGGATCGTCGACGATGCGGCGCTGGCCGTCGCACTGCGCGACGGGACGATCGCCGCGGCCGGCCTCGACGTGTACGAGGGCGAGCCGAGCGTGCATCCGGCGCTGCTCGAGGTGCCGAACGTCGTGCTGACGCCGCATATCGCAAGCGCCACCGAAAAGACCCGCCGCGCGATGGCGGATCTCGCCGCCGACAACCTGATCGCCGCGCTGGGCGAGGGGCCACGGGCGGGGCGGCCGCCGAATCCGATCAACCCTGACGTGATCGGGAAGCCGCGCGCATGACGATGACGTTGTTGCTTGCGGCGGTCGTCGTGCTCGCTGTCGCGCTCGCGGTGGCGATCGTCGCGCTCGTGCGCGGCGGCCGCCACGACGATGCGGCCGTGCTCGGCGACCAGATCGAGGACGCCGCGCATGCGCAGGCGCGCGCGGTCGAGCGGCTCGAGCGCGAACTGCGCGGCGAGATCGTCGAAAATGCGCGCGGCTCGCGTACCGAGCTGGCCGGCAGCTTCGCGCAGTTGCAGCAGACGCTCGCCGCGCAACTGACGAGCGTGGCGACCGTGCACAACAACCAGATCGAGGGGTTCGCGCAGCAACTCGGCAAGCTCGTCGCCGGCAACGCGCAGCAGTTCGACGCGATGCGCGAGAGCATGCAGCGCCAGGCCCAGCAGGCGCGCGAGGAGCAGACGGGCGCGCTGCGGCTGTTCGGCGACACGTTGCACCGGCAGCTCACGCAACTGACCGAGGCGAACGATCGCCGGATCGGTGAAGTGCGTGCGACGCTCGAACAGCGGCTGAAGGAAATCGAGACGAACAACGCGGCGAAGCTCGAGGAGATGCGCCGCACCGTCGACGAGAAACTGCACGCGACGCTCGAGCAGCGGCTCGGCGAATCGTTCAAGCTCGTGTCGGACCGGCTCGAGCAGGTGCATCGCGGGCTCGGCGAGATGCAGACCCTCGCGGCCGGCGTCGGCGACCTGAAGAAGGTGCTGACCAACGTGAAGACGCGCGGCACCTGGGGCGAGGTGCAGCTCGAAGCGCTGCTCGAACAGATGCTCACACCCGAGCAGTACGCGAAGAACGTCGCGACGGTGCCGAAGAGTACCGAGCGCGTCGAATTCGCGATCCGGCTGCCGGGCCGCGATGCCGGCACGCGCGACGCGCCGCCGGTGTGGCTACCGATCGACGCGAAATTTCCGCGCGAAGACTACGAGCGGTTGATCGACGCGCAGGAGCGCGCCGATGCGGTGGCGGTCGAGGAGGCGGCGCGTGCGCTCGAGGCGCGGGTGCGGATGGAAGCGCGCACGATCGCCGAGAAGTACGTCGCGCCGCCGCACACGACCGATTTCGCGCTGCTGTTCCTGCCGACCGAGGGGCTCTATGCGGAGATCCTGCGCCGCCCGGGGCTGACCGACCTGCTGCAGCGCGACTATCGCGTGACGGTCGCCGGGCCGACCACGCTCACCGCGCTGCTGAACAGCCTGCAGATGGGGTTCCGCACGCTCGCGATCGAGCAGCGCTCGAGCGAGGTGTGGCAGGTGCTCGGCGCGGTCAAGACCGAGTTCGGCAAGTTCGGCGACGTGCTCGCGCGCACGAAGTCGCAGCTCGAAACGGTCACGCGTTCGATCGAGGCGGCCGAGCAGCGCACGCGCGTGATGAACCGCAAGCTCAAGCAGGTCGAGGCGTTGCCGGGCGATACGGCGGCCGGGCTGCTCGGCGCGGAAGGGGCCGAAGGCGCCGATGCGGACGATGCATGACACGCGTTGCCGGCAGCCGCCGGACAGAAAAAACGGGCGCCGCGGCGCCCGTTTTCCTTTGCAGCGATCGCCGGCGTGGCCGGCCCGCGCTCAATGCGCGGCGAGCGTGTCCAGCGCGCCACCCGTCACGCGTACGATGCGCCACTCCGGCAGCACGGTCGCGCCCATCTTCTCGTAGAAATCGATTGCCGGCTGGTTCCAGTCGAGGACCGACCACTCGAAGCGCGCGCAACGGCGCTCGACGGCGAGTGCCGCGAGATGACGCAGCATCGCGGTGCCGAGGCCCGTACCGCGCTGCGACGGCTGCACGTACAGATCCTCGAGATAGAGCCCGCGGCGGCCGAGGAACGTCGAATAGTTGTGGAAGAACAGCGCGTACGCGACGATCGCGCCGTCACGCTCGGCCACCAGCGCTTCGGCCGCGGGGTGCTCGCCGAACAGCGCGTCGGCGAGATCGGCTTCGGTCGCGACGAACAGATCCGTGAGCTTCTCGAACTCGGCCAGCTCGCGCATCAGCGCGAGGATCGCGCCGACGTCGCGCGGGGCGGCCGCGCGGATCAGCGGCGTGCCGCTCACGCTTCCTCCGGCGGATCGGACAGCACGATTTCGATGCCGCCGAAGCGCGACGCGACCCAGTTGTACGCGTGGCACGCAATCCACAGCAGCACGAAACCGAGGATCGCGTTCAGCAGCAGCGCGCTCAGGATCGTGCTCAGTTCGACCATCCCGTAGCGGATGTACGCGACGAGAATGCCGAGCAGCACGATCGGCACGCTGAACGTCAGGTAGACGAGAATCAGCGCCTTCGCGGTCTGTCCCGCGGCGATCGACGAGATTTGTTTCTTCATGTGCGGATTGCCCCCGTAGAGATATACCGATAGTGGAATTCAGATCAGGCCGTCGAGCGGCAGGATGTCGACCGGGGCGCCCGCGTCGACTGCCGCGGTATCGTGGCCCAGGACGATGAAACAGTTGGCGTCTGCGAGGCCGCTCAGCGACGCGGAGCTTTGCGATCCGGCCGGTGCGACGTGCCATTGGCCGTCGGCGGCGCGCGTCGCGATGCCGCGCAGGTATTCGGTGCGACCGGGGCGCGTCTTCAACGGCTGCGTACTGCGCGCCGTGTACATCGCCGGTGGCGGCGTCTGCGCGCCGGCCAGCGTCAGCAGCGCGGGGCGCACGATGGCGTAGAACGTCACGGCGGACGCGACCGGATTGCCGGGCAGCCCGAAGAACAGCGCGTGGCCGGCGCCGTCGGCCGCGCGTGCGAGCGTGCCGCACGCGAGCGGCCGGCCGGGCCGCAGCGCAAGGCTCGCGAACGTCACGTCGCCGAGCCGCGCCATCACGTCGCGCGTGAAGTCGGCTTCGCCGACCGACACGCCGCCCGACGTGATGACCGCATCGGCCTGCGCGGCGAGGGCGTCGCGCAATGCGGCATCGAGCGCGGCCGGGTCGTCGCGGACGATGCCGAGATCGATCGCATCCACGTGCAGGCGTTCGAGCATCGCGATCAGCATCCCGCGATTGCTGTCGTACAGCGCGCCGCGGCCGAGCGGTTCGCCGGGCTCGCGCAGCTCGTCGCCGGTCGAGAACACGGCGACGCGCACGCGCCGGCGCACCATGACGTCGGTGACGCCGAACGACGCGAGCAGACCGAGATCAGACGGCCGCAGGACGCGGCCCGCGGCGAGCGCACAGGCGCCGCGCGCGAGATCCTCGCCGGCCTTGCGGCAGTTCGCGCCGCGCGCGACGTCGCGCGTGGCGAAGCGGATCGTGTCGCCCTCGACGCGCACGCGTTCCTGCGGGATCACGGTGTCGCATCCGGCCGGCATCGGCGCGCCGGTCATGATCCGCACGCATGCACCGGCTGCCACGGCGCCGTCGAACGGATGGCCGGCGAATGCGGTGCCGGCGACCGGCATCGCGACCTCGCCCTGCGGCGACGCGAGTGCCGCGCTGCCGCCGTCGAACGCATAGCCGTCCATGGCCGAATTGTCGTACGCGGGAATGTCGAACGGCGCGCTCACGTCGACCGCGAGCACGCGGTCGAGCGCATCGCGCAGCGTCACCGTGTCGCACGCGTCGACGGGCACCGCGAAGCGGCACGCGAGCGCCTGCGCGTCGGCGAGCGACAGCGGGACGTCGGGGTCGGGTGCGGTTCGGGAAGCGGGCGAGGATTGCGTGATCATCAGTCGGACTGCGCCGCAAGGCGTATCGGGTTCGTGGCCGGTGGCGCGAGGAGGGTGCCTGGGCGCGGGTTTCGCGTGTGGCGGGCGCCGGGCGGGAACGGCACGGGGCCGTCAGCGGCGGGCCAGCGCGGCGAGTTCCTGCCAGGAGTTGGCATTGTAAAACGCACGCTCGTCGCGAAACTCGACTTCGACCGTCTTGTGGCGTGCGTACCACGCACGCACCTTGCGGTCGCCGGCCGCGAGGCGCGCGGCCAGATCGTCGGCCAGCGATGTGCGCAGCAGCGCGAACGTCGGCTGCGGCGAGCGCAGTTGCTGCGCGTCGACGGTGACCGCCATCGCGATGTCGGCCTGCTGTGCGTCCAGCGCCGTATGCAGTTGCGCGACGAGGTCGGCGGGCAGATACGGCGTATCGCACGGCGAGCACGCGACCAGCGGCGCGCGCGCCGCGCGCATGCCGGCGAGCAGGCCCGCGAGCGGCCCGGGGAAGTCGGGCGTTTCGTCTGCGACGATGCGCGCGTCGAACGGCGCACCGAGCTCGGCATAGCGATCGGCATGGCGGTTCGCGCTGATCAGCGTCTCGTCGACCTGCGGCGACAGCCGGCGCAGCACGTGCAGCGCGAGCGGCGTACCGTCGAGCAGTTGCAGGCCCTTGTCGACGCCGTCCATGCGGGTCGCTCGGCCGCCTGCGAGCAGCAGGCCGGCGATCGACGGAGAAGCGGGAGCGGGCATCGTGTGAAGGCGGAAAGAGGCGTCAGCCGCCGATATACGACATTTCGACGCGCTTGCCGGCGCCGTCGGGCGTGGCGTCGGCCGAGGCGCTGCCGCGCAGCTGCGAATAGCGATCGGTGCGCGCCTGCCAGATGCGCGCGATCGCAGTCGCGATCTCTGCATCGCTTGCGCCGCCCCGCACGAGCGCACGCAGGTCGTGGCCGGCCGACGCGAACAGGCACAGGTACAGCTTGCCTTCGGTCGACAGCCGGGCACGCGTGCAATCGCCGCAGAAGGCCTGCGTGACGCTCGAGATCACGCCGATCTCGCCGCTGCCGTCCGCATAGCCCCAGCGCTGCGCGGTTTCGGCCGCTGTGTGCGGCTCGAGCGGCACCAGCGGGAAATGTTCGGCGATGCGCGCGACGACGTCCGCCGACGGCAGCACCTCGGTCATGTTCCAGCCGTTCGACGTGCCGACGTCCATGTATTCGATGAAACGCAGGATCACGCCGGTGCCGCGGAACCGCTCGGCCATCGGCAGGATCTCGCTGTCGTTGGTGCCGCGCTTCACGACCATGTTGACCTTGACCGGCGCGAGGCCCGCGGCCTGCGCGGCGAAGATGCCGTCGAGCACGTCGGCGCTCGCGAACTCCGCATCGTTCATGCGCTTGAACAGCGTGTCGTCGAGCGCATCGAGGCTGACCGTGACGCGCGTGAGCCCGGCGTCCTTCAGCGCGCGCGCCTTGCGTGCGAGCAGCGAGCCGTTGGTCGTCAGCGTCAGGTCGAGCGGGCGGCCGGCATGCGTCGTCAGGCGCGCGAGGCGCTCGATCAGGAATTCGAGGTTCTTGCGCAGCAACGGTTCGCCGCCCGTGATACGGATCTTCTCGACGCCGTGTGCGACGAAGAGTCGCGCCACGCGCTCGATTTCCTCGTGCGTGAGCAGCGCGCTGTGCGGCAGGAACGGGTAGTCCTTGTCGAAGACCGCGCGCGGCATGCAGTACACGCAACGGAAATTGCAGCGGTCCGTCACCGAAATGCGCAGGTCGCGCAGCGGCCTGGCGAACGTGTCGGCCAGCGTGCCGTCGGGGGCATGCGCGACGCCGGAGACGTCCGGCATCCCGCTGACGTCGGCGAGAGGAATGATGCGTCGGGACATGTTGGAAGAAGTGCGAACCAGACCTCTATTTTAGCCGCAACCGGCCGGTCGGTCCGGTGGGCGGAAACCCGCAGCGCGGACATGAAAAAGCCCGCCGGAGGCGGGCTTTTCCTGGTCGGGCGATGCGCCGTTAGTGGCGCGTCGTTTCGACCTGCTGCATCGGCGCCGTATCGGCCGGCGGCAGCACCTTGCGTTCGCGCGGCACGCGGGCCGGGCGCGGGAGTCGCGATGCGGCTTCCTGCGCGGCCGCGAACTTGTCGGCGTCCGTGTTCACCCAGACGAGACCGGCCTGCTCCAGCACGACGTCCAGGCTCGCCGAAGCGGGCGCGGCTGCCGGTTGTGCGGGGGCGGGAGCCGGTGCCGGTGCGGCGACGGCCTCGACCGGCGCGGCTGCGACCGGTGCCTCGGCCACCGCAGGCGCCGCTTCGACCACCACCGGAGCGGTCTCGATCGCCACGGCAGCCGGTGCGGCCTGCTCGACCGGTGCGGCTTGCGGCGCCTCGGCAGCGACCGGAGCGGCTGCCGGCACTTCGAACGCATCGGTCGGCGACACCGCGACCGGCGTCGGGCCTGCTTCCGCGACGGCCGGTGCGACCGGTGCCGGTTCGGCTGCCTGGACGGCGACGGGCTCGACCGGGGCGGCCGGAGCCACTTCGGCGGGGGCCGGTGCCGGCTGCGCTTCGACAGCGGCCGGTGCGGCATGCTGCTCGGCGACGGCTTCCACGGCGACCGCGCTTGCTGCGGCCGCGACGACTGCCGGCGCGGCCGTGTGAGCCGGTTCGGCAGCGACCGGGGCGGCCGGCGTCACCGCTTGCGCGGCGACTTCGCCTTCGGCGCCTTGTTCGGCCTGCTCGACTGCGCCGTCTTCCTCGCGCTCGCGACGACCGCCGCGGCGGCCGCGACGGCGACGGCGGCGTTCTTCGCCGTCACGTGCGCCGGCTTCCGCATCGGCTGCCAGTTCCGCGCCGGGCAGGGCTTCTGCCGCCACCTTGTCGGTTTCCGGTTCCGGATGGTTTTCACCGCGGGTGACGGTTTCGAGCGTGGCTGCGTGCTGGGTCGGCTTGCGGCGTTCGCCGCGCTCGCGACGCTCGCCGCGTTCCTGACGCTCGCCACGGCCGGTTGCTTCGACGCCTTCCGGCTGTTCGGCACGCTCGCGCGGTTCGCGGTTCTCGCGCGGTTCGCGCGGCTCACGGCCTTCACGCGGCTCGCGACCTTCACGCGGGCCACGGCCCTCGCGACCTTCGCGACCCTCACGGTTTTCACGACCTTCGCGGTTTTCGCGGCCCTCGCGACCTTCACGCAGCTCACGACCCTCGCGCGGCTCACGGCCTTCACGCGATTCGCGCACTTCCTTGCCTTCGCGTTCCTGGCGTTGCGGCTGGCCACGGCCTGCGGCTGCCGGGTCGCGGCCGCCTTGCGCCTGCTGGGCGCCGCCGCGACGGTTGCGATTGCGATCGCCGCCGCGCTGCTCGGTCTTTTCCGTGCGCTCGCGCGCCGGACGGGCTGCCTGCTCCTTCGCCGGTGCCGGCGCGACCGGTGCGGGCGCCGGTGCCGGCGACACGCCGAACAGGCCCTTCAGCCAGCCGATGAAGCCGCCGCTTGCCGCGGCGACGGGCGCCGGGGCGGGGGCGGCAACGGGCTCGACCGGACGCTGCGGAGCCGGGCTCGGTGCCGGACGCTCGGGCGTGATGCCCTTGACCGCGGCTTCCTGCTTCGGCTTCACTTCGGCCGCCCGCTTGCTGTAGCCGGTTTCCGATTCGAGCTCGCGGGCCGCTTCCTCGGCCATCTTCCAGGATGCGCGCGGATCGTCGAGGCGCGCATCGTCGTGACGCAGGCGCTCGAGCTTGTAGTGCGGCGTATCGAGGTGCTTGTTCGGGATCAGCACGATGCCGACCTTGAAGCGCGACTCGATCTTGTTGATTTCCTGACGCTTTTCGTTCAGCAGGAAGGCGGTCACCTCGACCGGCACCTGGCAGTGGATCGCCGCGGTGTTTTCCTTCATCGCTTCTTCCTGAATGATCCGCAGGACCTGCAGCGCGGACGATTCGGTATCGCGGAT
The DNA here is from genome assembly GCF_003253915.1 of Burkholderia sp. 28_3. NCBI lineage: Bacteria > Pseudomonadati > Pseudomonadota > Betaproteobacteria > Burkholderiales > Burkholderiaceae > Burkholderia > Burkholderia sp. 28_3. The sequence goes on from NZ_QKZF01000002.1 coordinate 609,406, forward strand.
GTGGCCGGTGCCGTTGCAGCGCGGGCACGTCACGTGGCTGCCTTCCGACAGCGCCGGGCGCAGGCGCTGGCGCGACAGTTCCATCAGGCCGAAGCGCGAGATCTTGCCCATCTGCACGCGCGCACGGTCGTGCTTGAGCGCGTCCTTCAGGCGCTGCTCGACTTCACGCTGGCTCTTCGCCGATTCCATGTCGATGAAATCGATCACGATCAGGCCGCCGAGGTCGCGCAGGCGCAGTTGGCGGGCGACTTCGTCGGCCGCTTCGAGGTTCGTGCGGGTGGCCGTTTCCTCGATGTCCGCGCCCTTGGTCGCGCGTGCGGAGTTCACGTCGATCGCGACGAGCGCTTCGGTGTGGTCGATCACGATCGCGCCGCCCGACGGCAGCGGGACCGTGCGCGAGTACGCGGTTTCGATCTGGTGCTCGATCTGGAAGCGGGAGAACAGCGGCACGTCGTCGTGATAGCGCTTCACCTTCGCGACGTTGTCCGGCATCACGATGTCCATGAAGGCACGGGCCTGATCATGGATTTCGTTCGTATCGATCAGGATTTCGCCGATATCCGGCTGGAAATAGTCCCGGATCGCGCGGATCACGAGGCTCGATTCCAGATAGATCAGCATCGGCTGGCCGGCGTTGCCGCTTTGCGAGGCAGCCTCGATCGCGCGCCACAGTTGCAGCAGGTAGTTCAGGTCCCACTGCAGTTCCTCGGCGCTGCGGCCGATGCCCGCGGTACGGGCGATCATGCTCATGCCGTCCGGAATCTGCAGCTGCGCCATCGTTTCGCGCAGTTCCTGGCGCTCGTCGCCTTCGATTCGGCGCGATACGCCGCCGCCGCGCGGGTTGTTCGGCATCAGCACGAGATAGCGGCCGGCGAGCGAGATGAAGGTGGTGAGGGCGGCGCCCTTGTTGCCACGCTCTTCCTTCTCGACCTGGACGATCAGCTCCTGGCCTTCGCGCAGCGCATCCTGAATGCGCGCGGAGCGCATGTCGATGCCTTCCTTGAAGTACTGGCGGGCGACTTCCTTGAACGGCAGGAAGCCGTGGCGGTCTTCGCCGTAGTTGACGAAGCACGCTTCGAGCGACGGCTCGATACGGGTGATGACACCTTTGTAGATATTGCCTTTGCGCTGTTCGCGCCCGGCGGTTTCGATGTCGATGTCGATGAGCTTTTGCCCATCGACGATGGCGACGCGCAGCTCCTCCTGCTGCGTCGCATTGAACAGCATGCGTTTCATGAACGACTCCAGGCGGCTCCGCTGCCGGCGCCTCGCGGTTGTCAGGCGCGAGGGCGGGAACGACGACAGGCCGCACCTTGTTGTGTTGTCACGAGCACGCTGGAGCGGGAATGCTGGCGGGGAGAATTGCCTGAAGAGGCGCTTGGGCCCGAAAGACGGGGCCGGCGGCCATAGGGCACCTGCGAATACGGCTTCAAAGCACGGCGTTCACACACCGCACGCTGCAAAAGCGCGCTAAGCCTGTCCGGGCATTGCCACGGGCGCGCGCAATGCGTCGCGCGCGCCGACGGGCGGCAGATGCTGCGGCTTGGGCCGCAGCGGGGAGTATCGAATCCAGCCCGACTTTCCCGCTTGGGGTGTACTTCCCTGGTTTGACGTCGCCAAGCCCCGCACGCTTCGCGGGGCCAAATCGGGCGCAACGCCGTAATTTTCGCAACCGGCAGCCTGCGGACGCACTGCGCGCCGTCGGCTGCCGATCAAATTCTTTTCAACCAACTTTCCGTTACCGCGGCGCCTTGCCGACCGAATCCGCCTGTGGGCGCGATCCTTGCCGACGGGCGGCGCCGTGCGTGCAACTTGCTGCTTCTCTTTGATTAGGGGCGAGCAGCGGACCCCCGGCGCAAGTAAAATAGCAGTTTGCGCTTGCGCCTTGCCCGATTCAGCCGGGGCCGGCCGGTCAGGCCACCCACAACGTCAGGCTGGGCAAAATTATATTCAGTATGAATGAGTTAGGCAAAATATCCCAGAATTCGGTCGCAAGCGGCCAGGTATCGATGATCGAGATCGACGAAAACTCGGCCGGTCAGCGCATCGACAACTTCCTGTTGCGCGTCTGTAAAGGCGTGCCGAAAAGCCATATTTACCGGATCCTCCGCAGCGGCGAAGTGCGCGTGAACAAGGGCCGGATCGACGCGCAGTACCGCCTGGAGCTCGGCGACCTCGTCCGCGTGCCGCCGGTGCGCGTGGCGGCGGCCGACCTCGCGCGCGCCGACACGCCCGTCGTGCCGCCCGCGCATTTCGACGTGCTGTACGAGGACGACGCGATGCTCGTCATCGACAAGCCGGCCGGGGTCGCGGTCCACGGCGGCAGCGGCGTCGCGTTCGGCGTGATCGAGCAGATGCGCCAGGCGCGTCCGCGCGCGAAATTCCTCGAACTGGTGCACCGGCTCGACCGCGAGACGTCCGGGATCCTGATGCTCGCGAAGAAGCGCACGGCGCTCGTCGGCCTGCACGAGCAGATCCGCGAGAACCGGATGGACAAGCGCTACTTCGCGTGCGCGCACGGCGAATGGCAGCCCGACTGGGGCCGGCGCCGCGCGGTGAAGGCGCCGCTGTTCAAGTATTCGACCCCGGAAGGGGAGCGCCGCGTACGGGTGCAGGAGGACGGGCTCGCGTCGCATACGGTGTTCAATCTCGTCGACCGCTGGCCGGACTACGTGCTCGTCGAAGCGGAACTCAAAACGGGTCGGACCCATCAGATCCGGGTGCACCTCGCGCATCTCGGCCTGCCGATCGCCGGCGACGCCAAGTATGGCGATTTCGCATTGAACAAGGCGCTGGCGCGCGCGAACGCGCAGCCGTCGCTGAAACGGATGTTCCTGCATGCGCACCGCCTCAAGCTCGCTCATCCGCTGACCGGCGAGGCGCTGCAGTTCGATGCGCCGCTGCCGGCCGAGTGCCGGCGCTTCCTCGATCAACTCAGCGCATTGCGCGATACCGCCTGAACCGCATGGCCCGACAGCAATTTGACCTGATCGTCTTCGACTGGGACGGCACGCTGATGGATTCGACTGCGCACATCGCGCACAGCATCCAGGCGGCATGCCGCGATCTCGGCTTGCCCACGCCGTCCGACGAAGCTTCCCGCTACGTGATCGGCCTCGGCCTGCGGGACGCGCTGCAGATCACGGCGCCGACCCTCGATCCGTCCGACTACGCACGGCTGGCCGAGCGCTACCGCTATCACTACCTGCTCGACGACCAGCGCATCGAGCTGTTCGCCGGCGTGCGCGAGCTGCTCGCCGAACTGCGCGATACGGGCTATCTGCTCGCCGTCGCAACCGGCAAGGGTCGGGTCGGGCTGAATCGCGTGCTCGACCAGTCGAAACTGACGAGCTGGTTCGACGCGACGCGCTGCGCGGACGAAACGTTCTCGAAACCGCATCCGGCGATGCTGCACGAGTTGTCGCGGGAATTGGGGCAGGACCTGTCGCGCACCGTGATGATCGGCGATACGACGCACGACCTGCAGATGGCGGCCAGCGCCGGCGCGGCCGGCGTCGGCGTCGCGTATGGCGCGCACACGGCCGATGCGCTGGCGGCGCTCACGCCGCGCTTCGTCGCGCCGGACGTCGGTGCGCTGGCCGCATGGCTGCGGGAGCACGCATGAGCGCGGCGCCGGACGCCGTGCGCGTGTGCGCGTCGGACGCGCTGACCGACGGCGGCGCCGGGGTGCGCGTCGACGCGACGCTGCGCGGCGAGCAGGCGGTCGTGTTCTTCGTGCGCTACGACGGCCGCGCCTACGGCTACCTGAACCGCTGCGCGCATGTGCCGATGGAGCTCGACTGGGCCGAAGGGCAATTCTTCGAGTCGTCGGGCCTCTATCTGATGTGCGCGACGCACGGCGCGATCTACGCGCCGGATACCGGCAAGTGCGTCGGTGGCCCGTGCCGCGGCGGCCGCCTGCGGCCGGTCGAGGTCGACGAGCGCGACACGCCCGACGGCCGTGCGGTATTCTGGGTGCCCGATGCGGACCTGCATCCCGCCACGCCCGCCACGACCGACTGACGACACCACTGCATGGCCGACCAACCGAATTCCCCGGATTCCTCCTCCCGTCCCGACAGCCGTGAACCGGCCTGGGAGCGCGCAGCGCTCGAGCGGATCGCGCTCGCGGCCGTCAAGGAGCAGCGCGCCGCACGGCGCTGGAAGATCTTCTTCCGCTTCGCGTTTCTCGGCGTGTTCGTGCTGCTCGCGTTCGCGCTGATCGATTTCTCGAGCGATTCGAAGTTCTCGTCGAGCGGGCGGCATACGGCGCTCGTGACGATCGACGGCGAGATCGCGGCAGGCGTCAACGCGAACGCCGACGACATCAACACCGCGCTCGACGCTGCGTTCGACGACGACGGCACGGTCGGCGTCGTGCTGCGGATCAACAGCCCGGGCGGCAGCCCGGTGCAGGCCGGCATGGTCTACGACGAGATCCGGCGGCTGCGCAAGAAGTATCCGGACAAGCCGCTGTACGTCGTCGTGACCGACATGTGCGCATCGGGCGGCTATTACATCGCGTCCGCGGCCGACAAGATCTTCGTCGACAAGGCGAGCATCGTCGGCTCGATCGGCGTGCTGATGGACGGCTTCGGCTTCACCGGGCTGATGGGCAAGCTCGGGGTCGAGCGGCGCCTGCATACGTCGGGCGAAAACAAGGGCTTCTACGATCCGTTCTCGCCGGAAACGCCGAAGATGGACGCGCACGCGCAGGAGCTGCTCGACCAGGTGCATGCGCAGTTCATCAAGGCCGTGAAGGATGGCCGCGGCAAGCGGCTGCACGAGACGCCGGACATGTTCTCCGGCCTGTTCTGGACCGGCGAGAAGAGCGTCGAGCTCGGGCTCGCCGACGGCTACGGCACCACCGACACGGTCGCGCGCGACGTGCTGAAGGCGCCGGATCTGGTCGACTATACGGTGAAGGAAAGCCTGACGAACCGTGTCGCGCGCAAGTTCGGCGCGGCCGTCGGCGGCGCTGCGATGAAGGCGCTGACGGCTGGCGGCGCGTCAGTCAGCCTGCGCTGACGGCGGCGATCGGCGGGCCGCGATGGCCCGCCTTTCATTCATCGGTGGATCGCCGGTCGCGGCATCAATCAGTTCGCGAGCAGCAGGAAGATCGCGGGGCGCTTGTGCAGATTCGGCGCCGGCGCCTTTTTCCAGTCCGCCGCCGTGCGGCTCGCGATCGTCTCGGTCGCGAGGGTCAGATCGGCCGCGACGCAGATCTGCGTCGACGGCGCGCAGGTCGCGACCAGCGTGTCGAGCATCGCGTGATTCCGGTACGGCGTTTCGATGAAGATCTGCGTCTGGCGCGCCTTGCGCGACAGTTGCTCGAGTTCGCGCAGGCGTTTCGCGCGCGCGGCCGCATCGACCGGCAGATAGCCGTTGAACGCGAAGCTCTGGCCGTTCAGGCCCGACGCCATCAGCGCGAGCAGGATCGAACTCGGTCCGACGAGCGGCACGACCTTCACGCCGCGCTCGTGCGCGCGGCGCACCAGCAACGCGCCGGGATCGGCGACGGCCGGGCAGCCGGCCTCCGACACGAGGCCGGCATCCGCGCCGGCCAGCACCGGTGCGAGCAGCCGGTCGATCGCGCCGGCCGGCGTATTGACGTTCAGCTCGCTGATCTCGATTTCCTGGATCGGCCGCGTCGTACCGATCTTCTTCAGAAACGCGCGGGTCGTTTTCGCGTTCTCGCCGATGTAATAGCCGAGCGTGCCGGCGCGCGCCTGCACGGCGGCGGGCAGCACGGCGGCGAGCATCGATTCGTCGCCTTCGCCGAGCGTGTTCGGAACGAGATAAAGCGTGCCGGCGGTCATGCGCGGTCTCCACGAGTGGTTGCAAACAATGGGTAGCCGGCGGCGCGCAGCATCCGCGTGAGGGCGATCAGCGGCAGGCCGACGAGTGCGGTGGGGTCGTCCGAGTCGATCGCGTCGAGCAGGGCGATGCCGAGCCCTTCGGATTTCGCGCTGCCGGCCACGTCGTACGGCGTTTCCGCGTGCAGGTAGGCGTCGAGTTCGGCCTCGGGCAGCGAGCGAAAGCGCACGTGCGTGACGATGTCCTCGACCTGCGCTTCGTCCGTACGGCTGTCGTACAGGCAGAGCGCGCTGTGGAATTCGACTTCGCGGCCCTGCATCGACACGAGTTGCGCGAGCGCGCGCTCGTGCGTACCGGGCTTGCCGATCTGGTGGCCGTCGAAGGTCGCGACCTGATCCGACCCGATCACGAGCACGCCGTCCGGCGCGTCGATCGTCGCGGCCACCGCGCGTGCTTTCGCGGCGGCGAGGCGCAGCGCGGTCGCGGCCGGCGTTTCGCCGGCGAGCGGGGTTTCGTCGAGGTCGGGCGACACGACGTCGAACGGCACGCCGAGGCGCTCGAGGAGCGCTCGGCGGTAACGGGAACTGGAAGCAAGAATCAGCCGCGGCGGGCGGCAAACGGTATCCGGCATGGTCGGTTGGATCGGTGGGTCGTCAGGTGTGGCGCGGCGTTGCGCGGACGCAAGCTTAAGTGATTGACCGCAAAAGGTAAAACAGGTATGCTTTCCCGCTTTTCGTCGGCAGGCTTTCGTGTGGTGGCGCCTGCCGGGTCTTCGGAAGTAAAGTACGTCATCCTTCGATGAGCCGTACGCGAGCGGTGCCAAGCCGGATCCCGCAAGTCAGCCTGTAGGCAGGAGCGCACATGAACACTTCTTCTGGCAAACCTGCGGCGGCGCTCGATCCGCACGCGGTCGACCTGTTCGAGTTTGCCCGCAGCGGGCGGCAGGCAGCCGGCGCGGTGCACCTCTCGCAACTGCCGCGCATGTTAAACGAAGTGCCGACGGACGCGCCAGATCGCGACACGGTCTTCACGTGGCAGGCGGAAGGGTTCACGCAAAAGGAGTTGCAGGACGACGGCACCGACGGGCAGCAGCCGTATCTGCGCCTTGCGGTGCACGGCCATGCGTGGCTCACGTGCCAGCGCTGCATGACGCCGTACGACCAGACGTTCGACGTCGACATGACGTACCGGATCGTCGCGACCGAAGAAGAAGCTGAAGAATTTCCGCTCGACGACGATGAAGCCGATGTGATCGTGGGCTCACGCCAGTTCGATCTCGTCGACTTGATCGAAGAGGAATTGCTGCTTTCGTTGCCGCTCGTGCCCAAGCACGAGGTTTGCCCGGCAGTTCACGAAAGCCTCGTGTCGGGCGCGAGCGGTCCCACGGAAGAGACGGACGAGGCGTCCGACGAAGCCGGGGACGAAGGCAAACGGCCGAATCCGTTCGCAGCGCTGGAAGCGTTGAAGAAGGACGGTGACGGCACCAAGAAACACTAAGCAGTTGTGGCGCGGGAAGGCGTAAGGGCTTTGGGCCAGGGTAGTTAAGCGCCGGATCGGGCTGTGTTAGAATCCGGAAAATTATTTAGGAGTTAGTCATGGCAGTCCAGCAAAACAAGAAGTCGCCGTCGAAGCGCGGCATGCATCGTTCGCACGATTTCCTGACGGCAGCGCCGCTGGCAGTCGAGCCGAGCACGGGTGAAGTGCACCTGCGTCACCACGTCAGCCCGAACGGCTACTATCGCGGCAAGAAAGTCGTCAAGACGAAGAACGACTAAGCGTCAAGTCACGCGTTGCGCGCTACGCTCGCCGTTCGCGTGACAACTGGTTCGCTTGACACTTTCCTGGCTCAACAAAAAGGCGGCATTCAACTGCCGCTTTTTTGTGCCTGAAATTCGTCGCATTCCATGACCGTAAAGCTCACAATCGATTGCATGGGAGGCGACCACGGCCCGTCCGTGACCGTTCCCGCGGCAGTCAAGTTCGTCCGCGCGCATCCCGATGCGCACCTGATGCTCGTCGGCATCGAAAGCGCGATTCGCGCTCAGCTGAAGAAGCTGAAAGCCCTCGACGATCCCGCGTTGACCATCGTGCCCGCCACCGAAGTCGTGGCGATGGACGATCCTGTCGAAGTGGCGCTGCGCAAGAAGAAGGATTCTTCGATGCGCGTCGCGCTCAACCACGTCAAGGACGGCGCGGCGCAGGCCTGCATCTCCGCCGGCAATACCGGCGCGCTGATGGCCGTTTCCCGTTACGTACTCAAGACGCTGCCCGGCATCGAGCGGCCCGCGATCGCGTTCGCGCTGCCGAACCCGACCGGCTACACGATGATGCTGGACCTCGGCGCGAACGTCGACTGCGAACCGCAGCACCTGCTGCAGTTCGCGGAGATGGGGCACGCGCTCGTGGCCGCGCTCGAAGGCAAGGAGCGCCCGACGATCGGCCTGCTGAACATCGGCGAAGAGGTCATCAAGGGCAACGAGACGATCAAGCGCGCAGGCGAGCTGCTGCGTGCCAGCACGCTCAATTTCCGCGGCAACGTGGAAGGCAACGACATCTACAAGGGCACCGTCGACGTGATCGTGTGCGACGGCTTCGTCGGCAACGTCGCGCTGAAGACGTCCGAGGGGCTCGCGCAGATGCTGTCGGACATCATCCGCGAGGAGTTCGGCCGCTCGCTGATGTCGAAGCTGATGGCGCTGCTCGCGCTGCCTGTGCTGATGCGCTTCAAGAAGCGCGTCGACCACCGCCAGTACAACGGCGCGGCGCTGCTGGGGCTGAAGAGCCTCGTGATCAAGAGCCACGGTTCGGCCGACGCCTACGCGTTTGAGTGGGCGATCAAACGCGGGTATGATGCCGTCAAAAACGGGGTGCTGGAGCGCCTCGCGCGCGCGATGGCGGATAATTCAGTGTCGCTCGGCGACGGCGAACACGACGCGGGCGGCGCGGGCCATGCAAGCCCGGCCGCAGGCCATCACGCCGAACCTTCCGCTGCGCAATCCTCTAAAGCATAAATGGCCCAATCGACTCTCTATTCCCGCGTGCTCGGCACGGGCAGCTACCTGCCGCCCGACCGCGTCACGAACCAGCAGTTGACCGATCGTCTTGCGAAGGAAGGCATCGAGACGAGCGATGAATGGATCGTGGCGCGCACGGGCATCCATGCGCGCCATTTCGCCGCACCGGACGTCACGACGAGCGATCTCGCGCTCGAGGCGTCGCGTCGTGCGATCGAAGCGGCCGGTGTCGATCCGCAGTCGATCGACCTGATCATCGTCGCGACTTCGACCCCCGATTTCGTGTTCCCGAGCACCGCGTGCCTGCTGCAGAACAAGCTCGGCATCAAGAACGGCGGCGCGGCATTCGACGTACAGGCCGTGTGTTCGGGCTTCGCGTACGCGATGGCGACGGCCGACAGCTTCATCCGCAGCGGCCAGCATCGTACGGCGCTCGTGGTCGGCGCGGAGACGTTCTCGCGCATTCTCGACTTCAAGGACCGCACGACCTGCGTGCTGTTCGGCGACGGTGCCGGCGCGGTGATCCTGTCCGCGTCGGAAGAGCCGGGCGTGCTCGGCAGCGCGCTGCATGCGGACGGCAGCTACTCGAACATCCTGTGTACGCCGGGCAACGTCAACCGCGGCGTGATCGACGGCAGCGCGTTCCTGCACATGGACGGACAAGCCGTGTTCAAGCTCGCGGTCAACGTGCTCGAAAAGGTCGCGATCGAAGCGCTCGCGAAGGCGAATCTCGCGCCCGAGCAAATCGACTGGCTGATTCCGCACCAGGCCAACATCCGCATCATGACCAGCACCTGCCGCAAGCTCGGCCTGCCGCAGGAGCGCATGGTCGTGACGGTCGACCAGCACGGCAATACGTCGGCCGCGTCGATCCCGCTGGCGCTCGACGCCGCGGTGCGCGACGGTCGCATCCAGCGTGGCCAGCACGTGCTGATCGAAGGCGTCGGCGGCGGCTTCACCTGGGGCGCGTCGGTCTTCCGCTTCTGATCCGCGGCGCGCGACAAGCCGCGCGCGGATCCCATCGGCGCGCCGTTCGTGCGCGCCGTCCGAATCGATTCAATTGGGGACGATATGAAATTTGCATTCGTTTTTCCGGGGCAGGGCTCGCAGGCGATCGGCATGCTCAACGCATTCGCCGATCTGGCCGTCGTGCGCGAGACGCTCCAGGAAGCATCCGATGCACTCAATCAGGATCTCGGCAAGCTGATCGCCGAAGGCCCGGCCGAAGAACTGAACCTGACCACCAACACGCAGCCCGTGATGCTGACCGCGGCGTACGCGTGCTACCGCGCGTGGCAGCAGGCAGGCGGCCCGGCGCCGTCGATCGTCGCCGGCCACAGCCTCGGTGAATACACGGCGCTCGTCGCGGCCGGCGCACTTGCGTTCAAGGATGCGGTGCCGCTCGTGCGCTTTCGTGCACAGGCGATGCAGACGGCCGTGCCGGTCGGCCAGGGCGGCATGGCCGCGATCCTGGGCCTCGACGACGACACGGTGCGCGCGGTATGCGCGGAAGCCGCGGAGGCGGGCGTCGTCGAAGCGGTGAACTTCAATGCTCCGGCGCAGGTCGTGATCGCGGGCAGCAAGGCCGCGGTCGAAAAGGCATGCGAGATCGCTAAGGCGAAGGGCGCGAAGCGCGCGCTGCCGCTGCCGGTGTCGGCGCCGTTCCATTCGTCGCTGCTCAAGCCGGCGTCGGACCAGCTGCGCGACTACCTCGCGAACGTCGACGTGAAGGCGCCGCAGATTCCGGTCGTCAACAACATCGACGTTGCCGTGGTCAGCGATCCGGCCGCGATCAAGGATGCGCTGGTGCGCCAGGCCGCGGGCCCGGTGCGCTGGGTCGAGTGCGTGCGGCATATCGCCGGCACGGGCGTCACGCACGTGATCGAATGCGGTCCGGGCAAGGTGCTGGCCGGCCTGACGAAGCGCATCGACGGCAACCTGACGGGTGCGTCGGTGTTCGATCCGGCTTCGCTCGACGAAGCGCTCAAGCTCGTGACCGCCTGACGCGGCGCCTTTTCCCAAGCAACGGACATTCGATTCATGGACAAGACTCTCGATAAACAGGTTGCGATCGTGACCGGCGCGTCGCGCGGCATCGGCCGTTCGATCGCGCTCGAACTCGCGCGCCTGGGCGCGACGGTGATCGGCACGGCGACGAGCGAATCGGGCGCCGCCGCGATCACCGCGGCGTTCGCGGAAGCGGGCGTCACGGGCCGCGGCGCGGTGCTGAACGTCAACGACGCGGCAGCCGCCGAGGCACTGATCGATGCGACCGTGAAGGAATTCGGCGCGCTGAACGTGCTCGTCAACAACGCGGGCATCACGCAGGATCAGCTCGCGATGCGGATGAAGGACGAGGACTGGGACGCGGTGATCGACACCAATCTGAAGTCGGTGTTCCGCCTGTCGCGCGCGGTGCTGCGCCCGATGATGAAGGCGCGCGGCGGCCGTATCATCAACATCACGTCGGTGGTCGGCTCGGCCGGCAATCCGGGTCAGGTCAACTACGCGGCCGCGAAGGCCGGCGTCGCGGGCATGACGCGTGCGCTCGCGCGCGAAATCGGCAGCCGCGGCATCACGGTGAACTGCGTGGCGCCGGGCTTCATCGACACCGACATGACGAAGACGCTGCCGGAAGAACAGCAGGCCGCGCTCAAGACCCAGATTCCGCTCGGCCGCCTCGGCAGCCCGGAGGACATCGCCCATGCCGTCGCGTTCCTCGCATCGCCGCAGGCCGGTTACATCACCGGCACGACGCTGCACGTGAACGGCGGCATGTACATGTCGTAACGGTTTTCGTTTACCATCCGCGCCGTATCCCGTTTTTCAGGCGGATCGGCGCTTGATCGACCATCAAGCCAACGCGCGTTTTGGCGTCAGCAAACCTGATAAAATGCGCGCACTTGTAAATCTGAACTTTCCCTCGGAGGGGTAATGGACAACATCGAACAACGTGTCAAGAAGATCGTCGCTGAACAACTGGGCGTCGCGGAAGCCGAGATCAAGAACGAAGCTTCGTTCGTGAACGACCTGGGCGCGGACTCGCTCGACACGGTCGAACTGGTGATGGCTCTCGAAGACGAGTTCGGCATGGAAATCCCGGACGAAGAAGCAGAGAAGATCACGACCGTTCAGCAAGCGATCGACTACGCTCGCACAAACGTCAAGGCGTAAGCGCCTTTCGCGCTTGTCCGCCACGTCGCCGCGATCTTCGCGATTGACGCGCCATCCTGCCGGCTTCGCGCCGGACGGACTAACAGCCACAGGGCTCGCAGGGCTGGTTCCTGTGGCCACTGTGGCTTTTGTTTTTGTCATCCAATAATGGAAAAGAGGTTACCGTGAGCCGCCGTCGTGTTGTCGTTACAGGCCTGGGGCTGATTTCGCCTGTTGGCAATAATGTTGCCGACGGCTGGGCCAATCTCGTCGCCGGCAAGTCCGGTATCGCCACCGTCACGAAGTTCGATGCGTCGAACCTCGCCTGCCATTTCGCGGGCGAAGTGAAGGGCTTCAGCGCCGAGGAGTACATCCCGGCGAAGGAAGCCCGGAACATGGATACGTTCATCCATTACGGCATCGCCGCCGGCGTCCAGGCCATCAAGGACAGCGGGCTGGAAGTGACCGAAGCCAACGCGGAGCGCATCGGCGTGCTGGTCGGTTCCGGCATCGGCGGCCTGCCGATGATCGAAGACACGCACCAGACCTACGTCGATCGTGGCGCGCGCCGGATTTCGCCGTTCTTCGTGCCGGGCTCGATCATCAACATGATCTCGGGTCACCTGAGCATCATGTTCGGCCTGAAGGGCCCGAACCTCGCGGCCGTCACGGCCTGCACGACCGGCCTGCACAGCATCGGCCTCGCCGCGCGCCTGATCCAGGCCGGCGACGCCGACGTGATGGTCGCGGGCGGCGCCGAATCGACGGTGTCGCCGCTCGGCATCGGCGGGTTCGCCGCCGCGCGCGCGCTGTCGACCCGCAACGACGATCCGGCCACCGCGTCGCGTCCGTGGGACAAGGACCGCGACGGCTTCGTGCTGGGCGAGGGCTCGGGCGTGATGGTGCTCGAGGAGTACGAGGCGGCGAAGGCGCGCGGCGCGAAGATCTACGCGGAAGTCGTGGGCTTCGGCATGACGGGTGACGCGTACCACATGACCGCGCCGAACATGGACGGCCCGCGCCGCTGCATGGTCGCGGCGCTGCGCGACGCCGGCCTGAATGCCGACGAGGTGCAGTACCTGAACGCGCATGGCACGTCGACGCCGCTGGGCGACAAGAACGAGTCCGACGCGGTGAAGGCGGCCTTCGGCGAGCACGCGTACAAGATGGTGGTCAACTCGACGAAGTCGATGACGGGCCACCTGCTGGGTGGCGCGGGCGGCCTCGAATCGGTGTTCACGGTGCTGGCACTGCACAACAACGTGTCGCCGCCGACCATCAACATCTTCAACCAGGACCCCGAGTGCGATCTCGATTACTGCGCGAACACCGCGCGTGACATGACGATCGACGTTGCCGTGAAGAACAACTTCGGCTTCGGCGGGACCAACGGCACGCTGGTGTTCAAGCGCGTCTGACGTCGAATCGCTTGACGAGTCCATTCGATGCTCCGGCCGGGCGTCCGCAGCGCTTTGCGTTGCGGGCCTCGGCCGTGTCGTATCTCGTGCTGGCCGCGTTCGTCGCATCGGCTGCCGCGTCGGCGTACCTGTTCTGCGCGCCGCGCGCGGGCGCTGTCGCCGGCGCCGGCGTGTCGGCCGCGACGGCGGCACTGCTGGCCGTATGGGCGGCGCGGGCCAGCGCCCGCCGGCTGCCGGCCGAGCTGCGGATCGATGCGTTCGGGGAGATTGCGGCGTTTGGCCGCACCGGGCGATTGCTGGCCCGCGGTCGCGTGACCGGCCATGCGCACTGGAGCAGCCTGCTGCTGGTGCTGTCGATCGGGCAGGGCGCCCGGCGCGCGCGGCCGCTGCTGATTCCGGCCGACGCGCTCGACGCCGCGTCGTTCAGCGCGCTATCGGTGCTGGCGAGAACGGCTGGGGCGGCGGGGCAGGCATGACGGCGGCGCGGTTACCGACCGTAACCAGCGGCCGGCGCCGGAACGCTACAATAACGCTCCGCGTTGCATCCCTAGTTAACGGATTTGTCAGGTGAGTGAAAAAGAAATCGATCAGGCTCTGGTCGAGCGCGTACAGAAGGGCGACAAGGCGGCGTTCGAACTCCTGGTCTCCAAATACCACCGCAAGATCATCCGGCTGATCTCGCGCCTCGTGCGGGATCCCGCCGAGGTCGAGGATGTGGCCCAGGACGCGTTCATCAAGGCGTATCGTGCGCTGCCGCAATTCCGCGGCGAATCGGCGTTCTATACGTGGTTGTACCGAATTGCCGTCAACACGGCGAAGAACTACCTTGCGACGCAAGGCCGCCGGGCGCCGACCTCGACCGAGGCCGATGCGGAGGAAGCGGAAACTTTCTCGGACGCAGACCAACTAAGGGATATCAACACGCCTGAGTCGATGTTGATGAGCAAGCAGATTGCCGAGACGGTCAACGCTGCGATGGCTCTGCTGCCCGAAGAACTGCGCCAGGCAATCACACTGCGCGAGATCGAGGGCCTGAGCTACGAAGAGATCGCGGAAATGATGGGCTGTCCGATCGGGACGGTCCGCTCGCGGATCTTCCGTGCGCGCGAGGCAATCGCTGCCAAATTGCGTCCGCTGCTCGATACGCCCGAAGGCAAGCGCTGGTAAGCGCGACGGGCGGAACGACGCGGGTCGGGGTCTAGTTACGGATAGAGTCGTGAAGTCACGACGGGGTGTGCAAGATGGGGAGCATCATGGGGTCGGTCAATACGCAATCGCAAGCGTGCTCGCGCGGCGAGCGCCTTTCCGCGCTGGTCGACGGCGAAATGTTCGATGGCCCGGATCACGGGCAGTTTCTGGCTGAGCTCGACCGCGCGGATCGCGCTGCGTGGGCCCATTACCACCTGATCGGCGATGCGCTGCGCTCGGACGAGCTCGCGCTGCCGCCCGCGCTGAGCGTCGCGTTTACCGCACGCATGTCGGCCGCGCTCGAAAGCGAGCCGCACCTGCTGGCTCCGGCGGCCGCGCCGGCCGCGCGCAAGCTGCTGTCGCTGCGTCGGCGCGTCGTGCCCGCGTTCGCGGTGGCCGCCGCGGCGGCCACGCTGACCTGGGTCGTCGTCCCGCAAATGCAGACGGCCGGTACGCCGGGCGCCGTCCAGGTCGCCTCGGTCGGCGCGCAGCAGGGCGGCAACCTGCAGCGCGTGACGGTTGCGCAGGCATCGGCCCAGCCCGGCCTGCAGGACGTCAACATCATTCGCGACGCCAGCCTCGACCAATACCTTGAAGCGCACCAGCAATTCGCCCAGCAGCCCGTCGTCACGGGTTCGATGCCGCTGATCCGCGCTGCCGTGACCACCACGCCAGGCCAATAAACCCGATGCGGACATTGCAGTTGAATCACGCCATCTCCGGATGGAAGCGGCTGCCGGCCCTCCTGCTTTGCGCAGCCGCCCTGTTGTCCGTTCAATCCCTTCCCGCCAGTGCCCAGCAACCGGACGATCCCGTCGCGACCCGCAAGGGCGCCGCGGACTGGCTCGACCGCGTCCAGCAGGCGGCGCAGCAGCAGAGCTACGAAGGTACGTTCGTCTACCAGCGCGGCGGGTACGTGCAGTCGTCGCGCATCGCGCACGTCGCGTCCCGCGACGGCGAGTTCGAACGGATCGAGACGCTCGACGGCAAGCCGCGCAAGCTGCTGCGGCACAACGACGAGCTGTACACGTTCGTGCCCGAGCGCAAGCTGTGCGTGGTCGAGCGCCGTCAGACGCGCGACTCGTTTCCCGCGCTGCTCGGCGCGAGCGGCGAACACGTGATGTCCGTCTACGATGCGAAGTCGCTCGGCAAGGACCGCGTGGCCGGGATCGACGCGCAGGTCGTCGAGCTCGTGCCGAAGGATGCGTACCGTTTCACGTACAAGCTGTGGGCCGACGCGCGCACCGGGCTGCTGCTGCGTTCGCAGACGCTCGACGCGAACGATCACGTGCTCGAGCAGATCGCGTTCTCGCAATTGCAGACGGGCGGCGCAAGCGGCGACAAGGCCGCGATCGCAGCCGGCATGCGCAACCTGAGCGGCTGGACGGTCGTGCGCCCGCCGGTCGCGACGGTCGACATGGAAGCGCAGGGCTGGCAGCTCGCGCCGAGCGTCGCCGGCTTCCAGAAGATTCGTGAAGTGCGCCGGCCGATGGCCGCGCGCGATGCCGGCGATCCGCCGATCCCGGTCGATCAGGCGGTCTTCACGGACGGCCTCGCGACGATCTCGGTTTTCATCGAGCCGGCCGAAAAGAATACGCGCAAGGAAGGCGCGGGCAGCACCGGGGCGACGCACGTTCTCGTGAAGCGCCGCGGCGACTACTGGATCACCGTGCTCGGCGAAGTGCCGCCGGCGACGTTGCAGCAGTTCGCGTCTGCCATAGAATACAAGGCTTCCAAGTAACGCTACGGCTTCCGACATGACGAAACTCACGCTGCGCAAAGTGCTCGCGGCGGCGGCGCTGTGTGCCTGCCTGCCGCTCGTCCCGCAAACCGCGGTCGCGGTCACGCCTCCCGCCGCAAGCCTGCCCGACTTTGCCGATCTGGTCGAAAAGGTCGGGCCGGCCGTCGTGAACATCCGGACCACCGCCAACGTGCCGACGAGCGGCCCGCGCGGCATGCTCCCGCCCGGCTTCGACAACGGCGACATGTCGGAATTCTTCCGGCGCTTCTTCGGCATCCCGCTGCCGCAGGCGCCCGGCAACGGTGGCGGCAGCGGCAGCAACCCGAAGAACGCGCCGGCGCCGGACAATCCGCCCGATACCGAGCAGAACCGCGGCGTCGGCTCGGGCTTCATCGTGTCGGCCGACGGTTACGTGATGACCAATGCGCACGTCGTCGACGATGCGGACACCATCTACGTGACGCTGACCGACAAGCGCGAATTCAAGGCGAAGCTGATCGGCGTCGACGACCGCACGGACGTCGCGGTCGTCAAGATCCAGGCGTCGAACCTGCCGGTCGTCGCGATCGGCGATTCGAACAAGGTGCGCGTCGGCGAGTGGGTCGTCGCGATCGGTTCGCCGTTCGGCCTCGACAACACGGTCACGGCCGGCATCGTCAGCTCGAAGAGCCGCAACACGGGCGACTACCTGCCGTTCATCCAGACCGACGTGGCCGTGAACCCTGGCAACTCGGGCGGCCCGCTGATCAACATGCAGGGCGAGGTGATCGGCATCAACTCGCAGATCTACAGCCGCACCGGCGGCTTCATGGGCATTTCGTTCGCGATTCCGATCGACGAGGCGATGCGCGTGGCCGACCAGCTGAAGGCGACCGGCAAGGTCACGCGCGGCCGGATAGCGGTGGCGATCGGCGAGGTGACGAAGGACGTGGCCGATTCGATCGGGCTGCCGAAGGCCGAAGGCGCGCTCGTCAGCAGCGTCGAGCCGGGCGGCCCGGCCGACAAGGCAGGCATCCAGCCGGGCGACATTATCCTGAAGTTCAATGGCCGTCCGGTCGATGCGGCGTCGGACCTGCCGCGCATGGTCGGCGACACGAAGCCCGGCACGAAGGCGACGGTCAGCGTATGGCGCAAGGGTCAGGCACGCGATCTGCCGATCACGATCGCCGAGACGCCGGCCGAGTCGACGGCGAAGGCCGAGCAGCGCAAGAACGCGCCGCAGAAGCCGCGCCAGACCAATTCGCTCGGGCTGACGGTCAGCGACCTGACAGCGGAGCAGATGAAGACGCTGAAGCTGAAGAACGGCGTGCAGATCGACGGCGTCGACGGCCCGGCCGCCCGGGCGGGCCTGCAGCGCGGCGACATCGTGCTGCGTGTCGGCGACACCGACATCACGAGCGCGAAGCAGTTCGCCGACGTGACCGCGCAGCTCGATCCGCAGAAGGCGGTCGCGGTGCTCGTGCGGCGTGGCGACAACACGCAGTTCGTGCCCGTGCGGCCGCGCCAGAAGTAACGCGTCGATGTTCACGCTCTACGGCCGCGGCTGGTGCCACCTGTGCGACGACATGCGCGACGCACTGGCGCCGGTGGCGGCCGAATTCGGTGTCGCGGTCGACTACATCGACATCGACACCGATGCAGCGCTGGTCGCGCGTTACGACGAGGACGTGCCCGTGCTGCTGCTGGACGGCGCGGAAGTGTGCCGCCACCGGTTCGACGACGCGCGGGTGCGCGACGCGCTGGCGGCCCGGCGCTGAATCCGGCCCGCCGCCGGCCGACGCCGTTTTCGCACGGGGTTCGATCCGGCGGGCGCCCGCCCCGCGTGGCAGGGCGTCCGAAATCCCGCCCGGCAAAAGCCTTTTCGGCTAAAATAAGCCGTTTTTTCACCGACTTACAAGGCGTGCTCCGCAGTCGTGAGCGCGCCTTTTTCGCTTGATCGGCACTGAATGGATCATATTCGCAATTTCTCGATCATCGCCCACATCGACCATGGCAAGTCGACACTCGCGGATCGCATCATCCAGGTATGCGGCGGCCTCGCCGACCGTGAAATGGAAGCGCAGGTGCTCGACTCGATGGACATCGAGCGCGAGCGCGGCATCACGATCAAGGCGCAAACAGCCGCGCTGACCTATCGCGCACGCGACGGCAAGGTCTACAACCTGAACCTGATCGACACGCCGGGGCACGTCGACTTCTCGTACGAGGTCAGCCGTTCGCTGTCCGCGTGCGAAGGCGCGCTGCTGGTCGTCGACGCCAGCCAGGGCGTCGAGGCGCAGACGGTCGCGAACTGCTACACGGCGATCGAGCTCGGCGTCGAGGTCGTGCCCGTGCTGAACAAGATCGACCTGCCGGCCGCGAACCCCGAGAACGCGATCGAGGAGATCGAGGACGTGATCGGCATCGACGCGACCGACGCGACGCGCTGCAGCGCGAAGACCGGCCTCGGCGTCGAAGACGTGCTCGAGTCGCTGATCGCGAAGGTGCCGCCGCCGAAGGGCGATCCGACCGCGCCGCTGCAGGCGCTGATCATCGATTCGTGGTTCGACAACTACGTCGGCGTCGTGATGCTCGTGCGTATCGTCAACGGCACGCTGCGCCCGAAGGACAAGATCAAGATGATGGCGACCGGCGCGCAGTATCCGGTCGAGCACGTCGGCGTGTTCACGCCGAAGTCGCGCAATCTCGAGTCGCTGTCGGCCGGGCAGGTGGGCTTCATCATCGCCGGCATCAAGGAACTGACGGCCGCGAAGGTCGGCGATACCGTCACGCACGCGGCCAAGGCCGCTGCCGAGCCGCTGCCGGGCTTCAAGGAAGTGAAGCCGCAGGTGTTCGCGGGGCTGTATCCGGTCGAGGCGAACCAGTACGACGCGCTGCGCGAATCGCTCGAGAAGCTGAAGCTGAACGACGCATCGCTGCAGTACGAGCCGGAAGTGTCGCAGGCGCTCGGCTTCGGTTTCCGCTGCGGCTTCCTCGGGCTGCTGCACATGGAAATCGTGCAGGAGCGGCTCGAGCGCGAATTCGACATGGATCTCATCACGACCGCGCCGACGGTCGTCTACGAGGTCGTGCAGAGCGACGGCTCGACGATCATGGTCGAGAACCCGGCGAAGATGCCGGAGCCCGGCCGCATCGCCGAAGTCCGCGAACCGATCGTCACCGTGAACCTGTACATGCCGCAGGATTACGTCGGCTCGGTGATCACGCTGTGCGAGCAGAAGCGCGGCTCGCAGATCAACATGCAGTATCACGGCCGCCAGGTGCAGCTCACGTACGAGATCCCGATGGCCGAGATCGTGCTCGACTTCTTCGATCGCCTGAAGTCGGTGTCGCGCGGCTATGCGTCGATGGACTACGAGTTCAAGGAATACCGTTCGTCGGACGTCGTGAAGGTCGACATGCTGATCAACGGCGACAAGGTCGATGCGCTGTCGATCATCGTGCACCGGTCGCAGTCGCAATACCGCGGCCGCGAAGTCGCCGCGAAGATGCGCGAGATCATTCCGCGCCAGATGTACGACGTGGCGATCCAGGCCGCGATCGGCGCGCACATCGTCGCGCGCGAGAACATCAAGGCGCTGCGCAAGAACGTGCTCGCGAAGTGCTACGGCGGCGACATCACGCGAAAGAAGAAGCTGCTCGAGAAGCAGAAAGAAGGTAAGAAACGCATGAAGCAGGTGGGTTCGGTCGAGATCCCGCAGGAGGCGTTCCTCGCGATCTTGCGCGTCGAAGACAAATAACAGGACTGATCCTTTTATGAATTTTGCGCTGATTCTTTTTGTGCTCGTCGTCGTGACGGGCGTAGCGTGGGTGCTGGACAAACTGGTGTTCCTGCCGCGGCGTCGCAAGGCGGCCGACTCGGCGATCGAGGAGTTCGATCGCCAGCAGTCGCGCATCGACAAGCGTTTCGCGGACGAAAACGCCGCGCAGACGCGTTCGAAGCTGCGTGACGAAAAGCTGCGCCAGCCGTGGTGGCTCGAGTACACCGCGAGCTTCTTCCCGGTGATCCTGGCCGTGTTCGTCGTGCGTTCGTTCGTCGTCGAGCCGTTCAAGATTCCGTCGGGCTCGATGGTGCCGACGCTGCTCGTCGGCGACTTCATCCTCGTCAACAAGTTCGAGTACGGGCTGCGCCTGCCGGTCACCAACACGAAGATCACGCAGGGCAGCCCGCTGTCGCGCGGCGACGTCGTCGTGTTCCGCTATCCGAAGGACGAGTCGGTCGACTACATCAAGCGCGTGATCGGCCTGCCGGGCGACACGGTCGCGTACCAGGACAAGCAGCTCACGATCAACGGCCAGCCGGTGCCCGAAACGCCGCTGCCCGATTTCTTCGACGACGAGCGCCAGAATTACGCGAAGCAGTTCGAGGAAACGATCGGCAACAAGAAGAACGCGATCCTCAACAACCCGGCCGTGCCGCCGTTCGTGATGGGCGCATACGACTATCCGTATCGAGACAACTGCACGTACAACAGCCGCGGCGTGATCTGCAAGGTGCCGCCCGGCCACTACTTCATGATGGGCGACAACCGCGACAACAGCGCGGACAGCCGCTACTGGGGTTTCGTGCCGGACCAGAACATCGTCGGCCGCGCGTTCTTCATCTGGATGAACTTCAGCGACCTGAAGCGCATCGGTTCCTTCAACTGATCGCATTCGATTCACACGCAATACGCGACGCACGGGCCGCGTCGCGTATTGCCGAACTACTTTAAGAACCGGCGGTAACACCGCCTCGTCACGCCTTTTCGGGTCCGGCCGTGCCGTTTCGGCCCGACCGGCGCCCGCGTTATACTCCTGCACATGCCCCTATCCCAGTTGGAAAGCCGGCTGCGCTACGAATTTCGCAATGCGGAATTGCTGCGCCAGGCTTTGACCCATCGCAGTCACAGTGCCACGCACAACGAACGGCTCGAGTTTCTCGGCGATTCCGTTCTGAATTGCGCGGTGGCCGCTCTTTTGTTCCAGCGTTTCGGCAAGCTGGACGAAGGTGACCTGTCGCGCGTACGCGCCAACCTCGTCAAACAGCAGTCGCTGTACGAAATTGCTCAGGCCCTGAATATCTCGGACGGCCTGCGGCTGGGCGAGGGCGAACTGCGCAGCGGCGGGTTCCGTCGCCCGTCGATCCTCGCGGACGCGTTCGAAGCCATCATCGGGGCCGTGTTCCTCGATGGGGGCTTCGAAGCCGCCCAAGGGGTCATCAAGCGGCTCTATATCCCGATTCTCGACCACATCGATCCGCGCACGCTCGGCAAGGACGCGAAGACGCTGCTGCAGGAATACCTGCAGGGGCACAAGATCGCGCTGCCGACCTATACGGTCGTCGCGACCCATGGTGCGGCGCACAATCAGCAGTTCGAGGTCGAGTGCACGGTGCCGAAGCTCGACGTGAAGGTATCGGGCTCCGGCGCGAGCAGGCGCGCGGCCGAGCAGGCCGCCGCGAAGAAGGCGCTCGACGAGGTGATGGCGGCCGCACCGATGCTGGCCGCGAAGCCGAAGCGCTCGAAAAACGCGCGCGGCTCCAAGCATGTCGAACCCGAGATCGTGCCGGGCGTGAAGGGCGTGCAGGAAGCGCTCGACCTGCGCTCGCCCGAGCGGAAGGAACGTGCGGCGGCGCGCGAGGCCAGGGCGGCCGGCGCGGCGCCGGGGGCCGCCGCGGCGGCTGCAGCGGCGGGCGCTGAGCCGGCCGTCGCGCCGATGGCCGCGATCCGGGCCGCGCACGTCGAGCCGGCGGCGGACAAGGGCGAACGGGCGGCGAAGCCGGCGACCGACAAGGTGGCCGACAAACCGGCCGAGCGGCCCGACAAGGCCGCGGAAAAGTCCGCCGAGGCCGCGCCGCGCGCAGCCGACAAGCCGGCCGGCCAGGCAACCGATCCGGCGCCCTCGTCGGCCGACAAGCCCTCCGCGAGTGCCGATTCCGCCGCGCGCACGCCCGCGCGCGCACGCGATGCCGCGGCGCCCGACGCCGATACGCCGCTCGGCGGCGCGAGTCTTGCTGCCGCGCAGGCGCGCGTGGCCGATGCCGACCACTGAATTGCCCAGCGATCGTGCCGCGCGCCGCGCGGCCGTTTCCGAACCTGTCTCCCAAACGATATGAACACTCCCGCTCCTACCGGTTTCCGTTGCGGCATGATCGCGATCGTGGGCCGCCCGAACGTCGGCAAGTCGACGTTGATGAACGCACTCGTCGGCCAGAAGATCAGCATCACGTCGCGCAAGGCGCAGACGACCCGCCACCGCATCACCGGCATCAACACGTTCGACGACGCGCAATTCGTATTCGTCGACACGCCGGGCTTTCAGACCCGTCACAGCACCGCGCTGAACCGTTCGCTGAACCGCGCGGTCACGTCGACGCTGACGTCGGTCGACGTGATCCTGTTCGTGATCGAGGCCGGCCGCTTCGGCCCCGACGACCAGAAGGTGCTCGACCTGATCCCGCCCGGCATGCCGACGCTGCTGATCGCGAACAAGATCGATCGCGTGAACGACAAGGCGTCGCTGTTCCCGTTCATGCAGAAGGTGAGCGAACTGCGCGAATTCACCGAGCTCGTGCCGCTGTCGGCGCAGAAGCCGGAAGACATCAAGCGCCTGCTGGACACGATCAAGCCGTACCTGCCGGAAGGCGAGCCGATCTACGGCGAGGACGAGCTGACCGACCGCAGCTCGCGTTTTCTCGCGGCCGAAATCCTGCGCGAGAAGGTGTTCCGCTGGACCGGCGACGAGCTGCCGTACACGAGCACCGTGCTGATCGACAAGTTCGAGGAGGAGGGGCGCCTGAAGCGCATCTTCGCGACGATCCTCGTCGAGCGCGATTCGCACAAGGCGATGGTGATCGGCAAGAAGGGCGAGAAGCTCAAGCAGATCAGCACCGAGGCGCGGATGGACATGGAAAAGCTGTTCGACGGCCCCGTATACCTCGAGACCTTCGTGAAGGTGAAGAGCGGCTGGGCCGACAACGAGGCGGGGCTGCGTGCCTATGGGTACGAATGACGCGCTGACGTCGACCGAAGACGCGGTGGCGGCCGGCGCGAACGACGCGCCGTTGCCGGCACCGCCCGAACCGCCGCGCAAGGCGCGGCGCGCGACGTCTCGCACGTCCGATTTCCGCGTCGCCGAGCAGCCGGCGTTCGTGCTGCACAGCTATCCGTATCGGGAAACGAGCCTGATCGTCGACGTGCTGACACGTGACCACGGCCGGCTCGCGCTCGTCGCGAAGGGCGCGAAGCGCCCGCACTCCGCGTTGCGCGGCGTGTTGCAGACGTTCCAGCCGCTGCTGCTGTCCTGGTCCGGCAAATCCGAGGTGCGCACGCTGACGGGCGCCGAGTGGGTCGGCGGGATGCTGCCGCTCGGCGGCGACGGCCTGTTGTGCGGTTTCTACGCGAACGAGCTGCTCGTGAAATTCTGCGCCCGCGAGGATCCGCAGCCGCCGCTGTTCAATCATTACGTGCTGACCCTCACGCGTCTCGCGCACGGCGAGCCCGCGGTGCAGGTGCTGCGCTCGTTCGAACGCGTGCTGCTGCGCGAGACCGGCTATGCGATGGCGCTGAACCGCACGGTCGCCCGTCGCGCGGTCGAACCCGAGCGCCGCTACGTGTTCGATCCGGAGCGTGGCGTACGCAATGCGGACGACGACGTGCCGTCGCACTGGCCGGTCATCACCGGCCAGACGTTGCTCGACATGGAGCAGGACGATTACCATCGAGCCCAGACGGTTGCGCAGAGCAAGACGCTGATGCGCTTCCTGCTGAACACCTATCTCGGCGGTACGCCGCTCGCCACGCGTCAGATCCTGATCGACCTGCAAAACCTATGAGCTTCTTCCTGACAACGCCCACCGCCATCGACCTCGGCGTGAACATCGACCACGTCGCGACGCTGCGCAATGCGCGCGGCACGCGCTATCCCGATCCGATCCGCGCGGCGCTCGCCGCCGAAGAGGCGGGCGCGGACGCGATCACGCTGCACCTGCGCGAGGATCGCCGTCACATCGTCGACGCGGACGTGCGCCAGTTGCGCCCGCTGCTGAAGACGCGCATGAACCTCGAATGCGCGGTGACGGCCGAGATGCTCGACATCGCTTGCGAAGTGCGTCCGCACGACGCATGCCTCGTGCCGGAGAAGCGCGAGGAACTGACGACTGAAGGCGGTCTCGACGTGGCCGGCCACTTCGAGGCGGTGCGCGCCGCATGCAAGCAGCTCGCCGACGAGGGCGTGCGCGTGTCGCTGTTCATCGACCCGGACGACACGCAGATCCGCGCTGCGCACGAAGCGGGCGCGCCGGTGATCGAGCTGCATACGGGCCGCTACGCGGAAGCGCACGACGAAGCGGAGCAGCAGCGCGAATACGAGCGTATCGTCGCGGGCGTGCAGGCCGGCGCGCAGCTTGGCCTGAAGGTCAATGCGGGCCATGGGCTGCACTACACGAACGTGCAGCAGATCGCCGCGATCGACGGCATCGTCGAGCTGAACATCGGCCACGCGATCGTCGCGCACGCGATCTTCGCGGGCTGGGACAACGCGGTGCGCGAGATGAAGGCGATCATGGTCGCCGTACGCGTCGCCGCGCTGCATGGCGGCGCGCGCTGACGATGCGAGGCCGCCGCGCCCCGCACGCCGTTGGCGACGCGTTTGACCCGGCCTCGCCGGGCCACCCCGGCGGAGACTGACATGGCGATCTACGGCATCGGTACCGACATCGCGCAGGTGAGCCGCGTCGCGGCTGTGCTCGAACGCACGGGCGGCCGGTTTGCCGAGAAGGTGCTCGGCCCCGACGAACTGCGCGTGTTCCACGCCCGGCGCGCCCGCTCCGAGGCGCGCGGCATCGCGTTTCTCGCGACGCGCTTCTCCGCGAAGGAAGCGTTCTCGAAGGCGATCGGGCTCGGCATGCATTGGCCGATGACGTGGCGCGCGCTGCAGACGCTCAATCATCCAAGCGGCGAGCCGTACGTGGTCGCATCCGGCGAGCTGGCCGAATGGCTGGCCGCGCGCGGCATCACGGCACGTGTGACGGTCAGCGACGAACGCGACTACGCGGTGTCGTTCGTGGTCGCCGAAACGGACGCCGCGCCTGGCACTGCACCTGTTTCCCGAACTTCTTCCTGACGGAATTCACGATTCGATGAAAACGACTCCCGGCCCGGTCATGCTCGACGTCGTCGGCACGACCCTGTCGCGCGACGATGCGCGGCGCCTCGCGCATCCGAATACCGGCGGCGTGATCCTGTTCGCGCGGCACTTCCAGAATCGTGCGCAACTGACCGCGCTGACCGATTCGATCCGCGCGGTGCGCGAAGACATCCTGATCGCCGTCGATCACGAAGGCGGGCGCGTGCAGCGGTTCCGCACCGACGGTTTCACGGTGCTGCCCGCGATGCGTCGCCTCGGCGAGCTGTGGGATCGCGACGTGCTGCTCGCGACGAAGGTCGCGACCGCCGTCGGTTACATCCTGGCCGCCGAGCTGCGCGCTTGCGGGATCGACATGAGCTTCACGCCCGTCCTCGATCTCGACTACGGGCACTCGAAGGTGATCGGCGATCGTGCGTTCCATCGTGATCCGCGCGTCGTCACGCTGCTGGCGAAGAGCCTGAACCACGGCCTGTCGCTTGCCGGCATGGCAAACTGCGGCAAGCATTTTCCCGGGCACGGCTTCGCGGAGGCCGATTCGCACGTCGCGCTGCCGACCGACGACCGCACGCTCGACGCGATCCTCGAGCAGGACGTCGCGCCGTACGACTGGCTCGGGCTGTCGCTGGCCGCGGTGATCCCGGCGCACGTGATCTACACGCAGGTCGACAAGCGGCCGGCGGGCTTTTCGCGCGTGTGGCTGCAGGACATCCTGCGCGGCAAGCTCGGCTTCACGGGTGCGATCTTCAGCGACGACCTGTCGATGGAGGCTGCCCGCGAAGGCGGCACGCTCACGCAGGCCGCCGACGCCGCGCTCGCCGCCGGTTGCGACATGGTGCTCGTCTGCAATCAGCCGGATGCAGCCGAAGTCGTGCTGAACGGACTGAAGGCGCGGGCCTCGGCCGAGTCGGTGCGGCGCATCAAGCGGATGCGTGCGCGCGGCAAGGCGCTCAAGTGGGACAAGCTGATCGCGCAGCCCGAGTATCTGCAGGCACAGGCGCTGTTGAGCAGCGCGCTGGCGTAAGCGGGCAGGGTGGGCGCGGATCGTGTCGTTCCGGTCCCTCCAAACGAAAAAGCCGCGCAATCGCGCGGCTTTTTTTACGGGTGGCGACAGCCTGATTCGAACAGTCGCCGGCACGGATTTGAACGCAACTAACGGTCAGATCGAGCCAGCGCCCGTATCCAGGGCGCCGTTCGCTCAGTTCACCTTCATCCGCTGCAGCTTGTTGTACAGCGTCTTCGGGCTGATGCCGAGCAGCGTTGCGGCGCGGTGGCGCGTACCGCCGACCGCGTCGAGCGTCGCGCGGATCAGCAGATCCTCGACGTCGGACAGCGGCGTGCCGACCTTGATCTGCACGCTGCTGCCGTTCAGCGCGGCGCCGGCGGAGAAGCTGGCCTCGCCCGCGCGCAGCGTCTCGATGAAGTCGCCCGATGCGTCGTACGCGAAGCGCACGCGCTCCTGCAGCTCGCGCACGTTGCCCGGCCATTCGTACGACAGGCATTCGCGCACGAAGCCTGGCGCCGCGCGCTTGTCGGTCGTGCTGCGGCCGGTTGCGCGCGCTTCGCGGTTCAGTTCGTCGATCTGCGCATCCGCGATCGCGAGTGCGTCGCCGTCGCGCTCGCGCAGCGGGGGCATCGTGATCGATGCCGCATCGAGGCGCAGCCACAGATCCTCCCGCAGCGTGCCGTTTGCCACCGCTTCACGCGCCGGGCGGCGCGTGGCCGCGATCAGCCGGAAATCGCTGGTGATCGAGCTCGTACCGCCGATCCGCATGAAGTTCTGCGAATCGAGCGCGTGCAGCAGCGCTTCCTGCAGCACGAGCGGCAGTGCGGTGATTTCGTCGAGGAACAGCGTGCCGCCGCCGGCTTGCTCGAACAGGCCGGACTCGCGGCGCTCCGCGCCGTCGAAGGCGCCGCGCTCGTGGCCGAACAGCACGCTGTCGAGCGACGCGCCATGCCGGCCGGCCTGCGCGAGCATCCGGCAGTCGAACGACACGAACGGCCCCTTGCGGCGCCGGCTCAGCTCGTGCAGCGTGCGCGCGGCCAGCTTCTTGCCGGTGCCGGCTTCGCCCGAGAACAGCACGGCCGTCTCGGTGCGGGCGTTGTGCTCGATCATGTCGTACACGTGCTGCATCGCGTCGCTGCGGCCGACCAGCGCGCCGAAGCGGCCCAGATGGCGCAGCGATGCCCGCAGCGACTGCACTTCGTCGATCAGTTCGTACGGGCGGGGAATCCGCGCGAGCAGGCTGCGCAGGCGCGGAATGTTGATCGGCTTGAGCAGGTAGTCCCAGATGCCGTGGCGCAAACCCTCGATGGCGCTCTCGACCGTCGCGTTGCCCGTCAGCACGATCACGGGCAGCGAGCCGTTCGGCTGTTGCTGCGGCAGGTGCTGGAGCAGGTCGAAGCCGCTGCCGTCCGGCAGGTTCAGGTCGACGAGCACGACGTCGGGAATCGAGCGGCCGAGCGCCGTGCGCGCTTCGGCGAGCGACGTGGCCGTGTCGACCGAGAAGCCGTCTGCGGCGAGCAGCGCGGTGAGGCCTGACAGGCTGTTGGGATCGTCTTCGACAATCAGGGCGTGTGGCATGGTGGACGCGAGTCGAGTCAAGAGAGGCGGGCTGTCGGCCAGCGGGCCGCAGCCGCATGTCGGATTAAAGACTGATTTTATGCCCCGCCGAACGCGTCACGCGCATTATTTCTCCGGCGCTATAAAACAGTTACCGATGATACAAATTGAATATCTTTACCGGTGGATTTTGTGCTGCTTATGGCGCCGGCTTGTGGCAGCTGTTGACGCCAGGCAAACAAAAAGCGCCCCGAAGGGCGCTTTGTTCGATGCGGATATCGCAGACGATTACGCGCGGCTGCGGTATTCGTTCGTGCGCGTATCGATTTCGATCTTGTCGCCGGTGTTGCAGAACAGCGGCACCTGCAGTTCGAAGCCGGTCGCCAGCTTCGCGTTCTTCAGCACCTTGCCCGACGACGTGTCGCCCTTGACGGCCGGTTCCGTGTAGGTGATTTCGCGAACGAGGATCGTCGGCAGTTCGACCGAGATGGCCTTCTCGTTGTAGAACACGACTTCGCAAGCCATGCCGTCTTCGAGGTAGTTCAGCGCTTCGCCCATCATTTCGGCTTCGACTTCGTACTGGTTGTAGTCGGCGTCCATGAACACGTACATCGGGTCGGCGAAGTACGAGTACGTCACTTCCTTGCGGTCGAGCACGACGACGTCGAACTTGTCGTCGGCCTTGTAGACCGATTCCTGACCTGCGTTCGACAGCAGGTTCTTCATCTTCATCTTGACGACGGCGGCGTTACGGCCCGACTTGTTGTATTCCGTCTTTGCGATGACCCAGGCGTCGCTGCCGATCTGCACGACGTTGCCTACGCGGAGTTCCTGTGCGGTTTTCATAAAAACACTGTCCTGATCAAATCAAATAAATAGGTGCCTGAGCGGTGCACAACGGGTGAGGCGCCAAGCAGATGCGTTCCGGTGGGCGCCCAAAGCTCAAACGCGAGCGCTTGCGTGGTCAGCCGTCGGATAACCGCTTATTTTAACTGAGATTTTGCGTATTCCGCCAGCTTTCCGGCGAGATCGCCGACGGCCGCGAGCGCGTCGGCCCAGCGGATCGCATTGGCGTCCAGCGCGGCGCGGTGTTGCCAGAAATCGGCCCAGTCGGGCGTGCCGGCGCCGTTCCACGCATGCCAGAACCGCTCGAGCGCCGCGCGCGGCGCATCGGGGAGGCCGGCCGACAGGTGCGCGAGCGCGGCATCGAGCTTCGGCAGGTGCACGTCGTCGGCCTGCGGGTAGATGTGCCACACGAACGGCTTGCGCGCCCATTGCGCGCGGACGAACGAATCCTCACCGCGCACGAAGTTGAGGTCGGCGACCCACAGCAGCGCGTCGTAGTCGGGCTGCGGAACGAACGCGAGCCCGTGGGCGGTCAGGTTGCCGCTGCGCGCGTGCGCGCCCGGCGCGAATGATTCGACCCCGAAAAAGCGCGCGACGGCCGGCGACACGCGCCCGGCGGGTACGAGCGCGATGACCGGCGACGGCCCGTCGCGCCACTGCGCGAGCAGCGCGTCGACGGCCGGGTTCTCGTAGGCGAACAGGCTGACGACCGTCGTGCCGGGCGCCGGCGGCGCGCCGCCGGTCGCGTGCCGCCACCACGCGGCGCGCGCTGCCGGGTCGGCGTCGAAGGCCGCGCGGCGTGCGTCGAGGTCGCGCTCCTTCGGCACGCCGCCGGTGCCGGCCGACAGGCCCGGAAAGAAGAACGTCTTCAGCAGCGGGTAGCGCGGATGCGGCGACGGCCGCAAATGGAAATCGGCGACCCAGTCCTCGGCGCTCAGGTATTCGAGGTTGATCCACACGGGGCGGCGCGCGCGTCGCGCCATCGCCGCGAGATACGGGCCGGGCAGCTCGCACGCGAACGCCTCGATCACGACATCGGCGATGTCCAGCGCGTCGCCGACTTCCGCATGCCAGTGCTCGATCACGATCGCGTCGACCGTCTGCCGGGTCGCGTCGGGGTCGACTTCCGGCAGCAGGCGCGCGAACGTGTGCAGGTCGTCGACGAACAGGCGAACCTGCCAGCCGTGCTCGTGCGCGAGCTGACGCGCGACGCGCCAGCACACGCCGATGTCGCCGAAATTGTCGATCACCGTGCAGAACAGGTCGCAGGCGATCGGTTCGCCCGGCGCGAGCGGCGCGGAAGAGAGTGGGGCAGCGGTGGTGCGTGGCATCGAAGCGGGCCGGTGAATGCTCTAAACTGGCGATTCTAATGGACCCGTTCCGCGTTACAAGGCGCCCGGATCACGCATGACATCCCCAGAAGCTTCCGATACTCCGTTCGAACCGAAGAAGATCCTTGCGCAGTTGCCGCACATGCCGGGTGTCTATCGCTATTACGACACGGCGGGCGCCGTCCTCTACGTCGGCAAGGCGCGCGACCTGAAAAAGCGCGTGTCGAGCTATTTCACGAAGACGCAACTGTCGCCGCGCATCGCGATGATGGTCACGCGCATCGCGCGCATCGAAACGACCGTCACGCGCTCGGAAGCCGAAGCGCTGCTGCTCGAGAACAACCTGATCAAGGCGCTCGCGCCGCGTTACAACATCCTGTTTCGCGACGACAAATCGTATCCGTACCTGAAGCTGACCGCGCACCGCTTTCCGCGGATGGCCTACTACCGCGGCTCAGTCGACAAGCAGAACCAGTATTTCGGGCCGTTCCCGAGTGCGTGGGCCGTGCGCGAGAGCATCCAGATCCTGCAGCGCGTGTTCCAGTTGCGCACCTGCGAGGATTCGGTCTTCAACAACCGCACGCGGCCGTGCCTGTTGCACCAGATCGGGCGGTGCACGGCGCCGTGCGTCGGCGCGATCTCCGACGAGGATTACGCGGTCGACGTGTCGAACGCCGCGCGGTTCCTGCTCGGCCGGCAGTCCGAAGTGATGAAGGAGCTCGAGCAGAAAATGCACGCGTTCGCGGCCGAACTGAAATTCGAGCAGGCGGCGGCCGTGCGCAACCAGATGAGCTCGCTCGCGACGGTGCTGCACCAGCAGGCGATCGAGGTCGGCAGCGACAGCGACGTCGACGTCCTGGCCGTCGTCGCGCAGGGCGGGCGCGTGTGCGTGAACCTCGCGATGGTGCGCGGCGGCCGGCACCTCGGCGACAAGGCCTATTTCCCGACGCACGTCGAAAGCGCACTGACGCTCGCCGAGGGCGGTCTCGGCGAAGAGGCCGAGCCGGCGGAGGCGGTCGATGCGACGGCCGACGCGGTGCCCGATCTGCCCGCGGAAGAGGCCGGCAGCGCGCGCGGCACGGCGGCCGCGGCGTCGGTCGAGGCCGAGGTGCTCGACGCGTTCATCGCGCAGCACTATCTCGGCAATCGCGTGCCGCCCGTGCTCGTCGTCAGCCATGCACCGGCGAGCCGCGACCTGCTGGATCTGCTGTCCGAGCAGGCCGGCCACAAGGTGTCGCTGGTGCGGCAGCCGCAGGGGCAGCGGCGCGCGTGGCTGTCGATGGCCGAGCAGAACGCGCGCCTCGCGCTCGCGCGGCTGCTGTCCGAGCAGGGCTCGCAGCAGGCGCGTACGCGCGCGCTGGCGGACGCGCTCAGCTACGACAGCGACGATCTCGCGACGCTGCGGATCGAATGCTTCGACATCAGCCATACGATGGGCGAGGCGACGCAGGCGTCGTGCGTCGTCTATCACCATCACAAGATGCAGTCGGGCGAATACCGCCGCTACAACATCACGGGCATCACGCCGGGCGACGATTACGCGGCGATGCGGCAGGTGCTCACGCGCCGCTACGAGAAGATGGTCGAGCAGGCCGCGCAGGCGGCGGCCGTCGACGAAGCGGCCGGCATCGACGGCGAGTCGACGCGCCAGGCCGAGGCGTCGAGCCTGCTGCCGAACATCGTGCTGATCGACGGCGGCAAGGGCCAGGTCGAGATCGCGCGGCAGGTATTCACCGAGCTCGGCCTCGATACGTCGATGCTGGTCGGCGTCGCGAAAGGCGAGGGGCGCAAGGTCGGCCTCGAAACGCTGGTGTTTGCGGACGGCCGCACGCCGCTCGAACTCGGCAAGGAGAGCGCCGCGCTGATGCTCGTCGCGCAGATCCGCGACGAGGCGCACCGTTTCGCGATCACCGGCATGCGGGCGAAGCGGGCGAAGGCGCGCCAGACGTCGCGACTCGAGGAACTCGAGGGCGTCGGCGCGAAGCGCCGGCAGCGGCTGCTCGCGCGCTTCGGCGGGTTGCGCGGCGTGGTGGCCGCGAGTGTCGAGGAACTGGCGAGCGTCGAGGGCATTTCGCACGCGCTCGCCGAGCAGATCTACAAGCAGCTTCACTGACGCGGCCGTGCGGCCGGCGGCGTTGCCAGCGTTCTTGTGGCAGGCCGGTCGACACGGCACAATTGCGAATCCTTTACTGTCCCGCATGCCATGCCGTTCAATTTCCCGATTTTCCTGACGTGGGTACGGATCGTGCTGATTCCGCTCGTCGTCGGCGTGTTCTATCTGCCGGACACGGTGATGGGCGGCGCGCACCGCAATCTCGCGGCGGCGGCGATCTTCATCCTCGCCGCGCTGACCGACTGGTTCGACGGCTTCCTCGCGCGCAAGTGGAACCAGACGTCGTCGTTCGGCGCGTTCCTCGACCCGGTCGCGGACAAGCTGATGGTGACGGCCGCGCTGCTGATCCTCGTGCAGATTTCGCGGGTCGACGCGGCGATCGCGCTGGTGATCGTCGGTCGCGAGATCGCGATTTCGGCGCTGCGCGAGTGGATGGCCCAGATCGGCGCGTCGAAGAGCGTGGCGGTGAACCAGCTCGGCAAGTTCAAGACCGCGTGCCAGATGGTCGCGATTCCGATGCTGCTGTTCTACGGGCCGCTGCCGCTGGGGATCGTGACGATCGACACGCGCGTGTGGGGCGAGTGGCTGATGTATCTGGCCGCGGTGTTGACCATCTGGTCGATGCTGTACTACATGAAACTCGCATGGCCGCAGATTCGCGAGCGTGGCGGCGCCTGACCCGCATCGCCTGTGCGGCGGCGGTTTTTGTAAAAAGGGCTGGAAAAGCCCTTGACACACGAATGTGCCTTCGACATAATCTCGCTTCTCCGCTGCACGACGAAGTAAGTGTGTGACGGGGAAGCAGGAGCGTAGCAATACGCGGGAGTAGCTCAGTTGGTAGAGCGCAACCTTGCCAAGGTTGAGGTCGCGAGTTCGAGACTCGTCTCCCGCTCCAGATTTTTTCTGGCAGCGCGTGGTACGGCAAAGCGCTGCAGGGCAGGACAATGCGGGAGTAGCTCAGTTGGTAGAGCGCAACCTTGCCAAGGTTGAGGTCGCGAGTTCGAGACTCGTCTCCCGCTCCAAATTTTGATCCACAGACTTCTACTGGGGTCTGTAGGTCATTGAAAAAAGGAGCTTCGGCTCCTTTTTTCATTCCAGCGAGTGCCACGGAAATCCACCCACAGCTACCGTTTTTGAGTGACCAAATAAGGCACAAGAATACGGGTGGGGCGGCTACCGGATAGTTGCTGGGGCTGAGCGGGAACCATGACGAGCATAGGGCCTAAGTCATTACTTAGGAGTCTCGAAATGGCGCTCTCTGATCTGACCGTCCGGCAGGCGAAGACCACCGGAAAACGCTACACCCTCTCCGACAACGACTGCCTGGGCCTGATGGTCTCAGCCGCAGGCGGCAAGTCATGGCAATTCCGCTACTACTGGCTGGGCAAGCAAAAGCGCCTGTGCCTGGGCGGCTATCCTGCCCTCAGCCTGCGTGAAGCCCGGACCGAGCGAGACAAGGCCCAGGCCCTGCTTGCCAGGGGGATCGATCCCCAGGTCGAGCGCGACCAGAAACGGCACGCGGCCAAGCTGGCGGGCGAATACACCTTCAAGACCGTCTTCGATGCTTGGGTCGAGCATCGCCGTAAGGAACTCAAGGAAGGCCGTCAGAGCACGCTTTCCCAGATCCTGCGCATCTTTAACAAAGACGTGCTGCCCACTCTGGGGAAGATGTCGATCTATGACATTCGCCGCCCTCAGCTTCTGGGCGTCCTGGCGGCGATCGAGAAGCGCAAGGCGTTCACTACTGCGGAAAAGGTCCGCACCTGGTTCAACCAGATGTTCCGTTATGCCCTGGTCATCGCCGAGGGGCTGGAGGTCAACCCGGCCGCAGACCTGGACGTGGTAGCCGAACCCAAGCCCCCGGTAGCCCACAACCCCTACTTGCACCTGCCCGAGATGCCCGAGTTCCTCCAGAAGCTCCGGCTCTACAACCCCCGTGGCTGGCAGACCCAGCTTGGCGTCCGGCTGCTGTTCCTGACCGGGGTGCGCACCGGCGAACTGCGGTTGGCCGAACCCGAACAGTTCGACCTCGACAGGGGCTTGTGGATCATCCCGCCGCAGATCGTCAAGCAGCTCCAGGATGAAATGCGCAAGGCAGGGAAGCGGCCGCAGGATGTGCCCCCCTATATCGTGCCGCTATCCCTGCAGGCCATCGAGATCGTGCGCTATCTTCTGGGGGTGATGCGGCCGGCGCAGAGGTACCTGCTGTCACACCGCAGCGAACTCAAGAAGCGCATCAGCGAGAACACCCTCAACAAGGCCGTGCAGCTCATGGGCTATGAGGGGCGCCTGACCGGCCACGGCATCCGCGGCACCATCTCGACGGCGCTCAACGAGATTGGCTACCCGAAGATTTGGGTGGACGCGCAGCTTTCCCATTCCGACCCCAATAAGGTGAGTTCGTCCTACAACCACGCCAAGTACGTTGAGCCGCGCCGTCGGATGATGCAGGACTGGGCCGATCGGCTCGACCTGCTCGAACAGGGCGAAGTGGAAGCCGCGAGCGCGCACCTGACCATCCGTATCGACGGGGTGCCGGCAATGGCAGAAGTGGAGGAAACGATGGATGCGACCCTCACGATGGCCGAGCCCACTCCTCCCGGCGTCCCGCCCGTCGTGGCCACGCCTATTGTCGTAACCCCGAGCAGCGGCGGGATCACGTTCCAGCGGCTGTCTCAGGTGCCGCCGCCTCCGACGCATGCCCCAGAGCCGGAAGTGTCCGCGATCCAGCGCGAGCGCGAGGAAATGCTGACCATCTACGAGTCTCCAAGCAGCTTGCCGGTCCCGCTGTTCGGCAAGCTGGCTGGAAAGTCCAAGGACCAGATCAACCGCGAACTGAAAGCGGGCAAGTTGCTGTCCATCAGTTTGGGTAATCGGGGGCAGCGTGTTCCCGATTGGCAACTGGTGCCGCTCAAGCACAAGCTGGCCCAGGTGCTCATGAACCAGTGCCTGCACGCGGATTCGTGGGATCTGTACCGCATGCTGACCCAGCCGCACCCTGACCTGGGGGACCGCGCGGCCATTGATGCGGTCACGCCGACCAACGTGCCGGCGATCATCCGGGTCATCATGGGCGACTACCAGCACCATGCGGATATGCCCGAGGCCATTGCCCCTTACCCCATCCCCGAGGATGTGCGGCAAAGCGTTCGTCGGCTGGTGGATAGCGCAGTAGTTCTAGACGGAGCATAGGGCTCTCAAACCTTGCAGGGGCCTTGTGGCCCCTGCATTACGCTTGCACCGCCTCCACGAGTTCGCTCAGCGTGCGCGGTGCGGGAGCGAAGAACACGGCGCCGGTGTGCGCCGTCGAGAAATCGAGCAGGCGGTCGTGCATGCCTGGCGGATCGCCGAGGAACATGCGCTCCAGCATCTTCTGCGTCACCCACAGATGCCTGGAGTAGCCGATGAAGTAGGTGCCATATTCGCCCTGGCCGGGGCGGCCGAAGGGCATGTTGTCGCGCAGGATGTCGTGCTCGGTGCCGTCGTCGTCCACGATTGTGGCGAGGGTCTTGTGCGATTTCTGGCCGCTCGTCGCGTCGGGCAATTCGACATTGCTGACGATCTCCCGGCCGATGATCCGCTCTTGCTCGTCCTTGGCGAGCCGAGCCCACGGCTGCATTTGGTGCAGATACTTCTGCACCACCAAGTAGCTACCGCCGGCGAACGCCTGATCTTCACTGCCGACCAGCGTCGAGGCGCCGATGTCGTGCCCGGTCGGGTTGGCCGTGCCATCGACAAAGCCAAGCAGGTCGCGGGAGTCGAAGTAGCGAAAACCGACCACCTCGTCGGCCACCGTCACGCTGCTGCCCAGTTGGTCCAGCAGCAGGCGCTCGAATTCAAAACAGAGATCCTCACGTTCGGCACGGATGTGAAAGAACAGGTCGCCGGGCGTGGCAGGCGCGGTGTGCTTGGCACCCTCGATGGGCACGAAGGGCCGTAGTTCCTTCGGGCGCTTCCCGGTCTGGAAACGGTCCCATAGCGCCGATCCCAGCGCAGTGATGCACGACAGCCGGCCGTTGAGATCGCGGAAGCCCACCGTTTTGATCAGGTCGTCCAGCCCGTCCAAGATGCCGGCGACCGCCTGAAGGGCCTCGTGGCCCTCGGCGACCGTCAACGTGAGAAACACCGCCGCGCGCGACAGCGGCGCATCGATGCTTTGCGAGTCAATTGGTACTCGGTCCCAACCACTTCCAACCATTCGTGCCTCCAAAGACCATGTTAATTCATCATATTGCCAAAGATGGAAGCGCTATCACTGGCGCGCTAACAGGTGCGTGCCGCGGTAATTACCCGAACGCAGCCTCGGCGAGAGCGGGCTATGGGATATTCGAGCAAGCCGCCCTATCCCTGGCAACCAGCATTGCCCTGTGCTCGAACCGCTCAGAAACAGCATTGGCTCGTCCGTGGGGCCGCTGCAGGTATGTCACGATCTCGTAGGGGCCGTCTGAAAGCGGTCGCATAGTGATCCCCCACGCATGGGCACGCTCCATGCGCGATTGCGCCGAGAGCCCCACACCGTAGCCAGCGGTGACCCAAAGCGCCATCATCTCGAACGAAGTCACATGCTGCACGCTCTGTTGGCTCAACGGAAGGGAAGACAGTCGCTGATCGAGCAGTAGGCATGCCTCCGCCGGCCAGCGAAACACCGGATAGTCCAGAAGCTCGGCAAGCGTGATCTTCGCCTGGGCAAGTAAGGGGGACCCCAGCGGCATTGCAACGGCCACGTTCTCGACCCAGAGCGGCTGGCTTTTCACGGCTGGAGCACCAGCGTTCCGAAGCGAGATTCCGGCGTCGTAGCGGCCTTCCTCAAGGCCCGTCATCAGGTCGTCGCCCGAGGTCTCAAAGAACGCGATGGTGACTTCAGGCTCCTCTGCGCGCTGAAGGGCAAGAAGCGTTATGAGGCAAGAGGATGGCACTCCAGGTGCGATAGCAAGCCTGAAATGGGAAAACTGGCTGGTGGCGTCATGCATGAGGGCCCCCAATAAGCGATCTGTCCAGAAAGGCAAACCAGCGTCGCAGTAAAGAGTGAAGTTTAACGTCGTTATCTTTAACGTGGTTAATTGTGGCAGATTGTTTGACGCTTCTGCTAATGCAGAAATCAACAATTCAGCCAGGCCGTCCTTCTGGCACATCGACGTATGAATCCGAGTCGGCGTTAGCCTTCGGACAGGCCGTGCGCGCTGCGCGCGTCGCTCAAGGAGTCGCGCAAGACGAGTTCGCATCTCGGGCAAGCATTTCGCGTTCTCACATGGGTAAGATCGAGCGTGGTGAGCACGTGCCCACGCTTCCGCTCATACTGAAAATTTCTACGGCACTCGGAATAAGCGCGGCTGACCTGATGACGGCGACCGAACGCAATCTGCGTGCCGACACCGATCCCTGAGTGTCTGGCTTGCCAGGCTCCGTCAACCGTCCGATGAGTCGCGTAGGCGAACGACAAATCGCTCTACCGAAGCCGATAAATTGCTGCCGTCGGGCCGAAGCAGGTAGGTCGTGATCACGGCAGAATCCATCGCCAAGGGGCGGATCACCACATCCGGCCGTTGAGAGATGGGAATCTTGGTCGCCGTCATGAAGCCGATGCCGTAGCCGGCGCCGACCAAGGTGAGCATCATGTCCAGTGAGGATACTTCCTCGACAACATTCAGCTTGTGCTCCAACGTGTTGAGCAGCCGCTTGAGTTCGCGGCAATAACCCTCGCATACCTGCGGGTCGCACAGGACAAGTGGATGGCCTTGGAGTTCTTGAAGTGGCACCTCCTTGTAGGTGAGCAATGAGTGCCGAGCTGGCACAGCAATCACCAGCGGGTCGTGCCAGATTGCCTCGGCAGCGATACCGTCGCCGACATCGGCCGTGTGCGCGAACCCGATCATGAAGTCGCCCGAGCGCAAACCGCGCACTTGCTCTGCCAGAGGCACTTCTGACAAGCGTATTTCGATCTCCGGCTCCTCGGCGCGACAACGAGCCAGAAATGCCGACAGTCGTGGATCGATAGCTCCATCTGATACTGCGATGCGCAGGCTACCGCGCAAGCCCGATGCCACAGCCTTGGCATTTTCACGAGCCTGTTCCAGCACAGTGAATAGACGGCGTACATCTTGCAAGAAGACCGCACCCGCCGCCGTCAGAACTGTTCCTCGTCGGTTTCGGTCGAAGAGCACTACGCCCAACTCGTCCTCAAGTTCCTTGATGGCTCGTGATAGCGGTGGTTGTTCGATATGCAAGCGCTCAGCCGCCCGCGTGAAATGTAGCTCCTCAGCAAGAACTACGAAGCAGCGAAGATGGCGCAGCTCCATAGGCCACCCTCCCGTTCCGACTTATCCAACACTGTGCTATCTCCCTATAGAAGTGACTGCCATTTCGGCGGCGGCGAGTTCGGCCACGTCTTTGGAAACTTCTGGCTAAATGAGCCAGGGCTGGGCTGATCGTGCGATGGCCCGAGGCCGGCACAACACCAGGCGAGACTGATCAAGTCCGTGGGGTGGTCAGGATCAGGCGAAGGCTATGTTCAGCCACGCACATCAATGGATGCCGCGCATCTTCTCCGTCCGACCCTTGACCGATTGCGAACCAGGCGCTCGAACACGCCTGCGGTTGATCATCACCTGCGGATTGCTGAGGTTCTGCTCCTGGCCCGAGCCAAGGCAAGCACCCCGTCAAAATCACAACGCCTTGGGGCAGCAGACAAATGCCGGCGAAAATATTCGCCGGCTTCAGTTGCTGGCCGGAGACTAGAGGAGCCAGAATGTCTCTCACCAGAAAGTGTGAGACATCCTGATGCGTAGCCCGCGCCGGATACTTACTGCCGCACTGAACCATGCGGGTCGATGACGTACTTGTATGCAGAACCCGCGTCGAACTCTTTGTACGCGGCGGGCGCGTCTTCGAGCTTGATGAACTTAGTGTTCATCATCGGCGAAAGGTAAGGCATGCGATCGTTCAGTATCGCCCGCATTAACGCGTGGTTGTAATTGGCCGTCGGGGATTGACCAGCCGACATTCGCGGCGACTTGATCCAGGCGTTGGACCATTCCAGATCCATATGGCCTTTCTTGGCTTTCGGGTCTTTCGAGATCGGGTTTGCGCAGTACACACCGACCGTGCTGGTCATTCCGCCGAAGCGGACATATTTGAGCATTGCGTTGGTAACAGCGCTCTCCACGATCTTGTCAGCCTCCGCGCCAAACCCGCGGCAGTCCACACCAACATAGTCGATGACGCGATCCACCTCCCTGTGCCCGGTAATGCGTTCGAGATGTTCCTCGATCGGCACGCCGTCGGAAAGGTTGATGGTTTCCACGCCGTGTGGCTTGAGAAGGTCCAGCCGCTCTTGAATGTAATCGGCAACGATGATGGCGCCTGCACCCAGAAGTCTGGCGCAGGCGGCACCCGCTCTGCCGACCGGCCCGGCACCGAAGATCAGGATGTTTTCGCCGACGACGTAGGCCGGTGCGGCTGGCCAATCAGGGCCAGCGAACCCATGGAAAGCTGTGGGTAGTACGTCAGAGAGAAGGGTCAGGTCGCGGATCTTTTCCATGGCGGCATCCTTGTCAGGAAAGCGCAGGAGATTGAAATCCGCATACGGTACGAAGAGATAATCACCTTGGCCCCCCGTCCAGCCACCGAGGTTGAACCCGTAGGCTCCGCAGTCGATTTCGGGGTTGGTGTTCTCGCATACATCGGAGCGCATATGCTTGCAGTTGTAGCAACGCCCACAACCCACATTGAAGGGGACGGAAACGATGTCGCCCTTCTTCACGACTTCGACGTCTGATCCCACTTCGATCACTTCGCCGGTCATTTCATGGCCCATGGTCATTCCCTTGGGAACAGCAAACGAACCGCGATAAATGTGAAGGTCGCTGCCACAGATATTTGTGGTAACTATTTTGAGGATAGCGCCGTGGGGTGCACTTTTCCCTTGAGGGGTTATCAGCTCTGGAAATTTGAAGGTGTTGACCTTCATTTCCAAGGGCTTCTCGAAAGTCACGATTCGGTTACCGGTCGGAGTCATTTCGTCACCTCTGTGCGTTAATGTTTCCATCTTCTAAATCGAAGTGGGAAACGAGACTTACCGCTGTCAAGAAGAACGATCGTGGTACTGCCTAGCCGTTGGCCGCGTCTCCTTCTGCGGTCTTGACAGCATCGGATCAAGCTCAGAAGTGGTCAAACTGGAATAATCTATGTGCAGATAGACACGATCTATCTACACGGGCTCGTCGAGCCGTGCTCGTCTCCTAGCTGGGAGAGGACAACGATCATCACTACATCGCGCCTCCTAGCTTGATCTAGGAATAGTCAGCTTGACCCAGCGAGACATGAGGAGGCCGCATGCAGCAGGTACTCCTGTCGCCCGTGTTGCCCCTAGACCTGGTGGCCTTCGATGGGTTGCTCAGCACGTGGCGCCTGTTAGCGGCGCACACGGCGTGCCTGCCATCTTTGCCTGGTTGAAGCAATACAGCGTTGCTCTTCGAGACTCGCTATTTCAAGGGGCTTTGGGATGAGTCTGCTTTGGGCTGGAACCGACGATGGATCGATATAACGGATTGAAGAGCGGCGGCCAGTTCTGGGGTGTGCACCATTTCGAGCAATGCGTGCGATGACGGTGCCTCGAACGCATTTTTCCCAGCAACGAATCCGACATTTGAGTGTGACATTGGTCCACTGATA
Source organism: Burkholderia sp. 28_3 (assembly GCF_003253915.1). Taxonomy (NCBI): domain Bacteria; kingdom Pseudomonadati; phylum Pseudomonadota; class Betaproteobacteria; order Burkholderiales; family Burkholderiaceae; genus Burkholderia; species Burkholderia sp. 28_3. The sequence continues at coordinate 650,386 of NZ_QKZF01000002.1, forward strand.
CCGATTGCGTGGAGATTCGGAATGTGTGCGAGTTGGCCGGCGAGAGATTGCGGAAGAACTGCCGAATATTTTCCTGTCGCCACGTGTGCCGATAGCACGTCAATTGAATCAGTGCGAATAGTCTGTGCGGTACATTGCGTCAGTCTATCTTGAATGGATTCAGGTACTGCCGAGTTCAGCAGGCACAGTTGTCTATTAAGAACATGGTCCCACGTTGTGCTTCGGGGTTGCTGTGTTCTAGCGGCGTGAAAAAGGAAAATGCGTTCACGGTACAGAAGGTGAGTATCGAAGTCTTCCCCTGGAATATCCTCCAAATGCATGAGTGCGATATCCAGATTGTTTTCTCGAATCGCCTGCAGCAGGGAAGAAGCGCCGGAGACCAGAATTGATTGTTGAAGTAAAGGTGTTTTTTCGGCAAGGGCGATGCTTAATGTGGGTGCTACGCCGGCAGTTCCTGGGAGTATCCCTAGCCGGAATTTCCCCTCTATACCCCGCCGTAGTGCGGAGATTTCTCGCTCCAGTCCTTTGCAGTCGTCATACATCTGCTGAGCCCAAGACAGTACGCGCATTCCTTCAGAAGTGAGCCCGTCGTAGCGTCGGCCATGACGCACGATCTCGACACCCATGTCTTCCTCCAATTGCTTGATGCCCGCGGAGAGTGTCGGCTGAGAAACATTGCAGCTTTTTGCCGCGTTGCCAAAATGGCCTTCACGGTGCAAAGCAAGCAAGTATTCAAAGTTTCTTACGATCATAGATTTTCTTCTGATAGAGTTGATTGAATTTTATACTTTTATGAAAAAACCTGTGCACGCTTCGATCTGCGTTCAACCTTGATCACGCAGGTGGCACGCATGAAAGGCTGTTGTGCGCAGTGCCCATTCAGTAGGCTCGGCTCGTCATCGGCGGCCAGCACCACAACGCACGGGACAGCCAATAGCGCGAACACAGGTGCTTCGCGCTGTAGGGCGAGTCGTCCTCATGTAGCTTAGCAGTTGGCGCGTTCTGGAAGGGAAGAAGCGGGAGTGGTGAAGCACGCAACCGCAAAAGGCGGTGCTAAGCTCTTGAGCTGCTCGGGTCGTGGCCGCGAGTCGTTGAAGCGGCCAGAGAATGGAGCCTGCCGTGGCCGTTGTGGAGTAGCTAGTACGCCATGCCCCCGGCGTTTCCTTGGCTGCGATTGACGGGCGTACCTGGCGGCAGATCAATAACAGCCATTTATGGATGAAGGAACGAGTGGAGTAAGGCAGATGAAGATATTCACGATTGGATTCACTAAGACCTCCGCGCGATCCTTCTTCACCAAATTAGGTGATTCTGGTGCCAAACGCCTAGTCGATGTTCGTCTGAATAATGTTTCGCAATTGGCCGGCTTCGCAAAGCGCGAGGATCTTCGGTATTTTTCCGAGGCGTTGTGTGGGATGGAATATGAGCACCTGCCAGCACTTGCTCCAACCAAGGACATGTTCGAGGCATATAAAATAAAAGGGGGAGATTGGGATATCTACGCGAGGAAGTTTCTGGATTTAATGTCGTCCCGAAAGATTGAGTCAATCGATAAAGAAAAGATTGATAACAGTTGCCTGCTTTGCAGCGAAGACAAGCCCCATCACTGCCATCGGAGGCTAGTGGCCGAGTACCTTGCAGGCAAATGGCCGAATGTTGAGATCGTGCATCTTTAGCAGGTGACGTAGCTCCACGCCTCCGGCGTCTCGTCTTGATGGCTGAGAGAGGCAAAGGCGCGCATCGGCGGGAGCCGCCGCCACACATGGGGCGTACAGAGCAATCTCGCCCGCCACGACTCGATGTCGGCGCTGAACGAGGCGAGTAGCTCCAGGTGCATTGGCAGACGGGCCGCTGGCTGACGTCGTGGCGCTCGGCGGATATGCACTGGGAAGCCCGCCCGTGTGTTGGGCTATCATGTTGGCGACGCCTACGCCCAGGTGGGGCGTGGCAGGATCGCCGTCATTTACACCCCAGTTTGGTACTGCTATAGGTCTTCCGAAATAGCCGATACATCAGGACAAATTGAAGTAGCTCAATTAGGAGATATCTAATGTCAACCGGTACGTTCATTCTGCACTCCAGCTATACGCCGGCGGGGGACCAGCCAGAGGCGATAGCGCGCCTGCTATCGGACATAGAAGAAGGTGCGACACACCAGACGCTGAAGGGTATCACCGGCTCTGGTAAGACCTTTACGATGGCCAATGTGATTCATCGTCTGAAGCGGCCCACGTTGATCTTGGCTCCTAACAAGACATTGACCGCGCAGCTTTATGGTGAAATGAAGCACTTCTTTCCTGAGAATGCTGTCGAGTACTTCGTTTCCTACTACGATTATTTTCAGCCCGAGATTTATATGCCGGGCACCGATCGTTTCATTCCAAAGGACTCGGCCATCAACGATCACCTTGAGCGCCTACGCCTGTCCACGACCAAATCCTTGATTGAGCGCCGCGATGTGATCGTCGTCGCTTCGGTGTCTTCAATCTACGGCCTGGGTGACCCGGAGGCGTACCGAGCGTTGCAGATCGCTCTGTCCCCTGGGGTCAAACTAAACCAGAGAGAGCTGATTCGTCGTTTGGCTCTGCTGCAATATGATCGCACTGAGCGCACTCTCAAACGTGCAACGTTTCGCGCTCAAGGTGATGTGATCGATATCTTTCCTGCTGATTCCGAGCATAGGGCAGTTCGGGTGGAACTGCTGGATGACTCTGTTGCGTCTGTTCAATGGCTAGACCCTGTTACAGGTAAAACGCTTGGGGCAATTGACCATTACTTGGTTTCGCCAAAGACGCTTTTTGCACCGCCCACGAATAAAATAGATTCCGCGTCCAAGAAGATACTCGCTGATATGGAAGAGCGGGTTGCCGAGCTGAACAGGAATAATCGCTTGGTCGAGGCAAACAGGCTGTACGAGCGGATCACGCATGACGTGGAGATGATGCGCGAGGTAGGCTATTGTTCGGGCATGGAAAATTATTCCTGCTACTTCAGCGAACGGGACCCGGCCTCGCCTCCGATCACATTGCTGGATTACCTGCCGAAAGATGGGCTTCTGTTCGTCGATGAATCCCACGTCATGGTGCCACAGATATCCGCAATGTACCGGGGGGATCAGGCGCGCAAGGAGACGTTGATAGATTACGGGTTCCGCTTGCCTTCGTCTAAGAACAATCGCCCGTTGAACTTTGGTGAATTTGAGAAGGTCAAGCCTCAGACCATCTTTGTTTCCGCTACTCCGGGAGACTACGAGCTGAGGGTGTCGAAAGACAGGGTTGTCGAACAAGTTATCAGACCAACGGGACTGCTTGATCCCAAGGTTGAGGTGCGGAAAGCGGACGGATACATAGATGACCTGCTTGCCGAAATATCGAAGTGCGTGAAGAAGAAAAATCGCGTGCTCGTGACTACGCTGACGAAGGTCAGTGCAGAAGAGCTAACGGATTTCTTGACGGACAACGGGATTCGAGCGCGCTACATGCATTCGGACATAAAAGCGGAGGATCGTGTTGAGATCATCAATGGCCTGCGCGCAGGAGAGTTCGATGTTTTGATTGGGATTAGTCTTTTGCGCGAAGGGCTGGATATTCCAGAGGCATCATTGGTTGCTATTCTCGATGCAGACCGTGCAGGATTCTTGCGTTCGGCCCATGCTCTCATTCAGATGATAGGTCGAGTCGCTCGGAATGAAAACGGCAAGGCGATCTTGTACGCCGACGCGGTGACTCCGGCGATGAAACAGGCGATCGATGAAACCAATAGGCGCAGGCAGCTTCAAATTGCCTTTAACGAGGAAAATGGGATTTCTCCGGCCTCGTCTGTGCGAAAACTAGCAGGAGAAGAGACGAATACGGAGGAGCCCACCGTTCACTCCGAGGCTTTCTGCGAGAATTTGTCCGACCTTTGCGATCAGATCACTGCCAAGGAACAGCAGCTACTCGAATTTACCGATACCGGTGACGAGCAGCGCGTCGAAGATATTCGTCGTCAGTTGGATGGTTTGTACCGGCAATTCATTTACATCTAATCGTTTGCCGGCATAGGGTTGCATGGCCGACCGATCTGCACCTGGCGCAAGCGGGCAGACGGTCGGCTCATCATTCAACCGGAGGGGCGAGCCGCCAAGGCTCAGTGCCCCGCTTTCCAGGGCGTGTGCCTTTCAGTGTCTTGCGACGTGTCAGCGCAAAGCTGGCAACGATCCAACGGCGACCAGCATTTCATCAAATACCGCTCGAACCCTTCCCGGAATGGGGCCACGCTGAGGCCGATAGACGTACAACCCCCATGCCGGAGGTTCTTCGCTCTCCAACACTCGCACGAGCTTCCCGCTGGCAATGTAGGGGGCGGCCATGTAGTCCGCCAGTTGCGCGAACGCGATCCCGGCCAGCGCCGCTCCCATTTCCATGTCGGCATTGTCGGCGACGAGAGTGGGTGCGGCAGGTGTCCACTGGCGTCCCGCCTTGAAGTGCCAAGGCCAGGGACGGCCGGTATTGATATCCAAGGCCACGGTAGCTGGCAGGCTGCTTAGCGCATCGATGTTTTCAGGTACGCCCACTTTCTTGATCAGGCGCGGAGCGGCAACGATCGGAAGTTTCATGTCGGCTGCCTTGCGTGCGACGAAGCGGCTATCACGCATGAATCCGACCCTGATTCCGACGTCAATCCCTTCGTCAACCGTATTGCTGATGCGATCGGACAGGCGCACATCCAGCGTGATGTCGGGATGACGCGCGGCCACGCGCTCCAGTGCCGGCAGCACCGCTCTGGTGCCCAAGCTGTGCGGTGCGGTGATGCGAACCGTACCGGACAGGGATGCCTGCTGGTCGGAGCCAGGCGTTCGCCACAGATCCTCGAACCGCTCCAATGCCGGGCGCACCTGGTCTAACAGCCCTTCGCCGAAGGCGGTGATGCGCACCTGGCGCGTGCTTCGATGAAACAACACCTCGCCGTAGTGTTGCTCCAGTTGCTGGATGGCACGGGTGACACCTTGCGGAGAAGTCCCCAGCCGGACGGCTGCATCGCGAAAACTGCTGCTTTCGGCCGCCACCCGAAAGATGCGCAGTAGTTCCATTTCCTTGTTCATGACGCACGCCTCATGGTCGGTTTCGCCGCTCGTTAATTGTTCCAGATGGTGGAATTATAAAATCGCAACAATTCCATATACAAGGGAGGCGCGGTTGCCCAGACTGACAGCACCCCGGAATGCTCCGCTCCGAACAACCCAACAAGGAACGCGAATGAACGCTGCGACTCTCATCACTGCCTACTACGACGCCTTCAACCGCGGTGACCGCGAGGCCATGCTGTCAATGTTGACCGATGACGTCGCGCACGATTTGAACCAGGGCGCTCGTGAGGTCGGTCGCGAAGCCTTCCGCGCCTTCCTGCAGCGCATGGACCGCTGCTATGGCGAGCAACTCCGCGGGATCGTGGTGATGGTCAGCGCCGACGGCCTGCGCGCAGGCGCGGAGTACGTGGTGCATGGCGAATACAAGGTGACGGACGACGGGCTGCCGGACGCCCAGGGCCAGCGCTACGTGCTGCCGGGTGGCGCGTTCTTCGAGATCCGCGATGGCAAGATCGCTCGTGTCACCAACTACTACAACCTCGGCGACTGGATCGCACAGGTCGGAGGGGACGCCTGAAATGACCAGCGACGTGCAGGTGCTGGTTCGTCGTGGGCCGGACATTGCCGAATGGTTCGACACCGTGGCACATCTGCGGGCGAAGGTCTTCCGCAGCTTTCCATACCTGTACGAGGGCGACATCGAATACGAGAAGCACTACCTTTCCATGTACGCCCGTTCGGCAGACAGCCTGTTGGTGCTCGTGCTCGCTGATGACGTGGTTGTGGGTGCGTCCACGGGGTTGCCGCTCGGCGATACGGAGCCGGCCTTCCAGGTACCGTTCGCCGATCGAGGAATCCCGATGGAGGCAGTGTTTTACTGCGGCGAATCAGTCCTGCTCCCAGCCTTTCGGGGCCTTGGCCTGGGCCATCGCTTCTTTGACGAACGCGAAGCGCATGCCCGTTCGTTGGGCGGCATGCAGTGGACATCGTTCGCGTCGGTGGATCGAGCAGACGACGATCCCCGGCGTCCTTCCAACTACCGCAGTAATGATGCCTTCTGGACCCGTCGTGGCTACGTGCGACAGTCGGACATGAAGGTTACGCTGCCCTGGAAGGAGGTGGGTGAGCCGACCGAAACCGAGCAGACGCTCACGATGTGGCTGCACTCTCTGGAGAACGCGAAGTGAAAGTAGCAGTTGCGAAATATGCAGTGGGTAAGCCGACGGACTTCGAGGCATTTGCTGCGCGGCAGCGACTGGTTCTGGAGGAGGCGCGCCGTGGCGGAGCGGAACTGGCCGTGTTGCCCGAGTATCTATCCCTCGAACTGGCTGCAACGTTCAAGCCTAGCATCCGCCGTGATTTCAACGCCTCTCTGGCCGCGCTGCAGGCCTTGCAGCCTGCTTGGCTGGCACTGTATGCCGACCTGTCGCGCGAGTTGTGCATGACCATTCAGGCCGGTACGTTTTTGACCCAGGTTGGTTTGGACCGCTACCGCAACCGAGCTTGGTGGTTTGCGCCTGACGGTACACGCGACTACCAGGACAAACTGCAGTTGACGGGGTTCGAGAAGGACACCGGCGTCATCGAAGGTGGCGACGAACTCAAGGTGTTCGACCTGAACGGTGTGCGTGCCGGCATCGCTGTTTGCTATGACAGTGAGTTTCCATTGCCCGTGCGAGCCCAGAGAGAGGCGGGAGTGCGCCTGCTGCTGGTCCCGAGCTGTACCGACACCCAAGCAGGTGCAACCCGGGTCCGTGTGGGCTGCATGGCGCGGGCGCTGGAGAACCGAATGTTCATCGCGCAGGCCGTGACGACCGGAGCTGCTGACTGGAGTCCGGCGTTGGACACGAACACTGGCGAGGCCACGATCTATGCACCAATGGATCGTGGATTCCCGGATGATGGCATTCTCGCGACGACTTGCGGCACGCAGACATGGGCGATCGGTGATCTTGACGTTGAAGCACTCGAACGAAACCAGGAACAGGCCCAGGTTGCGGTCGATCGTGACTGGGACGGCCAGATGTTGCCTGCACTGCGGAAGGCTCGGTATTCGGGTCGTCAGGTCGCCTAGCCGGTCTCATCTTGTTAGCTTCAGTTCGATGAGTCGGCTTAGATAGGCCACGTCTATCTGCGCATAGATTTTTCCAGTTTGACCAGTTTTGAACTTGCCCCGATGCTGTCGATACATGCAAGAAATATTCATTAATTTGAATGTTTTGCGCTTCTTGGGAACAAATCTGTACTAGCCTGTAAGCGTGCTCGAAGAGCACAGATTTTGTGGCGAAGTTCGGCCGCATATACTATGGGGGAGTATTGTATAATGCGGCGGTGTACCCAAGTAGAGAGGTGTTCGATGCCACACAGCCCGGAAGAAAAGAAGCAAGCACTGACGCGCATCAGGCGCATCAAAGGTCAGGTAGCGACTCTTGAGCAAGCGCTTGATGCAGGTGCGGAATGTCCTGCAATTCTTCAGCAGCTTGCGGCCGTTCGTGGGGCAGTCAACGGATTGATGGCAACGGTTCTGGAGAGCTATCTGCGGGAAGAGTTTCCCAGTAGCGAAATCAGGAGCGATTCGCAGAACAAGTCCATTGACGAGACCATCTCTATCGTCCGCTCCTATCTGCGGTAGAGGCACCAGGGTGCCCTCGGTGAGGGCAAATTTAGTTAGCTAGTAAAGGAAGCGACATCATGAAATCACGTGCAGCAGTTGCCTTCGGGCCAGGAAAGCCGCTGGAAATCGTCGAGATCGACGTCGAGCCGCCGCGCAAGGGCGAGGTGCTCATCAAGATCACGAACACCGGCGTTTGCCATACCGACGCCTTCACCCTGTCGGGCGACGACCCCGAAGGTCTCTTCCCGGTCGTGCTGGGTCATGAAGGTGCGGGTATCGTCGTGGAGGTGGGTGAAGGTGTGACCAGCGTGAAGCCTGGCGATCACGTCATTCCCCTCTATACCGCCGAGTGCGGCGAGTGCCTGTTCTGCAAGTCCGGCAAGACCAACCTGTGTGTCGCGGTTCGTGCAACCCAGGGTAAGGGGCTGATGCCCGATGGTACGACTCGCTTCTCGTACAACGGTCAGCCGCTTTACCACTACATGGGCTGCTCGACCTTCAGCGAATACACGGTCGTCGCCGAAGTCTCGCTGGCCAAGATCAACCCGGACGCCAATCCCGAGCACGTCTGCCTGCTGGGCTGCGGCGTGACCACCGGCATCGGCGCCGTGCACAACACGGCCAAAGTGCAGCCGGGCGACTCGGTGGCCATCTTCGGCCTCGGCGGCATCGGTCTCGCCGCGATTCAGGGTGCACGCCAGGCCAAAGCGGGCCGCATCATCGCCATCGATACCAATCCGGCGAAGTTCGAGCTGGCTCGTACCTTCGGCGCGACCGAATGCCTCAATCCGAAGGACTTCGACAAGCCGATTCACGAGGTTCTCATCGAGATGACCGGCTGGGGTGTCGATCACACCTTCGAGTGCATCGGCAACGTCAACGTGATGCGTTCGGCTCTGGAAGCTGCCCATCGTGGCTGGGGCCAGTCGATCGTCATCGGTGTCGCCGGTGCCGGCAAGGAAATCTCGACCCGTCCGTTCCAGTTGGTCACCGGCCGGACTTGGAAGGGCTCTGCTTTCGGCGGGGTCAAGGGGCGTACCCAACTTCCGGGCATGGTGGAAGACGCAATGAAAGGCGAGATCGATCTCGCCCCGTTCGTCACCCACACCATGGGTCTCGACGAGATCAACCACGCCTTCGACCTGATGCATGAAGGCAAGTCGATTCGCACGGTGATCCACTACTGATCACCCACTATCCATTCAACACCAACCATCAAGGAAACTAACCATGTCCACTCCTGTCATTTCCGGCGACGGCATCTTCTCGCACGTCTTCATCGGCGCCGCCGACGTCCAGAAGTCGGCCGCGTTCTACGACGCCGCCCTGGGTGCTCTCGGCATCAAGAACCTCGGTCCTTTCGGCAACGGATGGGTGCTTTTCGGTCGCGAAAAGCCGGCTTTCATCATCGCCCGTCCGGGCAATGGTGAAGCGCCTTCGAGCAACGGCGTGACGGTCGGCTTTGCGGCCGCCACTCCCGCCGAAGTGGATGCCTTCCACGCCGCCGGCCTTGCCGCAGGCGGCACCGACGAGGGCCAGCCTGGCCCGCGTGGCCACCTGCCGGGTGCCTATGCGGCCTACCTGCGTGATCCGGCGGGCAACAAGGTCTGCTCGTACACCTTCGTCTGAAAGCTAGGAAGCTGAGGGCGTTCTGAAAGGGCCAGCACAAGCCTCTACACGGCGAGCCTATTAGACGGACCGTGTAGAGCGGTGTCTGCTCATGAAGATCGGCCCGCAGCCATGTGCGAAACGCATGGCTGCGGGCATTTGCTTTGAAGCGTGTTTTTCAACCAAGAAGAAATGAGGTCGTTATGAAAGAGCCGGCCAACATAAATACGACGACCGTACAACCCACCCCGACCGCCACCGTGTACGGCATGCCGGCCTACACCGATCGTGCTGCCGCCGTGGGTGAAGTGCATGCGCGCCCGCATCTGTTGATTCAGGCCCCGCGCGGCATATTGCAGCTCGCTTTCATGACCGAAGGCGACCAGGCCAAGGATCAGATGGCGATGAGCGAGTTGTCTCATCGCTTCGGCGTTGCCGAACCCGACCATGCTACGCCGCTTCACGGCGTGACATGGGACGAAGGAGACCTGCACTGTGAAAAGCACACCGAGTTCTCGACGTATCTCTGGTGCGCTTCGCTGGATTCCGAGACGGGAGAGCCGTGCGGCGAAAACCCGTTCAGGCATGGATTTGTGCCTCCCGGCCCGGTCGTATCCGGCATCCGTTTGAGACTTCTTCCGTGGACGCCGGAAACGGAGAAGGAGGCCGATCGCTTCGATCCTGCCAGCCTGTGCTACTCGCTGGTGGAGAACGGCTCTGCCGCCATTCTGACCGACTTCCGACAGGATGAGGATGGCCTGACGCAGATCCTCGTCCTGGCCCGCGATTTGACCCCGGCGCGGGCGGGTGCGCTGGCTCAACGTCTGCTGGAGATCGAGACCTACCGTACCTTGGCGTTGCTGTCCCTGCCGTTGACACGATCGATGACGTCGGAGCTGCGACGCATGGAGTCGCGCCTTGCGGCGATCACCGACGAGATGTGTACGAGCTTGGTGGAACGGCGCGACAGCGACGTGCTGCTGTCCGAATTGACCGGCCTGGCTGCCGAGCTGGAAGCTGGAGTTGCGGCGAATCTCTATCGCTTCGGTGCCAGCCGTGCCTACTACGAGATCGTCGAGGAAAGGCTGGCAGCGCTTTCGGAAGAGGCCGTATCCGGGTACTGCACCTGGGCGGATTTCCTGCAGCGCCGCATCGCTCCAGCCATGCGGACATGCCAATCCGTAAAGGAGCGCCAGGCCAAGCTCTCAGACAAGCTGACCCGGGCCATCGCGTTGCTGCGTTCCTGGATCGACGTTGAGCTTGAACGCCAGAACCGCGATCTGCTGGCGTCGATGAACAACCGGGCCAAGATGCAATTGCGCCTTCAGCAGACCGTCGAAGGCCTGTCGGTCGCGGCAATTTCTTATTACGTCGTGAGTCTTCTCGGCTACTTGCTCAAGGGCATTCCGATGGTTCACGACAGCGTGGCGCCGGTGATGGCGGTTCTGGTGCCTGCGGTGATGCTGACGATCTGGTGGATCGTGCGCAGGATCAGGCATGCCCACGGCGACACGGTGGCGGAAGAGAAATCTTCCTGACGAGCTGCCGTCTTGGCGCGCGAGAGCTGCGCCGTTCCTTTGAACATAGGAGAACTACATGGAACGCATCGAACATCACGCCAGCTTTGATGGTTGGCAGGACGTTTATCAGCATGAATCGACGACGCTCGGTTGCACGATGAAGGTCGGCGTCTATCTGCCTCCGCAGGCGCAGCACGGCAAAGTGCCGGTGCTGTACTGGCTTTCGGGCCTGACCTGCACCGAGCAGAACTTCATCACCAAGTCCGCCGTCCAGCGCTACGCGGCCGAACATGGCATTGCCGTCGTCGCGCCCGATAGCAGCGCTCGCGGCGAAGGCGTTGCCGACGATCCTGCCTATGACCTCGGACAGGGCGCGGGGTTCTACGTCAATGCCACACAGGAACCCTGGGCTGCGAATCATCGGATGTACGACTACGTCGTGCAGGAACTGCCGGCGCTGATCGAGGCCCACTTTCCCGTGACAGCGGAGCGGAGCATCAGCGGCCATTCCATGGGAGGACACGGTGCTCTGGTCATCGCCCTGCGCAACCCGGGCCGTTATCGAAGCGTCTCGGCCTTCTCGCCCATCGTCGCCCCCACCCAGGTTCCCTGGGGGCACAAGGCCTTCGAGGCGTACCTGGGCAGCGATCGGGAGGTGTGGAAACAGTACGACACCGTGGAGCTGATTCGCACCGTGCAGGAGCGTTTGCCGTTGCTGGTGGACCAGGGCTTGGGCGACGAGTTCCTGGAGAGCCAGCTTCAGCCCGACCTGCTGCGCAAGGCCTGCGACGAGACGGGGCACCCGCTCACGTTGAATCTGCGCCCAGGCTACGACCACAGCTACTACTTCATTGCCAGTTTCATTGGCGAGCATATGGCACACCACGCATCGGCGCTGAAACGCTGAGAGAGAGGAGATCAGGTCATGACAAAGACCTCCAAAAACCGACATCACGTCGTCATTATCGGAGCGGGCTTCGGCGGGATCGAGGTTGCCAACCAGCTTGCTGGTGCCGAGGTCGATGTGACGATCATCGATCGGCGCAATCATCACCTGTTCCAACCCTTGCTTTACCAGGTTGCAGGGGCGTCACTTTCGACATCCGAGATCGCCTGGCCTATTCGCTATCTCTTCCGAAATCGCCCGGAAGTGAACACCTTGATGGCGGAAGTGGAAGGTATCGACCAGGACGCGCGTCAGGTCATTCTCAACAATGGATTGCGGCAAACCTACGACACGCTCGTGCTCGCGACAGGCGCTACCCATGCCTACTTCGGACACGACGAATGGGGGGCTTTCGCGCCGGGGTTGAAGACGCTGGAAGATGCCACGACCATTCGGGGCCGAATCCTCGCGGCTTTCGAGGAGGCTGAGCGCACGAGCGATCCTCAGCAGCGTGCCGCGCTGCAGACGTTCGTCATCATCGGTGGTGGTCCCACCGGGGTTGAATTGGCCGGAACCATCGCCGAGCTTGCACGAGACACGCTGGCGCGTGACTTTCGCTCGATCGACCCGAGCACGTCGCGGGTTGTACTGATCGAGGCTGGCCCGCGTCTGTTGTCCGTCTTTCCAGAGGATCTTTCGGCCTATACGCGCCAGGCGCTCGAAAAGCTCGGCGTCGAGGTCGTGCTGGGTACGCCGGTCACCGAATGCTCGGCCGATGGCGTGGTGTACGGTGGCAAGCCCCTTTCGGCCAAGACCATCGTCTGGGCCGCCGGAGTCCAGGCGTCTCCCGCGGCTCGCTGGCTGGGCGCTGCGTCTGATCGTGCGGGTCGGGTGGTCGTTGGCCCTGACCTGACGGTGGCCGGTCGGCCGGAGGTCTTCGCCATCGGCGATACAGCCTCGTGCACCATGGCCGATGGGAAGCCCGTGCCGGGCATCGCCCCGGCCGCCAAACAGCAAGGGAAGTACGTCGCCAACCTCATTGGACGGCGTTTGAAGGGCAAGCCCGCTGACGGACCTTTCAAATACCGGCATCAGGGGAACCTGGCCACCATCGGCCGCAGCCTGGCGGTGATTGACATGGGGCGGGTGAAGCTGCGTGGTGCCTTTGCGTGGTGGATCTGGAAGCTGGCGCACATCTACTTTCTGATCGGTACGCGAAATCGTCTCAGCGTCGCTTTGAGCTGGGTATGGAACCACAGCATCGGCTACCGCGGCTCTCGCATCATCATGCATGCGATTAGCGACAAAGAGCCCGCGGCGTTGGACAAATCCGGCTCCCTGGATTGAGGTGCCAACGTTATCGGAACGTCAACTATCAGAAATGCCAGGGAGAGGAACTTGACCGATCTATTCACGACAAAGCCCAAGCCTCCCTTGGCCGAACTCCTGCGGCCCAAGACGCTGGATGAATTCGTCGGGCAACGGCACTTGCTCGGCCCCGGCAAGCCGCTTCGTCTCGCGTTCGAGGCGGGCAAGTTGCACTCGTTCATCCTCTGGGGGCCGCCAGGCGTGGGCAAGACCACCCTGGGGCGCCTGGCCGCCAGTGCGACCGACAGCCGATTCATCGCCATCTCGGCCGTGCTTGCCGGGGTGAAGGACATCCGGCAAGCCATCGACGAGGCCCAGGCAGAACTGGACAACCATGGTCGATCGACGGTGCTTTTCGTCGATGAGATCCATCGCTTCAACAAGGCGCAGCAGGATGCCCTACTGCCCCATGTCGAGTCGGGGCTCCTGACCCTGGTGGGGGGGACGACCGAGCATCCGGGGCTGGCGGTCAATTCCGCGCTGCTCTCGCGCGCGCAGGTCTATACCCTCGAACCGCTGTCCGGCGACGAACTGAACCAGCTCTACGAACGCGCACTGCCGCATCTCCAGGGCGTCACGTTGGACGCGGACGCGCTGGATCTGCTCAAGGGCTTTGCCGATGGCGATGGCAGGCGCTTCCTCAATCTGCTTGAGCAGGTGACGAATGCTGCGTCGGGCGCGGGCAAGGCCGTGGTCGATGGCGAGTTTGCCAAACTGTCCACCAGCCCATCACTGCGCAGGTTCGACAAGGGCGGCGACGAGTTCTACTGGCAGCTCTCCGCCTTCCACAAGTCGCTGCGGGGCTCCGACCCCGACGCGGCCCTGTACTGGCTGGCCCGCATCCTCGACGGCAGCGGCGACGTCAGCCAGGTGACGCGCCGCATGATCGTGGTGGCCAGCGAAGACATCGGCAATGCCGACCCGCAGGCGCTGCAACTGGCGCTCAATGCCGCGCTGGCTTATGAGAGGCTGGGTTCCCCCGAAGGCGAAATACCGATTGCCCACGCGGCGACCTACCTTGCTGCCGCCCCCAAGTCGAACGCTGCCTATGCCGCCTGGAACAAGGCGAAGGCCTTCGTCAAGAACAACGGCTCCCTGCCTGTGCCTCTCCATCTTCGCAATGCGCCGACGAAGCTGATGCAGCAGATGGGGTATCACGAAGGCTACCGCTACGCCCATGACGAGCCCAACGGCTATGCCGCTGGGCAAAGCTACTTTCCCGAGGGCGTGGCGCGGCCGGGCTGGTATCAGCCAACGGACAGAGGTGTTGAGCGCAGGCTGGGAGAAAGGCTTACTTGGCTGCGCTCGCTGGATGATGGGACGCTGCCAGAGGCGGACGCCTGACTGGTCGTCTCCGAAACCGGCTCATCGCGACTTCACGAACTACAGGAACAGGATAAGAACATGTCAGCCACTTCTTTCGGTGCATCCTCGGCGAAGATCAGCCGGGGACGCGTTGCCCGCTATCTGCGCACGGAGTCTGGTGCTGCGGTGCTGCTGGTGATCGTCACGGTCGTGGCGCTGGCGTGGGCGAACTCGCCGCTATCCGATGCCTATTTCGAGTTGTGGCACCTGGACGTCGGGTTTGACTTCGGGCCGCTGGGCCTGCACATGGACCTGCATCACTGGGTCAACGACGGCCTGATGGTGGTCTTCTTCTTCCTGATCGGCCTGGAGGTGCGTCAGGAGTTCGCCCACGGATCGCTCCGGGATCGCAGCCGTGCCCGTCTCGCTCTGATCGCGGGGGTCGCGGGTGTCGTGCTTCCCGCGCTGGTGTATGTCCTGATCGTGGGGCTGGCCGGAAGTGAGGGCCTGCACGGGTGGGGGGCGGTGGTCGGCACCGATACGGCATTCATGCTGGGCACCCTGGCGATCGTCGGCCCGCGGCTATCCGGTCAGTTGCGCGTGTTCCTGCTCACCCTGACCGTGGTCGATGACTTCCTCGCCGTGTCCATCATCGGCATCGTCTATAGCGATGAGATTCGGATCGTCCCGTTGTTGATCGCCCTCGCCAGTCTCGTTGCGTTGTGGCGGCTAGGGCGCACCCGCCAGTGGCGGGCAATGCCGTATGTGCTGATCGTGATCGTGCTGTGGCTCGCAACCGTGTACTCCGGCATCCATGCCTCTCTCGCCGGGATGGCCGCGGGGCTGCTGATCCCCGCCTACGCGACGCAACGTCACAAGGTCGTCGCGGCAAAACAACTGTTCCGCGACTTCTGGCAGTCTCCGAGTGCCGCATCGGCCCGCGCGGTGGACTGCGGGCTGTCCCGGGGTATCTCGGTGAACGAGCGATTGCACGAGTTCCTGCGGCTGCCGACGGCGCTGCTGATCGTGCCGGTGTTCGCCTTGGCGAACGCCGGAGTGGACGTGCGTGGCGGGCTGCTCGCCGAGGCCTTCGGCTCGCCAGTCACGTGGGGCGTCATCGCAGGGCTCGTGCTCGGCAAGCTCCTGGGCATCGGGCTCATCACTCTCATCGCCGTCCGTCTCGGCCTGGGCCGGCTGCCCGAGGGCGTCGGGGTGGGCAGCGTGTTCGGTGGTGCGGCACTGTCCGGGATCGGGTTCACCGTGTCGCTGCTGATCATCGGGCTCGCGTTCGGCACGACCTCCGACTTGGGCCGCCAGGCGACGGTCGGCGTGCTCGTGTCGATGGTGTTCGCCACGTTGCTCGGGTGGCTGATCTTCAAGGTCGCCGCCCAGCGGTGGGGTGAGAAGACCGCTGACCTGCCGATGGTGCTTGAGCCACCGGTCGATCCGGAGATCGATCACATCCGCGGGCCGGAGGACGCCCAGCTCACACTCGTCGAGTACGTGGACTTCGAGTGCGCGTACTGTGCGCACGCCACCGGTTCGTGGGACGATCTGCGCGCCCACTTCGGGGACGACCTGCGGTATGTGGTGCGCCATCTGCCGCACCACCCGCACGGGCCGATTGCCGCGCGGGCGTCCGAGGCAGCGGCGAACCAGGGGATGTTCTGGCCGTGGCTGGACTTCGTGTTCACCCGTCAGCATGCGCTGGAGCGCGAGCATCTGATCGGCTACGCCGCCGAGCTTGGGCTCGACGTCGAACGGTTCATCGCGGATCTCGACAGCACCGCGGTGATCGAGCGTGTCGAGCGCGACCTCGCCAGTGCCGTCGCCAGCGGTGCGCACGCCACGCCGACGTTCTTCGTCGAGGGTCGTCGTCTGCGCGGCAGCTACGACGCCCGCACTGTCACCGCGGCGCTCGAAGCCAGTCGCCGCGGCCCCCGAACTCAGGAAGTCCCGTCCTGAGCGGGACGAACTACAGGATAAGAACATGCCAAACAATTCTTTCGGTGAATCCTCTTGTACCGCTGCGGCCAGCGGCATGGTGGAAGTGCGCGGCGCGCGCGAGAACAACCTCAAAGAGGTGGACGTTTCCATCCCGCGTAACGCGCTGGTGGTGTTCTCCGGCGTTTCCGGCTCCGGCAAGTCCTCGCTGGCCTTCGGCACCATCTACGCCGAGGCGCAGCGGCGCTACTTCGAGTCGGTGGCCCCCTATGCGCGGCGCCTGATCGACCAGGCCGGCGTGCCGGACGTCGATGCGATCGACGGCCTGCCGCCGGCGGTGGCGTTGCAACAGCAGCGGGGCTCCAGCAACGCGCGTTCCTCCGTGGGCAGTGTGACCACCCTGTCCAGCCTGGTGCGGATGATGTATTCGCGCGCCGGCGCCTACCCAGCCAACCAGCCGATGCTGTACGCCGAGGATTTTTCGCCCAACACGCCGCAGGGAGCGTGCCCGACCTGCCACGGCCTGGGCCATGTGTACGAGGTGACCGAGGCCATCATGGTGCCCGATCCCTCCCTGAGCATCCGCGAGCGGGCGATCGCCTCCTGGCCCCCCGCCTGGCAAGGCCAGAACCTGCGCGACATCCTGGTCAGCATGGGCTACGACGTTGACCGACCGTGGAAGGACCTGCCGAAGAAGGACCGCGACTGGATTCTGTTCACCGAGGAAACACCGACAGTGCCGGTGTACGCCGGCTTCACGCCCGCCGAGACCCGCACGGCGCTCAAGCGCAAGATGGAGCCGAGCTACATGGGCACCTTCACCGGCGCCCGGCGGTATGTGCTGCACACCTTTGCCAATACCCAAAGCGCACTGATGAGAAAGCGCGTGTCCCGGTTCATGGAGGGCAAGCCGTGCCCCACCTGCCACGGCAAGCGGCTCAAGCCCGAGGCGCTGTCGGTCACCTTCGCCGGCGTGGACATCGGCGCGTTCATGCAGATGCCGCTGGACCAGTTGGCGGCCTTGCTCGAACCCATTGCCCAGGGCGATTTCCGCGCCCATGCAGCGGGGGCGGCTACGGACAAGGAAGCGACCCGACGCGACCGTGCCGAACGCGCGGCCTCCGGCCGTGCCGTCCATGCGGTATCGCCCGACGTGCGCCGCACCTCCGCGCTGTCGGAAGAAAAGCGCCTCGCCGCGCAGCGCCTGGCCGGCGGTGTGATGGCGCGCCTGCGTCAACTGCGTGGGCTGGGCCTGGGTTACCTGACGCTGGACCGGGCCACGCCGACGCTTTCGGCCGGCGAGTTGCAGCGCCTGCGGCTGGCCACGCAATTGAGTTCCCTGCTGTTCGGTGTTGTGTACGTGCTCGACGAGCCCTCGGCGGGGTTGCACCCCTCCGACAGCCAGGCGCTGTACGACGCGCTCGACCGGCTGCGTGACGCGGGCAACTCGGTGTTCGTGGTCGAGCACGACCTGGACCTGATGCGCCGCGCGCAATGGCTGGTGGATGTGGGGCCGGATGCCGGGGAGCGTGGCGGCCGCGTGCTCTACAGCGGCGAGCCGGACGGCCTGCGCAAGATTGCCGAATCGCGCACCGCCCGCTATCTGTTCGACGAAATCGCCGCGCCGGGAAGCCGGGCACGCGAAGCGACCGGCTGGCTGGAGCTGCAGGGCATCCATCGTCACAACCTGCATGGCGTGGACGCACGCATTCCGCTGGGCGTGCTGACGGCCGTCACCGGCATCTCCGGCTCGGGCAAGTCCAGCCTCGTCGCGCAGGCGCTGCCGGAGCTGGTGCTACTGCACCTGGGCCACGAGCCCGAGGACGACGCGGCCGAAAGCGCCACCAGCGAAGGGCCGGCAGTGATCGAAGCGACTGGCGGTCATCTGGCGGGCGACGTGGACGCCATACAGCGCCTGGTGCAGGTGGACCAGAAGCCGATCGGGCGCACGCCCCGGTCCAACCTGGCCACCTACACCGGCCTGTTCGACCACGTGCGCAAGCTGTTCGCCGCCACGCCCGATGCGCGACGCCGCCGCTATGACGCCGGGCGCTTCTCGTTCAACGTGGCTAAGGGGCGTTGCGAGACCTGCGAGGGCGAGGGCTTCGTCAGTGTGGAGTTGCTGTTCATGCCCAGCGTGTACGCCCCGTGTCCGACGTGCCATGGCGCACGCTACAACGAGGCCACGCTGAAGGTGCAATGGAACGGGCGCAACATCGCCGAGGTGCTGCAGATGACCGTGGACGAAGCCAGCGAATTCTTTGCGGGTGAAGACGCCGTGGCCCGGCCCCTGCAATTGCTGCGCGATATCGGATTGGGCTATCTGCGCCTGGGGCAACCGGCCACGGAACTTTCCGGTGGCGAGGCGCAGCGCATCAAGCTGGCGACCGAGCTTCAGCGCAGCCAGCGCGGCCGAAGCCTGTACGTGCTCGACGAGCCAACCACCGGGCTGCATGCGTCCGATGCCGACCGGCTGCTGGTGCAGTTGCAGCGCCTGGTCGATGCCGGCAACACCGTGGTGATGATCGAGCACGATATGCGCGCGGTGGCTCAGGCCGATTGGGTGATCGACGTGGGGCCTGGTGCAGGCGCTGCCGGCGGCAGCATCGTGGTGGCGGGCTCCCCTCAGCAGGTGGCCCGAACGTCTGGCAGCCGAACCGCTCCGTTCCTTGCGCAGGAGTTGGCGCGGGCCGAGTAGCTCAGTTCGCCAAATGTTGCCAGCTTTCGCGGGGTATTGATCGTCGCCAAACGACGGTGGCGATCAATGCCCGAATCGCGTCATCCTTCCTGAGTCAGAGCAAGATAGGGATTGTTGGGCGGTATTTCGGGGAATGCCAAGGACCCATCTTCAAGGAGGTAGCCATGCAGTCGGCGGGACTTCCTCGGGCCCGTGACTTCACAGGTCCAAATGTTCAGGCCATTGGGGTGCTTGCGATGTAGCTGCAGCTTCTCGAAGCGCTTCTGCACCCACTGCCAATCCTGTTGATTCTCCTGCTTGGCGAGCGCGGCCACTTCGGGATGCTCCTGCGCATAGCGTTGGAACACACCCGGGCTGACCAGGTAGGCCGTGTCATTCACCGTATGCACGAGCGCCTTCGCGTCGTTGATGATGAGCCGTCGTGAGGTGATTCCCTGCTTCAGCCAAACCATGAACTGTTCCGTGGATGGCTTCGTTGCCGATGACCCAGGCGTAGGCGCGGGTACAGGTGATGGAATGGACGTCGCGGCTGTTGCTGGCGCGGGAGGGTGGAGGAACTCTTCGGCATCCTGTCCAACGCCGGCCGACTCACCTAAGCCCACCATCGCGAGCAAGTCCTCCATGACGTCGGGCACGGGCTGGGCCGCGGGCGGTGAAACGATGGTGGTGCTGTCGTCCTCCCAAATTGGAGGCTCTTGACCTCCCTGCGCTGGGTTCACCGAGACGGTTGGCACGGGAGCCGACATGCTGGCGTCGTTTTCTGCGGGCGTCGCGTCGATCTCTACCGTGCCTGCGAAAGGTGCTGGTCGCTCGCCAGACTCCCAGATCAGCGCGGGAGCGAGACGCAACAGGGTGAACGAATGGGACCAGCCGGTCGTGCTGGTGACGGTCGCGCGCCAGACCGCTTTGCCGTCCGAGGTGGGCTGGAGCATGCCGTGGTCCTGCAGCACGTTGAACACGGCGGTGTTGTTCGCAGGAATGCCATCGATCCCCTGAGACAGGAGGTGTGCGCGCAGTTTGTCCGAGACCGTCTTGCTCACCAGCCACAAACCATCCTCGGTGAGCCAGCCATCGGAGGCTTCCGGCTGGTTCAGCTTCAACTGTTCCTTGAGCAGGTAGCGCAACCCGTCCAGCAGCTTGCGTTGCAGTGCGTGCTTAGGCGCGGCCATGGCGCGCGCCGGATCGCCGCCCAGCTCCTGGGCCACCGACGCCCGGTCTGCTTGCACGACGAGTTCCCCCAGTACACCGGCATGTTCGTACTGACCGGCCAGCACATAGAGCAGCGGTGCCCAGAGAGCCGGATAGTCGCTGAGCCAGTCCAGGACGTGGCGGTCGAGCAGTTGGCGATAGAGCAAGCCTGTTGCGGCGCTGTGCAGGCGGTATTCGCGGTCGTCACGGTAGCGAAATCGGTACGCCTGGTGCAGCGGGCCATGCCACGGATGCCAAGTACTGCCGTCGGCCAGTTCGACGTGTAGATCGACGGCGATCTTGCCAATATCGTGGAGCAGCGCAGCATAGGCGACGGCGGCGGTCCAGGCTTCGGACTGCGCCGCCTGGTCTTCGGGACTGGCACCGATGGGCAGCAGATGGGACTGCCGCAGTTTCAGGCTGTAGGCCACGATCTCCAGGCCGTGGTCGAGCATGCCGCCCGGATAGGCATGGTGATGCGCTTCGGAGGCCGGAAAGGCTTGGACCAGTTCGGCGTAGCGTTCCAGGGGCGTGCGGTACAGGGTGACGAATTGCCGGTGTGAGAGCGACGTGCGCTGCCAGATGTGCTCCAGCAGCTTCTGCCGGCGTGGGGTGGCCAGCAGCGATGCGGCCGACTCAGGACGCAGCAGCCCTTTCGGGAGGTCGGTGACGGGTGATGGCGTCGGTGCGGCAGCGACCGGGGGCCGTTTTCGCTGGAACAGGGAGAGCATGTGAGGTGTCCTAATGACGGGCCGACCGGGAGGCCTTTTGGCCTTTTCGAGGTAGGGCCTTTCCCCTTGCACCCCATTCCCTTGCCATTTCGACCCTTTGGCCTTTAACCGTTTCGGTATAGCGGGGCCTGGATCGCGGCTCCACCGTCAATGTGGAACCCGCTCGAATGCATTGGACGGCGACCAGGCGCTGGCCTCGGTCTATGCTGCGAAGGCGCTGCTTCCGCCGGGTAGGTTGCTTTCTAGGCGTCAAAGTTGACAAACGCGACAAAGGCGACTAGAGTGAAACCTGTCTCAAACCTACTTGGGAGATGACCATGCCCACTGCCATTGAATTCATTGCCGACCGTCTGCCGCGCGTCACGGTGGAAGATGTACGCCGCTTCGCGGATACCGTCGAAATCCGGGATGCCACGGCTTTCGCGGCCGAGTTGCAGGCGTTCGTCCACGAGCGCGTGGAAGCGGTAACACTGCCCGCCAACTTGCAGGGGGAGACCGTTGGGCAGGCCCTTGCACGCAAGGCGGCCGCGCTGCGCGCCGACACGCGCTGGGCACCGAATGAAACCGACGTCCAGCGAGGCCGTGCGGTGCTACTGGAAACCTTCAACCAGCCGCACAACCTGCCGCCCGCGGAGTTCGCCAAGCTGGCGGACAAGTCGCGCCAGCAGATCTACAAGGACATCCTCGCGCGTCGGCTGCTGGCGCTGAACGTGGGGCCGCGCGGTCAGAAGCTGCCCGACTGGCAGCTCGACCCGGTAAAGCAGCAGTTGACCCAAACCGTGCTTCAGGAGGTCGAGGGTATCGATCACTGGACGATCTACCGCGCACTGTCCGAACCGCTCGAAGGCTTGGGCGGTCGCTCGCCGGTGGATGCGGTGACGCATGGCACGATCGACGCCGTGGCCGAGGCCGTGTTTAACGTGCTGGGCGTTCAGGTGCATTGAAGCGAGACTGCCATGAACCACGAGCTGCCTTCTTTTCTGATCGATGCCGGTGAACTGCTCCAGCATGTGAGCCGCGTCGTCTATCGGGGCAGCCCGCTGTACTATGGTCGCAGCAGCACCAATCGCTACGACGACCCGGCCCGAGCCTACGGCGTGCTCTACCTGGGGCGCGACCTGCCCACGGCGTTGATGGAGTCGGTGTTTCACAAGCATCAGTGGCTTGATGACGCGAAGCGCTCGATCGCATTGAAAGAAGTCCAGGGCAGGATGGTGCGCGCTGTAGGGGTGGTGGCCGACGTGCTTCTGGCCGATCTCACGGCACCGAGCGTCATGGCGGGCTACTTTGGCCTGAACCTGGAGCAGTTGGCCAGCCGCGACTACACGCACACGCAGCAGGTGTCCGCTCAGGTGCATGCGATGGTCGGCGACGACGGCCAACCTCTGTTCGACGGAGTGCTCTATCCGTCGCGCAACAACTATCCCGCCAAGAGCATCGCCCTGTTCGAGCGTGCGGGAGCGAAGGTCAGCGTCATCGAGGACATCGATCTGGTTGACCATGTGGATTGGCCGCGTTTCGTTGCCACCTACCGCATCGGCGTGGAACCCGACCCGGGCCCGGTGGAACCGGATGACGAAGCGTCCTGAAGCAGCGAGAAAACACATTGAAGCCTGAAACGGAATGAAGTGGAGCACCCTGGAATAGACATCCCTCAGTAGCAGGAGACGACCATGAACACCACAACTCGTACCAGCACCGCAGAACGTATCGGCCGCGCATTTGGCCGTGTATGGCGTGCCTATGCGCGTGGCGAACGGCGGGTATCGAATTGGTTGATGGTCAAAGGGGTGCCTTCGGTTGGTGCCACAGTGCTGCTGTGGGCGGTCAAGCTGGCTGTGCTGGGCGCGCTGCTCTACGTCGCCTTCTGGTTCGCACTCGTGTTGTTGGGAGTCGTGGTGGCGGGATGGGCTGCTGCTGCCAATACCTCGGATGAAGACGAGTGGCCTTTCACCGACCTCACCGAACTGCGCAAGACGCCGGGCTACGATCCCAACCTGTACAACGATACGTCGCACGAGTTGTACACCGACGACTGACCGGCGCCGCGCTACTTCAGCTTACCTCCGGTAAGGGCCCCAGCGCCCTTACCGCCTGCTTGGCCGGCACTCTTGCTGCCATCCGAAAGCCCTTGGATGACGTGTCCAGCCCGAATCCCAACCCAAGTAAGGCTCGCAAGCCAAAAACCCGGCAAGACCAGGAACATCGTGCCCATGACGAACATCAGGAGCAGGTCGCCAAAGGCATTGTTCAACCCCACCAGCGGATCGAAGTTAGTGTGCGGCCGGTTCCAGCCGAAGCCCCACCCATAGAGCGCATCGAGGATGGTGCTGTCGATCCAGCGAGCGAGTTGGAACCAGAAATCGGTGAAGAACAGCGCGAACTGCACGACGCTGACGGTGACGACCGTCTTCAGGTCATAGGTGCCGACGACCAGCACGAGCGGGATGCAGATGACCAGCGCCATCTTGAGCAAGGCAAGCACCATGGGCAGCGCCTGGCGCACCACGTCCATGGCAGGGAATGCGGCAAGTGCCCCGACCGCCATTCCTACGTCCCCCGTGGCCCGCGTCACGATGTTCGGCAGGGTCTTGTCGATCTGGCCGCCGTAGTCGGTATAGACCGAACCCTGGTTGAGCTTCTGCTGTCGCGGTGACGCGATGGTACGGACCACCGAATCGTCCACCTCGGTACGGCTGAGGAACCCGGCCCAGCCCGCCAAGCGATTCAACAGGCTGGGGTCCACCTGGCTCAGCAGCCGTGCTCGCAGGCCGTTGCTGCCATCGGCCCACCACTGCCTGCAAGTCGGGTAGCCGCCGCCACTGGCCACCTGCGCAAGCCCTGCGTCGCGAGTGTCGTCATAGGGCCATGACTCGCGCGCCGTGCTGGAGCGGTAGCTGTCGTAGTAGCCGCCGGTGTCCGTGAAAAACCTCGAACCGATCCATGTCACGTCGTTCATTTGAGCTTCGTCCAGCTCCGGTCGCGCCATGAACAATTTAGCGCGTGCTGGCCCGTAGCAGTCGTGTGTGAAATCGGCCACTTCCTGAGCCAGCACCGGGTCGTTGATGCGGGTAGCGTCGATCTCCATGCGCATCTGTCGCAGGTCTGTTCCGCACGGGATCGCTGCCACCGAGGCACTGGTGACGGCGCGCGAGAGCGCGTGCATGAATGCCCACCAGACCGGCACCTTGGCACTCTGGTTGTTGATGGTGCTGAAGGACTGGGACCAGCCGGTATCCGTGGGCTGCGGCACGCTGACCTGGCATTGAGCCGAGCGCGAGCTGTCGTACTGAATGGTGTTGAGGTCCACGTCGATGAAGGGGATGCCGGCGAACATCACGACCACGATGGCGACGAACACCCGGTTCTCAATGCGTGCGGCCGAGAGCACGCCCTTATTGCCTTCGTCTGCACCCTCCCCACGGGCCTTGAGCCATTCCTGCACGATGATCGCCACGAAGGGCAGTGCGAATACCCCGCTGGATACCAGTACCGCCCAGATGCCGTTGTTGACGATCCAGGAAACCAGGGTCAGGTAGTACTCCAGGTAGTCGGTCGCGAAAAGCGTCATGGCTCGGATCTCCCCTCAGCCCTGCATCAACAGGCTGGCTTCAAGCGCCACGATGGCAACGACGCCGGCGATCTCGCTGCGCACCAGGCGGCGCCGCGCTTGCGCGTCGTCCTCGCGCGCCAGCAGTCGGCGACGCATCCAGACCCAGCCGTAGGCCGTCGCGCCGTACAGGCACAGCCGCCAGACCAGGAAGTAGCCCGCTGCTGCCGCCAGCCAACGCTCCCAGCCTGCGACGCTTCCGACGAGGTAGATGCCAACGATGTTGGCGCACACGGTGCGTATTCCGGCGAACGTGATCACGCATTTCGGCGGATCGTGATCATGGATTCCGAATGATCGTGATCACCCGTTTCGGTTGATCGTGATCGCT